>NZ_JTDL01000001.1 GCF_000802235.1 Sinomonas humi
CGAGTCCCTCAACGCACGCTACCGGCGCGCAGTCAGGGCCCGAGGCCACTTCCCCAACGACGCGGCGGCCCTGAAGTGCCTGTACCTCGTCACCCGGTCCCTTGACCCCACTGGGCGCGGCAGGGCACGCTGGGCCACACGCTGGAAGCCGGCACTGAACGCCTTCGCGATCGCCTTCGAAGGCCGCATCAACTAACCATGGGCCAAACCGAACCCACCGTTATTCGGACAGTCCCCCGATGGGAAGACCGTGGCTGTGGGGAGTCTGGACCAAGGCGTGTCGGGCGATGGGAACACCAGTTGCACGTTCAGTTTCTCGATCGCGGATGTGCCCGGTGGCAGCAAGTTCTACAGTGTCGAGGTCGCGCACAGAGGCGAGATGCAGTACTCCGAGGACCAGCTGAAGAGCGGGGTCAGCCTGTCGCTGGGCTCCTAAGTGCGTAGTCACTAAAAACAGAACGACCCCTGGCAGATTATCGGTGGGGGTCGTTTTGCGTGAGTTACTTAGCATCCCCTGCCACAGGGCGTTGCCTCTTTCTTATCGCACAATCCACCTTCAGCTTCAAGGCCCAACGCTTTTCTGCGAGCGTAGGCTCGAAGTGACGAGTGTTGGTTTCAGGTACAGCATGGTGTTTGTTTAGCAGGTCTAAGAGGTTCATGGGCTCATAATGGAGCCGAACTGTGCGTCCTTATGGACGATGGCCGCGGCGATCACGTAGCAGCTGATGTGGTCGAGGCTGACGTCCTGCTGGATGATGTCGGAACCGGCCTGCGACATGAAGGCGGTCGGGAGTGGGGTGAGCCAGTTGAGCGGGACGGTGGCGCTGAGGCTGAGGACGAACAGGATGATCGTCAGGCGGACGATGAAGCAGATGGTCGATCGGACCAGGTGCGGTTGGGCCTTGTACTTGGGCCGGAGGGGACGACGGGCGCGGGACGAACGAGCGGCGTGGCGGACATAGCGTGCTCCTCGGAGGAGGGAGAGTGCACCCCACGGAAAACGTAGGGAGTGGCTCAAGAAATAGCCTGCCGGCCCACCAAATGTAAATGCTTTGATGCGTCCGTTACCGTTCAGATACCAATACGCGAGACATCGCCTTGTAACTTGGAAGCGATTGCTTCAGGTGCAGAATAGTCGGGGGAGTGACGAGGTCCAGCGAGCCGAGCGGGGCGATCTTGGCATCGATTCTTCCGGAATTGAATAGGCATTCGTGGAACACGGGAACGTTCGGTAAATCCGAGATGTTGTGGTGCACAACGCCCCAGCGCGATATCGCCCGCGGTGGAGTTCATGGCACTTATGGGAACGAGCGTATCCGGAAACCTGAAGGTTTCAGCCGAAGACTCGCAGCGTCCAGTCGCAGTCGGTTGTCACATCCAAGTAATGCGAGCCAGCATCGTCGTGGACGTACGTCATATCGGCCGCTGTGCTTCCGTCATCCACAGAGACATGGGCATCGCGATCTTCCGATTCCACGTCGAGCACGCCTCTTCCTGTCGGCTGCTTGGAGCAGTCGAACGACCACTGAACCGCCCATTCGGCCGGGGTGGTGAACTTGGCCGTGGTGGTGTCGCCGACGCCGGCATGCTCGTAGATGAGCCGCAGTCCCGACGGGGGAGCCATCTTAGGTGTCGGAACAACGACATCCGGGGAGTTCGTCACCGAAGCCGACGAATGAGGAAGCGAAGGAATCAAGAGATCCACAACGACCAGCAGCACGATGCTGCCGACTCCCAGAGCGACGCCGGTCTCCGCCATCGCGCGTCGTGACCCCTCTCGAATCGCGATGCTTCCGAGAACGAGTGCGGCAATGGCGAGAACGATGCTGACAAGTCCGATGATCGGGATCAGCGCGATGAGGCAGGCAGCGATGCCGAGGATGAGCACGCCGACTCCGAGGCCGCTCTTCGGTCGACGTGGCTGCGGCGGTAGATGCCATTGGGGCGGCGGTCCCGGGACGTAGGGGCCTCGATTGCCGCTACTCGGTCCTTGCCACCCAGACATATGTCCCCCTCCATCGGCGTCACCGTCGACCGTTCGTATTGCCTCCTCTCAACATATCTCTGAGGAGGCTGGAAGCCGGCCTAGTGAGCCTTCTTGCTCGAACCTGTCTAAGCCTTTGTGGTCGTTAGCGTCGTTCTGCCGCTAAATCGCCAGTGAAGAAATGCAGAAGAAGATCCTGGTCTCGAATGGCCTCAATGGCCTCAATCACTCGAGCTTCGCCCACTTCGTGGCGCGCAACTTCACGGACATGGAGGACCACAAGAAGCTCGACGTCGACATGCCCCAGCCGCTGCTCGGCGGATCAACTGTCTTCACCAAAGAGACTAAGGCAGACGCCATCCACCACACCACCACGACCACGACCACGACCACGACCACGACCACGACCACGAAGAGGGTAAGCAGCGCACGGCGCTCAGTGCGTCCCGACCAGCGGACCGAAGTCCCTACCTCTCGCGGCGCCTCTGCGCGAGCCTGAACGAGTACGCATCTAACCTCTGCCTAGCTCTGGAGGGCTTCGTGAAAATCAAGGTGCCCCTGGCCACGCTCCAGTTGCTCGTAGGCGCGTTCGCCGTCGTCGGCGGCCTGCTGATGATGACCGGGAACATGGGACTGCAGCAGGACTGGCTCGAGAAGACGCCCTTTACCGACTGGACGATCCCTGGCCTCGCGCTGCTGCTCTTGCCGGGTCTGGGGGAACTGCTCGCCGCCGCCGCGGTCCTGTCCCGCTGGCGCTACGCCCGCTTCCTCGCGGTCTTCTCCGGCCTTGGACTTGTCGGGTGGATCCTCGTGCAGCTGCTCTGGATGCAGATCTTCCACCCAGTGCTGCACCCGCTGGTCGGGAGCATCGGAGTGGCCATCGCCGTCCTCGGATGGTTCCTCCCCCCGAATTCGCCCCGCAGGACTTCGGACTCTGCTGCTCTAAAAGGCTTCGACCTAGCCTGAATATTGGACGTGGACCGAATTTCACCCGCTTTGGAGGGCGCCATGGAAGGCTCTCGCGGATACCGGATCGAACGGCTCACGCGAGAGCGCCGGGCGATGGCGGCAGGGCAGGAGATCGCCCGCAAGCGGCACCTCATGTATGGGTTGGTCGAGGCCGATCTGACCCTGCCCCGAGCCCTCTTGCGCGAGCACCGCGAGCACACGGGCGAGCGGCTCTCATTCACCGCGTACGTCGTTTCATGCGTGGCTCGCGCCCTAGCCGAATTTCCCGAATTGAATGCCCTCCGCAGAGGTCGCGACCTCATCCTGATTGACGAAATCATTGTCGAAGTCTTGATCGAGCGGACCGTCAACGGCCAGTCCGCCGTGAGCTATCTGCCAATCCGCAATGCCAATGCGAAATCCTTCACTGAGATCCACGCCGAAATCCGAGCAGCCCAGAACAGCACGCCGGAGGCGATCGCAGGGCAGCGCTGGCTCGCCGCAATACCACCCGTTCTCATCCCACCGCTCATGCGATGGATGCGCCAGAGCATCCCGTGGGCCCTGCGGCTTGGGGTCGCCGGGGTGAACAACGTTGGCATGGGCTCCGGAATTGCTGGCTGGGCGGTAAGCCCTGGTGCCGGGACGTTGGCCGTCACCATCGGCGGCATCAGCAGGCAGCCGCGAGTCATCGACGGGCGCATGGAGGAGCGGGAGATCGGCCACCTGACCATCGCCGTCGACCATGACGTTGTCGACGGCGCCCCGGCCGCGCGCTTCACCTCGCGGCTGCTCGAACTGCTCGCTCAGGGAGAAGCGGTCCGCACCTTCGCCGGACCCCGTGCCTAACCGCCCTAGCGCTCAAGCCGGCTTGGCCGTAAGACTAACCCCCGTGGAGCGGGTCCTTTCGGCTGCCCTCACGGGCGCACGCCGATATCCAGTCGTCCTCGCAGGGCTTCTCGTGCTGGCCATATCCCTCTTGTTCGAGGCCACCGGAGAGCCAACCGCGGGGGGCCTCGTCGCGGGAGCGTTCGCGGCAGCGGTGGGTGCCTGGACGGCGATCGGCATGGTCCGGGACCTCCTCCGCGGGCAGTGGGGCCTCGACATCCTGGCCGTGACCGCGATCGGAGCCACCCTTGCCGTCCGGGAGTACATCGCCGCCGTCATCATCGTGCTCATGCTCACGGGCGGCGGAGCGCTCGAAGACTTCGCTGCCGGCCGGGCGAAGCGCGAGCTCACCGCCCTACTCGAGCGAGCCCCGCGCGTCGCTCACCGGCAGACGGACGACGGCGTCGAGGACGTCCCGCTCGACGCCGTCCGCCCGGGCGACGTCCTTCTCGTGCGGCCCAGCGAGGTCGTTCCCGTCGACGGAACGCTCGCCTCGAGCGCTGGGGTCTTCGACGAATCGTCCCTGACCGGAGAAAGCCTCCCCGTCGAGCGCACGGAGGGCGAGCCCGTGCTGAGCGGTTCGGTCAACGGAACAGGCGCCGTCCTTCTGCTCGCGACAACGACAGCCGCGGACAGCCAGTTCTCGCAGATCGTCGCCCTCGTCCAGCAGGCGGCCGAGAGCCGGGCGCCTGTGGTTCGGCTCGCGGACCGCTACGCTGTGCCGTTCACGGTCTTCTCACTCGCCCTCGCTGGACTGGGATGGTGGATTTCCGGCAGCGCCGTCCGTTTCGCCGAGGTGCTTGTGGTCGCGACCCCGTGCCCGCTGCTCATCGCCGCGCCCGTTGCCTTCCTCGGCGGAATGAGCCGGTCCGCCAAGAACGGGGTGATCGTCAAAGGCGGAGCCGTCCTCGAGATCCTCTCCCGAATCAGAACGGCTGCGTTCGACAAGACCGGGACGCTCACCCAGGGACGCCCCGAGCTTGTTGAGATCCGCCCCGAATCAGGCTTGGACCCGCACGAACTCCTCGCACTCGTTGCCTCCGCGGAACAGTATTCATCGCACGCGCTCGCAGCCTCCGTCGTCGAGGCGGCGACCAACCGCGGCGTCGACTTGCTGCCCGTCGAGAGCGCCGAGGAGGTCGCCACGAACGGCGTGAGCGCCGTCGTCGACGGCCGCAAAGTCCACGTCGGCAAACGGTCCTACGTCACGGACATGCTCGGGGCCGAAGTTGCGGAGCCCCCGCTGCGTCCCGGAGAGCTCGCGGTCTACGTCGCGGTCGACAGCGAGCCGGGGGGCGTCGTCGTCCTCCGCGACGCTCCCCGCGCCGAGGCGAAGGCGACGCTCGCGCGGCTCAAGCGTGCCGGCGCAGCGCACGTCCTCATGCTGACGGGCGACGCCGAAGCCACCGCACGCAGCATCGCGGCAGAGCTCGGGGTCACTGAGGTCCGCTTCGGGCTGCTCCCGCTCGAGAAGGTCGAGGCCGTGCGCGCGGCCGCGCCGCGCCCGGTGCTCATGGTGGGCGACGGCGTCAACGATGCCCCGGTACTCGCAGCGGCCGACGTCGGCATCGCCATGGGCGCGCGCGGGGCGACCGCCGCGAGCGAGTCGGCTGGCGCCGTCGTCCTCGTTGACGACATCTCGCGCGCCGCGAAGGCGGTCGAGATCTCCCAGTACACGGTGAAGATCGCTCTCCAGTCCATCTGGCTCGGGATCGCCCTGAGCGTGGGGCTCATGGTTGTCGCTCTCACCGGGGTGCTTCCTCCCGTCGCCGGGGCCCTCCTCCAGGAACTCGTCGACGTCGCGACCATCCTCAACGCTCTTCGGGCGATTGGGGGCCGCCCCCATGGGCGCCTCGCGCGGGACTTCTGACTCTGACGGCTGAAACACCTCCGGCCTAGCCTGAAATCAGAACGACGGACCACCGCGTCTTTGGAGGGAACGTCATGATCGTCCAGAATTCGATGATCGTGTTTTATGTCTTGGCCGTTCCGGCCTTCTTCGGGAACGTGCTCGCGGGAGTCAACAGGTGGGCGCGTCTCGTGGGGCGACTCGCCACGGGATTGATGATGCTGCTCGGCGGCGCGGGGGTGAACGCCTCGTTCCTTATCTCCGGCGACGATTATTCGGGTTTCGCAGACGACGCCAAATTCGGGTGGGTTACTCAGGCGTGGAACGCCGTCGTGCCCCCGAACTACGCATTCTTCATCGGGCTGCTCATTGCGTTTGAGGCAGTGGTCGGAATCCTCATCCTCTCCGGCGGCCGGCCGGCACAAGTTGGGCTTCTGTGCGCGATCGCATTCCACGTGGCCCTTGGCTTGTTCTTCTCGTGGTTCCTCACGGGTTACGCCGCGGTGATGCTCGTGGCCCTGGTGCTGTTGTTCCTTGCCGAGACACGTCCCGCGGCCGCTCCCACAGCCCGACCGCTCCGGCACGGTCTGGCTTGAACTCCTGGGCCTCCCGGGGTTCGGGCCGGGGCTGCCCGGTCAGGGGTGCCCGGCGGTAGCCGCGTGCGTGATCATCAATGAGTAGGGCGGGTAGAGGTCGAGGCCGTCTGGGTTCGCGAGCAGTCCCGGAGTGCTTCCCGCGACGTGATCGGCGCCGTACTGCCACACGATCTTGTTCGCGTGCGGGTCCACGACGACAACGCGGTCGTTGTAGTCGTCATTCGCAATGACGTCTCCGTTCGGCAGGGGCAGGGCGAGGGACGGATGGTTGAGGGCCTGGGCACCGGTCGGCGCGTATCGCCACAGGATCTTGCCGGTCTTGTCGAACTCGACGATCTGCCCCGGCATTGAATAATCAACCGTCAGATACACGCCCGGCCTTATTTCATTGCTGTCCGAGGGATACGCGACCGAGGGGAGCCGGGCGGACCATTTGACCGCGCCTTCGGGCGTTATTTCGTCGACCCAGCTGCCGTTGATCTCGGTGATGAGGAAATTGCCGTCCGCGAGCGGGAAAGCGCCGTTCGGGCTCCCGTACGAGGCGGGCGGATGGTGCACGCACTGGCCGTTTCCGAATTGCCTGCTGATGTCCTTGCCTTGAGGCGGGATCACGATGATGCGGCAATTCATGATGTCTGCACTGACCAAGGTTCCGTCCCGCAGCATGATCGCGTCGTCGGGATGGTGCACCTGCCCAGCCTTGGCGCCGGGGACCCCTGCAGCGCCGTAGTGGTAGGTCACTGTGTGGGTCTGGATATCGATGACGCGAATTATTTCGTCGTCCTCTTCCGTCGCCACGACCTGCCTGCCGTCCGGGGTGAAGAAGGCGTCATCGGGAACTCGAAAGGTCTCGCCCTTCTTCAAGTCGCCTGGCCGGGGGTACTGCCAAATGGTCCGCCCCTCCGGATCGACAATGATGATCCGGTTGTTCAGCTTGTCCGCAATCAGGATG
Source organism: Sinomonas humi (assembly GCF_000802235.1). GTDB lineage: Bacteria > Actinomycetota > Actinomycetes > Actinomycetales > Micrococcaceae > Sinomonas > Sinomonas humi. The sequence goes on from NZ_JTDL01000001.1 coordinate 7,218, forward strand.
GGAAAGGGCAGCGCGGAAGGATTCGATCCCCGCTGCAAGTGGCCCGGGCCCGACGCCCCAGCGACGAGCGCCGAGAGAAAGTCGCGCGAAGGGGACGGCGACGGCGTTGGTGGCACCGACGTGGGCGCGGCCGCTCGCGAGCTGGCGCTCGTCGTCGTCCGCTCTTCGCTCGGCGACCCGCTGCACGCCGCCATCGCGAAGACGGCGACGGCGGCAGCAACCGCCCTCGCCGCAGAAAACCCTGCCCTCTTCTTGCCAGCCAATCTCGTTCCACTGCGATCCGAAAGGTGACCCGGTTGATGGGTGGTTACCCCTCGGATCGGCGGCTACGAAATTTGCGCCTCAGGCGCGGGTAACGCGGCGGAGCATGAGCGCTTGGAGCGGGCAGAGGTCCACGGCGTCCTGAGCGGCCGTGGCCAGGGGCTCCGGCACGCGGACGTCCCGGCCCCCTCTGCCCACGGGGTAGCCCCAGTCGTCGCGGACCAGGAGTTCCGGCAGGAGCTCGGTGCAGAGCCCTCGGCCGTCGCAGCGGGCGAAGTCGATGTGCAGTTCGAGCTGGGCGCGGCTCAATGCGTCCACCCCCGATGTGCCGTGCACATTCCGGAGAGGTGCGTTTGAACCTCGTCCCTGAACACGGCAAGCGTGCTGTGCACGAACCTTGCGCTCCCATCGGGATGCCGGCACGCCCCGCGACCAGTCACTAGGCCAGCCAGGCGCTCAGCTTCGGAAGCGAGCCACGGAGTGCGCTCCCCCGCGGCGATCCGTTCGACCACGCTCGCCATTGCAGGCAGGCCGAACATGCAGGGGCCGCACTGGCGGGCCGAGCTCTCGGCCAAGTACCTCACGATTCCCGCCGAAGCCTCCAGGCCGCACCGCCCTCGAGCGAGCGCCATGAGCACCCCGGCGCCGGGGGTCGCGCCGTACCGCGCGAGCCCGCGGCCGGTCAGCGGCAGATCGAAACCCTCCGCGGGAACCCATGCGCCGTGGAAGCCGCCCACGAGCACCGCCGCGAGCGAGCTTGCGTCGACGCCTCCGAGGCGCAGAACCTCGCGGATCGTCGCCCCGCCGGGCGCCTCGACAACCCATTCGGTCGGGACGTCCCCGGAGAGGCTGTAGAGCCTCGTGCCGGGATCATCCGCGGTGCCGGCGCTGCGGAACCAATCCGCGCCGAACCGCGCTACGAGTGCCAGATGGGCGAGCGTCTCGACGTTGTGGAGCAGGGTCGGCCGGCCCTCATAGCCGGACTTCCCAAGCCGCAACGGCTTGTCCCGCGGGAGGGCGATGCCCGTCTCGAGAGCATTGACGACGGCGGACGCCTCACCCGAGATGAAGGCCTCGGGAGCCTCGACGAGCTTGACCTTCGGCCGATCGCGCCGCTCGGCGAGCGCTTGCGCGACGAACGGAAGCGAATCCGCCGTGGCGTACAGGAACAGGGTCGAAGCTCCGATCGCCTCGCCTACCGTGACGAGCCCGTCGAGGACGAGGTGCGGTGCCTGGCGCAGGAGGGCGGCGTCCTTGCGGCTGACCGGCTCGCCCTCGGCACCGTTCGCAATCACGACCGCGCGGCCTGCGCTCGTCGCGGCGAGCTTGCGCCAGGCAGGGAATCCGGCTCCGCCGCGGCCAGTCAAGCCCGAGGCGTCGAGCTCGGCCAGGAGTGCGTTGCGGCTCCAGCCCGAAGGCCTCTTGCCGTACGCAGCCTCGTGCGAGGCCAGGTCGGGCTGGGCGGCGGCGAAGAGGCCACCGGTGCCCAGTTGACGCGGGTCGAGCGTCATCTCGGTCATCTCTCCTCCTCAGATCCGCCCGAGCCTGGCCCGGGATGTCTCGATGAAATTCGCGCTCAGCCGCCAGATGATCAAACAGGCGACGACGGCGGCGCAGCCCCACGCGTAGGCCTGGAACCACAGGTCCACAGCGTTGGTGCCCGAGCCGAGCGCATGGGCGAACGCGAAGGGCCACATCGCGTAGGCGGCCCAGTGGATCGCACGGAACGTGCGTTGGCCGATGCGCTGGCGCAGGAGGCCCGTGACGACCAGCGCGATCACGAGGTCGAAGGCCACCGTCCCGAGGCCCACCCAGAAGGGATTCCAACCCGCCGTGAAGGGCACGATCACATTGGGCGGGGAAAGCTTCGCGTGGGGATCGAGCATGAGCGTGCTGACGTGCAGGACGAGGAACACGAGGGCTAGAAGCGACGTGCTGCGGTGCAGGAGCGCCACGGAGAACCGCGGAAGGCCCGGCAGCGGCCTGCCGGAACGGCTCACTATCCCGAGCACGACCACGAGCGTGAAGAGCCCGAGTGAGACGATCCCGCTCGCGCGGCCGAAGGCCCAGAAGACTTCGTTCAATCAGTCACGACCCTGATGAATGGCCGAACGCGCCGCCGCCCTGCGAGGACTGGAGCCCCTGCTGGTACGGCTGATACTGCTGATTCTGCTGCTGAGGGGCCTGCTGATACGTCTGGTTCCCGCTCGAATCCGACGAGGTATTGCTCGTCGTCGATGCTGTGCCCGCAGGCGCATACACCGCGGCGGCGATTGCTGCCGCCCCGAGCGCGCTCGCGGCACCCAACGAGAAGGTCGTCTGACGTGCCCGCCGGCGTCCTGTGTCACGAATGCTGGGGCTCATGGTCTCCTCCTCTTCGTTCCGATCCTCAAGCTGTGCTTCCAGCATGAAGCGTCGTCTTGTGCCATCGCTGAAAGGCGGCTGTGGACTTTCATAGCGAAACCCCTGTTACCCGCTGAAACCCTCGGTAGCGCTCAGGGGTTTCAGCAGTTCGCATGGGTTTCGCGCCCACAAGTTAAGGATGGACCTCGAGGTCTAAGAGCGTTCTAAGAATCCCTACCAGCAGAGGGGGTCCCACAGGGCCTGCCAATGAGGTCGGCAAAACGCCTAACGTCGATCACATGAAAATCGTCGTCATCGGTGGCAGCGGCCATATCGGCTCTTTCCTCGTCCCCCGGCTGGTCCGTGCCGGCCACGAGGTGACCAACATCAGTCGCGGCAGGCACAAGACCTATGTCGATGCCCCCGAATGGCAGAACGTGCGCCAGATTGCCGCAGACCGCGAGCAAGAAGACCGTGAGGGCACTTTCGGCGACCGGGTCGCGGCGCTCGGGGCGGACGTCGTCGTCGACCTTGTCTGCTTCACCCTCGAATCGGCGACCTCGCTCGTCGAGCGGCTCCGGGGCCAGACAGGCCACCTCGTGCACTGCGGGTCCGTGTGGCGTTATGGCCCCAGCCGCAAGCTTCCTATCTCCGAGGGCAGCGACACGGCCGGTCCGACCTTCGGCGACTACGGCATCCAGAAAGACCGGATCGCCCGGATGCTCAAGGACGAAACTGCCTCGGGCGGCCTCGTGACGACGTCCCTGCACCCTGGTCACATCGTCGGCCCGGGCTGGCACCCGATCGGCCCCCTCGGGAACCTCGACCCCGCCGTCTGGCACGCCCTCTCGGCAGGGGAGCCGCTGCAGGTCCCCGGAAGCGGCACCGAAATGATGCACCACGTCCACGCCGACGATCTCGCGCAGGCGTTCGAGATGGCCATCGAGCACCGCGAGGCCGCAGCCGGCGAGGACTTCAACATCGTCGCACCGACGGCGCTCAGTGTTCGCGGCTACGCGGACATAGCCGCGGGGTGGTTCGGCCAGACCGCCAAGCTGGAGACGGTGAGTTGGGAGGACTTCCGCCAATCGACGACGCCGGAATTCGGCGAATCGACGTGGGGTCACCTTTATCGGAGCCAGTGCTTCAGCATCGAAAAGGCCAAGTCCCTCCTGGGCTACGCGCCTCGGTACGAGCCGGAAGAGGCCGTGCTCGAGTCCGTCCGTTGGCTCATCGACAACGACCAGCTCAGTGTGGCCGCTGCCCTGCAGGAACCAGCTGTCCGCTGACAGGCGCAGCCGTCCCTCCCTTCCCGTCCCCGGAGCAGCACAGCCGTCCCTGACCGGCACACCCGTCCCCGAGCAGCACAGCCGTCCCTGACCGGCACACCCGTCCCCGAGCAGCACAGCCGTCCCTGACGGGCATAATCGGTGCACCTGCCGGACGGTTATGCCTCTGCCAGACGATCGTGCCGGCCACGGACGGTCATGGAGGCGAGGGACGGTTATGCCGGCCACCTTAGGCCAGCCACGGACGGTTATGCCGGCCACGGAGGGGCATGCCCGTGGCAGATGGCGTGGCAGATGGTCAAGGTCCCGGTGGCTGGACGGGAGTGATCGGGACGTCGAAGGTCTGCCGGATCTGGCCGTTGTCGAGGCGCTGCTCGTGGAACGGACCTGGGATGGTGGCTCGCCAGAAGCGCGTCGCGGCGTCATTGCCGGGCACCTGCGAGACGAGCCATTTGCCCGGGAACCGCGAAAAGAGAGCCCGCGCTGCTCCTGTCCCAATTCCCTGCCCCCGATACTTCCGAAGGACGAAGAACTCCGCCATCTCCGTGACCTTCCCTGTCCGCACGAGAGCGAAACCCGCGGGATGACCATCGACGCGGAACAAGAACGGGTGACGCTCGGATTCCGTCCAATAGAACTCGAGCCATCGGTACCCGTAGAACCCGTCATCGTTGACATCGCTCTGGTCGAGCTCGGAAATGTCGTAGCGGTACAACTCCAAGAGCTGGCGGAGCAGCGAGCGTTGCTCGGGCTCCGCAGGAATGACCTCCAACTCCATCCGACCACCCTATCGAGAGGCGTTAGACCAGCGCGTTCGGGCGGTCACAAGGCCTCTTGCTGAAGCCCTTCCGGCGGCGTAATTTCAAATCAATCCAGATCGATCTGGGCCGCCCCCTAGGGGGTAATGATGCGCCACTCTCCGCTCCCCACCCTCGGGTTCGCCGCCTTCGTCGCTCTCGCCAGCGTTGCCCCGGCCGCTCCCAGCGCGACGTCGAGTCCGACGGCGGGTGGGCCGCCGCCGTCGTCCGCTCCCCCGGTCTTCAGCCTCGCGGCGAGCACAACGGATTGTGCCTCGACAGTCCTGTCCGGGATGACCCTTGCCCAGCAGGTGGGGCAGCTGTTCATGATGGGCGTGACCAGCACGGGACCGACCAGCACTCAGCTCGGCGAGATCAGCTCGAACCATCTCGGCGGCGTCGTCCTCACGGGTGACAGCGCGGCCGGGGTAACCGGCACGCTCCAGATCACCAATCAACTGCAGGCGCAGGCAACGAGCACGGCGGGCGTAGCCCTGTCAGTGGCCGTCGATCAAGAAGGCGGCTACGTCCAGGTCCTCAGCGGCCCTGGCTTCTCCAGCATCCCGACGGCGCTCGCCCAAGGATCGATGGACCCGACGGCCCTGCGACAGGCGGCGGCGCAGTGGGGGCGCGAGCTGCTCAATGCGGGAATCACCCTCAATCTGGCTCCCGTGCTGGACACCGTGCCCGCGAGCCTCGGCGGGGCCAACATTCCGATCGGCTACTACGAGCGCGAGTACGGATACACGCCGGACGTCGTCACCTCGCACGGCACGGCGTTTGCCAGCGGAATGGCCGACGCCAAAGTGCAGGCTACCGGCAAGCACTTCCCCGGCCTCGGGCGGGTGACGGCCAACACGGACACGACGTTCGGCGTCACTGACACCGTCACCACGAGGCATGACGCCTACCTGCAGCCGTTCGCGGCCGCGATCAGCCAGGGGATTCCGGCGATCATGGTTTCGCTCGCGCAGTACAACGCCATCGACGGCCTGCGCGCAGCCTTCTCCCCCACCGTGATGCAGGGAATGCTCCGGAGCGATCTGGGGTTCGGCGGCGAGATCATCTCGGACAGCATGGCCGCCGTCGCCGTATCCGATCTCACCCCTGCCAACCGGGCGATGGACTTCCTCACAGCCGGCGGCACCGTGGTCCTCGACACCAATCCCGCGGACATCCCGCCCATGGTGAGCGCCGTCGTCGCGAGGGCCCAGCAGGACCCAAGCTTCTTGGCGCAGGTGCAGGCGGCGGCGGGGATCGTCCTCGAACAGAAGTACCGCGCCGGGCTCGTCTCCTGCCCGGCGGCTTACGATCCCATCGTCCAGCACTATCAGCAGCTCGGCGGCAGCGGCTCCTTCCTCGGCCAGCCCAGCGGCTCGGAGTACCGCATCGCTGGCGGCCGCGCCCAGGACTACGCGGGCGGCACGATCTACTGGTCGTACACGACTGGCGCCTTCGAGGTGAACGGCGGCATCCTCAGCCACTACCGCTCACTTGGCGGGCCAGGGGGCTTCCTCGGATTCCCGCTGACTGACGAGAGCGGCGTGCCCGGCGGGCGCTACAACAACTTCACGGGCGGCTCGATCTACTGGAGCCCAGCGACCAACGCTCGGGAAGTCCACGGCGCGATCCTCGGGCATTATCGGGCCCTCGGCGGGCCGGGTGGCTTCCTCGGATTCCCGCTGACTGACGAGACGGGCACCCCGGGCGGCCGCTACAACGACTTCACGGGCGGCTCGATCTACTGGAGCCCAGCGAGCGGAGCCCATGAGGTGAACGGGGGGATCCTGGGCCACTACCGGGCCCTTGGCGGCCCGGTAGGCTTCCTCGGATTCCCCCTCACGGATGAGACCGGCACTCCCGATGGAATAGGCCGCTACAACAACTTCACCGGCGGATCGGTCTACTGGACAGCGGGCACCGGCGCCCGTGAGGTGCACGGTGCAATCAGGGCGAAATGGGGGTCCCTCGGGTACGAGCGAAGCCCGCTCGGATACCCGGTGAGTGACGAATACGGCGTTCCCGGCGGCCGTCGCAATGACTTCCAGCACGGTTCGATCGTGTGGAATCAGGCGACGGGCACGACTCAGGTGATCTGAATTCCCCTATTGCCGATTGAGCGGGCTGAGCTGTATTCGCCTTGCCAGTGCGTACGCGGCCGGGAGATCTGCCTCGCTCTCGACAAACACACGGCCGATGACGAGCGCGGAATTGCTTGGAGAAGAAATCAGTCTCATGCCGTTCGGCACCTGCCCTTTCCACCGTGGACCGATGAGGAGAAACTCACCGGCTCCGGTTCCCGTGGTCCGCTTGCCGACGTAAGCGAAATTGGCGCTGTCGGATGGGCTCGTGAACTGCAGGCTGTAGTACCGGCCTGCAGTATCGGGCACGTGCAGGACTTGCGGCCCTTCGCGAAGGTCGAGCCAACCTCCGATGTAGAGCACGTCATTGGTTCCGGTTGCCAGGAGGCTCCCCGTCCCGACTGAGGGAGAAGAGGTAGTCGGAGCGGCATAGAGCGTGTTGACGGGGATGGGACCGTCACCGAACCCGCGCTTCAGAATCGCTCTCTTGTAGCCGTTGACCGTGATGCGCGGCCAGAAGTAGATGAAAGCAGGCGTGACGAGAAGCCACACAACGAGAGCGGCCACGCCGAGCACGACAACCTGGCCCCACCCTTGAGCAATTCGCTGGTAGACGACCCAAGCGAAGACCACGAGTATGACCGCTGTCAGGGGATACGCGTATTTCAGGATCAGGCGGTTCATATCACTGCAGCCTTGTCACTTCCGGCACCCTGTAGCGGCCTTCGAGAATTTCCTCGCTTGGAAGGTACGCGCGGAGCATCAGCTTGAACTTGCCCGCCGGAATCGGGAGCCAGTTCTGCTCGCGCCCAATCGGGGCACTCGTCTGAAGATGGATATCGACCGAACCGTCCGCGTTCTTCACAAGATCTGAACGATCGTCGAAGCTAGAGCGACCGATGGGGTTCGGAACCATGTACCCCACAGGATCGGTCACTGTGAGCGACCAGAAGGCATCATTCGGCGGGAACTGGCCCGGCGGAACCCGCATGAGGTACGCATTCCTTCCGGTGAGCGTCTGCCCGGAGCCGTCCACGGTCGTCGTCCAATAGGCAGCCTCCTCGAACACATTGACAGCGGGCAGGGCCTTGGCGCATGCGGCTCGCACCAGAACGCCGTTGCCCGGCCGCCCGCACAGAGGGATGGCCTTCCAGCCGTTGACTGTCGTAGTCAGTCTCTTGGCGACGGAATTCATGATGAAGATTGCGGTGAGGAAGGCGAGCGTCGCACCAATGATGACTCCTTGCACGACGCCGGAATGCGCGAGCCAAGTGAAGAAACCGCCCATGCGCGCAGATTAGCGCGGCCTAGATGCCAAGAGGGAGCGTCCACGCACCCCTTGACCGTGAGCCAGCTCACGCGTAGCCTCGAAAATGCCGAATATCCTATAGGAAATAGGAGGAATCGTGGCCGAAGCTGTCCGCGAGACCGTTGGGCGGAAGCGCTGGACGCGCCTCATCCCGGTGGCCATAATTGTCTACATCATCTCGTTCATGGATCGGACCAATATCGGGTTCGCCTTGAACGGTCTTCAGAAGGACCTCGGTATTGACGCTGCTCAGCAGGGTCTTGCCGCAGGGATCTTCTTCATTGGCTACCTGACCCTGCAGATTCCGGGGGGTCACTTGGCCGAGCGCTGGAGCGCGAAGAAATTCGTCGGAATCATGGTTCTCGTCTGGGGCCTCCTAGCGGTCGCCACGGGCTTCGTCCAGAACTTCGCCGAACTGCTCGTAGTCCGCTTCCTGCTCGGCGTGGCCGAAGCCGGCATCTGGCCGGCGATCTTGGTGCTCATCAGCCACTGGTTCCCCGCGGCCGAACGCGCCCGCGCGTACGCCTTCTGGATGATGAACATCGCGATCTCCTCGATCATCACAGCACCCCTCTCGGGCTGGATCCTCTCCTTCTCGGACTGGCGCTGGCTTTTCATCATCGAGGGCCTGTTCCCGTTCGTGATCGCGGCTCCCATCTGGTGGATCTTCGTCTCAGACCGTCCGCGCGACGCGAACTGGGTCTCCCCTGAGGAGCGCGCCTACATCGAGGAAGGGCTCGCGGCCGACGAGGCTGCCAACCCCCATGTGGGACACGTGAGCATCGGGCACGTCTTCCGGAACGGTGCCGTCTGGCGCCTGACACTGGTCTACTTCCTGATCCAGATCGGGTTCTACGGCCTCAACATCTGGCTCCCCAAGGTGGTCAAGACCATCACGTCGGGATCTTCCCTCGAGGTCGGCTTCGTCACGGCGATCCCGTACGTGCTGGCGATGTTCGCGCTCTGGTACAACGCCAAGGCCGCGGACCGGTCGGGCCGCTACTCGACTCACGTCCTGCTCTCCATGGCGGTCGGTGCCGTCGCCCTCGTGATCTCGGTGGCAACGGGCAGCTCCCTGCCGATCCTCGCCATCGTCTTCATCAGCATTGCGGTGGCAGGAGCGCTCGCCTACGACGGCCCCTTCTGGGCATCGTCGTCGCGCGCCATGCCGGTCGTGGTGGCAGGAAGCGCGATGGGCCTGATCAATGCCGTGGGCAATCTCGGCGGCTTCGTCGGACCTTATGTGGGGGGCTTCCTACAGGACGCCTCAGGCGGAAGCTTCATGGCGGCGTCGGTATTCCTGGCCGCCTGCCTCCTCGCGGCGGGGCTCGTCATGCTCACCCTCAGGAGAAGCGGAGACCGGCCGGTAGCCAAAGTCGCGGCCGATGCCGCGGACTCTGACAAGAAGCGTTCGTCCCGCTTGAGGCACGGCCACTGATTCAACAGGTCGATGCCAACGGTTCGGTCCCCAGGGCTCCCACGCCCTGGGGACCGAACCGTTTCTCCCTCGGCGTATGATGCCGCCACGACCGTCGAGGAGAGGCAGGCCGGTGTCGTTCATCGAGCTTTCGCTCATCTGCATCGTTGCGCTCCTCGGCCCCCTCCTCGCCGCACGAGAGGCGTGGCACCTGCCCCTCGTCCTCGGCGAACTGCTCGCCGGCGTCGTCGTTGGCAAGTCCCTGCTCGGGTGGGTTGACGCTGGCAACCAGACACTGACCTTCCTCGCGAACATCGGCTTCGCCCTCATGATGTTCGTCGCGGGGACCCACGTCCCGATCCGAGACAAGACGATCCGCGCAGCCATCGGCAAAGGCGCGCTGCGCGCCGTCGTGACTGCCGTCGTCGCCGTCGCCCTCGGCATCGCCGTCGCGCTCCTCTTCGCCTCCTCGAAGGCGCCGCTCTACGCGGTCCTCATGGGATCGTCGTCGGCCGCGCTCGTGCTGCCGATCATCGACTCGCTCGCACTCAAGGGCACCTCGATCCTCGAGCTCACAGCGCAGGTAGCCCTTGCGGACGTCGCCGCGATTGTCGCGCTCCCTCTCGCCATCGACCCCACGAACGCCATGCCCAAGGCGGTCGGGGCGCTTGCGGTCGCGGTGTGCGCAGTCGCCGTCTGGTGGATTCTTCGCCGCTTCGAGAGAAATGGCGCACGACGGCGCCTCCACACCCTTTCGGAGCACCGCAAGCTCGCGCTCGAACTGCGGATCCAGCTTTCGATCCTCTTCGCCCTGGCCGGACTCGCGGCCCTGTTCAACGTCTCGATCATGCTCGCTGGCTTCGCGTTCGGCCTCGCAGTCTCCGCCGTGGGAGAGCCACGCCGCCTCGCGCGCCAGCTCTTCGCCGTCAACGACGGATTCCTCGGACCCGTCTTCTTCGTGTGGCTCGGCGCCTCGATCGACCTGCGCCAGCTCGCGAGCCACCCGGCGATGATCGGCCTCGGTCTCGCGCTCGGCGCGGGCGCAGTCGTCGCCCACGCGGCCGGGCGCCTCACCGGCATGCCGCTCCCATTCGCCGTCGCCTCGGCAGCGCAGCTCGGCGTCCCCGTTGCTGCGGCGACGATTGGCCGATCCTTGGGTGTGCTGGCTCCCGGGGAGGACGCCGCGCTCCTCCTGGGCGCGCTCGTCACGATAGGAACGACGACGGCGGCGGCGAGCCTCGCCGCTCGCGGGCAGCGTGACCCTTCAGCCCAGCCCGGCTAGCCTCGCTCCCATGAGCCAGCGCCGACGGGTGAGCCTTGTCCTTCTGTTGAACGTCGCAATGATCGGCGCCCTCGTCGTCGCCGGCTTCGCTTCGAACTCGCTGGGGCTGCTCTCGGAGGGTGGGGACTTCCTGGCTGATTCGCTCGGGCTCGCCCTCGGGCTGCTCGCAATCTATCTGCGTGACCACCACCGGAACGAGAAGGCCACGACGTGGGTTGCACTGGTCAATGGTGTGTGCCTCCTCGGGGTATCGGCCGCTGTCGGAACGGGCGCCATCGGCCGGCTGGCCTCGGGCACCCCCGAAGTGCATGGTTTGCCGGTGCTCGTGGCGTCCGGGGCAGCCGCCCTGGTCATGCTCGCCGCGGCCCTGATCCTCGGCACGGGCGCGGGGCGCGAGGACCTGCACATGCGCTCGATCCTCCTCGACACTGTCGCGGACGGTGCCGCCGCGGCTGTTGTTGCCGTGGTTGGGGCCGTCATCGCGTTCACGCACACCTTGTATTGGCTGGACTCGGCGGCGGCCTGCCTCGTCTCCGTCCTCATTGTGGTCGCCGCAGCCCGGCTGCTGGCCGACGTGACCCGGGCCCTCCGCGCGGGTACGGCCTACGTTCCGTCCGACAACGACTGACGGGCCTGAGGTCCGGATACGGCATCTAACAATCAGGCGACAGCGTTCTACATCACTTGACACTCATGTGACAGAAGTGAATCGTGGGATTGTGACTCGCCACCTGCGCCTTCCGGCCCTCGCCGCCACATTCTTCGTCGCGGCTCTCGGCCTCGCTGCCTGCGGCAACAACGCCACGAGCCAGACGAGCACGAGCCCGAGCAGCTCGTCCACGTCGTCGCCGTCGGCCACGCCGTCCTCAACGGACTCCCCGTCCGCAAGCGCAACTCCCACGTCAACTTCGGGTGGCGCTGCGCCGAGCACCGCGCCGGTTGCCGGCAGCCCAGCCCGATGCGTCTCATCGCAGCTCAAGGCCTCTCTCGGGCCGGGCGCTGGCGGCGCGGCGGGGCACGTCTACTCCAAGATCGTCCTCACGAACACCAGCTCAACGCCTTGCCTCCTCGCGGGCTTCGCCGGGGTCTCGCTCACCGCGGGCCCCGACGGCGGCCCAATCGGAGCCCCCGCGGACCGCGACAACTCGGTGCCCGTCACGAACATCGTCCTCCAGCCCGGGCAGTCCGGGGGTGCGGACTTCGGCTACACCCAGCCGGGCCTGTACGGCGGAAGCTGCACTCAGGTGCAAGCGGCGGGCATCCGCATCTACCCGCCGGAGGACTACGGTTCGGTCTTCATCGCCCAGCCCGAGACCGCGTGCAGCGAGACGAGCATCCACCTGCTGACCCTCAAGGCCTTCCAGCCGATGTAGCAGGCAGCACACGCCGTTATTCTGTCGCCGGCGTGGGGCATGATTGACGCATGATGGCTCGGAGCGCGACCCCCGCACCTGCGGCGGGCCGCGCCGTCCTCGAGCGGTTCGGCGGCGCGACTCGGGAGTGGTTCCTCGGCGCCTTCCGTGAGCCAACCCCCGCACAGGCCGGCGCCTGGGAGGCGATCTCCTCGGGGCGGCACGCGCTCGTCGTCGCCCCGACCGGCTCGGGTAAGACCTTGGCCGCCTTCCTCTGGTCGCTCGATCGGCTCATGCGGAGTGACGTCAGCTCGCAGAACCCTCCTTCCGCCGGGCTCGCCTCGGACCAGGCGGACGACGACGGCGCGCTCCCGGGCATGCCCCGTCCCCGCCGCCGGGGCAAGAGTGGGGGCCCCAAGAACCTCACGAAGGTGCTGTACATATCGCCGCTCAAGGCGCTCGGCGTCGACGTCGAACGCAATCTGCGAGCGCCGCTGATCGGCATCTCCCAGACCGCCCGGCGTCTAGGCTTCCCTGTGCCCGAGGTGAGCGTCGGTGTCCGCTCGGGGGACACCACGGCCTCGGACCGGCGTGCTCTCCTGAGCAACCCGCCGGACATCCTGATCACCACCCCGGAGTCCCTCTATCTCATGCTCACTTCCCAGGCACGGGAGACGCTGAGCGAGGTCCAGACGGTGATCGTGGACGAGGTGCACGCGGTGGCCGGCACCAAGCGGGGCGCTCATCTCGCGGTCTCGCTCGAACGCCTCGACGCCCTGCTGCCCAAGCCCGCGCAGCGGATTGGGCTCTCGGCAACGGTCGAGCCGCGCGAACTGGTCGCGCAGTTCCTCGCGGGGCAGGCACCGTGCGAGGTTGTCGCGCCGCCTGCTGCGAAGACGTGGGAGCTCACCGTCACGGTGCCCGTTGAGGACATGAGCGACCTGCAAGGTGCGGCCGCTGCCAACGACATGGGCCCTGCGAGCGGGCTCCAGCCTCAGGCCTCGATCTGGCCCCACGTCGAAGAGAAGATCGTGGATCTGGTCCTCGCGAACCGCTCGACGATCGTCTTCTCGAATTCGCGGCGCCTAGCGGAACGGCTCACGGGCCGACTCAACGAGATCTACGCCGAGCGCCTGCAGCCGAGCGTGTGGGACGAACCGATCCAGCAGCCGGACGGGCCCACTGCGGCGACCTCCCGCACCCCTGCCGAGATGATGGCGCAGGCCGGCCAGACGGCGGGCGCGGACCCGGTCTTGGCCCGTGCCCACCACGGTTCTGTGTCCAAGGAGCAGCGCGCACAGATCGAGGACGACCTCAAGTCCGGGCGGCTGCGGTGCGTGGTCGCGACGAGCAGCCTCGAGCTCGGCATCGACATGGGTCTCGTGGACCTCGTGATCCAGGTCGAATCGCCGCCGTCGGTCGCGTCCGGCCTCCAGCGCGTGGGGCGCGCGGGGCATCAGGTGGGTGAGGTGAGCCAAGGAGTGCTCTTCCCCAAGCACCGCGCCGACCTCGTTCACACCGCGATCACGGTCGAACGCATGCTCGCGGGGCAGATCGAGGCCCTGCGCATCCCCGCGAATCCGCTCGACATCCTCGCTCAGCAGACCGTCGCCGCCACCGCCTTGGGTCCGGTCGACGTCGAGGAGTGGTTCGACGTCGTGCGGCGTTCCGCGCCGTTCGCGACCCTGCCGCGCTCGGCGTTCGACGCAACCCTCGACCTCCTCTCCGGGAAGTACCCGAGCGACGAGTTCGCCGAGCTCCGACCACGCATCGTGTGGGACCGGGACGAAGGGACCATCGAGGGGCGCCCCGGCGCGCAGCGACTCGCCGTGACCTCGGGCGGGACCATCCCCGACCGCGGCCTGTTCGGCGTCTACATCGTGGGTTCGGAGGTCGAGGGGTCTGCTCGAGAGGCGGCGCGGGGCGGCCGCCGCGTGGGCGAGCTCGACGAGGAGATGGTGTACGAATCGCGCGTCGGCGACGTGTTCGCGCTCGGGGCCACGAGCTGGAAGATCGAGGACATCACCCATGACCGCGTCCTCGTCTCCCCCGCCTTCGGCCAACCGGGCAAGCTCCCCTTCTGGAAGGGCGACGGCGTGGGGCGGCCGGTTGAGCTTGGCCGCGCCCTCGGCGCGTTCCAGCGCGAGGTCTCCGGCGCGGACCGCGAACGCGCGCTCGAGCGCATCGAGGCCGCCGGGCTCGACGCTTTCGCGGCGGGGAACCTCGTTCAGTACCTCGACGAGCAGAAGCAGGCGACGTCGATCGTGCCGAGCGATCGGACGCTCGTCGTCGAGCGGTTCCAAGACGAGCTGGGCGACTGGCGGGTCGTCCTGCACTCGCCTTTCGGCATGCCCGTGCACGCGCCTTGGGCGCTCGCCGTGGGCCAGCGCCTGAGCCAGCGGTACGGAATCGACGGATCCGCAATGGCGGCCGACGACGGGATCGTCCTGCGTGTGCCCATGATGGAGGACGAGCCCCCCGGAGCAGAGCTGTTCGTCTTCGAGCCCGACGAGATCGAGGGGATCGTGACGGACGAGGTCGGCGGATCTGCACTGTTCGCGGCCCGGTTCCGCGAGTGCGCGGCCCGCGCGCTGCTGCTCCCCCGGCAGAATCCCGCCAAGCGGCAGCCGCTGTGGCAGCAGCGCCAGCGCGCGTCCCAGCTGCTCGACGTCGCCAAGAAGTTCCCCCAGTTCCCCATCATCCTCGAGGCCGTCCGCGAATGCCTCCAGGATGTGTACGACCTGCCCGCGCTCAAGGACGTTGCGGCCTCGATGCAGCGGCGCGAGCTGCGGCTTGTCGAGACCACGACGCAGCAGCCCTCGCCGTTCGCCCGCTCCCTGCTCTTCGGCTATGTTGCCCAGTTCCTCTACGAAGGCGATTCGCCGCTGGCCGAACGGCGGGCCGCCGCGCTCTCCCTCGACTCAACCCTGCTCAACGAGCTCCTCGGCCGCGCCGAACTCAGCGAACTCCTCGACGCGCGCATCATCGAGCAGACCGAGCGGGAGCTGCAGCGGGTTGCTGAGGATCGGAAGTTGACCGGGCTCGAGGGCGCGGCGGACCTGTTGCGCCTGCTGGGGCCGCTCTCGACGGAGGAAGTCGCCGAGCGGCTTCGCGTCACAGAGGGCGAAGCCGCCCAGCATCTCGCTGATAGCGCCCGGCACCTCGAGGAGCTGATAGCCAGCAAGCGGGCCCTTCTGGTCTCGATTGCGGGAGTCGAGCGCTATGCCGCCATTGAGGACGCCGCCCGGTTGCGGGATGCCTTGGGCGTTCCCCTGCCCATCGGGGTTCCGCTCGCGTTCATTGAGCCGGTCGCAGATCCTCTCGGGGACCTCGTGGGGCGGTATGCGAGGACGCACGGGCCGTTCACTGCCGGGGAGGCGGCCGCGCGGCTCGGGCTCGGGGTCGCCGTCGTCCATGGGACGCTCAAGCGCCTCGCCGCGGACGGTCGTGTCATCGAGGGGACGTTCCGCCCCACGACCGGCGACGCACCCGTCACCGGAGGCCCAGGCGAATGGTGCGACGCCGAGGTGCTGCGCAGGATCCGGCGCCGTTCCCTCGCGGCGCTGCGCGCCGACGTCGAACCCGTCGACCAGCCCGCCTTCGCGCGCTTCCTTGCCGCGTGGCAGCACGTCGGGGAGAACTCTGGGACTCGTGGCGCACCCCGGGGGTCGCTGCGCGGGCACGACGGCGTCCTCACCGTCGTCGACCAGCTCGCCGGTGTTCCGGTCCCGGCGAGCGCATGGGAATCGCTCGTGCTGCGGAGCCGAGTCTCGGACTACTCGCCCGCCCTGCTCGACGAACTCATGGCGAGTGGCGAGATCCTCTGGACCGGTGCCGGAGCCCTGCCGGGCAATGACGGCTGGGTGAGTCTGCATGTCGCCGAGTCCGCGCCCTTGACGCTCGCCCCGGACCCCGACTTCACGCCCGACGACGTCCAACAGCGCATCCTCGACTTCCTCGCGGGCGGGGGCGGCTACTTCTTCCGCCAGATCGCCGAGGCGGGCGGAGGCATGGACTCCGTTCTCACAGACGAGGCGGCAGTCCACGCGCTGTGGGATCTGGCTTGGGCTGGCAGGGTCACGGGAGATACCTTCGCGCCCGTCCGAGCGATGCTCGACGCCGGTCACACCGCCCACCGGCAGCCCTCCCGAACACCGCGGGCCCGCACCTACGGTGGCGGGCGCGGATCCATCGGAAGTTCAGCCCTGCGCGGCGGGCGCCTCCCCCGGGTCGGCCGGCTGGGCGCGGTGACGGGCTTGGGCTTCGACGCGCCGTCGTCCGCCGCGCCCCCCATGGCGGCGGGCCGCTGGGCCGCAGTCCGCCAGGTCGAGCTCGACCCGACCGTCAAGGCCCACGCCCTCGCCGAACTGCTCATGGACCGCTATGGGGTCCTCACCCGCGGATCCGTCATGTCCGAAGAAGTCCCGGGCGGATTCGGCCTCCTGTACAAGGTGCTCTCGAGGCTCGAGGAGGCCGGCAAGTGCCGGCGGGGCTATTTCGTGGACCGGCTTGGAGCCGCGCAATTCGCGGTGCCCGCCACAGTTGACCGCTTGCGCTCCTACGCGCGGGATGAGACCACGGCAGTTACCGGCCTCGATTCAGACGCGCCGCGCGCGGCCCTCGCCCTCGCCGCCACAGACCCCGCAAATCCCTACGGGGCGGCGCTCGCCTGGCCCGAGGTACCCGACGCCGCGACCGGCCACCGCCCCGGGCGCAAGGCGGGCGCTTTGGTCGTGACGGTCGACGGCGCGCTGGCCCTCTACGTCGAACGCGGCGGCAAGACGCTGCTCGCCTTCACCGACGACGACGAAGTGCTGGCTCCCGCTGCTACGGCGCTTGTCGGCGTCGTCCGCTCAGGCGCGGTGGACAAGCTCGTCATGGAGAAAGTCAACGGTCGGGACCTCCTCGACACGCCTCTCTCCCGGGCGCTCACCGCCGCGGGAGCCTACTCGACGCCGCGAGGGGTGCGGATCCGTGCCTGATAAGACCAGCGGAGCTGGCTGTGCCTGATAAGACCAGCGGAGCTGGCTGTGCCTGATAAGACCAGCGGAGCTGGCTGTGCCTGAAGGCGACAACGTATGGCAGGCGGCAACCCGCATGCATGCAGCCCTCGCGGGGAAGCGCCTCGCCCAGACTGACTTCCGCGTGCCCTCGTTTGCGACCCTCGACCTCGCGGGGTGGACCATCCTCGACGTCGTCTCGCGGGGAAAGCATCTGCTCCACCGACTCTCCCCTCCCGAAGACGCCGATCCGAGCGCAGGCTCGGCACCGCTCAGCATCCATTCGCATCTGAAGATGGAGGGAAGCTGGCAGGTCTACGGCGCCGGCGAACGTTGGCGGAAGCCAGCGCACACCGCCCGCGTCGTGCTCCGCACCGAGGACGGTACGAGCGCCGTCGGCTTCTCTCTCGGCGTGCTTGAGGTGATCCCGACCGCGGAGGAGCAGACCGTCGTCGGCCATCTCGGCCCCGACCTCCTCGGCGCAGACTGGAACCCGGCCCTTGCCGAAGCGAACCTTCGTGCCCAGCCCGACCGGCCGATCGGCCTGGCGCTCCTCGACCAGCGCAACCTCGCCGGCATCGGCAACATCTACCGGAACGAGGTGTGCTTCCTCGCGCGTGTCCATCCGGCGACTCCCGTCTCGGAAGTCCGTGACCTCACAGGCCTCGTGGCGATGGCCCAGCGACTGCTGGAGGTCAACCGCAATCGAGGGTCCCGGAATACAACCGGCGGATTCGGCCCGCGGGGCAACTCGTGGGTCTATGGGCGCGCGGGGCAGCCCTGCCGACGCTGCCACACGAGAATCCAGCACGGCGTGCTCGGCGAGGGCGGCGTCTCAGAGCGGGACATCTACTTCTGCCCGCGCTGCCAGCCGCCGCCCCAGCACTGAGCCCCGCGTTCAGGGGCGCTCCTCGAATTCGGCGGTGACGAGTGGATCGGCGGCGTGCTGCACCGTCGAACCACCCCACTCCACCGAGCCACCCCGCTCCACGGCAAATCCATTCCGCACCCAGTATTCGTAGCCGCCGATCAGCTCGCGCACCTCGAAGCCTTCGGCGAGCAGGCGGTGCGCAGCCGTCGTCGCGCCGTTGCAGCCCGGACCCCATCCGTAGACGATGAGGGTGCGGCCGAAGGGCAGAGCGGCAAGGCTCGCATCCTTGGGCAGGTGAAGGGCACCGGCGATGTGGCCGTGGTCCCACGAGAGCTGCTTGCGGGTATCGACTATCACGGCAGTGCCGTCCGCCTGGGCCCGATGAGCGGCAACAGCATCGATTTCGTACGCGAGCTTCGCTTCGACGTACGCGAGGAGGCTCTCACGCGAAACCATGGGCTACTCTCCAGCAGACTCAAGACGACGGGTCGGTTCGACGAGGGACGCGGACGCAGACTGGCGCCTCAGACCCCGTCCCGGCTTACTCTCACCGAGGGCGCCGCGGCTCAGTACCTGCTCACCGGCCACCACGACGTCGTCGATGCCCACGGCCTCGCCCAGCGGACGCTCATAGGTGGCCGTGTCGCGCACAGCCTCCGGGTCGACGACGATGAGATCGGCTATCCAGCCAGGGGCTACTCGGCCTCGTCGTCCTAGGCCGAAGCGTGCAGCGGGTGCCGCCGAAAGGTGGCGTACCGCCTCCGGCCACGACCAGGTCGAGGTTTCCCGCACGAATTCGCGAAGGTAGCGAGCGAAGGTGCCGCGGGCGCGAGGGTGTGGATGTGCCCCGATGAAGATGCCATCAGAGCCCCCCATGTGTGCAGGATTCGAGAAGATGCGGGCGAGTTCGGCAACCCCGCGTTCGTGGGGCACCGCCATCACGGCATTCACCTGCAGACGGGAGGCTGCCAGCAGGTCGAGGGCAAAGTCGATGGGGTCTGCGCCGGCCTTTGCAGCGGCGGCGTCGAGGGTGAGTCCGTGCGCCCACGCGAAGGCGGGTGCCGCGATGTGCGCGAGGGTGATCATCGAGGGCCATCCGGGGCCGAGGCTTGCGTTGCGTTCGACGGCGGGGAACCAGTCCCGTCGCAGGCCTATTCGTTCGGCCGGGTCCTGGATGGCTTCGACGACAGCCTCGGCTGGGAGCACCGAGAGTTCCGGCGGGAGCAACGGCATGCCCAGCAGAGTGCATCCCCGGGTGTAGGGGTAGGCGTCGAAGGTGGCATCGACCCCGGCGCGCGCAAGGGCCTCGAGCTGTTCCTGCACGATCTCCGCCTGAGCGTGGAAGTGCGAGATGTGGACTCTGGCGCCGGAGAGGGCGCTGATACGAGCGATCTCTTCGACACCAGCAGCAGAATTCGCCTCGTATCCACCGCGCATATGCGTCACGTAGACGCCGCCCACCGAGGCGACGGGCGAACACAGTGCGCCAATCTCGTCGGTAGTGGCGAAGAGGCCCGGGACGTAGTCGAGCCCCGTGGAGAGACCGACCGCCCCCTCACGCATGCCCTGCTCGACAAGTTCCACCATGGCCGCACGCTGCGCCTCGTCCGCAGGCGCTTTCGAGCGGCCGCAGACCTCCCATCGCACGGTTCCCGCAGGGACCAGATAGGCGAAGTTGAGGCGGGACCGCCCCTCAACACCGGCGAGGTATGCGGCGACGCCTCCCCCCGAGTATCCGGGGTGCGCGCCGTTGATCGCAGCGAAGTATTCGCTCCCGTACGCCCCGTCCCCCGGCGCGTAGGACACGCCGTCCTGCCCCGCGATCGCCGTCGTGACTCCCTGCTTCAGCAGGGAACGCTGTACTGACGCGTCCTCGACGAAGCCGTCGGCGTGCGAGTGGGTGTCAACGAATCCAGGCAGTATGTAGCGGCCTCGGCAGTCGATGATCCGGTCATCCGGCCCCACAGGGATCTCGCCGATCTCGGTGATGGTCTCGCCTTCGATGGCAACATCGGCGTGCCGCATTCCGTCTGGATCGACGACAGTTCCGCCGCGCATCACCAATCGCATTCTTGGGCCCTTTCGCGAGTGCCGGCTGATGGTCAGAAGAAGGTGCGGACGAGGTCGACGACGCGATCGTCGTCCTGTGATGCCACCACGGGGAGGTAGTGCCATTTGTCGAACGTCGTGCATGGATGCGACAGGCCGAGCGCGACGACGGAGCCCAGGGCGACGTCCTGCTCCCCAAGGCCGAGGTAGCTGTGCTGATCGTTCATCGCGAGGATCGATGCGCCCTCGAGTGCCGACCACTCGTCACCCAGATGTGCGGCCGACTGCCGCGGGACCGGGAGTCCCTCGTCGAACGGGAAGTCCCTCTTGCCGCCGTCGAGCAACGCGAGCCCCCGTTCGGGGTGGGAAACCACCCGTGCGATTCCGCGCATCCCGGAACGGAACCGACCAGAGGCCAACGAACCCGCGCCCTGACTTCCGCCCTCGTCGAGCGGCGAGACCCGCCGGTAGAACCCGTCGTCGTGGGTAATGTAGGCGCCGCTGCGCAGGGTCCACAGAGTCCCCTCGTCGGCCGCCATCGCGTCCGCGTAGACCTCCGCAACCACGTCGAAGTAGGCGCTCCCGCCCGCGGTCACGTAGATCTCGCCCTCACCGTCGTAGAGAGCGCCCAGCGACTCGTGCAGCTCGACCTGTCGCCGAAGATATGCGCGCACGGCGTCGAGCGAGGCTTCGGTCCGGTCATGGGCGAGGGAGCCCTCGTAGCCGGCGACGCCGGCCAGACGGACGACGTCGGATGCTGCCGCCCGCTCGGCGACCTCAACTGCTTCGGCGATGGTGCGAGCTCCCGTGCGGCCGCCTTCCGCCCCCAGCTCGACGCAGACGTCGACGGGCCGTGGGGTGCCGGCCGCGCGAAGGGCTCGCTCCATCTCGTCGATGGTCGCAACCGAATCCGCCCACGAGACGAAGCGGAACTCCGGATCGGCGAGCTCAGCGGCGAGGTAGCGCAGCGAGCGGTCGTGGACGACGGCGTTGGCGAGCATGATGGAGTTCAGCCCGAAGGTTCGCGCCGTCCGGACCTGCCCCATAGTGGCGAGGGTGATGCCGAGACTCCCGGCATCGAGCTGCCTCTGCCAGAGCGCAGGGGCCATGGTGGTCTTGCCGTGGGGCATCAGTTCGAGCCCATGGGACGCGCTCCACTGGGCCATGACGCGCAGGTTGTTCTCGATCGCATCATTGTCGAGGGCCACAAGAGGAGTCCAGAACTCCGAGAGCCTCGGCTCGCTCGCGAGGAACTCATCCACCGTCAGGCCGAACGCCCGCGCGGGAATCCCCTTGTCGCGTGCGGACAGGCGCTCGCTCCCCAGCTCCTCCAGCCGAAGCGCTCCCGTCGCTGCGGACATGCTCATTTGCCGTCAGGCAGAGCGGCGACGACGTCGATCTCGACCAGGATGTTCGCGAGCTGCGAGCCAACCGTGGTCCGGACGGGGTAAGGCTCGGAGAAGAACTCCTTGTAAGCCTCGTTGAACTCGGCGAAATCCGCCAGATCGGCCAAGTGCACGGTGGTCTTCACGCAGTCGTCCATAGTGAGTCCGCGCTCGGCAAGGACGGCCTGCACATTGCGCAGCACCTGGCGGGTCTGCTCGGCCACGTCGTCCGCCACAGCGCCCGTTGCCGGGTTCTGCGGACCGAATCCAGCCGTGTAGAAGAAGCCGTTTGCCTCAATGCCTTGGCTGTAGGGGCCCGCCGGCTGGGGAGCGTTAGTGGTGCGGACAGCGGTCTTGGTCGTGACAGTCATGGATTCGTTCCTTTTCAATTCGTTAGGCGGACGGGGAAGACTGCGGGCTCACTTCGGCTCGTACAACCGGCCCGCATTCTCGACATCCGGGCGGAGCGAGGCGTAGGCGGTGCCGATAATGCCGATGAGCGCGATCGCAGCAGCATAGATGATGACGGGCCACACGCTGCCGAAGGCGGCGGAGAGAGCGGTAGCGATGAGCGGCGCGAAGCCACCGCCGATGGTGTTCGAAATCTGGTAGCCGATATTGACGCCCGTGGTGCGCGCTTCGACGTCGAACATTTCAACGAGCATTGTCTGAAGGGTGCCCTGCATCGCGACGCCAGGGATGACGAAGCCGATAACCATGCCGAGCCAGATGAGCACGGCCGTTTCAGTTCCGTAGAGCGCGAAGGCGGGGTAGATCAGAAGGGCGAAGGCGATGCACGCGCCGATGTAGGTCTTGCGGCGCCCGATCTTGTCCGAGAGGCTCCCCCACAGTGGCGCGGCGAAGATCTGCAGGACCCCGACAATCATCGTGCCGATGAATCCCACCTGCGCCTGAGTGCCCTTGGAGACCATGAAGGCAAGGCCGAAGGTCAGCACGAGGTACCCAGCGATGCTCTGCGGCAGGCCGATCAGGATCCCGAGAATCGCATTCTTCGGGTGGCGGAAGACCTCCCTGAGGGGGGACTTGCCCTTCTCCTGATTCAGGGCACGGGCTGCGGCGAGGTCCTTGAATTCGTTGGATTCGTCCAGCTTGGAGCGGAGAATCACGGCGATGATGGCGAGGACGAGGGCGAACACGAAGGGAATTCGCCAGCCCCAGGTGATGAAGAACGAGTGGGAACCAGCGCCAAAGGCAGCCATCAGACCAGCAGAAGCCACGTTGGCGACGCCGGCGCCGCTGATCAGCAGGGCTCCGAAGAGCCCGCGACGGCCTGCGGGAGCGTGCTCGACGACGAGGGCTGCTGCGCCTCCCATCTCACCCCCGACGAACAGTCCCTGAAGCATCCGGAAGAAGAGAAGCAGGATGGGTGCGGCTATTCCGATGGTGCCGGCCGAGGGAATGAGGCCGATAGCGGCAGTGGAGATGCCCATGCCGACGACGGTGATCATCAGAGTCGTCTTGCGGCCCATGCGGTCGCCGATATGGCCGAAGACGAGGCCGCCGATCGGGCGGAGGAGAAATCCGAAGGCGAAGCTCGCGAATGACGAGAGCGTTCCCACCACCGGGTTGCTGTTGGGGAAGAAAACCGTTGGGAAGACGGTGGCCGAGGCCAGGCCGTAGAGGTAGTAATCGAAGTACTCCATGAGCGTGCCGATTGCCCCGCCCGCGACTACGCGGCGCTGCTTCGCCGGAATCGCCGTCCTCCATGACGCCCGTTGTTCCTGCTCTGTCCGTACCACAAGAGCCTCCTTACCCTAGGTCCAGATTTCGGTGCTGCTTTTGATTCCGGCTACCCTGCCGGCCCGCAAGTCCGATCGGTAAGCTAGCACCCACTTGAACAGTATGTCTACGACCCGTACGGTTTGTCTATGACTACGGGACTCGTAACATTGCTTTTGAGTGAGGGGAGCATCATGACCGCGAGCCTGTCCCAGCCGTCTCTGGACGCGCTTGCCCATATGGGGACCTACGAGTCAGTGGACGAGATCCTCGCGGTGTTCCGCCCGGTCATCCACGCTGTGGCCGCCGCCGTCGGCCCAGGCTGCGAAGTCGTGCTGCACGACCTTTCGGCTCCCGACCCCGATCTCGGCCACACCATCGCCGCAATAGAGAATGGCCACGTAACGGGACGTGAAGTGGGCGGCCCCTCGAGCAGCCTCGGGGCCAGTGTGCTTCACGATCAGGGAGCCGACCACAACGCCTTCGGGTATCGGGGATTGACGAGCGACGGACGCGAGCTCCGGTGCTCGTCCGTGTACTTCCGAAACTCGGCCGGGCGCATCATCGCGGCCTTGTGCATCAACTTCGATGTCAGCATGATCCAACGAATGCGAGGGCTGCTCGACGGGTTGATCGGGGAGCCCTCCACCGACGTTCCGGAGCGCCCGAACGAGTTCTTCGGACGGGATCTCGTAGCGGTGATGGATGCGATGGTTGCCGAGGCAATTCGAGAAATCGGCAAGCCTGTGGACCAGATGAGCCGCGACGACCGCATCGCAGTCCTCACCAAGCTGGACCAGCAGGGAGTCCTGCAAATGCGAAAGGGCGTTGAAAGCATTGCCGCCCGCCTCGGCATCTCTCGGGTCACCGCATATGCATACCTCGATGAGGCCCGGAATCAGGAAGCGGAAAAAGCCGCCGGATAACCCTCCACCGTTTGCGGGAAGGCTCCGTGCGGGCTATTGTTCGAGCTGACTTCGTCAGAAGCGCTGTCGTAGCGCCGTGTCCAAGGAGGTGAGTGGCGATTTTCGTTTACAGTCGGGCACTCACACCCTCACGCTGGAGCCTCTAGAGCTTCTTCGTCTTCGGTCCTCGGGTGCCCATTTCTCGGACGCCCTGAAAGGGATCAAGACATGTCTCAATTTCACGAATCGCTCCCTCCGACCGGAGCCAATGACCGATCCTCCGTGCCCGACCCGGCGGAGCCCGCGTCCCGTTCGCACAACCTCGCCCTGGTCCTCGGCGGCGGCGGAGCGGCCGGAAATGCGTGGGTTATCGGGATAGTCGCTGGCCTCGCCGAAGCCGGCGTCGATCTTGCAGAAGCCGCGGATCTGGTGATCGGTACCTCGTCGGGGGCCACCGCGGCAGCACAGGTGCGCAGCGGAATAGCGCCAGCTGAGCTTTTGGCATCGGTGCTGTCTGCACCGGTCCGACCGGGCGGGCAGAATCGGCAAGCACCGCCGGCGTTTGCGATGGAAGCGGCCTTCGAGCGAATCCGTGCCATTGGCGCCGCCGCCACCTCTGCCGCCGATCTACAGCGGGCAATGGGCGCGTTTGGCCTCGAAAGCGACTCCAAATTCCCGCCGGACGGTGGACGGCGACGGGCAATTGTCGCCTCAAGACTGCCTCGCGCTGAATGGCCAGAAAAGCCGATGGTCGTAGTGGCGGTCAACGCTCACACCGGTGAGCTGGTTGCCTTCGACCGCAATTCCGGCGTCGAATTGGCAGACGCCGTCACCGCGAGCACAGCGATGCCCGGCCTAGGCGCCACGCACAGCATCGACGGCACTCACTACATCAACGGTGGCGTCCGCTCCACCGACAATGCTGACCTTGCTGCGGGCTACGCGAACGTCGTCGTACTCTCGCCGTTCGGCGGACGGAGCGGGCCGGCCCCGGAAGGCCAGTTCGAAGGCCTGCGCCGATCGCCGGAATGGGGCACAGACCTGACGAGCCAGGTCGAGGCCCTCCGGCGGCAGGGCAGCCGCGTGGAAGTGATCACGCCGGACGCCGATTCCGTCGTGGCGATGGGCACGAACCAGATGGATCTCGCTACCCGCATACCTGCAGCGCGTGCGGGCTTCGCCCAAGGCAGGCGGGAGGCAGCCCGCCTGACGTTCGACTGAGGGCACCATCTGCGAGGGCTCCGCTACGCCCTCGCAGAGGTCCACGACAATGGAAGATGCAAGCTTGATATATTAGTTCCATACTAGACTTGGAAACCCTGCAAGGGATCGATCTTCAACTCGACGAGGAGTGGAAAAGTATGCAGCAACTCGCGAACCGGCTCGAACGGCTGGGCACTGAAACTGCCTTCAGCGTCGCACAAGCCGCGGCGGCGTGGAAGGCTCAGGGGAACCGGGTGTACCCCTTCCACCTCGGGGACATCAACATCCCGACGGCCCCGCACATCATCGAGGCCATGAACCGGGCGATCGCGGATGGGTACACGGGCTACTGCCCGGGCCCGGGGATCCCGCAGCTGCGCGAAGCCCTCGCGGAGGACCTCGGATCGCGTCGTGGCATCGAATTCTCTCCGGACAACGTCGTGGTGATGACGGGCGGCAAGCCGGTCATCACCAAGTTCCTGCAGGCGGTCATGAACCCCGGCCAGGAGGTGCTCTACCCGAATCCCGGCTTCCCGATCTACGAATCGCAGATCGAGTACCTCGGCGGAACGGCAGTGCCGTACCGCTACCTGCCCACGAGCGAGGGCTTCGCCATCGATCTCGACCAGGTGCGCGCCTCGATCACCCCAAACACGGTCGCGATCATCTACAACGACCTGCAGAACCCGATCTCGGCCGAGTCGACGGCGGCCGAGCGCGAGGCGGTCGCTCAGCTCGCGCTGGAGCACGATCTCTGGGTGCTCTCGGACGAGGCTTACTTCGAGACGCGCTACGAGGGTGTCTCGAGCTCGATCGCATCGCTCCCCGGCATGGCGGAGCGCACGGTTATCCTCTACACGTTCAGCAAGAAGTTCGCGATGACGGGCTCCCGCCTCGGCTGCGCGGTCGCCCCGCCCGAAATCGCCAAAGTGCTCAGCACGCTCAACACCAATGACGAGTCGTGCACGACCCACTACGTGCAGTGGGGCGGCATCGAAGCACTCCGCGGCCCCCAGGAACCCGTGCAGCAGATGCTGGACGTACTGCGCGAGCGCCGGGATGCCGCCTGCGGACTC
>NZ_JTDL01000010.1 GCF_000802235.1 Sinomonas humi
CGACGGAGGAGGGGCTTGTGCCGGTGGAGCGGGTGCGTACAATCCGCAGGACAGCCGGAAAAACAAGGCGGGCTCGCGCCACGGCGGCGCAGCGAAGCGGAGCCGGCGGGGCGCGAGCCGTCACAGCCCGAGCGCAGCGAGGACCATGTCCAGGGCGCAGCCCTGGGGCCTTTGTCGGCCCGGGCCGGGCCGGGCCGGGCTCCGGGCCGGAGCCCGGGGCGCACGGGCCGCCCGCGCCCGCGGCCACGGCTTGGAGGCCGCGGGCGTCTGCTGCCTTGTCAGGCCGCGGCCTGGGTCATGGCCGCGATGATGGAGGCGATGGGCTCGCCGGCCTTGGCGCGCTGCCAGGCCTCGCCTTTGGGTTCCAGTCCGGCTTCACGGAGGGCGGCGGCCAAGGCTTTGTTCTCGGCCTTCGCTTCAGCCTTGGCTGCCTTGGCGGACTCGGCGACGGTGACGCCTTCGACGCCGAAGGCGACAGCGGCCACAGCGTCGAGCACGTGGCTCGCGCGCTCGTATGCGACCGCGACGCGCTCGGGGCTGCGGGTCCACTCGGCGGCGTACCGGGCTGATCCTCGGGCAAGGTCGCCCTGCCCGAACGCGGTCAGGAGCCCGAACGCGACGGCTTCGGCTT
The DNA here is from genome assembly GCF_000802235.1 of Sinomonas humi. Classification (GTDB taxonomy): domain Bacteria; phylum Actinomycetota; class Actinomycetes; order Actinomycetales; family Micrococcaceae; genus Sinomonas; species Sinomonas humi. The sequence continues at coordinate 632 of NZ_JTDL01000010.1, forward strand.
CTGCTTCCATGTCGCCCCGGTGATCTCCGGCGTAGGGGCGATCGTCCTCGGCCCCGTGCAGGAGCGCGTGCGCGGCCTCGTGCGCCAGCGTCTCGACCGCTGCCCACTCGGACAGCGCCCCGTGCACGGCGATCTGCCGGGTGCCGTGGATGGTGTATCCGCCCTCGGCCATGTCCCGGGCCGTCCGGCCCACCGTCCATCCCAACGAGGTGATCCATGCGGCGATGCGCTCGAAGACCTCGCGGGCTTCGCCCTCCGGCAGCTCGGGGGCGGCGTGGGCTTGCTCGGCGGTCTCGCCGTCCTCGTCGGCGACGTCGGCGGCGGTGTAGGTCTGCTCGACCTTGAACACGCGGCGCTGCTCGGCTCCGGGCGTGTCCTTGTCGCACTTGCCCCCGGTCTGCGGGTCGATCCACATCTGGATCGGCCGCGAGTAGATCGCCAGCGCCCCGCTCTGGGGCGTGTATCCGCGTTTGCGCCACACGTGCGCGGGCGCGGTCTCGAGGCCCGCCGCCCGGATCGCAGCGTCGTACGCGGCGTGCTCGTCCATGCCTTCCCGCTCGAAGCGCGCCCAGAGCTGGCACACGATCAATGCTTGGTTTCCTGCCGAGTAGGCAGGGTGGCCGGCCCGCAGGCGCAGCGCCCGGGCGGCCATCGCGGCGGGCCATCCTGTCGGGTTCGCGATGAAAGAGGCGGCCTGCTCGGCCATCGCCGCGCGGGTGGCCTGGTGGTCTATCGTCGTCGAGCGTGCCATGGTCTTGGCTCCTTCTTGGTGACGTGGTGGGCCGGGAAGCTGTGGTGACCAGCCGGGGTGTCTCCCCCGCCCCCGTTGTTTTTCCGGCTGGCGAACTTGTTCGCTTGCGCCCGCGGAGACGGCAGCAACCCGTAGGGCGGTGCCGGGGGAAAATCTGCGGAGGAAATAAGCGACGAAGGAGCGCCGCAGCAGAATTTCCCCCGGTGCCGGCCCCGACGGAGGAGGGGCTTGTGCCGGTGGAGCG
>NZ_JTDL01000100.1 GCF_000802235.1 Sinomonas humi
TCTGCGCGTGCACTTCGGGGTCGAAGCTGCGGAAGTTCAGGGTCAGATCCGCGGTATCCGCTATGACGTTCTCCTTGATCCCGGCGTGGAAGGTGCCGACTGTGATCACCGCCGGATGGCGCGGGTCAATCTCCCGGGAAACGATCGTCTGAAGCCGCGTCACGATGTGGGCGCCGAGGGTGATGGGGTCGATCGCTGCGTGCGGCTGTGAGGCGTGCGAGCCGAGTCCGCGCACGGTGACCCGCCAGCTGGTTGCAAGCGTCATGGTGTGTCCTGGGGCGTAGGCGACTGAGCCTGTGGTCAGGGGCATGACGTGCTGGCCGTACACGACGGAGGGTTTGGGGGCCCGGTTCCACAGGCCGTCCTCGATCATGGCACGTGCTCCGGCTGCGATCTCCTCTGCCGGCTGGAAGATCAGCACCACTGTGCCCGACCAGCTCTCCCGGAACGATTCGAGGGCGCGGGCGGCGGTCAGCAGGGCTGTCATGTGAATGTCGTGTCCGCATGCGTGCATGACGGGAACGGACTCGCCACCGAGCTCGGCTCGGGCGGTGCTCGCGTAGGCCAGCCCGGTGTCCTCCTGTACGGGCAGGCCGTCCGTGTCGGTGCGGAAGGCGACGACAGGGCCTTCCCCGTTCTCGAGGATCCCCACGACGCCTGTGGTCGCGCATCGGAAGTGGGGGATTCCGATGTCGTCGAGCTCCTCTTCGATTCGCGCCGCGGTGCCGTGCTCCTGCAGCGACAGCTCGGGATGGGAATGGAACCAGCGGTAGAGCTCGCGCATCCGTTCACCCTCAGCGGCGGATGGGCGGCCAGTGGTCGGCACCAAAGTCAACGGTCTTCTCCTGTTCAATCCTTCTGATCGCTCACTCGGCGGGGCCGCTGCGGCGATCAGGTCGTTCCGGCGGTCTCTGCCCGTGGTGCCTGGTCTGGCTGGGCTTCTCTGTGGGCCGCTAGATGGGACCATTGCGTCCGAGGCCTCCTGAGGCCGGGATGGGCCGGTGTCTGGAGCCGGGGCGGGCTCGAGGGCGGACGAGAGGTCCTCTCTGGCGTCTGGCCCCTGTCCTGGCTCATTCCGGATCAGCCCTACCCGGATGCACCACGCCACCGGGTCATTCCAGCCGCGCCCTGACTCACTTCGCGATGATGGGCTCGCGGGGGACGGTTGTGACCAGCTCCGGGCTTCCGTCCCGTACGATTGCCTGCTCTCCCAGGGACATCGTCAGGCCGGATTCGTGGTCGACCAGCATCATGTGCGTGAAGAAGGTCATGTTCGCCTCCAGCACCACTGGGTTGTGGGCGTAGATCATGGGCTGTTCCATCCAGGTAGGCGGCCAAACCGCCCCCATGGTGTAGCCGCAGGCGGCAAGGGCGCTGTCCTCGTATCCGTGCTTGGCCAGGGTCGCGCGGTGCGTCTCGTACACCTCGCCGAGGGTGTAGCCGGGCCGGAGCTTCTCCTGGACGGCCTCGAGGGCCTCCCGGCAGGCGTCGTGCATCTTGAGGTGGCGTGGGTCGACGCGCGGGCCGGTCAGGACGACGAACATGTCCACGGCGTGATAGTGCCTGTAGCCGGCGCCTAGCTCGAAGGTCACCTGGTCGTTCGGCCCCACATGCTTCCTCGCGGTGGTGTAGCGGCCGTTCAGCGCGGAGGCGCCGGCGCCGATCGGACTGCGGTGCGCGGGCGGATCTCCGTCCTCGGAGAAGACCTGGCCCCATAGCTTCGCCATGATGTCGCCTTCGAATGCGCCAGGGCGGACCTCGGCGATCGCGATGTCCCTGCAGGAGTCGACGATCTCTCCGGCCCGGCGGACGTACGCGAGCTCGGCATCGCTCTTGACCAGCCTGAGCCTTTGCACGAGGCCCGAGGCGTTGACGAGCTTGCACCATCCACCGAGTTCGGACTGGATCTCCAGATGGAGCTTGGGGGTCAGACCCATCGTGTCCAGCTGGATGCCGACCCTCTTCCCTGCCATGCGGTGGCTGGCGAGGGTCTCCTTGATGACCCTGGTGACCGGCTCGTCCTCGTCGTCGCGCCAGATGCGGATGTCCTCGCAGATGGACGAGTAGCGGATGTTGGCAAGATCCACGACGCGGCTGATGTGCGTCAAGCGGCCGTCCCGGTTCAG
>NZ_JTDL01000101.1 GCF_000802235.1 Sinomonas humi
CACCCGACCCTCGCCATCCTCGACGTGGCACGAGAAGGCAAGGTGCAGCGGAGTGTCCGTCCCATGGATGCTCGCCTTGAGCGCCGTCCGAAGGGGCGCGCCGTCGTCGTCCACGACCTGCACAAGCGTGTAGTCGAATTTCATGCCAGCCCCCTGTTCTCTGCGGCCGCGGTGATCCGCTCGGCCATGCCCTTGAAGATGACGTCGTGGAACGGGACGATCGAGGCCCAGTAGAGCCGTCCCGCGAGGCCCTTCGGGAGGAAGACCGCCCGTTGGAAGTACAGGCTCCCCGAGCCGCGCGGCGAGACGGTCAGCTCGAGCCAGGCCCGGCCTGGGACACGCATCTCGGCTCGCAGGCGGAGGAGCCGTCCGCGTTCGAGGGCCTCGACGCGCCACCAGTCGAGCGCGTCGCCGAGCTGGAGCCGCCGCGGATCGCGCCGCCCCCGGCGCAGGCCCACGCCGCCCGCGAGCTTGTCCATCCACCCTCGCACCGCCCAGGCGAGCGGGAACGAGTACCAGCCGTTCTCCCCGCCGATGCTCTCGATGACCTCCCACAGCCGCTCCGGCGGAGCGGACGTGTAGTGCGTCCGGGTGTCCTTGAACACCCTGCTGCCGGCCCACTCCGGGTCGCTCGGCAGCGGGTCTGAGGGTGCTTCGAGCGCCGTCGACCCCGCCCACGTCGTCTCGACCTCGCCTCGCTTGATCTTCACGAGCGCGAGCTCGACGGCGCGCTCGTAGCTCGTCAGCCCGCCCTCCGGCTCCGGAATGTGCTCGCCGATGCTCGCATCCCGCACGACGCAGTCGTTTTGGAGCGACTCGACGAGCGGGATCGCTAGGGCCCTCGGAATCGGGGTGACGAGGTTGACCCACTGGGCGGCGAGCCATGGCGTGAGGACAGGAAGCGGCAGGATGAGCGGGGCGCGCATGCCGGCGACGCGTGCGTAGCCGCGCATCATGTCCGCATACGTGAGCACGTCGGGACCGCCGATGTCGAAGGTTCGGTTGACGCTCTCCGGAAGCTCGGCGGCCTTCTCGAGGTAGTACAGAGCGTCGCGGACGGCGATGGGCTGGACGCGATTGAGCACCCAGCGGGGAGCGGGCATGACGGGCAGGACGTCGGTGAGATGCCGCACCATCTCGAAGCTGGCCGAGCCGGAACCGATCACGAGCCCGGCCTGCAGCACAACTGTGGGCACCCCGGAATCCAAGAGGATGCGCCCCACCTCGGACCGGGACTGCAGGTGCCGGCTCAGTCGCTCCCCGGGGTTGAGGCCGCTCAGGTACACGAGGCGGGAAACGCCGCCCTTCGCGGCGGCGCGCGCGAGGGCCTCGGCCCCCGCTTGCTCGGTCCGCGCGAAGTCGCCGCCGCCCTTGCCACCGCCGTTCCCGCCCATCGAGTGCACGAGGTAGTAGACGACGTCGGCCCCCTCGCACAGCGCCCCGACGGCGCCGGCGTCTTCGAGGCTCCCTTCGACGACGTCGACCTCGTCCCGCCAGGGCACGTCTCGGAGCTTCTTCGGGTTGCGCGCAAGCACGCGGACCCGATGGCCCGCCTCGAGAAGGCGCGGAACGAGCCGGCCGCCGATGTAGCCGGTGGCGCCGGTGACGGCTACGAGGCGGCTCATGCGTGCTCCGTCCTGTGCAGCGTGCGCGGCCCGGCGAGCAGGAGGCCTGCCGCAACCACGGCAGCCGCAGCGGTCCCCGCGGTCAGCGCCGTCATGGGAAGAACCAACGGCCCACTCGAGCGTGCGACGGCGATCCACGCCAGACCCCAGGCGATCGAGAGGAGCGGCGCCCAGGAGCGCCTGAATGCGAGGGAAATCCCGACGAGGGCGGCGACGCAGAGGACGACGACGGAGGCCGGTTCGGCGGGCAGCACGAGTCCCGCCCACGCGAGGACCGCGGCGACGTTCGCGAGCGTAGCCACGCAGATCCAACCGAGGTACAGGCCGAACATTCCGTCGCTCAGGAGAGCTTCGGCCCTCGATCTCGGCGCGTGCGTCTTCGAGAGCTGGAAGATCCGGCAGAGGACGGCCAGGAGAGCCACCATGACTCCGAGACTAGCGGGGACGGAGCCGAGTTGGACCGCCCAGAGCCAAGCCGCGTTCAGGAGCATGGAGGCGGCAGTCAGAACGGCCGCGGGCAGGGCAGAGCGCTGATTCGTCACTTGGGCTTGCATACTGTCCCCCTCTAGACAGGGCCTGATTTCTCGATAATCATATTTCTCGAAGATCGAGACATCAAGGGTTGGGGCCAAGCCCGGCCCAAGGGTGTCCAGTCGAGGAGGCGACGATGAGCGGAACGGCCACTCAGGCAGCAGCGAAGCCGCGCGAGGCAGCTCTCCCCGAGGGGGGTGCCCGGGCTACGAAACCGACGTGGGCAAGCGTCGCCCCCCGGGTGGAGGAGTTGCTCGCGGACTTCTGCGCCTCGGAGCAGGCAGCGGCGCCGTTGGGCCGAGCGCAGGAGCTGTGGTTCCACAGCGTCCGATCGCTCGAGGGCGGGAAACGGGTCCGGCCCCAACTGGCATGTCTCGCCTACACCTCATTCGGAGGCAGATCGGAAGAGGCGTGCGCCGCCACGGGTGCTGCGTTCGAGCTCCTGCACGCGTCGCTCCTCCTCCACGACGACGTGATCGACCGCGACTTCGTGCGCCGAGGGCGCCCCAACATCGCGGGGATCTACCGCGCCGACGGCCTCCGGCGCGGCCTTCCGCCCTCCGAGGCCGAACACCTCGGCGCCTCGGTCGCAATCATCGCCGGCGACCTTCTCCTCACGGCTTCGTTGCGAATGCTCGAGCGGGCGACGCCGGTCCCTCGCGTGCGCGATCGTCTCGCCTCGATCTTCCATCGGGCGATCACCGACGCCGCGGCCGGCGAGCTTGCCGACGTCCTCCTCTCGCGCGGGGGTGCCCTCTCCGGCGCGGATGCCGGAAGCGTCGACGACGTCCTCGAGATGGAGCGGCTGAAGACTGCCGGCTACTCGTTCGAGGCACCGCTCTGCGCGGGAGCGATCCTCGCTGGGGCCACGCCCCAGGAGGTGGAGGCCGTCGGGCGCGTCGGGAGCCTCATCGGCATGGCGTACCAGGTCATCGACGACGTCCTCGGAACGTTCGGCGACGAACGGCAGACCGGCAAGTCAACGACGTCGGACCTGCGCGAGGGCAAGCTCACGGTCCTCACGGCCTTCGCCCGTGAGCATCCCCTCATCGCCCGCCACCTCGCGCATGAGAGCGAGGGCGACGACGGCCGGAATCCCGACGAGGTGAGGGAAATCCTCGACAAGGCGGGCGCGCGGGGCCACGCCCTCACCCTCGCCCACTCGCTCGTGACCGAGGCACTCGACGAGGCGCGCCGAGCCGAGCTGCCTCCAGCGCTCCGTTCCGAGCTCACCCGCATCTGCAACCACGTCCTCCACCGGGAGAGCTGATGTCCTACGCGCTGACGTCCCCCCTGAGCCGCTACACGGCCGCCGCGACGGCGAGCTCCGCCGTCGTCATACGCCGGTATTCAACGTCGTTCGGGCTCGCATGCCGCCTTCTTGCGCCCGAGCTGCGGCCCGAGATCGAGAACATCTACGCGCTCGTCCGGCTCGCCGACGAAGTGGTCGACGGCGCGGCGAGCGGCGCGGGTCTTCCGGCCGCGCTCGTGCTCGAACAGCTCGACATCCTCGAAGGCGAGACCTACGCCGCGCTCGAGCTGGGCTACAGCACGAACCTCGTGGTCCACGCCTTCGTCCAGACGGCCAGGCGCTCGGGGATCGGCCGCGACCTCGTCACGCCGTTCTTCGCCTCGATGCGGCGCGACTGCCAGATCCTCGCCCACTCCGGGGAGTCGCTCGGCGAGTACATCTACGGCTCCGCGGAGGTCGTGGGGCTCATGTGCCTGCGTGTCTTCCTCCAAGACGCTCAGGCAACGGCCGCGGAGCGCTCCGCGATGGCGGATTCGGCCCGCCACCTCGGAGCCGCATTCCAGAAGGTCAACTTCCTCCGGGATCTAGGGCAGGATTCGGCCGAGCTGGGGCGGCGGTACTTCCCGGGCGTCGATCCGCAGCATCTGCACGAACGGCAGAAGGCAGCCCTCGTCGAGGACCTCAGGGCGGATCTGGCCGCCTCGCTGCCCGGGCTGCGCCTGCTCCCCATCTCGTCGCGAAGAGCCGTCGCGCTCGCCCACGCGATCTTCTCAGCACTCGCCGACCGCATCGACGCGTGCCCAGCCGAGCTGCTCCCCACAACGCGCGTGAGCGTTCCCACCGGCACCAAGGCGCGCCTCGCGGCGGCGGTGCTGCTCGGCCTGGGGCGAGGGAGGGCGGCATGAGGCGCCGCGTCGTCGTGATCGGCGGGGGCATCGCGGGGCTCGCGACAGCCGCACTGCTCGCTCGGGACGGGCACACCGTGCACCTGCTCGAGCAGCAGGATTCGCTCGGGGGCCGCGCGGGGCGCTGGGAGGCGGACGGCTTCCGGTTCGACACCGGGCCGTCGTGGTACCTCATGCCGGAGGTCATCGACCATTGGTTCCGCCTCATGGGCACGAGCGCGGAGGCCGAACTCGACCTCGTGCGCCTGGATCCGGGCTACCGGACGTTCTTCGAGGGTGAGCCCGCGCCCGTGGATGTCGGCGGCGGCCGCGGTGGTGCCGTGGCCCTCTTCGAATCGCTGGACCCGGGCTCCGGGACCGCGCTCGCGAGGTACCTCGACGAGGCCGAGGACGCATACCGGATCGCCACCCAGCGCTTCCTCTACGACGACTTCTCCTCGCTCCGTGGGCTCGCAAGTCCGGACCTCCTGCGCAGGCTGCCCCGACTCGTCGCCCTCCTCACCCAGACGCTCGAGGGACGCATCGCGCGCCGGTTCCGCGACCCGCGCGAGCGGCAGGTTCTCGGTTACCCGGCCGTCTTCCTGGGGACGACGCCGTTCCGTGCCCCCGCGCTGTATGCGCTCATGAGCCACCTCGACCTCGGCCAAGGGATTCTGTACCCGCGGGGCGGGTTCGCCGCACTCGTGGATGCAATGGAGCGGCTTGCGCGCAGGGCAGGCGTCGACGTCCGGCTCGGTGCCCGAGCCCAGCGGATCCTAACCGGGGTTGCTGGGGGCGGCGCCCGTGCCGAGGGCGTCGAGTGGACGGACGACGGCGGGCGAGGGCACCGCCTGAGCGCGGACCTTGTGGTCGGAGCGGCCGACCTGCACCACCTCGAGACTGAACTCCTTCCGGCCTCCCTCCGCTCACACCCCGAGGACGCGTGGGCGCGCCGTGACCCCGGGCCGGGCGCAGTCCTCGCGTGCCTCGGCATCCGCGGGGAGTTGCCAGAGCTCGCCCACCACAACCTGTTCTTCGCGAGGGACTGGCGGGACAACTTCAGGCGTATCGCCGCCGGATCGCCGCTCCCCGACCCGACGTCGCTCTACGTGTCCCGGACGAGTGCGACCGACCCTCATGCGGCTCCGGCGGGTGGAGAGAGCCTGTTCGTCCTTGTGCCGGCACCGGCAAAGCCCGAGTGGGGGCGCGGCGGCGTCGACGGCTCGGGTTCTCCCGTAGTGGAGGCGGTGGCGGATGCCGCCATCCGGCAGGTGTCCGTGTGGGCCGGGATTCCGGACCTTGCGACGCGGGTCGCCGTCCGGCGCACGATCGGCCCGGGCGACTTCGCGGCGGATTTCAACGCGTGGCGCGGGGGCGCCCTCGGGCTCGCGCACACGCTCGGCCAGAGCGCGATGTTCCGCCCTGCCAATGCGAGCCGAAAGGTTTCGGGGCTGCTGTACTCCGGTGCGTCCGTGCGGCCCGGGATCGGCGTCCCGATGTGCCTCATCAGCGCCGAGCTCGTGCTGAAACGGGTGCGGGGAGACCGGCGGCCCGGGCCGGTGGCTCCGGGCAAGCCCTGGGCTGGTCAACTCGCGGCGGACTCCTTGGCGGCGGAGTCCCTGCCGGCGGAGGCATCATGGCCTATTTGAGCTGCCTGCTTCTAGCTGCCGCCTGCCTTGGCGCTCTCGATCGCCGCTTTAGGCTCTTCCTCTGGCGGACACCGCGTGCCGCCGCGCTGGTACTCGCGGCCGGCGTCGTCTTCTTCCTCGCGTGGGACGCCGCCGGAATCGCGGCTGGCGTCTTCGAGCACGCTCCCACGCCGCTCGCAACGGGCCTCATGCTGGCGCCCGAGCTTCCGCTCGAGGAGCCCTTCTTCCTCGCCTTCTTCTGCTATACGGCCATGCTGCTGTTCGCGGGCGCCGAGCGTGTGTTCGCCGGGAGGCGGGGCTCGTGACGTATGCGCTCGTCGACGTCGTCTTCCTCTCGCTCGCGTGCGTGGCCCTCGCGTGTCTCGGCCTCCCCGCGAGCTGGCGCCCCCTGTTCGCCGCCGGCACAGCCCTCATGGCGCTGACGGCCGTCTTCGACAGCGTCATGATCGGCCTTGGCCTCTTCGGCTATCGGGCCAGCACCCTCAGCGGCATCTTCGTCGGCCTCGCACCCGTCGAGGACTTCGCGTACCCGCTCGCGGCCGCCGTCGTCCTCCCGGCGCTGTGGCGACGGCTGCGCCCAGCCCCTTCCACCCGAAGGCCAGCCCCTTCCACCCGAAGGCCAGCCCCTTCCACCCGCAAGCCAGCCCCTTCCAGCCGAAAGGGGGACGCATGACCCTCGCCCTCCCCGCACGCCGCGGCCTGATCGGCGCGGTCGTCGTCTCCTCCCGCCCGCTCTCTTGGGTCAACACCGCGTATCCGTTCGCGGCCGCCTATTTCCTCGCGAGCCGAAGCGTCGATTGGCGACTGCTGGTCGGGACGCTGTTCTTCCTCGTGCCCTACAACGCGGCGATGTACGGCACGAATGACGTCTTCGACTACGAGTCCGACCTCCGGAATCCACGAAAGGGCGGTGCCGAGGGGGGAGTGCTGGACCCGTCGCTGCATAGCGCCACGCTCTGGCTCGGGTGGGGATCCTGCGCGCCGTTCGTTGCCCTGCTGGTGCTTGGCGGGCCGCCCAGCAGCTGGGCCGCGCTCGCGGTCTCGCTCTTCGCGGTCGCCGCCTACAGCCTGCCCGTGCTCCGGTTCAAGGAGCGGCCCGTCCTGGATTCGATCACGTCGAGCACGCATTTCGTCTCTCCCGCGGTATACGGCCTCGCGCTCGCGGGCGCCGGTCCCTCGGCCGGCGTGCTCGCCGCCTTGGGCGCCTTCTTCGCGTGGGGCGTCGCGAGCCATGCGTTCGGCGCGGTGCAGGACATCGTCCCGGACCGCGAGGCCGGCATTGCCTCCGTGGCCACCCTGTTCGGCGCCCGCGCGACGGTGCGCATCGCCGTCGTCTGCTACCTTGCGGCAGCGGCTCTGCTGCTGCTCGGCTCGGAAGGGCTGGGCAGATGGGCCGGCCTGCTCGCGCTCCCTTACGCCGCAAACGCGGCCCCGTTCCTGAGGCTGGGCGATGCGGAATCCGGGCGTGCCCGCGCGGGCTGGCGCCGCTTCCTCTGGTTCAACTACCTGACAGGATTCCTCGTGACTCTCGTCCTCATCGCGATAGGGCTGAGCCTGTGACCTCCCCTTCCCTCGTCTGGTTCCGTGACGACCTGCGGATCACCGACAATCCCGCGCTCCACGCCGCGACGGACGCCGGGCCGACCCTCGCGCTCTACGTGCTCGACGAGGAATCCCCGGGCGTGCGCCCGTTGGGCGGAGCGGCCCGCTGGTGGCTCCACCACGCGCTCGTGGCCTTGCGCGAGGAGCTCGATCGGATCGGTGTGCCGCTCGTCCTGCGGCGTGGCGCGGCGGCCGCCGTCGTCCCCGCTGTGGCTGCGGAGGCCGGGGCCGGCGGGCTGTTCTGGAACCGCCGCTATGGGGGAGGGGAGCGGCGCGCCGACGCGGCGGTGAAGCAGATCGCCCGCTCCTCCGGTCTGCGAGCCGAGAGCCATCAGGCCTCGCTCCTGCACGAGCCGTGGGAGCTGACCACGCGCCAAGGCGGCCCCTACAAGGTCTTCACGCCATTCTGGAAAGAGCTCAGCTCCCACGATTTCCGCCATCCCCTGCCCGCTCCCCAGCGGCAGCGGGTGCCGGAGAAGGCTCCCTGGGGAGACAGTCTCGAGCAGTGGGGCCTTCTCCCCAGGGACCCTGATTGGTCCGTTCCGCTCGCCGAGGCGTGGACCCCCGGACCTCGGGCTGCGGGCGAGTTCCTCGAGGAGTTCACGGACAGCGTCCTGAGCGGCTATTCCGAGGACCGCGAGCGGCCGGGACAGGCCGGCACAAGCCGGCTCTCGCCTTATCTGCGATGGGGCCATCTGAGCCCCTTCGAGGTGTGGCACGCGATCGGACGACGGCGCCACGAGGCTCCGGGGGGCAGCGCCGCCTTCGCCTCGGAGCTGGGCTGGCGCGAGTTCGCGTGGCACCAGCTCTACCACCATCCGGACCTCGCGACCGTCAATCTGCGGCGGGAATTCGATGCCTACCCATGGTGGTCCAAGGGCGACGGCGGCGGGCAAGCCGCGCTCCTGAGGCGCTGGCAGCGCGGGAGGACGGGCCTGCCCCTCGTCGACGCCGGCCAGCGCGAACTCTGGGCTACGGGATGGATGCACAACCGGGTCCGCATGGTCTCGGCGAGCCTGCTCGTGAAGAACCTGGGCATCGACTGGAGGCTTGGCGAGCAGTGGTTCTGGGACACCCTCGTGGATGCTGACGCCGCCTCCAACCCGTTCAACTGGCAGTGGGCCGCGGGCTGCGGAGCCGACGCCTCGCCGTTCTTCCGAATCTTCAACCCGCTCACCCAGGAGAAGACCCACGATCCCGACGGTACCTACACGCGCCGCTGGATTCCCGAGCTCGGTACACCGGACTACCCAGAGGCTTGCGTGGACCTCAAGGAGTCGCGCGAGGCGGCTCTCGAGGCCTTCCGCTCCTTGCCGCGAAACCGGGTATCGATTGGGCGGTCCTAGAATGTTCGGCGTGCCAGACGAGCCACGACCCGACGCCGAGAACCGTGATGAACTGCGCTCATCCCCGGGTTTTGAACTTCTGTTCCTGCTCCAGAAGTTCACAACAGAGGCCGAGCGCTACTCAGAGGTGGTGCGGCGGCAGCACGGCCTCGCGCGCAATGACATCCACGCCATCAACGCCGTCGTCGAAGCTGAACGCACCGGTGGCGTCGCGACGCCGGGCGAGCTCCGCGAGCGGCTGGTCCTCAGCTCGGCCGCTATGACCGCGGTGCTCGACAGGCTCGAGGCCTCGGGCCACCTCGAACGCCGGCACAGCGCAGAAGACCGCCGCCAGGTGCTGCTCGCCGCCACCCCGAGCGCTCGCGAGACGGGCCGGGAGATGTTCGACCCCATGGTCCAGCACATGCTCCCGATCCTCTCCGAGTACACGCCCGAGCAGATCGCCCTCGTGACCGGCATGATCCGGCAGCTGACGCTCGCGATCGCCGAGGCGCGGGAGGGGCTCGCGCGGGCCGAGGGGAAGCCTAGCGATTGAACTGGGGCGCCGCGGGGGATTAGCGTTTCGATCACCATGGGCTGGACCGAGTCTCTCCGCGGGTACTTCGGGCTCCCGGGGGCGCGCGGCGTCGTCGGAGCCCTGGCTGAACTTGTGCTCTGGTGGGCTGGCGGGACGATCTTCTGGCTCGCGACGGCCTCGACCCTCACCGTCAGCGAAACCTTGATCGCTGCGGCGGTCGCGCTGGCCGGAGCCGTCCTCGCGCGCCTCGCGAGGCGCGCGATTCCGTTCGCGGCACGGCCTGGGGTCGCATGGCTCCGCTGGACGGTGCTGGTCCCGGTCTCAGCCGTCGCCGACGCGCTGCGGCTCGTGCCCTGGCTCGGAGGGAGCCAGCCCGAGGATCTCGTCGAGAAGCGCTTGGCGGCTTCGACAGGCCAAGCCGAGACAGGCCTGCGGGCTGCTGGAATCGTGGCCCTGTCCGCGACGCCGGGGACCGTCGTCGTCGACTGCGAGCCGCGCTCCGGGACCGTGCGCATGCATTCCCTCGTGAACGGCTGGCCGCATCTCGACGAGCAGGTCGCGGCCGGTGCTGATTCTGCCCCTCGTCGATCGGAGCGTGAGTGAGCGACCAGACGCTGTGGACGGCCGTCACCCTCGCACTCCTCGTGGTCGGCGTCGCCCCTGCCGTTTACCTCGCGGCACGCGGAAGCAACATCCAGCGACTGATCGGCCTCCAACTCCTCAGCGTGTCGGGAAGCCTCGTTCTCATCGGGCTCTCGGCTATCGTCAACCAGTCCTCGTACCTCATCGTCCCGCTCGTGCTCGCCGTTCTCGCCGCCACGGGAACCCTTGTCTACACGCGCCTTCTGACGCCGCACATCGACACGGAGGAGGACGGTCAGTGAACGGAGTGGAAGCGTTCTTCGCGGGCCTCGCCGTCCTCGTCGTCGCCTACGCGAGCATCGGCGCCCTGATGGCACGCTCGCCCCTGGCGAAGCTCCACTTCCTGGCCCCTGCCACGACCATCGCCGTGCCGCTCTTCGGCATCGCGGCCTTGATCTACTTCGGGATCGGCCTCGCCGGCGCCGCCGTGGCGGTCGTTGCGCTCGTCGTCGCCTTCACGGGGCCCTCGCTGACGACGGCGATAGGCCGGGCGCTCGCTGCCGAGCAGGGGATCGACGTGGGGGAGCCGCCCGAATGAGTTCCGGCTTCCTCACGAACGCCCTTATCGCGGTGAGCCTCACCCTCGTGCTCGTGGGGGCCGCCGTCGTCGTCTTCACGCGGCCGCCGTCGAAGCAGGCCGTCGTGCTGTCCGTCTATGGGATTCTGCTCAGCATCTTCTTCGTGACGCTGCAAGCGCCGGACGTCGCGTTGAGCCAAGTGGCGATCGGAACCGCCGTCGTGCCGCTCATCGTGGTCCTCTCGATCAGGAAGATCGCGAGCATCCGGGACGAGGCTCGGAGCGAGCGGGAGGGAGAGCAGTCATGAGCCGCCGTGCCCGCCTGACCCTCCTGTGGATCGGCCTCGCCGCGTTCGGCGTCGCCATGGCGATTGCGTTCACCGGACTTCCGGGATTCGGGGGGACGTTCCATCCCTATCGGGACCTCGCCGTCGTGGCGACGTTCGCGCACGCGACGGCAAACGGCGTATCGAGCATCAACTTCGACCAGCGAGGCTTCGACACGTTCGGAGAGGAGACGATCCTGTTCTGCGCCGTGGTCGGGGTCGCGACGCTGCTCCGGCCTGTGCACCGGGAGCGGCGCCGAGAGGTCAGAAGCGGAGGCAGGGTCCTCGAATCCACGAGCCTCCTCGTCTACATCCTGTTCCCGCTGACGCTCGTGCTCGCGGCGGACGTCGTCACGCACGGGGCGATCACCCCGGGCGGAGGCTTCCAAGGTGGCGTCGTGCTCTCGACTGGGATCCACCTCCTCTATGTGGGCGGCCGATACACGCTGCTTCGCCGGCTCCGGCCGCTCGCATGGTTCGAGCAGGGGGAGGCTCTCGGCGTCGTCCTCTTCGGCGCGCTGGGGCTCGCGGGGGCGGCTCTCGGCTCAGCGCTGTTCGCCAACTTCGTCCCCCAAGGCCAGTTGAGCGACTTCATCTCGGCCGGCACAGTGCCGCTCTTCAATATCGCGGTCGGCATGACGGTGTGCAGCAGCGTCGTCATCCTGCTCGCAGGGTTCCTCGACCAGGCCCTCGCCATCCGTTCCGACCCCGGAACCCAAGGCGATCCGCCCGATGCCGACTCGAAGGAAGAGGCCGCCGCATGAGCTACTACGCCTATGGAGTTGCCGCAGCGGTCATGGCCCTTGGGCTGATCGGGATGGCGACAAGCCGCAACCTCGTCCACACGGTCGTGTGCCTCTCGGTCGCGCAGTCGGCTACGTACATCCTGCTCATCGCCGTCGGCTTCCAGTACGGCGGGGTCGCGCCCATCTTCGGCAACCAGGTGACCCAGCAGACGCCCGTCGTGGACCCCGTCGTCCAGGCCCTCACGCTCACCGACATCGTGGTCTCCGCCGCGGTCACGTCCATGCTGCTCGCGCTCGTGATCCAGATGGCCAAGCGCCGCAAGGCCGTTGACCCGGATAGCCTGAGCGGGCTGGAGGGCTGACCCCGATGCTTCCCGAGACGGTCGCCGCCCCCATGCTCCCGGTCCTCGTCATCGGGCTCATCCTCGTCGCGTGCGCGCTCATGTCCTTGGGACGGATCCTCCCCCGCCGCTCCACCGACGTGCTCTCCATCGGCGCCGCCCTCGCCGCCGTCGTCCTCGAAGCCATGATGCTCGTGACGGCGTCCGAGGGCCGCCTCGTGTACTGGATGGGCGGCTGGCCCTTCCGGAGCACGCGCGGAGTGGGGATTGCCCTCGTGGGGGACCAGGTCAGCGTCGGTATCGCCCTGCTCGCGAGCTCGCTCATGCTGGCTGCTCTCGTGTTCGCGTGGCGCTACTTCGAGTCGGAGAACGTCCACTTCCACGGGCTCATGGTGCTCTTCCTCGCCGGAATGACGGGCTTCGCGTTCGCTGGCGACGTCTTCACGATGTTCGTCTTCTTCGAACTTATGGGTGTAGCGGCATATGCGTTGACGGGCATAAAGAGCGAGGACCCCTCAGCAATCCACGGGGCGATCAACTTCGGCATAGTGAACTCGCTCGCGGCGTACCTCTCCCTTATGGGGGTCGCGCTCCTGTACGCGAGGACGGGCAACCTCAACATCGCGGCCCTCTCGCATGCCCTCGCGGGCGACCACAGCCTCCTCGTGCCGATCGCCTTCGTGCTGCTCCTCGCGGGGTTCCTCGTGAAGGCGGCGATTGCCCCGTTCCACTTCTGGCTCGCTGACGCCCACGCCGTCGCGCCCTCGCCGGTGTGCGTGCTGTTCTCGGGGGTCATGGTCGAGCTGGGGCTATACGGGATCGCCCGGGTCTACTGGGCCATCTTCAGCTCGACGGACATCGCATCCGCCGCTCAGCACGCGTTCCTCGTGCTCGGTGTGCTGACGGCCCTCGTCGGTGGGGTCATGTGCTTCCTCCAGCGGCACCTCAAGCGACTCTTGGCCTACTCCACCGTCTCCCACCTAGGGCTCTTCCTGACCGTGCTCGGCCTCTCCTCCCCGGAGGCCCTTGGCGGCGTCGCGCTGTACATTCTCGGCCACGCCGCCATCAAGGGCGCGCTCTTCCTGGAGTCGGGAGTGATCCTCGACCGCTATGGAAGCGTCGACGAGTTCAGCCTCCACGGGCGGGGGAGGGACGCACGGGCTCTCGGAGTCGCGTTCATCCTCTCGGGCATTGCCCTCGCGGGGGCCCCGCCGTTCGCTCTCGGCCTCGGCAAGGGCATCGCCGAGCACGGGCTCTCCGAGGCGAACGCGCCGTGGCTCGTGGCGCTCATGATCGCCGTCTCCGCCGTCACCGGCGGAGCCGTCCTCCGCGTGGGAGCGCGCATCTTCCTCGACGTCGGCTCCCCGCCCGAGGGGATAGAGGCGGAGGGGATGAGCGGCGACGAGGAGCACATCGAGGTCAGCATCGGCCGCGAGCACATTCCCGTCTCGATGATGGTGCCGGCCCTCGGCCTGCTGGCCGCCGGGCTGCTGCTGGGCTTCCTCCCGGAGGTGGGCACGGCCGTGAACCAGGCCGCGGAGCGTTTCATGGACCGCGACGGCTATGTGGGGGCGGTTCTCAACGGCGGCTTGGTGAACAGCGTCTCGGCATACACGACGACGGCGGAGCACGGCACCGCGTCCTGGGAGCCGGAGGGCATCTGGCTCGGTCTCCTGACGGTCGCGCTCGCGGTCGGCGTGGCGGCCTTCGGGGTGTTCCGCCACCGGATTCCCGAGCGCCTGCGTAGAGGCCGCGTCCTCGTGCGTCCGCCCCTCGAATTCCTGCGCCACATCCATTCGGGCAAGGTCGGCGACTACGTCGTGTGGCTGCTCATTGGGCTCGGCGCAAGCTGGACGGTGCTGCTGGTGTAGCGGTGGTTTCCGAGCGCCCATTCGCGGGTATCCGATGGCAATGCTCGTCCCTCGCGTCGCCGACGGCGTCCACCTCATCACCCACGCCTACGTCAACTGCTATGTCGTGGAGGACGACGACGGCGTGATCCTCGTCGACGCCGGCCTCCCCAGCATGTGGCCAATGTTGGTCGAGCTCCTTGAAAGCGTGAATCGGACCCCCGATGAGGTCCGGGCGCTCGTGCTGACTCACGGGCACTTCGACCACGTCGGCTTCGCACTCCGCGCCCACCGCGAATGGGGCACCCCTGTCCTCGTCCACCGCGAGGACGCACGCCTTGCGGCTCACCCCTATCGCTACCGTCCCCAGCGAAATCGGTTCCTCTACCCGTTCACGCATCCGGGCTCGCTGCCAAAGCTGGGCCGGATGGCGGCGGCTGGGGCGCTCATGGTGAGGGGCGTGGGCGATACCCGACCCCTCGGGCCGGGGACCGCTCTCCCCATCCCGGGATCGCCGAAGGTCATCCATACGCCTGGCCACACCGATGGGCACTGCATCCTCCACCTTCCCGGGCGCGATGCGCTGCTGACAGGTGACGCCATCGTCACGCTCGACCCCTACACGGGCCGCGCCGGGGCGCAGATCGTGGCCTCTGCTGCGACGAAGAGCACGGCTCAGGCGCTGGCCTCGCTCGACGCGATCGCAACGACGGGCGCAAGGATCCTCCTGCCGGGCCACGGGGAACCGTGGACGCGCGGTGCCGAGAGGGCTGTTGCCGAGGCGCTCCGTATCGGGGCCCACTAGACGTCTACGCCGCTTCGCTCGGTTCGCTCGCCTCCCGCGTCGCGTTCGGCCGGTGCGGCACGTAACGCGGGATGTACCTCCCGAGGATGGCGGCCCCAAGGAGTGCCAGCAGCCCGATCGCGCCGCTTGCCAAGGGCAGGGACGCGACCGCAGTGAGGCCCGCGACGAGCAGCGGCGCGGCGGCTTGACCGCCGTCGCCCGCGAACCGCCACGCGCCGAGGAAGGCGGCCGGGCTGTTCCGGGGCGCCAGGTCGGCGCCGAGCGTCATGACGATTCCGCTCCCCATGCCGTTGGCGAGGGAGAGAGCAAGGACGACGGCGACGAACCAGGCCGCGCGGCCCGGCACGTCGTGCACGAAGGCCAGGGCGACGAACCCGGTGCCGAGGCCGATCATGCAGGGCATGACGCTCCAGAGCCGGCCCCAGCGGTCCATGATGTGCCCGCTCGTGTAGAACAGTGCGAACTCGACGCCGCCCGCGATACCGATCACGAGGGCCGTGTTCGCCTCGCCGAGCCCGATGCTGAGCGCCCACAGTGGGAGGAGCGTGGTCCGCGCGGAACGGGCGGCGCCGACGAGGGCGACCCCCGAGCCCATGCGAAGAAGGACGGCCCGATGTGCCCAGATCGTGTGGAAGAGCCCGTGGTGCTCCGCTCGGTTGGCTGCCAAGGCCGCCGCCCGAGCCGGACCACTCGCGTGCAACGCCCGCTCGGGGTCCGGAAGGATCAGGAGTGAGAGGGCGGCGGCCGCGCAGCCGACGGCGAAGATCCAGAACGCCGACTGCGGGTTGCCCGTGGCCGTGATGACGGCGGAGGCGATGAGCGGCCCGATGAACCAGCCGCCACGGAAGATCCCCCCGAGCGTCGAGAGCGCGCGGGCACGGTAACGCAGCGGCACGTGCGTGGTCATGAACGCGTGCCGAGCGAGTGCGAAGACCGCGGTCGCGACGCCGATCAGCAGCACGCCCCCGAGGAGCACCCACGGATTGGGTGCGGCGAGGCACACGAGAATTCCGCCGAGGGCCACGAACGCGGCGCCCATCATGGAGGCGCGCTCGCCGATCCTGGAGACGACCCATCCGGCGGGAATGTCTCCCGCGAGCTCGCCCACCATGACCATCGACGCCACAAAGCCCGCGAGAGCGAGGGAAGCCCCGAGGTTGTGCGCCGCGATCGGGATGATCGGCAGGATCGCGCCCTCTCCGGTCGAGAACAGGAGAGTCGGGAGGAAGACCGGCAGCGCTATTGAGCGAAAGGTGAAGGGGGCATCGGAAGGCATGGCCCTTTCACCCTACGCCTGCCGTAGCATCGGAAATCAGGCACCGACTTCGGAAAGGCACTCCCATGCTGAAGTTCTCACTGGACGCTCTCGCCCGCGAACACCTCGACCGTGCGGCCACAAGCTCGGCTGGGCGCAGCGCGACCACGGTCCATGGCGGCCATGAACAGGCTTTGCGCCAGACGCTCGTCGCCCTCCGCGCTGGAACTTCGCTCACCGAGCACGACAGCCCGGGCGAGGCCACCCTGATCGTTCTCCGGGGCCGGGTGAGGCTGAACGCGAATGAGGATGCGTGGGAGGGCCGAACCGGGGACTTTCTTGCCATTCCGCCTGCCAGGCACAGCCTTGACGCGATCGAAGACAGCGTCGTCCTGCTGACCGTAGTCAAGGGGTAGGAGAGGCGCTCAGGCGTGCTCGGCCTCGTACCGGACCTTGATTGCCCCTCGCTTGACCTTGACCTCGAGGATGCGGACGTTTGCGAGGTCGGAGAGCGAGCGCACATGGGTCCCGCCGCACGGTTCGGTGTTCACGCCCTCGATCGTGACAGTGCGATACCCGGCCCCATCCACTGAGGACGTGACCGCCCCGCCGCCCGCCAAGGCGGCGTCCATTCCCGCCTGCAGTTCGGCTCGGACGGCCTCCCGCGACTCAGGCGTCGCGAGCTCCTCCTCGTGCCCCTCGGGGTCGAAATCGAGGCGTGCCTGCCCGGGATAGTGGCTGTGCCCTGAGTGCTGCCATCCCCGCCCCTCGCCGAGCGCACCGAGCACATGACCCGCGGTGTGGAGGGCGGCGTGCAGACGCCGCTTCTCAGCATCCACCGAACAGACGACGGCGGCACCGACCTCGAGCGTCGACGGCGCCCCCGTCAGGACGACGACGCCCGCATCGTCGCGCTCAGGGGTGATGGGCACGCCGTCGACCGTTCCCTCATCGGAAGGCTGGCCGCCGCCCTTGGGATGGAAGATGTTCGGCGAGACGGCCACCCAACGATCACCGTCGGCATCGCCTGTTGCGACCACCGCTGCGGCCGAATCCGTGAGGTACGTGTCGGTGTAGTAGGCCTGCTCCTGCTGGACGGCCACGTCAGCCGCGCCAGCGCAGGGTCATGAGGAACCCGGCGATTGCGATGCCGAAGCCAATGAGGATGTTCCAGTTCCCGAATGCGGGCACGGGGAAGAGGCCCTGGGTGACGTAGAAGACGATGATCCACAGCAGCCCGACCACCATGAAGGTGAACATCAGGTACTTGTACCACTGGGGCGTCGGGCCACCGGCGGCGCGAGCGGGGCGCTTCTTCCGCTTCTTGGCCTTGGGCTTCCGCGTGTCCTTCTTGGCGCCTGCGTCTTTCTTCCCGCCGGCGTCCTTCTTGACGCCTGGCTTCACGGGAGCGGACTTGCTGGAAGCCGTCTTCGGACCCTTATCGGTGCTGCCCGTCACGCTAGGGGCCACCGTCTGGGGCAGGTCCTTCGGCGTCGAGCCTGCGGGCTCGGGCTTCTCCGTCGATTCGGGCACTGGTCCTCCTCGGGGCCGGCTTCGGCTGAGCTCGGGCCCGCTTGGTATCCTGCATGCATTGCCGATGTGGCTGGTCAATGGTTCTGACAGTCAAGTCTAGCGGCCTCGCCCACCGGCCCACCCACTCCCACGATTGGCCGAACCGCAATGACCACCCGCATCCTCGTCATCGACAACTACGATTCGTTTGTCTACACGCTCGTGGGCTACCTCCAGCAGCTCGGAGCCGAGACCACGGTGGTGAGGAACGACGACGTCTCGCTCGCCGAGGCCATTGAGCTCGCTACCGCTCGTGACGGCGTCCTCGTCTCGCCTGGCCCGGGCAACCCGGCAGAGGCCGGCGTCTGCATCGAGCTGATCAAGTGGTGCGGCGAGAACGCGAAGCCTATGCTCGGTGTCTGCCTCGGCCATCAGGCGCTTGCGGAGGCGTACGGCGGCAAGGTCACACATGCGCCCGAGCTCATGCACGGTAAGACCTCGCTCGTAGAGCACGAGGGCAAGGGTGTCTTCGCCGGGCTCAAGTCGCCCTTCACGGCGACCCGGTACCACTCGCTCGCCGCTCTCAGGGAGACGATCCCCGACGTTCTCGAGATCACGGCGCACACCCACTCCGGCGTCATCATGGGGCTCCAGCACAAGTCCGCCCCCCTGTGCGGCGTGCAGTTCCACCCCGAGAGCGTGCTGACCGAGGGCGGCTATCAGATGCTCGGCAACTGGCTTGAGTCTCTCGGGCTCGCCGGCGCGGCCGAGCGTGCGGCCACGCTCAGTCCGCTCATCCATGCGGAAGAAGCGCGCTAGGAGACGCTTCCGCTCGTCGCTTCTGCCCGTCTCGTGGATTTCCATAACAGGTGTTAGTAGACTCCCGGCCATGCGCATCCGGGCGTTTGATGATCTCGTTCTGCGTGTTCTGATGGTGCTCAACTCCCAGAATTCGGACACCCAGATCACCACGCAGGCCCTCGCCGAACGCGTCGCGACCCCCTACAACCACGTGAGCAAGGCCATCACCAGCCTGCGGAAGCTCGGCCTGGTCGACGCACGCCGAGGGCGCAACGGCGGGGTCCGCCTCACCGAGGCCGGTCAGAGCGCGACGGTCGGGGCCGTGCTCCGGGCACTCGACGATCGCGAGGACGTGCCCGACTGCCGCTCCGCAAAAGGCGACTGCGCCCTCTTGCCCGCGTGCGGGCTCCGCTCGGCATTGCACTGCGCGAGGGAGGCGTTCTACCAGGAGCTCGACGGCGTCCTCATCCGCTGACGAGCAGGCTGACCAGCAGGTCAGCCGTTGTTGGGGTTGCCGTTCCCGTTTCCGTTTCCATTCACGGACCCGTTCCCGTTGCCGTTCCCGCTGTTGGTCGGGGTCGGCGTGGGGGTGGATGTAGGAGTCGGGGCCGGGCTTGGCGGAGGCGGAGTCGGAGCCGGAGGTGCAACGGCTACGGTCAGGGTGACGGAGCCGCCCTGATCCACCGAGCCGTTCGGCGCGATGTCCTGGGCGATCACGGTGTGGGCCGCCGCCGCACTCGGCTGATTGACGACCACGACGTTGAGCTTGAGGCCGGCCAGGACTGCGCTTGCGTCATCGATGGTGCGGCCGAGGAGGTCCGGGACGGTCACCCGGCCGGTCGAAACTGTCAGGGTGACCTGCGAACCGATCGCAACGGTCTGCCCCGCGGGCGGATCCGAGCTGATGACCTTGCCGTACGGAACGGTCGCGCTGTTCGCGGTCTTCGACTGGTCAGCGGGCACGAGCCCGATGGAGCGCAGCATGTCCCGCGCGCCCGCCTCGGTGTTGCCGACGATCGCCTGCGGGATGACCGCCGTCGAGGGTCCCGTCGAGATCTCGATGACGATCTTCGCGTTCTTCGCAAGCTGCGAACCCGCCGCGGGAATGGTGTCGATCGCGAGGCCCTTGCCGACGTCGGGGCTCGGCTTCTGCGAGAACTCTGGGTTGAGCCCGAGCTGGGTCAGCCGTGCGAACGCATCCGTGTCCTGCATATTGGCCACGTTCGGAACGCTCACATAGACGATCGCGGGCGGCTGGTTCAGGTAGCTGTACAGCCAGTAGCCCCCGCCGCCGAGGATGAGGAGAACGAGGGCCACCAGCAGAGCGATCCAGCCGCCGTGGCCGCGGCGGCGGCGCTCCGGTCCCTCCGCCTCGTCGTCGAACGGAAGGAATCCGTCTTCTGCAGCGGGGTCGACGGCGGGGAACTCGCCAGTGTCGCCGAGATGCGGAGAGGCTGGTTCCGGGACCTCGAGGGGCGCGGCGAACGCTCCGATGCCGGCAGCTGCAGCGGCGACCGCCATAGCCTCGGTTCGCTCGTCGTCGTCCGCCGATGCGACGCCTGGGAGGATTCGGCCCGCACTGGCTGCCCGGAGCGCGCGGCGAAAGGCGCCGGCGTCCTGGAAGCGGCGGTCGGGGTCCTTCTGCAGTGCCCGGTCCAGGACGCTCTGCACGGCGTCGCTGATCTCGGGGTTGAACTCCTGGGCCTTTGGCGCCTCGACCTGCACGTGCTGGTAAGCCACCGAGACCGGCGACTCGCCGAGGAATGGCGGGCGTCCCGTGAGGAGCTCGTAGAGGAGGCAGCCGGTCGAGTAGAGGTCGCTCCGGTTGTCCACCGTCTGGCCCTGGGCCTGCTCGGGGGAGAGGTACTGGGCGGTCCCGACGACGGCCTGGGTCTGGGTCATCGTCGCTCCGGACTCGGCGACCGCACGGGCGATCCCGAAGTCCATGACCTTGACCCCAGCGTTGTCGTCGCAGACCATCACGTTGGCGGGCTTGATGTCCCGGTGCACGATGCCGGCGCGGTGGCTGTACTCGAGCGCAGAGAGCACGCCCTGGACATATTCGAGCGCCTTCTCCTGTTCGATCGGTCCGGACCGGACCAACTCGCGGAGGGTCTTGCCGATCACGAGCTCCATGACCATGAACGGCACTTCGACCGAGCCGGGGTTGAGCGGGTCGGCGGAGCGTTCGCCCGTGTCGTAGACGGCCACGATGTTCGGGTGGTTGAGCGCCGCGACTGCCTGCGCCTCGCGTTCGAACCGGACGCGCAGCTGACGGTCGCGGGCCATGTCCGCACGCAGCATCTTCACGGCGACGGTCCGGCCGAGGCGGGTGTCCTGGGCCTCGAAAACGTCTGCCATCCCGCCGCGGCCGAGCAGCCTGCCCAGCACGTAGCGGCCCGAGAGGACGACGGGCTGTGGCATAGGCTCGTCCTCTCGTTCCAGCGGCAGATGGGTGGGCTGCGTCATGACCTCTATTTCCCCGGCAGAAGGACGTATTAGACCAGTGTGGACCTACTTAGTGGCAGAAGGTGTGGAGGTCGGCGTCGTTGAGGGTGTCGCGGGTGCTGTCGGGGTCCGAGTCGGGGTGGGAGTTGGAGCCGGAACGACCGCGTAAGTCACTGTGATCGTCGAGCCCACGGGCAGCGCACCGGTCGGACTGAGGGTCAGGACCTCGCCCTGGAACGCCTGCGTCTGCTGCTGGGTCACGGGGGAGAGCTGGACCACGAAGCCCAAGCTTTCAAGCTCGCCCTGCACCGTCGTGTAGTTCCGGCCCACGTAGTCCGCCGCGGCCACATTGATCGTGCTGATCGTCGGCGTGGGGGTGGGCGTGGGCGTGGGCGTCGGCGTCGCCGACGGGGTGGGACTCTGCGAGACGGTCTGCGGAGCGCTCGACGACGTGCTCTTGGCAGGCGAGGAGAACAGGCCGAGGTTGCTCAGCAGGATGCCGAGCAGCACGAAGATGAGGAGGAGCACGAGGGCCACGAGCGGCCACGTGAGCGCCCTGCGTCGGCGGCGCTTCTCCACGGGCGCGGGCGCGATGTCTTCCTCATCGAGGGGGGCGTACAGCGGCGAGGCGCCACCGGCGGCGTGATCACCCTCCACGGCCGTCGCGCCGTCGTCCGCGGCTGCCGCGAGGGGCAGGGCTGCGGTCGCCGGGGATGCGGCGTGAGCCGCCTGAGCGCCCGCGGCCGCCGCGCCGAGGCCTGCAGCGCCGGCCGCGAGGGCAGCGCCGCCGACGACGGCGGTGGGCGCCGTAGCTTGGCGCACCGGCTGGGTCATCGCCTCGGTCGAATCGTCGTGCAGGAGCATCCCCGGCACGGCGGCTTGGGCCGCGCGGATGTCGCCGCGTCGGATCGCCTCTGCCGCCTCGGCGAGCTTGATCGCGTTGGCGGGGCGGTTCCGCGGATCCTTGGAGAGCATCGACATGAGCAGGGCCCGGACGGGTGCGGGAACCTGCTCAGGCAGCGGCGGCGGGGCATCGTTGACCTGCGCGAGCGCGATCGCGATCTGGCTCTCGCCGGAGAACGGGCGGTGGCCCGTGAGGCACTCGTAGCCGATTACCCCGAGCGAGTAGATGTCGCTCGAACCCGTAGCCTGCTGGCCCGTAGCCTGTTCCGGCGCGAGGTACTGGGCCGTGCCCATGACCTGGCCCGTCTGCGTGAGCGGGACCTGATCGGCGAGGCGTGCAATGCCGAAGTCGGTGACCTTCACGCGGTTGTCCGGCGTGATGAGCAGGTTGCCCGGCTTGACGTCGCGGTGGACGAGTCCGCGCGCGTGCGCGACCGCGAGGGCACGCGCCGTCTGCGCCATGATGTTGAGCGTGCGGTCGGGGGAGAGCACCTTCTCCCGCTCGAGGATCGAGCTGAGCGGCTCGCCGGGCACGAGCTCCATGACGAGGTAGGCCGAGCCGCTGTCCTCGCCGTAGTCGAAGACATTGGCGATGCCATTGTGGTTGAGCAGCGCGGTGTGCCGAGCCTCGTTGCGGAAGCGTTCGAGGAAGCCCGGATCGCCCGCGTACTCCTCCTTGAGGATCTTGATGGCGACGTTGCGCCCCAGCACCTCGTCGCGAGCATTCCACACTTCGCCCATGCCGCCGATGGCGATACGGCTCTCCAGGTGGTACCTGCCGCCCAAGGTGATGCCCGATGTGGGTCTCACTTCTTCAACACCGCCTCAAAGATCTTGCTCGCACTCGGACTGGTCAGTTTGGCTCCGGTCAGGACGTCGACGCCCTCCATCACGATGGTCACCTGCACCTGCGGATTGTCCGCTGGGGCGAAGCCGGTGAACCAGGAGTTGTTGAGGCCGCTCGTGCCCAGCTCGGCCGTTCCCGTCTTGCCGGCGACGCTGATCCCTGGGACAGCAGCTCCCTTTGCGATGCCGTTCGAGACCACTTCGCTCATCCACTGCGTGATCTGGCCTGCAATCGCAGGCGTGGTCGACGTTCGGAGCACCTCGGGCTTCGGCTCGTCTACGACGCGGAGGTCGGGTCCCCGGACGGTCTTGACGAGGGAGGGCTTCATCTCGACTCCGCCGTTTGCGATGGCGTCCGTCATGAGGGCGATCTGCAGGGGCGACGCCTTCGTATCGAACTGCCCGATCGCGGACTGGGCGAGCTGGGCCTGATCGAGGTTCGTGGGCCAGACCCCGCCCTGATAGTCGAGGTGCAGGAGATCGCCGGCGTCCTGGCCGAAGCCGAAGGCAGAGGCCTGCTTGCCGATGGCGTCCTGGCCGAGGTCGAGGGCGATCGACGCGAACGGCGTATTGCAGGACTGCTCGAGCGCGAAGTCGAAGGTCGCCTGGCTCTGGGTGTAGCAGTTGCCGCCCGCGTAGTTCGGCAGCGTCGCGGTGCTCCCGGGCAGCTTCATCTCGGCCGGGTTGGGCAGCACGCTGTCCTTGTTGTACTTGCCTGAGGCGAGCGCGGCGGCCGTGTCGACGAGCTTGAAGACCGAGCCCGGGGCGAGCAGGTTTCCAGTCGGGCCGCTCACGCTCTGGTTGAGGTTGATGCCGGGGATGCCCTGGAGCTTCGTCATCGCGGCCTGGGCCGCCGCCTGATCCTGGGTCGCGATCTGGTTCGGGTCATAGCTTGGCTTCGACACCATCGCGATGATCGCCCCGGTCTTCGGGTTCGTCACGACGATGGACCCGCGCATGCCGTCCGGGATGAGGCTGTACGCGAGCTGCTGGATCGCGGGATCGATCGTGAGCTCGACAGACGCGCCCTGCGGCTGCTGCCCGAGGAAGAGCTGCTTGATCCGGTCGAGGAGGAGCTGGTCTGAGGTACCCGTGAGCGTCGAGTTCATGCTCTTCTCGAGGCCGGTCGAGCCGAAGATGTTCGAGTAGTAGCCCGTGAGCCCCGCGTAGAGGGGCCCCTGAAGATACTGGCGCTGGTACTTGCACGATTCCGAGCCCGTCGGGACGGACTGCACGATCGGCTGCCCCGCCACGAGAATGGTCCCGCGGTCCTGACAGAACGTCTGCAGGATGGCGCGGTTGTTCCACTGGTTGGCGTCGAGCGCGTCGGCGTCGACCACCTGCACGTAGCTGATGGAGCCCAGGATGAGGGCGAACATCGCGGCAATGGCGATCCACGCGTTCCTGATGGCCTGGTTCATCGCTGCTTCACCGCCTGGGTCAGGATGGTTTCGGGAGCGCCGGAGGCTTCGTCCGGCGCGATGGGCGTCGTGTCGACGGGCCGACGTGCAGCATTCGAGATGACGAGGAGGAGTGCCACGATGATCCAGTTCGCAAGGAGCGACGAACCGCCGGCCGCGAGGAACGGCGTCGTGAGGCCCGTGAGCGGGATGAGCCGCGTCACGCCGCCGATCACGACGAAGCACTGGAGCCCGATCCCCGCCGAGAGCCCGCAGGCGAGGAGCTTGCCGAACGCGTCCCGCGCGCCGATTGCCGCGCGCATGCCCCGAGTTACGAGGAGGGCGTACATCATGACGATCGCGAAGAGCCCCACGAGTCCGAGCTCCTCGCCGAAGGCGGCGATGATCATGTCCGAGTTCGCGAAGGGCACGAGGTCAGGGCGTCCTTGGCCCAGCCCCGTCCCGATGAGGCCGCCGTTGGCCATTCCGAACAGGCCTTGCACGATCTGATAGCTGCCGCCGTACTGGCGCCCGAACACGTTGGGGTCGAAGGCGTTGAGCCAGCCGTCAACGCGCAGGGCGATGTGCGGGAAGATGTAGCCCGCGGCCACGGAGCCGGCGAACATGAGGATGATGCCGAGGAGCGCCCAGCTCGCGCGGCTCGTCGCGACGTAGATCATCGAGATGAAGATCCCGAAGAAGAGGATCGACATGCCGAGGTCATGCTGGAAGATCAGGATTCCGATGCTCGCGAGCCACGCGATCACCATCGGCCCCAGGTCGCGGAAGCGCGGCAGCTGGAGCTTGCCGATGCGGCGCCCCGCAAGCAGGATGAGGTCGCGGTTGGTCGAGAGGTAGCCCGCGAAGAAGATGCCGATCGTGATCTTCGCGACCTCTCCCGGCTGGAACGAGGCCGAGCCGACTCTGATCCACACCTGGGCGCCGTTGATGTCCCCCGCGGTGATTCCGGGCACGAGGGGGAGCACGAGCAGGACGGCGCTCAGGATGAGCGAGATGTAGGTGAAGCGGCGAAGCGTGCGGTGGTCCTTGAGGAACCAGATGACGATGGCCGCGAGGGCCATTCCGATCACGGTCCAGCGCGCCTGTGCGTTGCCGTAGTCGGTCTGCGGCGTGTCGAGGCGGTGGATCATCGCGAGGCCGAGCCCGTTCAGGGCTACGACGATCGGAAGGATGAGCGGATCGGCATACTTCGCGCGGAATCGCAGCGAGACATGCAGAGCAAGGGATGCGATGGTGATCGTGCCGCTCTCGAGCCAGAAGTTGCTTCCGAGCGAAGTCCCCTCGTTGAGCGCGGTCAAGGCGTTCGCGCCGCACCCGACAACGAGGGCGAGGATCAGCAGGACGAGTTCGATGTTGCGCCGTGGGCGCACGGCGGCGTCGACAGCGCTCACTATTGGCCTCCCAAGCACGGGTTGGTGGGCGAGGGGCTGCTCGATGGATGCGTGGCCGAGGGCGACGGCGAGGGGTGGCCCGGGGGTATTGCCGTCGCAGACGCAGACGGCTTTGCCGAGGGCGTTGCCGACGCGGACGGTGTTGCCGAGGAGGGGGACCCCGAGGGCGAGTTGAAGCAGCTCTCGGGGTTGGTGCGAAGGTTGGCGACAATGTCCTGGGCCTCGGAAAGGCTCGTGGCCGGGACGCCTGCCTGGAGCCGCTGCTTCTGGAAGTCGGGCAGCGAGTTCATGGTGATGTCCGTCGTCGTGTAGACCTTCGAGAGCGAGATGGGGCCGAGCGTCTGGGACACCCCGTTGAAGATCGCTACGTGGTTGTTGTACGCCCCGACGTAGTAGCGGGTCTGCGTCCATGCGTACCCCAGCCACAGGCCGAGCACGATCGCGACCGCTACGACCGCTGCCAGGATGAGCCTGACCCATCGGCGGAGCTGGCGCCGCATCGTGTCTGCCTCGGTCTCCGTGTCTTCGACCTCGACCTCGGGTTCGGCGCGGTGGGTGAGGAGCGCGGCGGCGCGACGGGCGGCCGTCCTGCTCGCAACGGAGGGGAGCGAGCCGCTTTCGGCGGCGGCGGCTGCTGCGCCGACAAGCTCGTGCGGGCGGCTGTCCAGCTCGCTCCGGAGTACTTCTGCTGAGAGGTGGGCGCCGAGGTTGGGATCCGTCGGGACTTCATGGCGGGCCGCCTCGTCCTCGCCGAGCTCGCCGTCCTCCCCGGAGGCCTCCTTGCCCGTGGGAGATTCCGCTCGTGAAGCGGATGTCACGGGCGTCCGCGCCGCGGCCGAGGCAGTGACCGTCGCGGCGGCAGCGGGCGCGGCGGGGGGCTTCTCGTCGTCGACGGCGCTCTCGTCGTCGTCCGCCTTGCCTGCCACAATGTCCGCCACTATTACGGTCACATTGTCCGGCGCCCCGGCCGCGAGGGTCAGCGCGATGAGCTTGTCGGCGCACTCTCCCGGATCCTCGATCTCGCGCACCGTCCGCTCGACAATGGGGTGCGGAACGTAATTGAGGCCGTCCGAGCACAGAAGCCAGCGTTCGCCCTCTTCGACGTCGAAGGAGGTCAGGTCCAGCTCGGGGCTCGCATCGACGTCGCCGAGGACGCGCATGAGGACGTTCTTGTGCGGATGGGTCTCGGCCTCCTCCGGGCGCAGGCGGCCTTCGTTGATGAGCCGTTGGACGAACGTGTGGTCCACGCTCATCTGCTCGAACTTGTTGCCCCGCATGCGGTAGGCACGGGAGTCGCCGATGTGCGCGAACGCGAGCTTGGTCCCGTTCAGGAGGATCGCGGTGACGGTCGTCCCCATGCCCGCGAGCTTGGGATTCGTCGCCACGAGTTCGGAGAGCAGCGAGTTCGCCGTCTGGATCTCGTCAGCGAGCACGGTGCCCGCTTCGCCGCTGTCCCCGTACCCACCGTGGTCGAGGTGGACCAGGTCGAGGACCGTGGACGCACTCGCAACGTCCCCGCCCGCATGGCCGCCCATCCCGTCGGCGACGACGGCAAGATGACGCCCGGCGTAGGCGGAGTCGTCGTTCTTGGCGCGCAGCCTGCCCACGTCGGAGCGGGCCGCGTACCGCAGGATCAGCTGGGTATCCGGCAAGGTCAGGGCCTCAGCTCGATCACGGTCTTCCCGATGCGGATCGGGACGTTGAGCTCGACGGGCTGGGCGCGGGTGAGCTGGCGGTCAGCGAGATAGGTGCCGTTCGTGGAGCCGAGGTCCTCGATGAACCAGCGGCTTCCCTGCGGGAACAGGCGAGCGTGGCGGCCGGAGGCGTAGTCGTCCTCGAGCACGAGCGTGGCCTCCTGGGCGCGGCCGAGCAGGATCGGGCTCTCCCCGAGCGCCATGCTCGCGCCAGCCAGCGGTCCCTCGACGACGACGAGCTCGCGTGCGTGCTGCCGTGGCGGGGGCTCGGCGAGGGCTGGGTTCCTGCGGACCTCACGGGCGCTCGGCGCACCAGTCTTGTGACGACGCCCGACCAGGAGGTCCCGCCGCATCGCGCCGACGATGCTGAAGACGAGCACCCACATGAGCACGAGGAAG
The DNA here is from genome assembly GCF_000802235.1 of Sinomonas humi. GTDB lineage: Bacteria > Actinomycetota > Actinomycetes > Actinomycetales > Micrococcaceae > Sinomonas > Sinomonas humi. The sequence continues at coordinate 27,304 of NZ_JTDL01000101.1, forward strand.
CCGAGACGGAGGACGGTGAGCGTCAGTTCGTTCACGCGGACCCTCCCAATGGGGCCGGCAGCATGCGGAAGACGATGCGGGTGCGGCCCATCGCGATCGTCGCACCGTCCCGGAGCTCGACGGAACCGTTGACCCGCTCGCCGTTGACATAGCTTCCGTTGGTCGAACCGAGGTCGACGGCGTAGACGTGGCCTTGGCTCCGACGGATCTCGAGGTGCCGGCGGGAGACTCCCGTGTCGTCCACGACGACGTCCGCCTCAGATGAGCGGCCGAGGACGACCGAATCGGCGTTGAGCGAATATCGCTGACCGTCGATTTCGAGGACGGGGTGGAGGTGGAGCGGTTGCTGCATCGTCGCGCCCCCAGGGAAGGCGCCAGCCGGGAAGCGGTTCGGCGCCGACGGCACGCGAGGGGGCGCGGGGGGAACCGGACGGCGGGGGGCCGGCATGACCGGCGGCGCGGATCCCTTCTCCGAGCGCGCGGTGACCTCGAAGGCCCCAGGCTTGAGGTCGCCGTCGTGCTTGAACGAGAAGCGGACTGGCCCCTGAAGCGTGTAGCCCTGCGAACGGGCATGCTGGACGGCGACGTCGCAGAGCTCCTCGGCCAGCGGCTGGCCCCACTGCTGGACGCGGTCGAAATCGGTGTCGCCGAGGCGGGCCTCGAAGATGTTCGGTGCAAGGGTTCGGCCCTGCGAAATGGCGATGGCCTGGTTGTCCATCACGCGCCGCAGGCGGCTCGCAATCTCGACAGGCTGGATCTGGGCGTTGCCTCGCGAGAAGACGCCGTGCACGGCCTTTTCAATGCCGAGCTCGAGGCGATCGAGCAGTCCCATGGCCGTCCTCCTCTCTCGGCTCGCCGTCAGTCGGAGCGCGCGGCGAAGTGACGGTGGCGTAGGTGCCTCTGCGCTGCGCGTGCGTTCGATGCTTCTCCGATACTACTGGGCTGTTCTGCAAACTCCCGATTCGCGGCCTCCGGGGCGCCCTGCGGCACCCCCATCGATTTCGTATCCGTCTTGGGCTCGGCTATGCTTGAGCTCGCTGCTTTCGCGGGAGCGGGCCTTTACGGCCGTCCGCGGATTGTGAGCGCGAGTGGCGGAACGGCAGACGCGCTGGCTTCAGGTGCCAGTGTCCGAAAGGGCGTGCGGGTTCAAATCCCGCCTCGCGCACAAACGAACCCCCGGCCTTTGAGGCCGGGGGTTCTTTCGTTCACGCAGCCACGTCCCGCAGTTCGATCGGCCGGATGAGCACCCGGAGCGGCGTGATCTCCCAGCGCTCATGCGTCTCGCGGAACCGCTCCCGGCTCGAGAACTCGTAGAGGGCGTTGCGCACGCGGATCCATCGCGGACGCTCCCCATTGAACGGGTCGGCGCGGAGGAGGCGGAGGGTCGCCGGATCCGCCTCGAGGAGCTTGAACAGGAAGGCGTAGAACCACTCCTCGTGGACCGTGCGCAGCGGGAGGAACCACATGAGCCAGTCGAGGCGCAGATGGTACGGAGCCCACTGGCGGGGCAGCCTTTCGGCCTCCCCGGGCTTGCCCTTGAAGCGGTACTCGCGCCAATCGGCGTCGTCGGACGGGTCGTCGTCGAGCGTTCCTTCGACCACGATCTCGACCCGCCGCTTGGTGACACTCCCGAAGGCGCCATAGGTATTGCCCAGCATCCAACGGTTGAAGGCAGCATTCATGAGTTGGCGGCGTGAGAAGAGGTTCTTGAGGGGCTGGTACCCGAGCACTGCCAGGAAGACCGCGGCGGCGAGCGAGACGAGGGCCCATATCCAGGAGAAGACGTCGCCCGGGTAGCCGGTGGGCTCGCCGAGACCGCCCGCGAAGAGGCCGCCGGACCACACGCCGCCGGAGCGGGAAGCTGCCACGGCCCAGGATTCCGACGAGTACTGCACCGGCATGAATGGGAAGACGGCGTTGACCACGCGGTCGCTCACGGCCGAGCACGCGAGCACGATCGCGGACCAGTTGAGCCACGCGAAGTTGCCCGAGAGGATGAGCCAGAGCTGGGTCACGACGACGACGGCGGCAGCGATCGTCGCGAGGGGTTGCGGGGCGAACAGGAAGAACGGCACCACGAGCTGCGCGAAATGGTTCCCCACGACCTCGACCTTGTGCAGCGGCTTCGGCAGCAGATGGAACTGCCGGCTGAGCGGCCCGGGCATGGGCTGGGTCTCGTGGTGATAGTAGAGGGCAGTGAGGTCGCGCCACTCTTGGCCGCCCCGAATCTTGATCATCCCCGCACCGAACTCGAGGCGGAACGCGAGCCACGCCGTCACGAGCAGCATGGCCGTGGGCGGCGGGCTCTGGTCGGAACCGAGGAACGCGACCGTGAAGCCGGCCTCGAGCAGGAGCATCTCCCAGCCGAAGCCGTAGAACGTCTGGCCGACGTTCACGATCGACATGTAGAGGGCCCACAGGACGAGGAACGCGATGAGCGGGATCCAGGGCGGGCCCAGCTGCGGGATTCCGAGGATGATTAGCCCCGAAATGACGAGGCCGCCCGCACACATCCAACGCAGGAGGCGGTCGGAGTATCCCCAGCGGAACAGCGTGGGGCGGCGGAGGCGGTGGAACGCGGAGCCGAAGTCCGGCACCGGGAGAAGGCCATTTTCGCCCAGCAGGGCCGGGAACTGATTGAGGCTCGAGAGGAACGCGACGAAGTACAGGGCGGCGACGCCCCGCTGGAGCACAATCCTCGCCAGCTCATAGTCTGGCGCGCTGAACCAGAGCACCCAGTCCATATACCCACGCTACGCCGCGGGTACGCGCGCGGGCAGCATCGAAGCTAGCGTGGTCGCATGAACGAACAGAGGCCTTTCCAGAACGTCACGTTCCCCTCCGCTGGCCGAGAGGCCCACGGATACCTCGCTCGGCCCGAGTCGGGTTCGGGGCCGGGAGTCATCGTGATCCAGGAGTGGTGGGGGCTCGTGGACCACATTCGGGATGTCACCGACAGGCTCGCGGCCGAGGGCTTCGTGGCCCTTGCCCCAGACCTGTACGGCGGCCGGGTGGCGCACGACGGCGCCGAGGCCGCCCGCATCATGCGCGACCTCCCCGAAGAGGAAGGCGCCCGCCTTCTTGCCGGCGCCGTCGACTATCTGCTCTCCCTTCCTGAGGTCACAAGCTCGACCGTCGGCGCGATCGGCTTCTGCATGGGCGGCGGTTTCGTCCTCCAGCTCGCCGCGCAGCAGGGCGAACGCGTGAGCGCGGCGGTGCCGTTCTATGGCGTCGGGCAGGGCGTCCCGAACGACTTCTCCGGGGTGCGCGCTGCCGTCCAGGGGCACTACGGCGAGCACGACCGGGGCTACCCGGCCGCGGAGGCCCGGAAGCAGGCCGAGCAGATCCGGCGAGAGTCCGGGGCCGAGGTCGAGTTCTTCTTCTATGACGCAGGCCACGCGTTCGCCAACGATTCCAACCCTCAGGGCAACTACCGTCCAGAGGCGGCGAAGCTCGCGTGGTCACGGGCGGTGCAGTTCCTCAAGGACAAGGTGCGCTGAGGGCTCGCCGCCGCAGCGCAGCGCATGGCCGACGACGGCGGCCGCGGCCAGCATGAGCGCGGCGCCGATCGCTGCGGTCACCGCGACGCCTGAGTCGAACGCGTGGAAGGCCGAGGCCAGCAGCTCCGACGCCGGGCCGCTGGGAAGGAGGGGCGCGGCGTCGACCGCTCCGCCGAGCGTCTCGCGTGCGCGCCCCGCAGCCTCGGAGGTCAGACCTGGCGGGACGGTGACGTTGAGCCGGTACGCCGCCGCCAGCACGCTTCCCAGGATCGCCGTGCCGAGCACGGCTCCGAGCTCGTACGCGGTCTCGGAGATGGCTGACGCGGCGCCAGCCTTCGTGGGCGGGACGCTCGCGATGATCAGGTCATTCGAGAGGGTCTCGGCGAGGCCCACCCCGGCACCGACGATCGTGAAGCCCGTGAGCAGCGCAGGGAGGGACCCATCCCGCCCGAAGGCGAGAACCACCCCGTAGCCGAGGGCGTTGAGCAGCAGGCCCGCAACCATGACGGATCGCGCGGAGAACCTTGCCGCAAGGCGCACCGCCGCAAGCCCCGTCGCGATCGTCAGGGCCAGCCCCGGGAGCATGAGCAGCCCCGCGTGCAGAGGCGATTCTCCGGCGACGAGTTGGAGGTGCTGCGACAGGAAGAGCGTGAACCCCACGAGCGAGAAGATGCTCAGGAGGTTCGCGGCCAGGCCCGAGCTGAACGCTGGATTGCGGAACAGTTTGACGTCGAGCATCGGCTGCGGCTTCCGCAACTGCCGACGGACGAATGCCCAGCCAGCCCCAACGCCAGCGGCGAGGATGAGCGCTGCCGGGGTGCCGCCGTCGTGCGCGAGTTCCTTGATTCCGTAGACGACCGCGGTTGCCGCCCCCACGACCAGGAGGATGCTCGGCGGGTCGACGGGCGACGGCGCGGGGTCGCGCGAGTCGGGCACGAGCACCGGTGCGAGCACGAGAAGCGGGACGAGCGCGGGGACGGCGAGTAGGAACACAGAGCCCCACGCGAAGTGTTCGAGGAGCGCCCCGCCGACGAGCGGACCCAGGGCGGCACCGCCCGAATAGGTGGCGGCCCAGATGGCGATCGCGAGGCGCCGCTCGGCGTCGTCCGAAAAGATGTTGCGGATGAGCGAGAGAGTGGCAGGCATGATCATGGAGCCGAACACGCCGATGAGTGCTCGCGCACCGATGAGTTGGGCAGGGGTCGTTGCGAACGCCGCCAGCGCAGAGACGGCTGCGAAGCCGGTCGCGCCGATGAGGAGGATCCGCCGCCTGCCGATACGGTCGCCGATGCTGCCCATGGGGACAAGGAGCCCGGCGAGGACGAGCGCGTAGACGTCCACGATCCAGAGAGCCTCGGTGCTGCTGGGCTGGAGCGCGAGGGAGATCGCGGGGAGCGCGAAGGCAAGGACAGTGTTGTCGACGGCGATGAGCAGCACCGGGAACATGAGTGCCGCAAGGGCGAGCCATCGCCGGGTCGATCCGGACGCGACGCGGGCGCGAGTGTGCGAAGCAGCCTGGAACATGGAGGTCTCTCTTCCGTAGTCGGTTGTAACTATACCGTCTGGACGGTTTAGTTACAACGCCACGTACAGTGGCCTTATGCCCAGACCGCCCAAGGCCCGCGAAGCCCTGCTCGCCGCCTACCGCGACCTGCTCGTCTCAGAGGGCGAGCGGGCGGCCACCATGGACGCCGTCGCGGCCCGCGCGGGAGTTTCGAAGGGCGGGCTCCTGTATCACTTCAAGAGCAAGGACGCTCTCGCCGAAGCGCTCCTCGCCGCCCTGCGGGAGGCAGCCGCGCTCGACCGGGAGCGCATGGCTGCTGACCCTGAGGGCCCGGCAAGGTACTTCGTCCGCACTTCGGTCAACTCGGGTACGGATATGGACGCGTTCTTCGTCGCCGCGGTGCGCCTTGCCCAGGCCGGCCACGAAAGTGCGCTCGCGGTGCTCGAGGAGATGGACGCGGCGTGGCTCGAGCTCATCCGCCGCGAGGTTCCCGACCCGGCCGTCGCGACCGCCGTCATGCTCATGGGGGAGGGCCTGTACCACTATTCGTCGCTCGCGGGTACTTGGCCCGAGAAGACCTTCGGGACCTCGGTCGGGGAGCTGCTCGCCGTCGTCGACCGCTTGAGCGGAAGGGCCGCTGATTCCACTCCTTGACCTTGACGCGGCGTCAACTTCTACCCTCGAAAAGGTAAGGGAGGGCTGCATGGACTGGAGCATCCAGGAAGTCGCCAAGTTGGCGGGAACGACCAGCCGGACCCTGCGCCATTACGGCGCGGTCGGGCTGCTCGAGCCGAGCCGCGTGGGCCACAACGGCTACCGGTACTACGACGAGGAGTCGCTCGTGCGGCTCCAGCGCATCCTCCTGCTCCGCGAACTCGGCCTGAGCCTTGCCGCCGTCGCGGAGGTTCTTGGAAAGCAGACGGACCAGGCGAGTGCCTTGCGCACCCACCTCGTGTGGCTAAAGCAGGAGCAGGAGCGGCTTGCACGGCAGATCCGCGCAGTCGAGACGACGATTCGGAAACTGGAAGGAGGGGGCCGGCTCATGGCACAGGACATGTTCGACGGCTTCGATCACACGCAGTACAAGGATGAGGTCGAAGCCCGCTGGGGCTCGGAGGCCTACGAGGAGAGCGACAAGTGGTGGCGCGGACTCGGCGCCGAGGGCCAGGGCCAATGGAAGGAGCGGATCGCGCGGCTCATGGCCGACTGGCAGGCGGCGGCCGGAAGCGGCGCATCACCAGAAAGCGACACCGCTCAGACTCTGGCGGCTCGCCACGTCGATTGGCTCGGCAGCATCCCCGGAACGCCCGGCTACCCGGAGGGACCTGCAAAGGCCTACGTGCTCGGCCTCGCCGACATGTACGTGGCTGACGAGCGCTTCGCGGCGAACTACGGCGGCACGGAGGGAGCTGCCTTCGTCCGCGACGCTCTGAGGGTGTACGCCGAGCGAGAGCTCTAGGCATCGGCGCGCGCTTCGCGGGCGCGGCTGCTGCCGCCCTCCTCGTGCTCGCCCTTGGGGGAGCCGCGGTCCCAAGCGTCCCGCTGCCTCCCACAAGGCCCACGGCGCCCGCCGTCCTCGGCGCCGACGTCTCGTACCCGCAATGCGGCGCGCCGTCGCCGCCCGCAGGGGTCGCATTCGGCGTCGTCGGACTGAACCACGGCATATCGACGACGACGAACCCCTGCCTCGGAGCGGAGCTCGCCTGGGCGGCGGGAACCACGGGCGAGACGGCTCAGCCGAAGGTCCAGCTCTATGTCAACACTGCCGACCCGGCCGCCCCCGCGCCGGCGAAGCTCCCAGCCGGGTGGCCGACGTCGGGCACGACCCCCTACGGAGCGTGCGCTGGGCAGGCGAATCCGGCGTGCGCGTGGCAATTCGGCTGGGTCTTGACTGACGAGGACGTTGCGCAGCGCCTCGCCCCCGCCGCCCAGGCGGCGGGACTTCCGGCGGCGGCAAGTGATTACGTGTGGTGGCTCGACGTTGAGGCCGCCAACACCTGGCAGGCCGACACGACCCAGAACAGGGCGGTTCTCGAGGGCATGGCTGCTTCGCTCGCCGCGCACGGGGCGCGGGTGGGAATCTACTCGACTGCCAAGCAGTGGGGCCGGATCGTGGGAGGCACGCCGTCGACGAGCCCGCTCGCCGCACTGCCCGAGTGGCTTCCTGGAGCGACGACGGCGATCGGCGCGGAGTCCCTCTGCGCGCGCCCGCCACTCACTCCCCGCGGAAGAATTGTGTTGACTCAGTACCTCTCAGCGGTCGACGGTGACTACTCGTGCCGTGACTGACCTGCCGCCGCTGTGACTGATCTGCCGCCCGTCAGTGGTAGTGCTGCGAGGCGCCCTTGCTCTTCTTCGCGGCAGCAGCCTCACGCACGCGCTTCTGCTCGTCGCGCACCGCGGCCATGTTCGCTCGCTCGTCGACGAGCCATTGCGGGCGGCTCTTCAGGAGTTCCCCGATCTGGTCGGTCGTGAGCGCCTCGGTCACGCCGCCTCTCGCGAGGCCGCTGATCGTGACATTGAGCTTCTGGGCGACGACCGGCCGGGGATGCGGCCCGTTACGGCGGAGTTCCGTGAGCCACTCCGGTGGGTTCGACTGCAGTTCGTCAAGTTCCTCGCGTGAGACCTCGCCCTCTTGGAACTCCTGAGGGGTCGCCGGCAGGTAGATGCCCAGCTTCTTCGCGGCGGTGGCCGGCTTCATGGACTGGGGCTTGCGGGAAGTCATGGATCAAGCCTAGCCCGGTACGGTGGACGCATGGATTCCGAGCAGCCGGCTGCCATTCTGCGCGTTGCCTTCGTCGCGGGGGTCGCGCCCGGCAAGTGGTTCCGACGCTGGGAGGATCGCTTCCCGGACGTCGCCCTCGCCTCGGAGCTCGTCGAGGACAGCCAGCAGGTTGCCGTCTTGCACGAGGGTCGCGCCGACGTCGCGTTCGTACGGCTTCCGATCGATCGGGAGGGGCTTCACCTGATCCCGCTCTACGAAGAGCTCCCCGTGGTCGTGGCCCCGAAGGGCCACGAGATCCAGGCCTTCGAAGAAGTGGCATTCGCCGAGATCGAGGATGAGCTCTTTGAGTACGACGGCGGGGCCTCCGAGCGCCTGGACCTTGTGGAGGGAGGGGCTGGGCTCGCGATCCTGCCCATGAGCGTTGTTCGGCACTTGAACCGGCCGGAACTGCGGTATCGGCCGGTGACTGGTGTGCCCGGATACGAGGTGGGCGTCGCGTGGCTGCGCGAGAACGAGAGCGAGGCCATCCAGGAGTTCATCGGCATTGTGCGGGGAAGGTCTGCCAGCAGTTCGAGGCAGGCCTCTGTGCAGCGCGGGCAGCAGGAGGCTGCGAAGCAGAGGCGGTCCGACCGCTCGGCCGCGCAGTCGTCCGAGGCGAAGGCGCGCAATGAGGCGTCACAGGCGGGGAAGGGGCGCGGTCGGAAGGGTGCGGGCAAGCCCGGAGCTGGGAAGCCCGCGGCTGGGAAAGGTCATGGCCAGCGCCGGCGGCGCGCTCGTTGACGCGGCTCGCTCTCTGCGGTTCTTCGGAAGCCGGGCAGTTCCGCCACTCATATCGAATATTTATTTGATTGCTTGTTTGTCTTTCGAATTCGTCTTCGATAGACTTGTTCCATGGTTGGTGTGGGGGACTGGCTCCGTTCGGGCGATTCGGCTCTTTCGAGCGAGCAGACGGGCGTGCGCGATCGAGGCGTCGGGGAGGGCGCTGCGCACTCCGAGGGCTGGCGGAGCGCGCAGGGGGCGTTGGTCGGGCGGCCGATCGGGGGGCCTTCGAACTCGGAGGTGGTTTCCTTCCTGGCCCGGCTCGGTGTGGGGGGTGTTCTGGGCGATCTGGACGGCCCGGGGCTGATCGAGCGTCTTGAGGCGCTCGAGCGGCTCAAGGCGGCAGCGGCGGCGGAGCAGGCCCGCGTGCAGGTGGAGTTCGCCAGGCTGTGCGAGGCGGGAATGGACCCGCGCGCGGCCGCACTGGGGTCCCGGACGAGTCGGGCCCGGACGAGGGTGGGGGAGCGTTCGGCGTCGGCGCAGATCGCGCTGGCGCGCAGGGTCTCGCCCGCACGGGGGGCCAGGCTGCTGGCGGTGTCGAAGCGGCTCGTGGGGGAGCTGCCGTGCACGTTCGGGATGCTGGCGGCGGGGCTCCTGAGCGAGGAGCGTGCGGGGTACGTGGCAGAGGGCGTGGAGGTGCTCTGCCCGGCGGGGCGGGCGGTGGTGGACGAGGACCTCGCGGGACATCCGCGGACTCTGGAGGGCCTGGGCGACCGGGGAGTCCAGGATGCGGTCCGGGCGGCCGTGGACGCCCTCGACGGACGTGCCGCGTTGGAGCGGGCGGCCAGGGCCGTGGAGGGGCGGCGGGTCACGGTGCGGCGGCTGCCGGATGCGATGGCCCAGCTGACGGCGGTCCTGCCGGTGGCTCAGGCTGCGGCGGTCGGCGGGGCGCTGCGGGCTGCGGGGGCGGCGGCACGGGCTGCCGGGGATCCGCGCACGGCGGGTCAGGTCGCGGCCGATGCTCTCGTGGAGCGGGTGACCGGGCAGGAGCGCGCCGATGCGGTGCCACTGCGGGTCGGGCTCGTGATGACGGACTCCTCGCTGTTCCAAGGCGGCCGGGAGCCCGCGCTGCTGCAGGGCTACGGGAGGATCCCCGCCCGGCAGGCGCGCGCCATGGTTGCCGCAGCTGCGCGTAGGAGCGGTCCAGGCTCGACCCCTGACGGTGTGCCGGGAGAGGCGGGAACGGTCCCGGCCGGACCGCTGCCAGCGGCTGCATCGCTGGCGGGGGCATGGTTGCGCCGCCTCTACCTCGATCCGACCACAGGGGAGCTCGCCGCCATGGACTCAAGGTCCCGCCGGTTCCCCCGGGCGCTGGCCGAGTTTGTTGAGATCCGGGACCAAGTCTGCCGGACCCCGTTCTGTGAGGCCCCGATCCGGCACATTGACCACGTGGTCCCGGTTGCTTCGGGCGGGGAGACGAGCGCCGAGAACGGGCAGGGCCTGTGCGAGGCGTGCAACTACGCGAAGGAATCCCCCGGATGGGAACGGAATGTGGTCGGAACCGACGAACCGGACGGCACGCGCGGGGATATCCTCACGATCACCCCGACGGGCCACGAATACTACTCACCCCCGCCCAGACTCCCCGGCTCCTCACCACCGAGTGAGGGACAGCGCGAGCGACGAGAACCGGAACGCATCGCCAAACGGGAACATGCGCGCGCTCAGTGAGGTGGGGCGGCCTAGCCGTCCCTCAGCGGATCGGCGAGTCAGGCCTTCCCGTCAGCCGAGCGCGTGAGCGTCCATACGTTCGCGTCGTCGCGGCGCTCACAGGTGATGGTCGTGAGGAGCTGACGGGCGAGCGCGAGGCCACGGCCCATTTCCGAGTCAGGACTGGGCATCGTGCCGGCGCTTTCCGGTATGTCGGCAGGCTGCGCGCCGAGCTCGAATAGGCGAGCGAGCAGGAGGTCGCGATGCACCTCGACCTCGAGGTCGAGCTCAACCTCATCGATGGCCGGCTTCGCGTGCCTGACGGCGTTCGTCACGACCTCGACGACGGCAAGCTCGAAGGGCATGCGATCGCTCAGGCTGATGACTAGCGCTTGCTCCCACACGCGGGAAAGCTCGTCCTGGACTGCATCGACGATGTGCGGCGCGGCGGGTCCTCGCACGTGGCCCTGGGCGAGCAGCTCAGGCATCTTTGAACGCGTCCTCGGGCTTGCTGTATGGGGTGAGGATCCGGTCCATGCTCGTCAGCTTGAGGACCATCTGGACCTGTTCGCCCACGTTCGCTATCCGGAGGTCACCGCCCGCCTGCCGGGCAGCCTTGAGGCAGCCGACAAGGGCGCCAAGGCCGGAGGAGTCCATGAAGTCCGTGCCCCCAAGGTTGAGGACGAGGAGCCGATGCCCAGCTTCGATCGCATCTGCGACGGCGGACCGCAGCAGGGGAGCGCTCACCATGTTGAGGCGTCCCTCCGCGGCCACTTCCGTATAGCCGTCCCGATCTTCGACGGCAAACTTCATCGTTCCTCCTTCGTCTAAAGTCCAGAATTCGTTCGCGGTCCAGAATTCAT
>NZ_JTDL01000102.1 GCF_000802235.1 Sinomonas humi
GTGCTGAACCGTCTGCGCCGAGCGCAGGGCCAGCTGGCCGCCGTGGTCAGGATGATCGAGGAGGGCAAGGACTGCACCGCGGTGGTCACCCAGCTCTCCGCGGTCTCGAAGGCGATCGACCGGGCGGGCTTCGCGATCATCTCGTCCGGCCTTGAGGAATGCTTCCGCGCGGGGAGCGACGAGGTGGACCGGAAGCAGCTCGAGAAGCTGTTCCTGTCCCTGGCCTGAGCGTCCGGCCCCGGGACCGGAAGCAGCTCGAGAAGCTGTTCCTGTCCCTGGCCTGAGCGTCCGGCCCCGTTCCGCTCCCAGCGCGGGGGCGGCTGCCCGGCGCGGGCTGCGGGCGAGGGCGTAGAGCCCGAAGGCCGCGGACACTGCCACGAGCACCACGCCGATGAGGCCGGTATCGAATCCGGCCAGCGCGGCGAGCGGGCCGCTGCGGACCCCGAACAGCTGGGCGGCGGCCGAGGCCAGGCCGACCGCGCCGACCAGGAACGCGACCGCGACCGAGACGGCTGTGACGGCGAGGCTGTAGGCTGCCTTGCGCCGCGCGTCGCCTGAGGCCCACCGGTAGATCCGGTTCATGGCCACGCCGTCGGCGCTGTCGGAGAGCGTCATGCCAGCGGTGAACAGCAGCGGCAGGGCCAGGGCCGCCAATGGCGGCATCCCGGGGCTCAGCGCCCCGGCCGCGAGGAGGCCGACCGAGGCCGCGGTGTCGAGGCCGAGGCCGAACAGGAACCCGGTCGGGTACATCTTCCACGGGGCATCGACCAGGCGCGCCAGCGGCCCCAGGGCCCGGAAGAGGACCCCCCGGGAGTCGAGGCGCCGCTCGAGGTCTGCCGTGTCGAGGGCTCCGCCGCGCGCCCTGGCCAGGACCGAGCCCATTCCCCGCAGGGACGGGAGGTTGAGGGCCCCTGCCAGCAGCAGGAACACGCCCGAGACCGCCGAGCCCCACAGCGAGGCGCCCTGCCGCAGGGCCGAGCCTTCGTCCGCGAGCCTGTGGGAGAAGGCATCGACGCCGGCCAGGACGAGGGCGACGGCCCCGAGGACGACGGTCGAATGGCCCAGTGCGAACCAGAATCCGACCGAGACCGACCTCCGGCCCGTGGCGACGAGGCGCCGGGTGGCGTTGTCGATCGCGGCGATGTGGTCGGCGTCGAACGCGTGCCGGACGCCGAGTGCGTAGGCGCTCACCGCAAGCCCGGCCAGGATCGCCGGGCTCGCCCCGCCGCCCCGGAGGGCGGGAAGGACGAGCATTGCCAGGAGCCCCCACGCGGCCAGGTGCAGGGTCAGGACGGCCAGGCCCATGCCGGTGAGGGTTCGGCGCTCGCCCCGTGCGGCGGGGGTCCGGGAGGCCATGGGCGCTCCTCTCGTCGCGGTAGTGGGGGTAGGTGTCGGAAGGCCGGCCGCAGCAGGGCAGGGGATGGCACGGCTGGCCCGGGGAGGCTGGCGGGCGCGAGGGGGGACGGGCCCGCCAGCCGGTCTGTGGGGGTTCAGGCCGCGATCGGGAGGCCGGCTTCGGCGGCGCGGTCGAACGCGTCGTCGATCTGGACGACGTCGTGGCCGGCGCGCTCGAGCAGGCTCGCGGCGACGCCGGAGCGGTAGCCGGAGCCGCAGTGGACCCAGAGGCGGCCGCCCGGGACCTCGTCGAGGCGGTTCAGGAGCTCGTGGAGCGGGATGTTCACGGCTCCCTCGATCCGGGAGGCCCTGTGCTCGTCCGCGCGGCGGACGTCGAGGATGGCCTCGCCGGGCTGGCGCTGCGCGGCCATGCCCTCCCAGGTGACGCGCGGGTACGAGGAGATGGCGGCATCGGGAGCGAGCTCTCGCGGGTCCTCGCCGAGGGCGGCATCGGGAGAGTCGATGCCGATGCGGGAGAGGTCGCGGATGGCATTCTCGACGTCGGCGCGGGAGCCGACGAGGGTGAGCTTCTTCCCGTAGGGGAACAGCCAGCCGAGATAGGTGCTGAAGCTGTTGCCGTTTCCGTACTCGAAGCTCACCGTGCCCCTGAGGTGCTCGGAGGAGTAGGCGACGCGGTTGCGCAGGTCGACCACCCATTCGCCGGTCTCGAGGCGGGCGCGCAGCTCCGCCGGGTCCAGGGACTCGGGCACGTCCAGGTCGGGTTCGCCCGGCCCCGCCATGTTGCCGGGGCTCATGTGCACGTAGTAGCTCGGGTAGGCGGTGAGGTTGGCGATGAGCTCGGTGACGAAGTGCTCCTCGTCCGCGTCCGTGTAGACGTGGTTGGCCGTGAACTGCTCGCCGAGGGTGGAGCCGCCGGCCCCGGTGGCCGGGCCGGAGGAGCAGAAGGAGCCGAAGCCGTGCGTCGGGTACAGCGCCGCGTCCGCGGCTGCCTCCTCGGCGAGGCGGCGCGCGGAGGCGTACTGGTCGTGGGTGAGCCCGACGGTGTGCCCGGGGGCTACCAGGTCCGTCCGGCCGACCGAGCCGTAGAGCACGCTCCCGCCGGAGAAGACGGCCTGCCGGCCGTCGTGCTCGACGACGTAGGAGAGGTGGCTGTGGGTGTGGCCGGGCGTCGCGACGGCCTTGACCGTCAGCTCGCCGACCCTGACGGTCTCCCCGTCCGCGATCGGCGTGCGCTCGAAGGCGACCTCGTCCGCGGCGTTGACCAGGTAGACGGCGCCGTGCTTGCGGGCGTAGACCAGGCCGCCGGTGAGGTAGTCGTTGTGCATGTGGGTCTCGGCGACGTGCGTGACCTCGACCCCGGCCTCCTGGGCTGCGGCCTCGACGCGGTCGATGTCGCGCTGCGCGTCGATCACGAGCCCGGCGCGGCCGTCGTGGACGAGGTAGCTGCGGTCTCCCAGCTGCGGGGTATCGATGACGATGACGTCCATCGTGTTCCTCCAGGATGCTCTGCGGTCATGCTTCCACTCCCAAAGATACCCCCCGGGGGTATCGGTCCGGCAAGTCGGCCGCCGCCTCAGATCCGGATGTAGGCCCAGCCCTCCCACTGGCGGCGGGCGAGGTGCCCTAC
>NZ_JTDL01000103.1 GCF_000802235.1 Sinomonas humi
GCTCGGGGCTCTTGCGGTGCTAGCAGGATATGTGTTGTTCTCATTCGGCTGGATCAATGGTGGCCGCATCTTCCAAGGATTCAACCTTCTCGGCGCCGCAACCCTGGCCGTCAACGGCTACTACCACGACGCTTGGCCCTCCGTCGCACTGAACCTCGCTTGGGGGGTCATCTCCGGCATTTCACTTCTGCGTATGCGGAAACAGAAGGCTCCAGTTCCATCCCCCGATGATGCGGAGAACCCAGGCAATCCAAGCCCCATCGACGTCCATCAACTCGCCGACAGCGAGCCGCCCCGGCAGAAGGAACCGAGAATCTAGCGGAAGACTCGGAGGCTGTTGCGCTTGGTGCACCCTAACGCGCGGTTAACTGACGCGCCATTTCGCAGGGCGATAGGGTCCATTCGGGTCATTCGCGCCGGTTCTGTTCGAGGATCTAGACCCGGTGCACCCGGTCCTGGCAGGCGGTAGCGGGTTGGTGCTGCCTGATAGCTGGTCGTGGTCCTCGGGGTCTCGGGGGATGAATCCGGCCAGGCCGGGGAGGTGAAGGCGACGATTCCGTGCTGGGGCGCGTAGATGAGTCCCTTGACGATGTCTATCCGAGGGCTTTTCGCTGTTTCGCCCCGCCGGTGCTGCGCCACGCCTACCGGAATTCGCCTTCGCCGCACCTCTGGAGTTCTTTTCAGCTCTCGACTCTGCGTCTGGGCTACTTCCGGGACCAGTCGGCGCTCTCGGGGCCGGCGGATTCGTCCGGCCATCCCCTGCCGGACGGATCGGGTATCGGATCGCGCTCGTCCTCGTCGGGCTCTTCCTCCCAGAGGCCGAACGGTCCCTCCTGTCCCGGTGCTGATGCGCCGAGGACCGCGCAGCCTTTCGTACGGCCTCCGGGAAGGTGGATCATCGGCCGACCGTCCTGTAGGGCTCGGCGCTGCTCGCCGCTGGATCCATCAGGCTCATTGGCCCATTCTCCAGCCTCGGTCCGGGATCATCCCGGATATTGTCGGCGCTCCTGCAGGACCGAACACAGTCGCTCCTGCCGATCGGTGCACCACATCACGATTGGAGGTGATCAGATGTTCCTCTTTCCCCGACCGCAGCGACGCCGCGCACGCTCGCCGCGCCCCACCGAGCAACTTGCAACGTGCCGGATCCCCTTCCATCTGAGCTTCTGCCAAGGCAAACCGCAGGATTCGCCCAAGTCGACCCGATGGCCGTTCGTCCTCGGGAGGATCGTCCCGTAGGGTCCAACCGCCCCGGGGGTGCAGGCGGGTGGGCCCTACGAGGCCTGATTTCGACCCGAAGCTGGGAGCATTCGTGTCCATGGAGAACCCTTCCCAACCGGTGGCCTCCGGCCCGGCCCCGGAGACCCTTCCATCCCCGAGGACATCCTCCCGGGGCAGTGCGGCAGGCGCAGGCAGTGGCCTTCAGACAGGTCCCGGGAGGCACGGAGCGGAGGATGCGTCCGGGCGCCTTCCAGCGCCCGCGGAGTTGCTCCGCGAGCTCGAATGGCCAAGCTGCTAGGCACCCCGGCCGGTCGTCGGTGAGGCACCGCCATTTCCGCAGGGATCACCCAGGACGCGGATCTGGCCAGAGCAGACTCCCCGGCCATCCATGCAGCAGCCTCCGGCATGACCTTCCCCATGTGCACGTATACAGGCAAGGCTGAGAGGCGTAGTCTCATTTCACCCGGCTGATCCCCTTACCGCCGGGCGTGTGACGACCGCCCCGCGACCCCCGTCCGGGGCGGTCCCTTCGGTCCACCGTCGTGAAGGAGTGCCATGGTCAACGGAGACCGTCCCGCCCGCCGTCCGAACAGGGAGGACCTGTCGCTGGACTTCCACTACGGCCCGGAGGAGAAGGCCCGGGACGAAGAGGACGGCCTCTTCGACGGCGAGGAGATCGTCGTGTCCTGACCGAGGCCTTGGACGCTTGCCCTTCGGCGCGGCAGGTAACGGGCCGGTGGGCGTCGGCTGCTGTCTGCTGGGGAGTGCACCGGCCGGCGTCACCCCGCTCGGCAGGAGGCGGGCTTCAGGAAGCGGTGCTGAGGGATGGCCACCGCTCCAGGCGGGGAAGGCCTCTTCGGCGGTCGCGTGCAGCGGCAGGACCCGGACGACGTTGGTGCGCTCCAGGAGCTCGCGCACGGCTGGCCTGGGTGCCACGATGCGCAGGTCGCCTCCGGCCTGGCGTGCGGTGCGGCAGGCGGTGACGAGCGCGCCGAGCCCGGTGGAGTCCATGGCCGGGACCCCGCCGAGGTCCAGGACGATGCGGGGCTGGCCCTCGGCGACCGCGCGGCCGACGGCCTCGGTGAGCTCCCCTGCGTTCTTGAGGTTGACCCGGCCGGTCAGTGCGATCTCGCGGTAGCCGGGGCGGTCGGCGCTCGTGACGTCCATGGCCTCCCTCTCCGTTGCATCCCAAGGTCGAAACCATACCGCCCGCTGCCTCTGCCGCTCCAGAACCGAGGCTCTGCACTGCAAGGGTCATGGGTGGTGTACGGTTGCCTGCTGCTCGCCAGGAACGGACCCAGGAAGGGAGATCGCCGAGTGGCCGCTGACTACGACGAGCTCCGCCCCGATGTCAGGGAGTCCCAAGAGGACTCCCTCGAGGAGGCCAGGTCCGTCAACGCGCCGGATCCTCGCAGCGTCGTCCGCGACCTCGACGGCGACGAGGACGGGGCCGGCATCCCGGGCGGGGAGCTCGTGGACGCCGAGCTCACCGTGCACCTGGTCCCGCAGGGCGAGGACGAGTTCGTCTGCCAGTCCCCTGCTACCTGGTCCGCCACCGCTCCCCGATTGCCAGGACCGACGGCACCGGCACGTACTGTGCCGATTGCGAGGCCTGAGCCCCCGCACACCCATTCATGCCTCATCCTCCAGCCCGGGCAGGCAGCCCTGCGCCGGGTGAGGGGCGGCACGGTGGGCCGGCTCGCCGAGCAGGTCCTCGATCGAGGTCTGCCCTTCGAGGACCTCCGGCTCCTCGTCGGTATTCATTCGTCCAAGATAGGGGCCCAAGCCCAACGCGCACGTGAGCCTCGCTGGCCGCACGGCCGCTGGCGGGGCGTCAGAAGAGCCCGGCAGGGGTTCGTCGCAGGGCAGGGGGGCGAGCTTGGCGCGGTGGCCGTTGTCGGGGTTGCAGCCTTTGAATGTGGTGGTCTGCGTGGTCGCGCCACCAGACGCTCATCCCAGTGGTGCCCTCGAGGCGCAGGTGCTCCCAGGCGCGCCAGAGCGCTTCGAGTCGGCTGATGGCCTCGGCGTGCTTCCACCACTGGCGACACCAAGTGATCCCGCCTTGGACATTGCGCTGGCGTCGGTAGGTGACGGCGAGCTTGTTCCTGACGAACTCGGCGAGGTTCGGGTAGAACAGCTCCGGGCGCGTCCACGTCGTCCCCGGGGGCTCCGCGGCGTCGGCAATGTCGTCGGGCTCGTCGTCCCATTCGCCCAGGCCCTCACTCCTCCGAGGCCCAGGTTGCCATCCACCGATTGGCTGCGGCGGCAGGCCCAAGGTTTCAGCGCATGACCATGGCGATTCTATTTCCGTACGCAATAAGCATATAGGTAATTGCTACTAGAGAGAACAGTAGTAGCACAGCTAGAAGCGGATCGGGTGAAAAGCCTGCAGCGATGAGAATAACCGCGGCAAGGTTTAGAAATGCGTGCATCGGCCTGACAGCGCGGACTTTTTGATCGCGCCGTGAAGGTCGCTTGAGATACGTGAACCAACTCGGCAATACACACAAGTCGTCGGCCATGCAAATGCAAGCCATTATTGCCGCCGTAAGACCGGTTAGATTGACCAACTGAGCGGAGGGGCTCAGGTCATGCTCGAAATACCATGAAGCAAAAAGCAATCCGGTCAGAATGCTCTGCGGCACAAGAAGGACCAAATTATATTTTACAGAAAACCGGAACCCCGTTTTGGTGCCAGCGTCTACAACCACCCCGCAGGTGATAGCCGTCGTGCGACTGCCAGCCAGCCGGTCCCATTCCAGATCTTTAAGATTTCCAGCATACATATTCAGAACTGTGAAAGTTAGACCAAGAGCGCCAATAAGGAGAAACCGGCCGCCGATTACCCAATTGGCTTGGGAAAAACGTACAAGTGCCGCCGGGAGAGCCATGCATAAGCCATACAAGTAGTCAATGAAGATCGGAGAGAGGCGCGATTTCTTTTGATATATATTCCCATAGGACACCAACAAAATAAGGACTGCGGCGCCCGTACGGGCGCCTATTCCTGAGAAAACAACAGGTATAGTGGTGCTCAGAATGATTCCATCCATCAGCACCCAACCTGCCGCACGCGTCCTCGACAGCTCCCCCGAAAGCAAGGGATCCCGCTGACGAGAGCCGTTTAATTTATCGGTGTCATAGTCGGCAAGATTGTTTAATTGGCAAATAAATAGGTGTAGTAGAGCGCCCCACCCCAAATATGTTAGGGCACTTAGGGTGGACGACTCTGACCACAAAAGTCCGACGACAAACGGAAATAACGTTGAAAGTACGGCTCGAAAACGCCCGAAATGCATGTAGAGGACCATGGTCTTCATCGCTTACGCCACCACCAATTGAAAGTAATTAGCGCTGTGCCCGTTGTTGCTAAGGCAACGAGGATCCAGCCCCCCTGCCCACGCGTGATCCACGACTTAACCATCAGAATAAGCGATGGATCTAATCTGGCAATGAGGGCGCTCGCTGCAAGTACCGCGACGCCATTGATCAATAGAATTGAAATAGCTCGCTGGAGACGAATACCGGATAAGGCCGACGCCACGATAACGGGTGAGGCTGGGTAGATCAAGAGACCGAGAATGAACCACGTTTTCGAAAATCGACTCACGATCCTACTCGCGCGTGAAACCCACGTCCCTGGCAACAGCTCAGATGCATAAAGGGTGCCCATGAATATTGCCGTGCCCAAGATTGTGCGACTAAAAGCAGCGACCAACACCACGGCGATCGTCGCTTGCACGCTTGTATCTACGGTCAAGAGCATGATGGCGTCGCCAGTCGGTCTTAGGAAAGCAATGAGGTAAGGACTGGTCATTGCTAGGAGAGGAAGTAACGCAAGGCCAACGTATCGTAAGGCTGCAAGGCTGAAAACGAGGGCGGGCATCCAGGGCGTGAAGCGAGGTCTCACACGGGCTCCCTAACCAATAACCTCCTATCGCCACGGACGGACACCCCCGCAGTCTCGAACCCGAACTTTTTGTACGTCTCGAGTAGCCTCAGATTATCCAATCGACAATGACAATAGATTGCCATCCTGTTCTTATCAGCAGCGTTTAGAACTTCCAGTCCGAGAACGATAGCCGCCCGTGTGCCCCGAGCGCTCGGTTCTTTGCAAAAGTTGAATACGTAAAGCGACGGCCGGCGTCCTTTGAATTTCCAAATACGTAAGCGAAGGCGACGAATAAGATTGACTCTTCGCACTCCAATCACTGCCGCCTTGGTGGGTTGGGTGAAGTGAGGCCAAATTGCGAGTTCCAGTTGAGCCTTCAGGGGGCGAAGCTTACCTCCACGTTGATTTAACGCGACGGTAATCAATGACGCTAACTGCCGGTAGTCTCCCCGTCTAACGGTTTGGACGCTTTCACTATTGCCCATGCCGTCCCTGGTCTTCATATCAATTGCTCTGCAGACCAGGCGTACCTGAACTGAGACAAGTGCGCCAGCGTAGGATGGCCCGCGTTCTCCGCCTTCTGAGACGCCTCATTGAAGTAGCTCGCCGCGAGATTCAGAATGAGGCTACGCAGGCTAGGTTCTGCAGCTAGGAGTCGTACATCGTCTGGTGAGACCTCCGACGATTCTGGCCAAACCCTCAAACCTAAGACTTGCCTCAACATCAACCGGAGTGGTATGGACGATAATCCGTTTCGGAAATCAGCGACGACGTCCGAAAGATCATCGACGAGCTGTAGGCCAGCACTATAAGTTAGAAACGCATCCTCCAGCTGGGGCGCTCTTTCTTGAAGATTCTGCTGTTCAAGGACAACGCGCACAGGAAGGCAGACTGGCGCCGACTTCTTGTGTAGGAGATTAAGATCGCTGATAGTGATGTCTGGAAGGGTGCGCTTTGTTGTCCATTCATAGATTTGGGCTGAAACGTACATGGCGTAGTAGTGGGCATGCCATTCTTGTACCGTGCTTTGAGGGGAAGGGTGTTGTGGCAGAAGACTTGCCATGATCCTAAGATATTCTTGCAGGAATATTGGCGCAGCCAGTACCATCGGATAATCAACTTCGCCGTCGTCTAGAATTCGATCTAGACAATAGAAATAGCTGTGGCCCAGAGCCAAGCCATCTGCAAGCTCAAATACTCCAGATTCATCCCCCCCACTCAACTCCAATTGCAGAGCGATGGGGTAGTAGAAGAACCCGCTCGCAAGTCCAAAGAGTCCGAGCGGCTCCCGCTGCAGAATGTGGGGGACTAGCTCGGGGCATGTATCCGCTAGCATTTGATGTACGCGTTGCAGTATGGCGTCTACGGGTGCGATTCGTTGCGCCGCTACGATCCATCTGTCTGAAGCAGTGCTCATAGAAAACGCCTCCGCATGCGATCTAAAACTGTGCTGATAGCCAGCCCAATGGCTAAGAGGCCGACGGCCATGACCGGACCTGCATAAAGTGAACTCGCCCAAAGAAAGGTGGCAAACAGCACTATTAGCCCTCTCGGCCGCCTTATTTCCTTTGAGGAGGGTCGTGGCGCGGAAAGTTGCGACATTAGTCGGACGATTAGGTATGCGGAGAGAGCTGTGGAACAGATTACAACAACAAGTGCGAGAGTTGCCCACGTTCGAGTAAGAGAGGGTGCCAGCGCTACAGACGCGACCAATGCCAGAGATGCCAAGGCCACTGTGAAGTAGACGTACGCCTTGTACAGGCGTGGGAGGCGAAAGGTTGAATCGATAGGCGACCAGGAGACACCGAAGTCCATTGCGAGGGTTCGCGCACCGGTCGCTCGGTCAGTTTTGAGATCCTTCAGATTGCCGGCGATGGCGTTCAAAGGAAGAAGTATAAGCCCGTATGCAGTTATGGCGCATAATCCGCCGAAACTCGGCCATGATCCGCCGGCCGTTTGAGCTGCGAGCAATAGACAGCACATTGTGACTGCGTAGAGCGCGTCCATCGCCACAGGGGGAAACAGTCGGGAGGTCTTCTGGTAAAGATTCCCGTATACGGTCAGCGCTATTCCAGTGAGAGCAAATGTTTTTGATGTCGTTGTCGTCGGCAGAGCGAGCACCGCAAAGGTGATGAGCGTAAGGGTCACCAGAGCCCAGTGGACGACTCTCACTAGCGGGACTTCTCCCTTTACCAGAGGGCTGCCAATGCGTCCTGGATTTTGCGTATCAGATTCTAAATCGGCAGTGTCGTTTACTAGGCAGGATGCCATGTAAAAGAACGTTGACCAGATCAAGATCAGAGCCGCAGCCCAGACGGGCCAGACGTGGTCAGCCCATAACGCAACAGGAACCGAATGTGTCCAAGCGATCGAGGACCGCCCAAGAGTGAGGTACTGACCAACTGGACGCCATCGAGCGGTTAGGCCTCCAGCGTGGGGTTGTTTCAAGCGTGGCTTCTACCAGCCGGCAGCACCGTCCATCTTGGGATCCTGTGAATTTTTCTTGTCTTCCCAATCCTGAGTCTGGAGTGTCTCTACTGGTACTGCGTCAAGTTCAGAAGCGTGCTTACCCAGTTCGGCAAGCCGGTTCTCGTTGGCTTCGTCAACTTTGAGGTCCATCTAGCCCTCTCCCCCTTCAAATGGCTGAATATGGGAGGAAGTTATCACGACGGGCACCTGTCTGTCTCGACGTTGCCTGAAATCCCTGGAATATGTCGTGTTGGGGCGATCGTTCGGGAGCATCGGCCACCGAAGACGTTGGTCCGGGGTTTAGAACAGGCCTTGCGGCGGTTCGTCGCAGGGCAATGGGGCGAGTTTGGTGCGGTGGCCGTCGTCGGGGCTGCAGCCTTTGAAGGGCCCGTCGGCTGAGAGGAGGACGTTCATGTGGTGGTCTGCGTGGTCGCGCCACCAGACGCTCATCCCGGTGGTGCCCTCGAGGCGGAGGTGCTCCCAGGCGCGCCAGAGTGCTTCGAGCCGGCTGATGGCCTCGGCGTGCTTCCACCACTTCGGGCACCATGTGGTCCCGCCGCCGGGGTCGATCCTCCTGCGGTACACGGCCGCGAGGTGCCCGGCGACAAACGCGGCCACGTCCGGGTAGAACAGCGTCGGCTCCGCCGGGCCTTCGCCGGTGTCGTCCTCGTGTTCGGTACCGTCGTCGGCGGGCTCGTCGTCCCACTCCCCCAGCCCCTCACCCATCGGACGCTCCTGCGGCGACCTGCCGGTTCTCACTGCTGGCGGCCGCCTGCTTGTTGGCGGGGTCGTGGGCGGCGGCGGAGGCGGCCACCGCGGCGGCGTGGGGGCCGTCCTTCCAGGGGACGGTCTTCAGCAGTGCGGCGGGGGCGCCGGAGGCGAACATGACGGCGCGGCCCCTGGGGAGGGCGGCGAGGTCGGCGACGTCGAGGGTGCGCTCCTTGCGGTCGTCGTGGCTGTAGGAGGTGCCACCCTGCCTGGAGCGGTTCCGGGTGGTGTTGGAGTACCGGTAGTCGCCGATGAGCTGGGCGAGCTCGTTGAGGTACTCGGCTTCGGCGACGCCGCCGCCGTAGACCTTGATGTTGGCCGCGGACCAGAGCTTGCGCATCCCGTCCCTGCCCCAGACTTCCACGCCCTGGGACCAGGACTGCAGGATGGTCATCAGGACGATGCCGCGGGAGCCGTAGTGGCTGTACAGGTTGGGCAGCTCGCGCCAGCGGCACACGTTCGCGGCCTCGTCCAGCACTCCGACCATGGGGGTGGCGAGCCGGCCGCCGGGCGAGTGGACGGCGAGCTCCTCGGCTGCCTCGACGACGGCGACGGTCAGGGCGGTCACGAGCGATCCGGCGGTGCCCTTGCCCTCCTTGGAGAGCGAGTACAGAGTCCCCTTCGACGCCACGAACGCCCCCGGATCGAACTGCGGCCTGCCGTCCGCCTCGCCGTTCGGGGTGACCCATTGGGCGACCTGCCGGTTGGTCAGGCAGGAGGCCATCTGCAGGGCGGTGCCGTAGACGCCGCCGCGCTGCTTCTCGGGGGCGTTGACGATCCCGGCGACGGCATTGGCGCTCTCGGCGTACCCGTGGTCCCTGAGGATGTCCACCGCCGTATCGTCGGCCGGTCGGGTGAGCCAGGTGTGGACCTGGGTGATCGGCCTGCGGTCGAGGGCTGCGGCGAGCAGGAGCCCGGCGAGGAGGTCCTGTCCGGCGGGGTCGAAGTAGGCGTCCGTCCTGGCGTCGGGGCCGCGGGAGCCGGCGGCGAAGTGGTCGGCCAGGCGGGCGGCGCGGACCTCGTCGGTGACGTAGGAGAGGGGGTTCCACCACCAGGCGGGCTCCTCGAGGGCGACGGCCTGCGGGTCGAAGACCCACACCGGCCCCTCCTTGGCGCGCACGTCGCGGGTGCAGTCGACGATGTCGCGCTTGTTCGAGGTCACCAGCACGGCCCCGGGGACCTCGAGGATCGCCGGGATGGCGCGGGAGGTGGTCTTGCCGGTGCGGGGGCCCCAGATGTCGATGTGCATGTCCTCCCAGGAGCCGTAGAGCATC
The DNA here is from genome assembly GCF_000802235.1 of Sinomonas humi. Classification (GTDB taxonomy): domain Bacteria; phylum Actinomycetota; class Actinomycetes; order Actinomycetales; family Micrococcaceae; genus Sinomonas; species Sinomonas humi. Next base: position 9,625 of record NZ_JTDL01000103.1, read on the forward strand.
TGGCCGCCCAGGACGGTCTTCCCGACCGGCACCCCGGGCGACCCTGCCACGCCGAGGCGCTCGGCGGTGGCGGTGGCCCCGCGCAGGCTCAGGGCCCGCAGGTCCCGGCCCCTGGCCATGTGCCGGGCGGCGACGTCGACCCGGGAGCGCCGGGCACGCCGGCGCAGCACCGCGCGGACCACCACGATCGCGAGGGCGACCAGCACGGCACCGATTCCGGCCAGCACCCAGGTCGCGGCCGGAGGCCAGGCCACCCTGTGGGTGAGCAGTCCGAGGACCAGTTCGAACGGGTTGGCCGGCAGCCTCTGCCCGTCGCGGGCAAGCATGGAGCCGAGGTGAACGGCCCCGGTCACGGTGCCCACGACCAGCACGACGGTGATGATGACGACCCAGAGCAGGACCGTCTCGGCGTCGAGCCGGGAACGCCTGCTGCTGTTCGGTGTGCCCATCAGATTGCTTCCTCCTCGATGTGCCCTTCTTCTTCGAAGATCTCCCGTTCGATCTCCTCTGTGCTGGCGCCCTGCTTGCGTAGGTTCTCCCAGCGGGTGTTGGTGTCCGAGATCTCGTCTTCGACGCTGGTCAGGCGCATCTGGACGGGGATGCCGGGGGCCTGGCCGAGCTTGATCAGGAACTTCCCCCGCCCGTACGGGGCCGTCCTGCCGTGCTGGGTGGTGGTGATCTTCTTCGCGTCGGCCCAGGACTCGACCCGGCGCTTCTCCTGGCGGGTGAGCCGGCGGAAGTGCTCGACCTCAGAAAGTTCCTTGGCGCCGAGGCCGCCGAGGACGACCATGGCGCACCGCTCGACGAAGCCCTTGGCCTTGGCCCGGTCCGCCGCGTCGGCGACGGCGTCGAAGTCCTTGAGGGTGTGGGAGACCATCATCTGGCCCACGCCGTCGTTGCGGTTCAGCCTTGTGAGGGAGTCGGCCTTGTCCACGATGCCGCGCCCGACCCGCAGCGCCCGCCAGAACTCGTCCAGGACGATGTTGTAGTTCCGGCGCGGCTCCAGTCCCGCGTCGGCGAGGACCTGGGCGGTGTTGACGGCCTCGAAGCCGACCGACCAGCAGGCCAGCAGGCCGGCGGCCTGCTTCTGGGGCTGGGTGTCGGGCAGGGCCGAGAGGTCGAACACGACGGAGCGTCCCATGTCCAGGGCCTCTGTGGTGGGCTTGGAGAACATGTCCCCCAGCGGCCCGGACCCGGTGGCGATGCCGATCAGGGAGGTCCGCAGCGCGTCGGTGGCGTCGAGGTAGCGGTCCATCTCGCCCCGGTCCAGGACCACGCTGCGCAGGTCCTCGGGGGCGTCCGCGATCAGCCGGTCCAGGTCCCGCACCAGCGGGACGCCGTCGTGCTTCTCGGCCAGGATCTCCAGGGCGCGGCCGAGGATCAGGTCCTCCTGCTCGGTGGGCCGCAACTCGCGGGAGACGGTGATCAGGGCCAGCAGCAGGGCCTTGCGCTGCTCGTGCGCCCCCCTGACCACCTCCTGGCGCAGGGACCCGGCCAGCCGCTGGGCGGCGCGGGCGGAGGCGCCGGGGTCGAGGGGGTTGAGGTAGCCGCGGCCGTTGCCGAGGCGGTTGACCTTTCCTCCCATCGTGCGGGTGCGCAGGACGTGTTCGCCCTTGACGTCGCCCAGGACCATGGTGGCCACGCCCCGGTAGGCCAGCCAGAGGCACATCTTCCCCACCGCGGTGGACTTCCCCAGTGCGGGGTTGGACATGAAGTACACGGACGGGTTGGGGATCAGGCCCTCCTCGAAGGCCGTGATGTGGTCCAGGCCCACGACCTGGCCGGTGAGCAGGTGCTGGCCCAGCGGCGCCCCCGCCAGCGGGGCGCCGGTGCCGGAGGCGAAGGGCCAGAGGCCGCAGACCTGGCGGGAGGAGCCGCGGAACTCGTTGGGGATGTCGATCAGGTTCGCGTACCCGCCGCCGGGGGTGAGGTAGCCGCGCCTGGCCGGGCCGTAGTGCCGGCTGCGCGGTGCAGGCCTGGCGAACGGCGGCCGGGGGCGGAGGCCCGTGGGGAGGAGGCTGAGCGGGTTCATCAGATCGCCTCCCTGATCTTCGCCGGGACCATGACGTAGTCGGGCAGGACCAGGCCCAGCGGCAGCCCGGCGGCGAAGGCGGTGTCCTGGGCGCCGTAGGCGGGCCGGACGGTCAGCTGGGACTCCGCGGCCAGGTCCTCGATTCCGTAGCCGGCGGCCAGGGCGTCCTGGGGGTTGCGGATGGTGGCGGTGATGACGATCCCGAAGTTGAGCATGCCGGCGTCCTTGGCGGCGACCTCCTTGGCGGTCTGGACGGTCTTGGCGTAGTCGTCGATGGCGCGGAAGTCCGGGTTGCCGGTGGAGGCGGCGCGGTTCTTGGCGGCGGTGACGTCCTTCTCGGCCACGTCCATCGCCCGGGCGGCGGAGACGGGCCGGTAGAGCAGGGTGACGCGCTTGCGGTCCACGTCCCCTGCCGGGGAGAGCAGTGCCTCGAGGACGTTGGAGAAGACCTCCCCGCGGGGGGCGACGGACATGACCCAGGACTTCGAGAGGCCGGAGTCGTGCCGGTACCACTCCCACCCGGCATTGTGGGCCAGGGGGCCGACGTCGTCCCAGGACAGGGGCGGGGTGATGCCCTGGGCGTGGGCGGCGGCGATGTGCTGGGCCACTGCGGGGTCGTAGGCGCTGCGCACGACCTCGCAGAGGGCCTGCGCGGTGAGGGGGTGCGCGTCCCCGGCCCCGCACTGCTCGAGGTGCTCGGTGAGCCTGCCCAGGCGTGCGCCGAGGTCCAGGCCGAGGTCCTCGGCCTTCCGGGGGCGGGGTGCGCCGGCCCGCCAGGCGGTGACGGTGACGGCGAGGAAGGCCCGGGTCAGCGGTGCCGACTGGGGGAAGGTCGCCTTGACCTCCTCCATCATCTCCACCACCGCCGGCGGGGCGTCGGGGTGGCGTCGGGTGTCCACGGCCTGGCGCAGCCGGACCCCGAAGTCGGGGGCGGTCTCCACGGTCACGGACGCTGCCACCACGTCGGAGGCCTTGCCGAGGTCGGCGAGCCAGCCGCCCCAGTTCGCCACGTAGGAATCGATCGCCTGTGAGTCCTCCAGGGCAAGGCCCGTGGGCTCGCACTCGATCACCACGGTGGCGTGGTTCGTCTCCGGCATGAAGACCAGCGCGAACTCGCGGTCGAAGGAGTCCGTGAACTGGTGCAGCCGGGACCTGGCCAGCAGGCCGGGCAGCTGCGCCGTCCCGCCCGGGATGAGGCCAGTTGGACCCGAGCGGTAGAGGTTCGTCCGGCGGCCCGCGGCCTTCCTGTGGGCGCGGCGGGCGGCCATGCGGGCGATCCGGGACTGCCCGTGCCGGTCCCGGACCGTGAAGACCCCCATGGCGGTCCCCATCGCCAGGAACGCGACGAACCCCGGGATGGGGCCGGCCAGGCGGAAGACGAACAGCAGCACCAGCAGGGCTGCGATCATCGCCCAGGTCTCCAGCGCCCCCAGCTTCCCGATGCCGGCGGTGCGCGGCCTGCGCCAGTTCCCGTAGGTCGGCTCCGTGTACGTCGTCTGCTCGCTCATCCTCACTGCCCCTTCTGGCTTCCGGACGGGCCCTCGCCCGCCGCCGACTCCGCCGCACCCCGCACTGCGCCCTGCATCGCGGCTGCGCCCTTCTGGACCGTCATCGCCCCGGCTGCGGCAGCCATCCCGGCCGGCCCCGCGGCGGCGGCTGCCCCGCTCGCCCCCGCGGCGGACCCAGCCCCCGCCGCTCCGGATCCGACTCCTGCTGCACCGGCGCCCGTACTGGGAGCCGGCCCCGTATTCGCTCCAGACGGGGCAGAGGCCCCTGGCTGGGACGGGCTGCTGGATGCCCCGGAGGCCTGCCGATCCGTCCTGCCGCTGCTGTTGCTGGCGGTCGTGCTGCTCATCGAAGTGCTGGTCGGGGAGCTGCCGCGGCCACCGCCCTGCCGTCCGCTGTGGATCGCCCCGGTGGCCAGGGTGCCGACCGCGCCGCCCATGGCGGCCATGCCCCCTCCGCCGCCGGCTGCGGCGGCGACCATGGGGGTGACCAGGCGCATCAGGGCCGGCAGGGCCACCAGGGCCAGGACCATCAGGGACAGCCCCACGATGGCCTTCACCCCCTCGTCCGCGGAGGCGAAGACATTCGAGGAGGTGAGCTTGAAGGCCACCGCGTAGCAGAGGGCGGCGGCGGGCTTGTAGAGCGTGAACGCGATCAGCCACGACAGGAACCGCTGGAACCACTGCCTGCCCGTCTCGGTGTTCGTGAATGCCGCCGCCGTGGGCAGGCCGCCGGCGAGCAGGATCAGGATCCCGGAGCGGAACACCATCATCACCAGCTGGATGAGGGACACCAGGATCGCGATCACCCCGAAGACGATGGCCAGCAGGACCCCGAGCCCCCCGCCCAGGGCGATCATCCCGCCCACGTTCTGCG
>NZ_JTDL01000104.1 GCF_000802235.1 Sinomonas humi
CGCTCGGAGCGGCTGAAAGGGAGCGTCGGTACATCCTGCCGAGGCCGTTGGGAGATTCTGCGGCAAGGCCGGGAACTGTCATAGGGGCACCTTTTCACACCGGTCCGACATTAGAGATCCGCACTGAAGATCCACCGTCAAACAAGCCACCAAACACAAGGACCCCCGGACAGCGTCCAGGGGTCCATACGTGGGCGATACTGGGTTCGAACCAGTGACCTCTTCGGTGTGAACGAAGCGCGCTACCACTGCGCCAATCGCCCGTTTCGCCCGTCGCCGAGCGCTCTACGACTTTAGCCCACCGCAAGGGCCGATCTCAAATCCTCCTTCGTGCACGCTCAGCCCTCGATCCCATCCCTCGAAAAGCAAATTGCATGCATGTTGTTCAAGTGCGGTTGACGGCGCGGGCGGGCAGGCCACGATTTGTGCATCGACCCCGGTTCCTATAGAGTCTTTACTCGTTGAAGCGCGGCCTGAGGCCCAACCAGCGACCCGACAGTTTGGATGAACGGATCGGGTACTGAGGGCAGTGCGGCCAAGCGAAAACCCTGCGGACGTAGCTCAGTTGGTAGAGCACCACCTTGCCAAGGTGGATGTCGCGAGTTCGAATCTCGTCGTCCGCTCGCAGGACACTGTCGGAAGCATCCTCATGGATGCCAACACGGTGGGGTGGCCGAGAGGCGAGGCAGCGGCCTGCAAAGCCGTATACGCGGGTTCGAATCCCGTCCCCACCTCGGTGCATTCCTGATTCCCGGCCACCGGGATTCGGGCGATTGGCGCAGCGGTAGCGCGCTTCCCTGACACGGAAGAGGTCACTGGTTCGATCCCAGTATCGCCCACGGAGAAGCCTTACGGCTTCCCCTGCGGACGTAGCTCAGTTGGTAGAGCACCACCTTGCCAAGGTGGATGTCGCGAGTTCGAATCTCGTCGTCCGCTCTCTTCTTCTTAACGAAGGGCTCCTGCGGGAGTCCGGTTCGCGGGAAGAGGGACTTGGGCGATTGGCGCAGCGGTAGCGCGCTTCCCTGACACGGAAGAGGTCACTGGTTCGATCCCAGTATCGCCCACACACGGCGCCCTTGAGGCGCCTTTTTTCTTGCCTTTTTTCCTGTCTCTTTCCTGCCTCGCGTCACGAACCCGACGGGGCCCGCTCTCAGTCAACACGTAGCCACGTGTCCGCCGTGCCCGGCACCTCCTCGGAAACCCCGACGCCGAAGGGGTGTTGGATTGGGCGCGACACGTGGCTACCATCGTTCGTGGTGGAGCACAGTAGCTCCCTGAGTGAAAGGAGGTGGCCGTGTCTTCAAGCGACGCCATCATGGACAGGGCCGGTATCAGCGTCAGGAAGCTCGATCGGATCGAGGTTCTCTCCCGAATGCTCGGGGGCCAGTCCTAGAGACACCGTCCTAGGGACTTAGCCGGCGCAACGCCGGACCGACCCACGATACGTCACAGGGATGCCGGTACCGCTGAGAGGCGGGACCGGCATTTCCGCGTCCGGGAGCCTCAGCCGCGGCTCACGAGAGCTCGCTAGCCTGGGCTTCTCGGGCGAGGGCGGTGAGGCGGGACACGGCGCGGAAGTACTTCTTCAGGTATCCGCCCGACATCATCTCCTCGGTGAAGAGCTGGTCGAAGGGGACGCCTGAGGCGAGGATCGGCACGTCCTTGTCGTAGAGGCGATCCGCAAGGACGACGAACCGCAGCGCGACGGCCTGCTCCTCGATGGTGTGCACGTCCTTCCAGACAACGCCGTCGATCCCGTCGATCAGCTGGCGGTAGCGGCTCGGATGAACGCCCGCGAGGTGCTTCATGAGCGCGCCGAAATCGTCAACGGCGACGAGGCCGCCGTCGAACTCGGCGTTGATCCGGGAGTCGAGGTCTTCCGTGCGAAGGGGCGCGGGGGCTGCCGGAAGCCCACGGTGTCGGTAGTCCTCGCCGTCGATCCGGACGACGTCGAATTGGTCCGAAAGGACCTGGATCTCGCGCTGGAAGTCGACGGCGGCAAAGCGGCCTTCGCCGAGAGCTCCCGGAAGCGTGTTCGAGGTTGCTGCAAGCTTTACGCCGGCGTCCGCGAGTTCCCGCATGAGGCGGGACATGAGCACGGTATCGCCCGGGTCGTCGAGCTCGAATTCGTCAATGCACACGAGGCGGTAGGAGCTCAAGGCCTCGACGGTCTTGCGGAACGACAGTGCCCCGACCAGATTCGTGTATTCGACGAACGTTCCAAACGCTTTGGGGCCGGGCGACGCGTGCCACAGCGATGCGAGGAGGTGCGTCTTTCCGACGCCGAAGCCACCATCGAGGTAGACGCCGGCGCGCGTCTTCGCCTTGTTCCCGTTTCCCCCGAAGATCCGGGAGAAGAGCCCTCCGCTGTTGCGGACGCCGTCGATCGATGCGCCGAAGTCCTGGAGGGACCTGACAGCCGCGGCCTGCGAGGGCTGAGCCGGGTCCGGTCGGTAGCTGTCGAAGGAGACTTCACCGAAGCGCGGTGAGGGGTGAAAGCCGGCCAGGAGCTCGTCCACGGACACTTTGGGCGTGCGGGTGGTCAGGTGTGTGACAGTCGCCAAGGAATCCGTCCGTCTCGGGCCCGAAAGGGCATTACATCGGTCTGAGGGCCAGTGGCAAGGATATCGCGCGCCCGGACGTCATGTTGCGCCTCATGACAGCCGGCGACGACGACCCTCACTCTTGCGGCGCGGGCTGACTACGCTGGAAGGGACATTTCAGGGGCGGCGTCGATGGCGCGCGTCCCTGGCTCAGCCGAGCGAAAGGCCATGCCATGAGCTATCCTCTCGACACGAACGAGAAGTTCGCTGCCTACGCCCATCCCGAGCGCCTCGTCTCGACGGAGTGGCTCGCTGCCCAGCTCGCCGACGGCGCGCTCGAAGGCGGCAAGCTCGCGGTCGTCGAGTCCGACGAGGACGTTCTGCTCTACGAGACCGGCCACATTCCGGGCGCCGTCAAGATCGACTGGCACACGGACCTTAACGATGAGGTGGCGCGTGACTACGTCGACGGTCCCGCGTTCGCGAAGCTCCTCGCGTCGAAGGGCATCTCGCGCGACACCACGGTCGTGATCTACGGTGACAAGTCGAACTGGTGGGCTGCCTATGCCCTCTGGGTCTTCACACTGTTCGGCCACGAGGACGTCCGCCTCCTCGACGGCGGCCGCGACAAGTGGATCGCCGAGGGGCGCGAGCTCACGACCGACGTACCTACCCCCATCGAGGGCGACTACCCCGTCGTCGAGCGCAACGACGCTCCGATCCGCGCCTTCAAGGACGACGTCCTTGCCCACCTCGGCAAGCCGCTCATCGACGTCCGCTCCGCCGACGAGTACACCGGCAAGCGCACCCACATGCCTGCCTACCCCGAAGAGGGCGCTCTGCGCGGCGGCCACATCCCGACCGCTGCGTCGATCCCGTGGGCTCGTGCGGCTGCCGAGGACGGTACGTACAAGTCGCGCGAGGAGCTCGAAAACCTGTACCTGGGTGAGGCCGGGCTCAATGCCGGAGACGAGGTAGTTGCGTACTGCCGGATCGGCGAGCGCTCGAGCCACACGTGGTTCGCCCTCAAGTACCTCCTCGGCTTCGACAACGTCCGCAACTACGACGGCTCTTGGACCGAGTGGGGAAATGCGGTACGCGTTCCGATTGTTAAGGGTGAAGAACGAGGGACTTGGCCGCTCTCCTGAGGCGCGGCACACCCAAGTGCTCGCATCAAGCGCGGCGGTCTCTCCATGGGGCCGCCGCGCTGCTGTATCGCGGCAAGGACCGAACATGTGGCGGCGAGGGCCAAACGGCCCGGCGTAGGCTGGAAGGAATATGACGACGAATACCACGATCCCTGCTCCTCTTGGGGAGATCATCGACGAGTTCCAAGCGCTCGAGGAACGTGAGCGCCTTCAGCTGCTGCTCGAGTTCGCCCAGTCGCTCCCCGAACTGCCCGAGCGGTACCAGGACCACCCAGAGCGGCTCGAGCAGGTAGTGGAGTGCCAGTCGCCGGTCTTCATCACGATCGAGACCGAGCCCGCGGCCGACGCCGCGTCCCAAGTTGTGAGGCTCTTCCTGACGGCGCCCAAGGAGGCCCCGACGACTCGCGGCTTCGCGAGCATCCTCTTCGAGGGCCTCGACGGCTTGAGCGCGCGCGAGATCCTCGCAGTCCCGGACGACATTGCCCACGAGCTAGGTCTCGATCGCGCCGTCTCCCCGCTGCGCCTCCGGGGCATGACCGCAATGCTCGTGCGCATCAAGCGCAAGGTGGCCGGCGAGTGCCACCTCGGCCAGACGGCCTGAGCAGGGCGTGGCCAAGGGGCGCCGTTCGGCCAAGTCCTCCTCAGCAGGTGGCCCGGGAACGCCGGCGACCGCGGCGTTGGACGCTGCCGGAGTGCCCTACAGCGCGCATCCCTACGAGCATGATCCCTCCGCCCCGAGCTACGGTCTTGAGGCCGCGGAGGTGCTCGGCATTTCTCCCGCACGCGTCTTCAAGACCCTCATGGTGGACGTCTCGGGGAAGCTGTGCGTCGCCGTCGTGCCCGTGAGCGGGAGCCTCGACCTCAAGGCGACTGCCGCGGCCTTCGGTGCCAAGAAGGCGGCGATGGCGGATCCGGCGGCCGCCGAGCGCCGCACGGGCTATGTGCTCGGCGGTGTCTCGCCGCTCGGCCAGCGGCAGGCCTCGCCGACCGCGGTCGACGATTCTGCGCTCGAACACGCGACGATCTTCGTCTCCGGCGGTCGCCGGGGCTTCGATATCGAACTCGCCCCGGCCGATCTGGTCCGCCTCACGGGCGCGTCAGTTGCGAGACTCCGAGCCCGCTGAGCGACGAGGAGTCCCGCTTCCTGGGCTCGGCCGGGGTGCGAGGATCTCGGCGAGCCAGGAGACGACCGCCCTCTCCCACCGTTCCGGGTCGACATTCCATTCCTTGGTGTGGCGCGCCTTCCGGAACGTCTCGAGCGTCACCATCTCGGGATTGCGTCCAGCGAGGAGCGCTGAAGGGCCGAACGGGACGAATTCGTCGTCGACGCTGTGCAGGATCAGCGTGGGAGTGCGGAGTTCGACGGCGCGTGCGACCCAGTCCATGGCGCGGAAGTCCACGGGCGCCGCGAGTCCCGTGATCCGCCGCCCCCACGGATGCGCGAGGAGCAACTGCCCAAGACGGCCGACGCCGCGGGGGATCCGATTCTTCTGCGCTTGGTGGGCTAGGACGTCGACCCAGTCGACGACGGGGGCGTCGAGCACGAGCGCCCTGATGTATTGGCGGAGCGATGAGAGATCGGCAGCGGCGAGGCTGATAGCTCCGCCCATGGACCAGCCGAAGAGGACGACGTCGGTCGCGCCGTTCTCGAGCGCGTAGCCGATTGCCGACTCGACGTCGCGCCACTCTGTCATTCCGAGCCCGTACCGTCTGTCCGCCGTGGCCGGCGCGTCCCCGTCGTTCCGGTAGGAGACGACAAGGCTTGTGAGCCCGAGCTGACGGGCTGGAATCAGGCCGCGGAGGGACTCCTGCCGGGTAGCCCCGCGCCCGTGGACCATGACGGCCCACGTCTTCGAGGTGTCGTGCGAAGCGGGCACGAGCCAAGCCGGTGCGGGACCGAGCTCGGTCTCGACGAGAACGTCCTCGAAGTCGTAGCCGAGGTCTTGGGGCGAGCTGTAGACGACGCCACTCCAGCGCCCCCTCACGGCTCGCTCGAGGTCGCCGCTGTACTCCGCCACGACCGGCCGGGTCACTGTCCCTTCGCCGGGCACGTAATCCTCAATCGGCCCGAGGCGAGCATGACCAGCACCTGCGTCGAAGAAGAAGCTGTATTCGCCGTCGACCACTGTCTCGGGGGTTGCCTTGAGGATGATTCGCCTCCCGGCCCCCGTTCCCTGGACGGCGAAAACCTCCTGGTCCTCGACGCGCACGCGTTCAGGGGTCACGATGCGCCGGGCGAAGTAGGCGGCGAGGGCCGAACTCGAGGCGGCCACCGCGGAGGCCGTCCCGAGGCCGACGCCGGCGCCGAGGAGGGCCCAGAAGCTGCGGGGCAGGGCGCCGTCGGACTCATGCTGCTGGGGCGCGCTCCGTGCTCGGGACATACGGCCATTCTTACAGCCGGGGCGGGTACCGACGGCAGCGACCCCCCGGTCGTGCCTGTGGGGAATTCCGGGGCTGGCCGCTAGTCTGAACCCATGACGGCGCCGATCCTCATCCTGACCGAAGTCGCCTTGGGCCCAGCCGAGCGGACCGCGGTGTCCGAACTCGTCGAGGGTACCGACGCCCCACTCGAGGTGCTCGTCCCTTCCGGGCGCAAGCGACGCCTCGTCGTGGACTTCCTCGACCATCTCTCAATGCTGGAATTCGGGAAGGCCTTCGAGGAGATCACGAGCAAGACGGACCCGATGACCGAACGCGCCGTCGCCGAGACTGCGCTCAACGGTTCGCTCGCGGCCCTTGAAGGCCTCGGAGCCGGGACTACGGGAACGCTCGTCGAGGGAGATCCTGTGGCCGCCCTCGCTGACCGTGCCAGCGCGTCGGGCGCTACCCAGGCAGTGGTAGTCACTCTCCCCCACGCCGTTGAGGACACCTTCCATACGGACTGGGCCAATCAGGCCCAGCGCAAGCTGGGCATCCCCGTCCTGCATCTGTACGCGGGGACGGGATTCATCGGCGACTCCTGAGCGTTGTGCTCAGTATGGAAGCTTCATTCGAGCCAACCCCGTCAGCTACCCGTCAAGCGGATCAGAACGCCGACCCGGCTCCCGGAACCAGAAGCGACGCGGAATGGCGCGCGCGGCTCACGCCCGAGGAGTACCACGTGCTGCGTGAGGCGGGCACCGAGCGTGCGTTCACCGGGGAGTACTGGGACACCCACACGAAGGGCAGCTACCGGTGCCGCGCCTGCGGGGCGGAACTGTTCACGAGCCGCGAGAAGTTCGATTCCCACTGCGGATGGCCGTCCTTCTGGGCGCCCCTCGCCAATGACGCGGTCGTGTACCTTCACGACCGGGCATACGGGATGGACCGCGTCGAAGTTAGGTGTGCAGCGTGCAATTCGCACCTTGGCCACGTCTTCGAAGGCGAGGGCTACGACACCCCCACGGATCAGCGCTACTGCATAAATTCGATTTCGCTCACTCTCGTGCCGGACGAGAAGCAATAGCCGGCGAAGCGACCCCTCGCCCGGCGCTGTCGCCTCGCTGAACGAAGAAGGCCCCGAGCAATAGACTTTCTGTTGCTCGGGGCTTTTCAGCTTTAGCGATCCTTCTCCATGGCTACTCTCGGATTAGCAACACATACCTGCTTCCCAGCGAGAGAAAGCGAGTCCGCCGTGACGACTACAGCGCCCGATACCCACACCAATGCCGCCCCGGCCGAAGGCAGCCAGGAGTGGCTCCCCGCGGCGGATCCGGCATGGCTCTCCCTCAAGTCAGCAGCAGTCCGCCTCCAGCCCCTCCAAGCCCACGACGGCTCGGTCCCCGAGCAGTCGGACCACGCTCTCGCCGCGGAGCTCGTCGAGCAGCTTGTCGCCGGCATCGAGGCCCTCACCCCCCGCTTCCCGCACGACGCGGAGTACCTGCGCCTCGCCGTCGGCGACTTCCGTCGGTGGGCCGCGACGGGCTTCGGGGTGCCCGATTTCCTCGACTCCCTCGTCGCGTTCCAGCCCCAGCTGAACCGTGTGGACGGTCTTCAGCACCTCGTTGTCTTCCCGATGTACACCCAGAATGGGAGCCGCGACCGCCTCGTCGAGGCCGTCCTGGTCGAGGTCGTGTGGCCGGACTTCGTCGCAGAGCTCGAAGCAGGCGCCTACAGCAACAAGCTCTTCGTGCCGATCCGCTTCCTGGACTTCACTCCGGGCTACGCGACGAATTCGGCCGTACTGTTCCCCGAAACCGTGGCGATGCGCGAAGTGCCGACCTTCACGTGGGGCGCGATCTTCGCGGACCGCGAGGCGGCGCGCTTCCGGCGCGTCCTCGACGCCGCCGTGAAGGTCACGAACCTTGAGCTGCCCGCGGACGCTGCCGAACTCGTGGTGGACCAGGGGCTCGCACAGGAGACGTTCGTCATGTGGGACCTCATCCACGATCGGACCCACATGCGCGGCGACCTCCCGTTCGACCCGTTCATGATCAAGCAGCGGATGCCCTTCTTCCTGTACTCCCTCGAGGAGCTGCGCTGCGATCTCACCGCCTTCCGCGAATCCGTGAAGATCGAGCATGACGACGCCGCGACGCCCGAGGCGCGTCGGCACGCCAAGCTCGTCCAGTACGCGGTGATCTTCGACCGCATCTTCCGCTTTGCGATCACGGGAACCCGGGTCCGCAACTACGACGGACTGGGCGGCCAACTGCTGTTCGCTTGGATGCACCAGCACAGGGTGCTGCACTGGACGGATACGAAGCTCACGATCGACTGGGCCGAGGTTCCCGCCGTCGTGAGCGCGCTGGGCGACGCGATCGACGAGCTGTACTGGCGTTCCATCGATCGCCCGAAGGTGGCACACTGGCTCGCAGCCTACGAGCTCGTCTCGGGAACGGTCACCCCCAACCCGGCCTCGGTGTGGGCGAAGGGCCCCGACGCTCTCCCCCTCGCCGGGACGCCCCGCGAGATCACTGACCAGGTGCTCGACGACGAGTTCCCCCTTTCGATGTTCTACGAGGCCCTGGAGAAGAAGATGCGCGCTGTCATCGAATCCACCGCCGGAATCACGGGTGAGACGCCCCTTCCCGGGTCCACGGCGTGAACCCGGGCGTCCAGGGCGCGCAGGGCGCAATCGTCGTCGTCGCGGGGGCCGGTTCGGCCTCGGGGATCGCTGCCGTGCGCGCGCTTCAGGGCGCTGGGGCGACAGCCATCGCCGTAGGCAGCAGTGCAGAGCGCCTCGAGGCAGCTTTCGGCCCCCGAGGGGACGCGCACGACGGCGCCGTCCCCCAGCGCGAGTGCGACCTCACCGACTTCGCCGCTGTGCAGGCGCTGGCTTCCGAGCTGACCGGGACGTTCGGCGCGGTCGACGGCGTAGCCCACCTCGTGGGCGGTTGGCGCGGCGGCCATTCGCTCTTGGACCAGTCAGACGAGGACTGGGACTTCCTCGCGCGCAGCGCCATCACGACCGTCCGCAACACGAGCAGGGCCTTCTACGAAGCTCTGCTCACGTCGCCTCGGGGTCGCTTCGCCATGGTGTCCTCAACGCTCATCGAGAAGCCGAGAGCGGGCTACGCCAACTATGCGGCGGCCAAAGCCGCCGCCGAGGCCTGGACCCGCGCCATGGCGCGCGGCTTCGCCTCCGACCAGTCCGAGCGCGAAGGCGACCCCGCTCCCCTGACGAGTGCCGCCGTCGTCCTCGCCGTCAAAGCGCTCCTCGACAACGGCATGCTCGCCGCGCAGCCTGAACGAAGGTTCCCGGGATACACGCACGTGGATACCCTCGCGGCCCGCTTCGTCGCCCTGTTCTCCGAGAACGCCGCCGCGCTCAATGGCGCGCGGCTCGACCTCAGCACCTGAGACGATCCAACGATTAGGCAATACTGTGTCAGTGACTTCGATCCATCCTGCCCATTCCACCGCCTCTGCCAGCACCGTGACCGACGGCCCGGCTGGCTGGCCGCTCCACGACACCACAGTGCGCGGCTTTGCCTCTGACAACTATTCGGGCGCCCACCCAGAGGTGCTCGCAGCCCTCGTTGCTGCGAACGGCGGGCACCAGACCTCGTACGGCAGCGACGACTACACCCTCCGCCTCAAGGAGGAGATGCGCAGGCTGTTCGGCGACGGCGTCGAGTCCTACCCCGTCTTCAACGGGACAGGTGCCAACGTCCTGTCCCTCCAGTCGCTCATTCCCCGCTGGGGGGCGGTCATCTGTGCCGCCAGTGCGCACATCAACGTGGACGAGAACGGGGCCCCGGAGCGGGTCGGCGGAATGAAGCTCCTCGCTGTTCCGACCGAGGACGGCAAGCTCACGCCCGAACTCATCGACCGCGAGGCCTGGGGCTGGGGCGACGAGCACCGTGCGCAGCCGCTTGCAGTCTCGATCACCCAGACCACTGAACTCGGCACGCTCTACTCGATCGAGGAGACTCGCGCCATTACCGAGCACGCGCATTCCCTCGGGATGAGGGTCCACATGGACGGGGCACGCCTTGCGAACGCGGCGGCGGCGCTCGGTGTCCCGGCAACGGCCTTCACGCGCGATGCCGGAATCGACATCCTCTCCTTCGGAGGGACCAAGAACGGCATGCTCTTCGGAGAGTGCGTGGTCGCCCTGGCGCCCGAGGCCGCCCACGGTCTCGACTACCTCCGCAAGATGGACATGCAGCTCGCGTCGAAGATGCGCTTCGTCTCGGCCCAGTTCCTCGCGCTGCTCGAGGGCGATCTCTGGCTCCGTTCCGCCGCGCACTCCAACGCCATGGCAGCCCGCCTCCGGGCCGCAGTCGAGGGCCTCGAGGGTGTGGAGCTCACGCAGGAGACGCAATCGAACGGCGTGTTCGCGATCCTGCCGGCAGGAGTGGCCGACCGCCTCCGTGAGCGTTTCCGGTTCTATGACTGGGACGCCTCGCGCCGCGAGGTGCGGTGGATGTGCTCGTTCGATACGACCGAGGCCGATGTAGATGCTTTCGCGGCGGCCCTGCGGGAGGAACTCGCCCGCGTGCCATAAGGCTCTTGCCGGGGCCCCTCGACGTACGCTGTGAGGGTGACCGCATTAGCTCAGTTGCCTGCGGATTTCCTGAGTGCCCTGCGCTCCTTGCGCGCCGCCGTCGGCCGCCCCGAGCTCCGGCTCCAGGAAATCCCGGCGCCGGCCCGGCTGGCACCCTATGCCGTGGCGCTCGAGGCAGAGGTTCTCGACCCCGCAAGCCAGAGCGCGAGCCCGGACGGAGGCATCGAGTCGGCCGCCTCGCCGGAGCTCGCGACCGGTCGCTTCATCTTGCTGCACGACCCAGAGTCGCCGACAGTCTGGCAGGGCACGTTCCGCGTTGTGACGTACATTCGCGCCCGGCTCGAGCCCGAGATGGCGGAGGACTCGCTGCTCGGTTCCGTCGCGTGGACGTGGCTTGTCGAGGCACTCGAGAAGCACGGCGCCGACTATACGGCCGCGGGCGGGACGGCAACGCGGGTCCTGTCGGAGAGCTTTGGGACCCTCGAGGGGCGCCGGGAGTCGATCGACATCGAGCTGCGCGCATCCTGGACCCCCCTCAGCTCCGCTGTGAAGAACCATCTCGAGGCCTGGGCGGACATGGTGTGCACGTTCGCTGGGCTTCCGCCACTTCCCGACGGCGTCTCCCCCCTGCCTCGCCGCCGTCGTTGATACCCGGGCGTAGACTCGGGGAATCATGACCGCACAGTCCCAGGGCTCCACACAGGCCGGTTCGGAACCCGGCCGAACGGAAGCATCGCCCACGTCCAATGGATCGGAAAACGGGTCCGCCCACCTCCACGTCGAAGGATTCGCGGACCCCGTCCCCGCCGTCATCGAGCTCGACGCGCCTCGCGAGGGCGTCCCCCTTGTCATCAATACGCGGGAAGGCCTTGAGCGGGCAGCACGGGCCATCGCCGCTGGGACAGGCCCTGCGGGGGTCGACGCGGAGCGGGCATCTGGCTTCCGATACGGGCAGCGGGCATTCCTCGTGCAGATTCGGCGCGAGGGCGCGGGCACATGGCTCATCGACCCTGAACCATTCGATGACCTCAGCATCCTCGGAGATGCCCTGCGCGGCGTGGAGTGGGTTCTGCACGCCTCGACTCAGGACCTCCCCTGCCTCGCCGAGGTGGGCATGTGGCCAGATCGGCTCTTCGACACGGAGCTTGCAGCGAGGCTCGCCGGACTTCCGCGTGTGGGCCTCGCCGCCGTCGTCGAACAGCTGCTCGGGTTCGGCCTCGCGAAGGAACACTCCGCGGCGGACTGGTCGACTCGCCCCCTTCCCGAACCCTGGCTGCGCTACGCGGCGCTCGACGTCGAAGTGCTCGTTGAACTGCGCGACGAGCTGGCCGAACTCCTAGCGGACCAGGGAAAGCTGGGCTTCGCAGAAGAGGAGTTTGAGGCAATCCTCAAGGCAGGCCTTCCCGATCCCAAGCCTGACCCATGGCGCCGGACCTCAGGCGTCCATCAAATCCGCGACCGGCGTCAGCTCGCCGCGGTGCGTGAGCTGTGGCTGGAACGGGACGCCCTTGCGCGCAAGCGGGACATCGCGCCCGGGAAGCTCATCCCGGACGCGGCGATTGTCGCCGTCGCCCGTGCCATGCCCACGACCGTCCCTCAGCTGCTCGCAACCAAGGGCTTCCACGGTCGTGCGGCCCAGAGAGAGGCACCGCGCTGGCTGCGCGCGGTCTCGGCCGCACGGAGCCTGCCGCCCGAGAAGCTTCCGCCACTGCATCTCGCCACCAACGCCCCGCCGCCGCCACGCGTCTGGGAGGACCGGGATCCCGAGGCTGCTGCTCGCCTGCAGACCGTGCGCCCGCGCGTCGCCGCCGTCGCGGAAGCGCTGGGCATGCCTACCGAGAACCTCCTCACTCCTGACCATCTTCGCCGCATCGCCTGGCGACCGCCCGCGCCGCTGACCGCTGCATCGCTAGCCGACGCTCTGCACGAACTCGGCGCTCGCGACTGGCAGATCGAGCGGGTCCTTCCCACGATCCTCGAGTCGTTCGAGCATCCGGAGCCGCTCACTGCGAGGAAGAAGGCCCAACCGGCGGGCGAGTGAATGCTCGGGCGGAGC
This sequence comes from Sinomonas humi, assembly GCF_000802235.1. Taxonomy (GTDB): domain Bacteria; phylum Actinomycetota; class Actinomycetes; order Actinomycetales; family Micrococcaceae; genus Sinomonas; species Sinomonas humi. The sequence goes on from NZ_JTDL01000104.1 coordinate 12,679, forward strand.
GCGGTGGGGATTGCCCCTCAAGTTACTCGCCAGTAACATGGGCTTGGGCGCTCGACGTCCACCAGAAGCCACGCTAGCCGTAGGAGCCGCCCATGTCATCGCCCAGGCAAATCCGCAACGTCGTCTTTGTCGACGGCGTCCGCACACCCTTCGGCAAGGCCGGAGAAAAGGGCATGTACCACGGCACGCGCGCGGACGACCTCGTCGTCAAGACGATCCGCGAACTCCTGCGCCGCAACCCGTCTCTGCCATCCGATCGCGTCGACGAGGTCTCCATAGCCGCGACGACGCAGACCGGCGATCAAGGCCTCACTATCGGGCGCAGCGCCGCGCTGCTCGCGGGCCTGCCGCGCACCGTCCCGGGATTCGCGATCGACCGCATGTGCGCTGGGGCTATGACCGCAGTCACGACGACGGCGAGCGGCATCGCTTTCGGTGCATACGACGTCGTGATCGCCGGGGGCGTCGAACACATGGGGAACCACCCTATGGGGCAGGGAACGGATCCGAATCCGCGCTTCATGGCCGAACGCCTCGTGGACCCCACCGCCCTCACGATGGGCAGCACCGCAGAGAACCTCCACGACCGGTTCCCTGCAATCACCAAGGAGCGCGCCGACCGCTATGCGGTCGGTTCCCAGGCAAAGCTCGCGGCCGCCTACGCCGACGGAAAGATCCAACGAGACCTAGTACCGGTCGCGACCCACCGACCTGGGGAAGGCTTCGGCCTCGCCACGGCAGACGAACCCCCGCGACCCGGGACTACCCTCCAAGACCTCGCCACGCTCCGGACGCCGTTCCGGCCACACGGACGGGTCACGGCTGGCAATGCAGCCGGCCTCAACGACGGAGCCACAGCGTGCCTGCTCGCTTCGGCCGAGGCGGCGGAGGAGCTTGGGCTCGCGGCGAGGATGCGGCTCGTCTCGTTTGCCTTCTCCGGGGTGGCGCCCGAGGTCATGGGCATCGGGCCGGTCCCGGCGACGGAAAAAGCGCTCGCGAAGGCCGGGCTGGGGATCGATGACATCGGCCTCTTCGAGATCAATGAGGCGTTCGCGGTCCAAGTCCTCAGCTTCCTCGACCATTTCGGGATCGCAGACGATGACGATCGCGTCAACCGCTACGGCGGAGCGATCGCCGTCGGCCACCCCCTCGCATCCTCCGGCGTGCGCCTCATGACGCAGCTCGCACGCCAGTTCGCCGAGTCTCCCGACATCCGTTACGGAATGACGACCATGTGCATCGGGCTCGGTATGGGCGGGACGGTCATCTGGGAGAACCCCAATCACCCCGACTACCAGAAGGGCGAGTGAATGAACGCCTCAGTCTTCGACCAGTTCGACGCCCTCGCCTCGCAGGTTGCGAACGAGGCCATCACCCACTCGCTCGTCAAGGACGTCGTCCTCCCGGGTGCGGCGGCGCACAAGCTTGCGCTCATCACCCTCGACAACGGGCTCGACCACACCAAACCCACCACTCTCGGGCCGAACACGCTGATCGAACTCGGCCGAACGCTCGAGGGTCTCCGCGATCGTGCGGCGGCAGGGGAGATCAATGCGGTGGCTGTCACGGGAAAGCCGTACTTCCTCGTCGCCGGGGCGGACCTGACGACCGTCAAGCAGCTCCGGGACCCTCAGCAGGGCGCCCAGATGGCCCGGCTCGGGCACGCGGCGTACGGCCTGCTTGCCGATCTGGGAGTGCCGACGTTTGCGTTCATCAATGGGGTCGCACTCGGCGGAGGACTTGAGATCGCACTTGCCTGCACCTACCGCACCGTCTCCTCCGCTGCGAAGGGCATAGGCCTGCCCGAGGCCTTCATCGGTCTCGTGCCGGGATGGGGCGGGGTGTACCGCCTTCCGCGTCTGATCGGCCCAGAAGCCGCGCTCAAGGTCATGATCGAGAACCCTCTGAGCAACAACCGGACGATCGGTGGCCGCGAAGCCTTCGAACTCGGAATCGCCGACGCGCTCTTCGAGCCCGCCGACTTCCTCGAGCGCTCACTCGAGTGGTCCGGGGAGATTCTCTCTGGCGCACTGGCCCCGGCCCGGCCGCATGCCGCGGACCCTGCGGTCGACGCGGACGTCGCCCAGCGCTGGGATGCCGCCGCGAAGACGGCGCGGGCGTTCGTTTCCGCTCGCACGGGGGACGCCGCCCCGGCTCCCGGCCGCGTCCTGGACGTGTTCGAGGCAGGCAAGCTCGCAAGCCAGAAGGAGGCCGCGGAACTCGAAGTCGAAGCCTTGACGGAGCTCACCCAGACGCCGCAGTTCCGGGATACCGTCTACGCCTTCCTCGACCTAGTGCAGCGCCGCGGGAAGCGTCCGGCGGGGGCACCCGACGCGAAGCTCGCGCGGCCGATCACCAAGGTGGGCGTCGTGGGCGCGGGCCTCATGGCCAGCCAGCTCGCCCTCCTGTTCGCGCGCCAGCTCAAGGTCCCCGTCGTGATGACCGACATCGACCAGCCGAAGGTCGACAAAGGCGTGGCGTACGTTCAGAGCGAGGTAGACAAGCTGCTCGCCAAGGGACGCATCTCGCCTGACGCGGCAAACCGGACCAAAGCGCTCGTCACGGGATCTGTCTCGAAGGCCGCCTTCGGCGATGCCGACTTCGTGATCGAGGCCGTCTTCGAGGAGCTTTCCGTCAAGCAGAAGGTGTTCGCGGAGCTTGAGGCCGTCGTCACGCCCGAGTGCATTCTCGCGACCAACACCTCCTCGCTCTCCGTCACCGCTATGGCGGAAGGCCTCGCACACCCCGAGCGCGTTGTGGGCTTCCATTTCTTCAACCCAGTCGCCGTCATGCCGCTCGTGGAGGTCGTCCGTGCGCCCCGGACCGACGACGCCGTCCTCGCCACTGCCTTCGTCCTCGCGAAGTCACTCAGGAAGACCGCGGTCCTCGTCAAGGACGCCGCCGCTTTCGTGGTGAACCGTGTTCTGCTCCGGCTCATGGGCGAGGTCACGGCTGCGTTCGACGAAGGCACTCCCGCAGAGGTCGCCGACTCCGCGCTCAAGCCGCTGGGCCTGCCGATGTCCCCGTTCACGCTCGCCGCGATGGTCGGGCTTCCCGTCGCGCAGCACGTCGCCGAGTCGCTGCACGCCGCGTTCGGCGACCGCTTCCACGTCTCAGCCAACCAGCAGGCGCTGATCGACGCAGGAATCAAAGGCCTCTGGGCCCCGACGGAGGACGGCGGCCAGGAAATCCCCGCCTCCACGCGCGCCCTCCTTCGCGTCGGCAACAACCCTTCGACGGGGGAAGAGGTGCTGAGGCGGTGCCAGGATGCGTTGGCCGAGGAGATCGGGCTGCTCCTCGCCGAGAATGTTGTTGCGGGCCCTGAGGACGTGGATCTGTGCATGATCCTCGGTGCCGGCTGGCCGATGCATCTGGGCGGCATCACGCCGTACCTCGACAGGGTCGGTGCGTCCGAGCGGGTCAACGGCAGAAGGTTCCACGCGGAATCCTGACACGCGCGAGAGGGGCCGCTCGTCGCAAAAGAAGTGGCCACTCGTCGGGGATTCTCCACCCACGAGTGGCCCTTTCTCGGCCCACGAGGGGTCAGCTCTTGCCGAAGCCGCCGCGGAGGAAGTCGCCCAGTGGCTGGTCGAGCCCCTCGAGGGCCGTCGCCTCGCGGCATGCAAACGTGAGCGCGCCGCCGAACGCGCTGCGGACGAGCTCGCCGTCGTGCGCCCACCACGCGCCTGCCCGCACCCCGCCTGCAAGCACCTCCCATCGCTCGGCGCGGAGGCTGCGGCCTTCGGGAAGGTCGATCGTCTCAACGCCGCGCCGGTGCACCTCGGCTGGCGCGGCGGGTGCACTCGGATTGGCCTCGTCGACCCGACGGAAGGTTCCCGTCTCCCGCCCGCTGCGCACAAGGCGCTCGACAAGGAGGTACTCGCCGCTCGAAGGCAACGTGTCGGCGCCGTGCCCACACTCCTCGCGCCAGGCGCCGCTGCGCAGGCCGCCTGGTTCCTGCCCGTATCGGAACCCGCTCCAGGTATCGCCGTTGGGGCTCAACCGCACAAGGGACTCGCACATGAACGGTGACCCGACGCCGTCGTCAAAGGCTGTACGAGTGATGAGGAGCGCGCCATCGAAGCAGCGCAAGACGGCGCCCCGCTGCCTTCCGCCAACCCAGAAGCTCTCCCACCGCTCCCACGCCGACCGCACCCTGCCTCCTCCAGCCCTCCAGGCCACAGCCTCCGACACTACCGGACGCGCCTATGCCGCTCATGCCTCTTCGACGCTTCGTGCCTCTTCGACGCTCATGCCTCTTCGAAGCTCATGCCTCTTCAAATCGGCCCTTGGCCAAGACGAGGCCGCGGTCAGCCTGCCGACGCGCCCACGCAAGGGCGTGTGTCGAGAGGACGACGGCGGCTCCCCCTTCGGCAGCCCGGCGAACCGCCGCTTGGAGCCGGGCGAGCCCGAAGCGGTCGAGGCCCACGGTCGGTTCATCGAGGAGCAGGACGCGGGGCTGCCGCGCAAGCACCGTTGCGAGGGCGAGGAGCCGCTGCTCCGACATGGAGAGCTCGTAGGGGTGTGCGTCCGCGTGCCGAACGAGGCCGACGGCGTCGAGCGCTTCGAGCGCCCGGGTGTGCGCCTCGTCTCGCGACGCTCCGAGGAAGCCCCTTCGGTGCCCCGCGAGTCCGAATGCAACCTCGCGCAGGGCCGTGCGCTCGAACAGCTGGTCCCGCGGTTCTTGGAAAAGAGTGCCGACAGTTGCGGCGACGCGGCCTGCCGGCTCCGCGAGAATGTCGCGGCCTCCGATCCGGACGCTGCCCCCCTGTGGCCGCAGGAGGCCAGCGAGATGCCTCAGGGACGTCGACTTGCCAGCTCCGTTCGGGCCGGTGAGAGCCACCACCTCGCCCGGGAGGACAGCGAAGCTCGCCTCATCGAGCACGGGCATGCTGGGTCCGGAGACTTCGCGGTGCCGCCGGCGCTCGGCGTGATGTGCGTCCGGGTACACGAACGTGACGCGGTCGAGCTCGGCCAGCGGTGTAGGAGCGTCGGCGTCTCCCCCAACGAGCCGGGGCGCTCGGGGAGTCGCTGCACCCTCGCGCAGCACTCCGGAAGCGGTGAACGCGGCGCTCCCTTCCACCTCGTCCGGCGGCCCTTCCGCGGCCACGGCACCTCCTTCGAGGAGGAGCCAATGCCCGGCGGCTCGCGCAATCGGGTCATCCGCCGCCGAGAACACGACGACGGCCGCCCCTGCGGTCCGAAGGGTGTCAACGAGCTGTGACAGGGCAACGAGGCCCTGGGCGTCCAGCGACGCACTCGGCTCGTCGAGCAGGACGACGTCCGGGCGGCCAACGAGCGCGCACGCGATGGCGAGGCGCCGCTGCTCGCCTCCCGAAAGCCGGCGCGGGTCCCTCAGCAGGAACTCGCCGAGTCCGACGGCGCGCGCCGCCGAATCCACCTGCACGAGCATCTCCGCCCGGGGCGTGCCGCGCTGCTCGAGCGCGAAGGCCAGTTCCTCCCCCACCGTCGCGGCCGCTCCCGTGAGAAGGTCTGCGGCGCGCTGCGGCACGTAGGCCACATGCTGGCCCCACGCGCCAAGCCGCAACCGGGGATCATCGGGCAAGCCGCGGAAGTCGAGCCGTTCCGCGGTGCCGCTCCGACCCAGCTGAAGGGTGCCGTCGAGCCTGCCATGCCCGCCAGCGATGGCCCAACCGGCGAGAACCTTCGCGAGTGTCGACTTGCCGCTGCCCGAGGCACCAAGGACAGCTGTGAGCGAGCCGGGGACGAGCTCAAGGCGCACGTTCCGCAGGAGGGGCTCGCAGCCGTCGTCGTACGCGAAGCTGCGGACGTGAGCCCCCAATGCAAGAGAACTCATCGCCTCGCTCCCGTCAGGACGCCGACGACGGCGGGAATGACGACGGACGCCACAACGCCGGCGCACACGACAGCCAGAGCCCAACGAACGACCCGCTGGGTGCGCGAGTCTGGCTCGTCCAGGTAGGAGGTGCGCCGGCCGGGAAGGGAGTATCCCCTGGCCTCGAGAGCGGCGCCGCGCTCCCCCGCCTCGTCGACGAGTTGGAGGACAAGGGGCACGACCTGCAGCCGCGCGGCAAGCACCCGCCCCGCGGGCCCGCTTCGCACAATGAGACCGCGTGCCTCCTGGGCTTCTCGGATGCGCTGAAGCCGCTCGGCCACCGTCGCCGCGAGTCCGAGCGCGGACGCCAGAACGTAGCCGAGCTGCGCTGGCGCGCCCCTGCGCACGAGGGCGGCACGCAGGGTGGGAACGCTGACCCACAGCGAGAAGGCCAGCATGACGACGACGAGCGACGCGGTACGGAGGACGAAGGCTCCCGCGTAGGCGAGCCCCTCCGACGTCACTCGTGCGGGACCGATCTCGAGGAGCACGGTTCGGCCTTCCGGGAAGAACAGCCCATGGATCACGAGCGCCCAGAGGGCGAACGGGACGACGACGACCGAGGCCGCCGCGACCACCCGCCGCAGGATTCCGGCCTTCGCCGCGGCCACGAGAGACGCAGCGAGTGCACCGGCCCAAACGACCCACGAGGCCCACGCAAGGCACGCGACCACTGCGGAGCCGGCGAAGGCCAGGCCCGTGAGGGGGTTCAAACGGCCTGTTCCGCCGCTCTCGCCGAATGCGAGGCCTGCCGGGCCGGTTTCAGGGCGGCTCAAGTCATGCGGCCGGTCATGCAGCCGTCGCAGCCTCACCGTCGGCGCGTTGGCCGGTGGCGTGCTTTGCTCCCGCCAGGACACGGTGACGCCGCACGAACTCGAAGCGCTGGGTGCTCCGGCGTGGCAGGGCATACGCCAGCGCGGCCGCCACGGAGAACGTGACGAGCTTGTCGGGGAGATCGGAAGTGAAGGCACCCGTTGTGACGGATTGGACGAGGTTCTGCCCTGCCGCACGGAAGAGTGCAATGACGGCACCCGTGGCGCCCGTGGCGGTGCCGCCGAAGACGATGACGGCGATAGGGGCCGCGATGGCCGCTGCGACAAAGCCTGTGACGAGACCCGCTACCGGCACGAGGTAGAAGCGCCGAACGACGCCGAGCCGGGCCGCGAGGCCTGCCAGAGCACCGATCGCCGCCGCTCCCGCAGCAAACGGGAGCACGGTGGGGTTGAAGAATGACCAGACGAGCGTGCTCAGCAGGCCGGTCGCGGCGCCCGCGGCGGAGCCTGCGAGGAACCCGACGAGCACGGTGCCGATCGAGTCGAGGTAGATCGGGATGAGGGTGCTGCCGACGAACTGGCCGAGGACGATGTTGAGCACGAGTGCGACGGGGATGAGCGCAAGCGTCGTCGTCGGAAGGGACGGGAGGATGCCGGCGAAGAGCAGCACCATGGCGATGCCGAAGCCGGTCAGCGCGACGAGGGCGCCAGCCGCCGTCGGGCCGTTGGCGACGTCGGCCGGCTGGGACACGACAAGGAAGGCGTAGGTCGCGGCGACGGCCACGGCGCCGAGGACGGTGAGCGTAGTCCTCAGGGGCGAGCGGCGCGGCGCCTCGACCGTCAGGGGATGCGACATGGGGGCGCTGTCCTTCGGTTAGGAGTTGCTGGATGTTTGATTCGCCTATGTCACCTCGGCGACCCCGTATGCACGGGAACCCTCAAAAGTCTAGCCCAGCCGCGAGCCCACCAACGGCCGCCACGAGTTCCTTGAAGGCCTCGTCCGGCTGATTGCTCCACACGATCCGCGCGTTCGGTGCCTCGCCCCACAGGCCCCGGTAGTCGGCGATAGTCGTGCCGAGGAGCCGAGGGGCACTTGTTTCGACGTGCACCGTGGCGGTTCGCGTCGAGAAATTGGCCGTCCCGGCCGCGACGCTCGCTGCGAAGTAGTCATGGACGTGGGCCACGTAGCCCTGGTCGTAGTCGCGATGGAACTCGAAATAGAAGCGGAGCATGTCGCTCAGGTGCCGGACGAGCGGATTCGACGCTTGGCTTCGCAGCCCCGGCGCATGGTCCGGATCCACCAGCTCGGGTTTCGCACATCCGGCAGCGCGCGCAAGCGCCGCAACATGCTCTGGTCGCATCTCGATGCGTTCCGTCGTCTCAAGAGCACACACGATCGGCAGCCGCTCCTCCGGCTGCCCCGCGAACGCCCGGAACACCTCGGCGGCGGCTTCCGGGTCCACGTGCGTGTTCCACTCGGCCGTCGGCGTCGTGTTCCCTTGGTAGTAGTACGCCCCGCCCATGATCACGACGCCGCGCAGGAGCTCGGGGAGACGAGGCTCGGCCCGGAGGGCGAGGGCGAAGTTCGTCAGTGGCGCAGTCAGGAGCGCGGTGAGCTCCCCTGGGCGGGCGCGAGCCGCTTCGACCCAGAGCTCGACGGCGTCCCGTCGCTCGATGCCGCGTCTTGACACCGGGAGTTCCGCGTAGCCGATGCCTTGGGGACCGTGCGTTTCAGGGGTCGTCACGAGAGGGATGCCGAGAGGAGCCTGGGCGCCGACGGCGACTGGAACGTCGGATCGCCCGCAGAGGTCGAGAAGCGCGAGATTGTTCCGCGCCACCTGCTCGGCGTCGACGTTGCCCGGGGTGCTCGTGACAGCGACGAGTTCGACGTGTGGCTGGCTGCACAGATAGACGAGCGCGAGCGCGTCGTCGATGCCCGTGTCGCAGTCCATGAGAATGGACACGGGTTCCCGACGCGCCTCGTGCATTACGGGGCGGGCTGCGTCATGCATTGCCGTGCTTGAGTGCGTGTGCGCTCAGAAGAGCGCGACCTTCGGCGTGCGCGGGAAGATCTCGTCGAGCTCGGCAAGGTCTTCTGGGCTAGGCTGCCACGACGCCGCCTCCGCGTTCTCGCGGATCTGTTCTGGCCTCGTCGCTCCCGCGATGACACTGGCCACGGACGGCTGCGCAGCGAGCCACGAGAACGCGACCTGGAGTTCGGTCAGGCCGCGCTCTTCCGCGAAGGCGGAGAACCTGTCGAGCTGGTCCCAGTCCGCGTCGTGAACGAGGTTGGTGCGGGTGTGGGAGAGCCGTGAGCCCTCGGGCGCGACGCCGCGCGAGTACTTGCCCGTGAGGAGCCCGTTGGCAAGCGGGAAGTACGGAAGCACTCCCAGGCCGTAGGCCTCAGCCGCCTGCGTCACCTCGAGTTCGGCTCGCCGGTCCAGAAGATTGTAGTGGTTCTGGCTCGAGATGAAGGGGGTGTAGCCACCGATCCGCGCCGTGAACTCTGCCTCTGCCACCTGCCAGCCAGTCCGGTTGGAGTGCCCGATGTAGCGGACCTTCCCCTCACGGACGAGGTCGTCGAGCGCGGAAAGGGTCTCCTCGATGGGAGTCTCCGGGTCCGGCGTATGGAACTGGTACAGGTCGATCCAGTCGGTGTCGAGCCGGCGCAGGGACGCCTCGATCGCCTGCTTGATGTAGCGGCGCGAACCACGTGCCCCGAAGTCCTTGCCGTTCGCCCCGTGCATGTCCATGCCGAACTTCGTGGCAACCACGACGTCCTCGCGCTGGCCCTTGAGCGCCCGGCCGAGCATCTCCTCGCTCAGCCCTGGCGTCTTGCCGTACACATCGGCAACGTCGAACAGGGTGATCCCCGCGTCGATGGCTGCGTGGACGACCGCGTCGGTGCCCTCCTGCGTCTCGGTGGGAGTGTTGGCACGGCCCAGATTGTTGCAACCCAAGCCGACGGTGGACACGGTGAGGCCCGAACGGCCCAAACGGCGGTAGTCAGTCATAGCGCCAGCCTACTCGCGCCCCCTGACAGGACTGCCAGCCGGGCGAAGGGCCGTATGGAGCTAGAGCGAGAAGCTGCGGATTCCGGTAGGAGCGTGCCTGAGCTTGAAGTCCTCGGGCGCATCGGCTCTCGCAACAGCGATCGAGAGCTTGGTGAAGTCACTCGTGTTCTCGCGCAGGCACGTCTTGATGGCAGTCACGGCCTTGGCCGCGTCGACCGTCCGCATGAAGATCGTCAGGCGCCCTGCCCCGATGGAGCTCTCTTCGACCGTCCCGAGTCCCCGCCACGCGAGGTGCCCCGTGAGCGCGCGCACGGCCTGCTGCTCAAGGAAGCGGTCCCGCTCGGTTCCCGCTTGGCTCTTCAGGGCGAACTGGGCCGCGACCCGATCCTGATCCGCCTCCGGGACCTCCGCGAAGCCGTCTTCCTCGCATTGGGAGGCGAAGGCGTCGAGAAGACCCTCGGCGGCGGCAGCGTCGACGTCGTTCGTCTCCTTGGTTGTCGAGACATGACCCACGACGCCGTGGTTCACGACGAACTGGGCCGCCTCGTCGTCGTACCACGCCTCCCGGAATTCGAGCGTGGCGTCGTCCCGTCTGCGGTAGACACGCAGGAAACTCATGTGAAGTCCTTTCTTCCCTGGGCGAGCCATGCGTCGGCGACGCCGCTGAACGGTCCCACACGATCGCGCACGCGCTCGACGAGCCGTGCGCACTCGGCCCTCACTGCCCGCACGAGCTCGTCCGGATAGGCCATGCTCGCGCGGTGCTCCTCGAACTCGTCCTCGTCGTCGACGAAAACCCCCCGCCCCGCGGCGCGGATGACGTCGAGATCCATATCGATCATGTGGAATTCGACCGTGCCGTCAGGGTCCTGCCTGATACGCCGCCACGAGAGGTCCCACGCGAGATCGACATAGACGCGGAATTCGCCGGGGTTGGCCTCATCGTAGAACGTAGCGGCGTAGTCGCCGTCTCGGGGCACGAGCAGCACAGCGTCGGTGAGCGTATAGAGCGCCATGCCGGGGCGCGAGATGAATTCTCCCCGCCCCTGATAGGTCCACCAACCGTGTTCGTCCTCGCCAAGGTGGACCCCCGGGACCACCCAATGCACCGAGCCGTCCCACTTGCGGTTGCGGGCGACGACGAGATCGCCCGGGCGCGGGAAGTCGGCAGGGCTGTGGTCCGCGAAGGGCACGCCGGAGCCGCGGATCACAGCTTTGGAAGGCTACCGGTGCGCGGAGCCGACTGCCCGGGCAAGGGGCGGGCGAACGGAACCTTCATGCCGAGAACCTGCGCAACGATATCGTGCGTGATCTGCTGCGCCGTCAGGCCGACCCGTGCAAGGACCTCGGACCGTGTTCCGTGGTCGAGGAACTCGACCGGGAGGCCGACCTCATTGAGTGCCGTGTCGACGCCGACAGCCCTCATCTCCTGCCGGATACGTGAGCCGACGCCGCCGGCCCTTACCCCGTCCTCGAGGCACACCACAATCCGATGCTGGGCCGCGAGCCGGATGACGCTCTTCGGGACCGGCAGGACCCATCGCGGGTCAACGACCGTCGAGCTGATCCCCTGATGGTCGAGCCGCTCGGCGACGTCGAGCGCGAGATCGCTCATCGCGCCGACCGCGACGAGGAGCACATCTCCGTCCTTGCCACGCTCGGTTCCAGTGCGGCGCAGCACATCGACGCCGTCGGCGAGACGCTCGAGGGCCTCCGTCTCCGGCCCGACACTCCCCTTCGAGAACCGCACGACGGTCGGCGCATCCGAGATGGCGATCGCTTCCCGCAATTCCTCGCGGAGCCTCGTGGCATCCCGCGGCGCGGCAAGGTGAAGGCCGGGGACGTTCTGCACGAGGGCCATGTCCCACTGGCCGTGATGGCTCGCACCGTCCGGCCCCGTGACCCCAGCGCGGTCCAGGACGATCGTCACCCCGGCCTTGTGGAGGGCCACATCCATGAGCAGCTGATCGTAGGCGCGGTTGAGGAAGGTCGAGTAGACGGCAACGACCGGATGGAGGCCGCCGAAGGCCATACCCGCCGCGCTCGTCATCGCATGCTGCTCGGCGATGCCGACATCGAAGACGCGGTCTGGGTGGCGCTCGGCGAACTTGTGCAGGCCCACCGGGATGAGCATGGCACCGGTGATGCCGACGACATCGGGACGCTCGTCCGCGATCGCGGCGATCTCTTCGGCGAAGACACTCGTCCAGGAGGCGGCGCCGCCCGACGTCAGGGGAACGCCGGTCAGCGGATCGATGACGCCGACCGCATGGAACTGGTCCGCCTCGTCGGCCCGTGCGGGCGCATACCCGCGCCCCTTCTCCGTCATGGCGTGGACGATCACCGGCCCGGCAAAGTGCTTGGCGGCTGTGAGCGCGTTCTCCAGGGCCCGCTCGTCGTGCCCGTCGACCGGGCCGAGATACTTGAGCCCAAGGTCCTCGAACATGCCCTGCGGTGCCCACCAGTCCTTGACGCCCTTCTTGGCGGCGTGCAGGCCCCTGTACGTGAACCGGCCCACCGGCCCGCCCTCTTGCAGGCGCTTCTTCCAGAACGCGAGGGTTCCCTCGTAGGCGGGAGCTGCCCGCACGGCGTCGATCGCGGGGCGCAGGGAGGCGAGGTAGTCCGCGAAGCCGCCCACCGTGGGAGCGTACGAGCGGCCATTGTCGTTGACGACGATCACGATGCGCCGATCCTTGTCCGCCGCGATGTTGTTGAGCGCCTCCCATGCCATACCGCCAGTGAGGGCGCCGTCGCCCACCACGACGACGGTATGGCGGTCGCCCTGCCCTGTCAGCTTGTGGGCCTTGGAGATGCCGTCCGCCCAGGACAGGGACGAGGACGCGTGCGAGGACTCGACGATGTCGTGTTCGCTCTCAGCGCGGGAGGGGTACCCAGAAAGGCCCCCTTGCTGACGCAGCGACGAGAAGTCCTGCCGGCCGGTGATGAGCTTGTGGACGTAGGACTGGTGTCCGGTGTCGAAGATGATGCTGTCGCGCGGCGAATCGAAGACCCGGTGGAGCGCGAGGGTCAGCTCGACGACGCCGAGGTTCGGGCCCAGATGGCCCCCGGTCTGTGCAACGTTGCGGATGAGGAAGCGACGGATCTCGTCGGCCAAATCCGTCAGCTCCTGGGAGGTGAGGCGGTCGAGGTCTTTCGGTCCGCGGATGCTCTCCAGAATGCCCAAGGGCCACTCCTTGCTCGAAAACTGCTCAACCCACTGTAGCCCCTTCCCCAGCAGGGGCCCGGTTCACGCGAACGGCTGAGGGCCCCCACAGCTGTGGGGGCCCTCAGGGCATGTGGCGGCAGGCGGCTCGTCAGAGCTCCGCCAGACGCCTCACTTCGCGGAGATCTGCCGCAGCACGTACTGCAGGATCCCGCCGTTGCGGTAGTAGTCAGCCTCACCGGGTGTGTCGATGCGGACGACGGCGTCGAATGACTTCGTGCCGCCGTCTTCGGCCGTGGCAGTCACCTTGACGGTCTGCGGCGTCGAACCCTCGTTGAGCTTCGTGATGCCCTCCACGGAGTACACCTCGTTGCCCGTGAGCCCGAGGGTCGCTGCTGACTCGCCCTCGGGGAACTGCAGCGGCAGCACACCCATGCCGATGAGGTTCGAGCGGTGGATGCGCTCGTAGCTCTCGGCGATGACGGCCTTGACCCCGAGGAGCGCGGTGCCCTTCGCGGCCCAGTCGCGCGAGGATCCGGAGCCGTACTCCTTGCCCGCGAGCACGACGAGCGGCGTGCCGGCCTTCTCGTAGTTCACGGCGGCGTCGTAGACGTAGGCCTGCGGGGCGCCGTCCTGAGTGAAGTCCTTCGTGAAGCCGCCCTCGACGCCGTCCAGGAGCTGGTTCTTGATGCGGATGTTCGCGAAGGTACCGCGGATCATGACCTCGTGGTTGCCGCGACGCGAGCCGTAGGAGTTGAAGTCCTTCCGCTCGACGCCGTTCGCGAGCAGGTACTGTCCCGCAGGCGTGTCCGACTTGAACGAGCCGGCCGGAGAGATGTGGTCGGTTGTCACCGAGTCGCCGAGCTTGAGGAGAACGCGCGCGCCCTCGATGTCGGAGACAGGCTCCGGCTGCGCCGTCATACCCTCGAAGTACGGGGGCTTCCGAACGTATGTCGACTCGTCGTTCCACTCGAACGTCGAGCCGGTCGGCGTCGGCAGGGACTGCCACCGCTCGTCGCCGTCGAAGATCGTCGCGTACGACTTCGTGAACATGTCCTGGTCGATCGAGGCGTCCATCACCTGCTGGACCTCGGTCGGGTTCGGCCAGATGTCCTTGAGGAACACGTCGTTCCCGTCTTGGTCCTGACCGAGGGGCTCCGACTCGAAGTCGAAGTCCATGGTGCCGGCGAGGGCGTAGGCGATGACGAGCGGCGGCGACGCGAGGTAGTTCATCTTCACGTCAGGATTGATGCGGCCCTCGAAGTTGCGGTTGCCCGAGAGGACCGACGTGACCGAGAGGTCGTTTGTCTGGATCGCCTCGGAGATCTCCGCCTCGAGAGGGCCGGAGTTGCCGATGCACGTCGTGCAGCCGTAGCCGACCGTGAAGAAGCCGAGCTTCTCGAGATACGGCACAAGGCCCGACTTCTCGTAGTAGTCCGTCACGACCTTGGAGCCCGGTGCCACAGAGGTCTTGACCCAAGGCTTGGAGGTCAGGCCCTTCTCGACCGCGTTGCGCGCGAGGATCGCGGCGGCAAGCATCACGGAGGGGTTCGACGTGTTCGTGCAGGACGTGATCGAGGCGATCGAGACGGCACCGTGGTCGAGCTCGAACTCGCGGCCGTCGTCCATCTTCACGTGGACGGGCTGCGAGGGGCGGCCGAACGCACCGCTCGCCGCCGACTCGACCGGGTTGGCGAGACGAGCGATGTCCTGTACGTGGCTATCAGCCTGGGTGGTCGACGGGGAATCCGACGCCGGGAAGGACTCGTCGATCGTCTCGTCGACAGTGCCGGCCGCCGGGTGGCCGTTCCCGACCTCGACGTAATTGTGCAGGTCCTTGCGGAACTGCTCCTTCGCGTCGGAGAGCTCGATTCGGTCCTGAGGCCGCTTCGGCCCGGAGATCGACGGGACCACGGTCGAGAGGTCGAGCTCGAGGTACTCCGAGAAGCGGGGCTCGCGCGACGGATCGTGCCAGAGTCCCTGCTCCTTCGCGTACGCCTCAACGAGCGCGATGTTCTCCTCCGGCCGGCCGGTAAGGCTCAGGTAGTCGAGCGTGACCTGATCGATCGGGAAGATCGCGGCGGTCGAGCCGAATTCGGGGCTCATGTTGCCGATCGTCGCGCGGTTGGCGAGCGGGACCTCGGCCACGCCCTCGCCGTAGAACTCGACGAACTTGCCCACGACGCCGTGCTTGCGGAGCATCTCCGTGATCGTGAGGACGACGTCGGTCGCCGTCGCGCCTGCGGGGATAGAGCCCGAAAGCTTGAAGCCGACGACGCGCGGGATGAGCATCGACACGGGCTGGCCGAGCATGGCCGCCTCGGCCTCGATGCCGCCGACGCCCCAGCCGAGAACACCGAGACCGTTGACCATCGTGGTGTGCGAGTCGGTGCCCACGAGCGTGTCCGGGTACGCACGGAGGACCTTGCCCTCGGGAGTCTCGACCTCGCGGGTCATGACGGTGCGGGCGAGGTACTCGATGTTGACCTGGTGCACGATTCCCATGCCCGGCGGAACGACCTTGAAGTCTTCGAAAGCCGACTGGCCCCAGCGGAGGAACTGGTACCGCTCGCCGTTGCGCTGGTACTCGATCTCCATGTTCCGCTCGATCGCACCGGCATTGCCGAAGACGTCGATCTGGACGGAGTGGTCGATCACGAGTTCGGCCGGGGCGAGCGGGTTGACGCGCTCGGGGTCGCCGCCGAGGTCCTTGATCGCCTCACGCATGGTGGCGAGGTCGACGACGCAAGGGACACCCGTGAAGTCCTGCATGATCACTCGAGCCGGCGTGAACTGGATCTCCGTGCTCGGCTGGGCGTTCTGATCCCACCCAGCCAAGGCGCGAACGTGATCCGCGGTGATGTTGGCACCGTCCTCGGTGCGGAGAAGGTTCTCGAGCAGAACCTTGAGACTAAACGGGAGGGACTCCGAGCCCTCTACCGCACTCAGCCGATAAATTTCATAATCGGTGTCACCGACGTTAAGTACGCCCTTGGACCCGAAGCTGTCCACAGTGCTCAATGCACCACTCCTCTCGCAACATTGCCATCTTTGCCGCGCGCAAGGACCGTTGCTAGTTAGGCAAGCCTAAGCTAGCTTGCGTCCGACGCGGACGGGCTTTCGGCGCCAGTGCCATCCTAGTTCCGGGATCTGCGGCAAGCGATGGGAGCATTCACTACGAGCCGGGCTTCAACAATGCGACCGTCCGCCCCTCCCCCGCCCTGATCCAAATCGGCTACGAGCCGGGCTTCAACAATGCGACCGTCCGTACCCTCCCCCGCCCTGATCCGAATCGGCTACGAGCCGGGCTTCAACAATGCGACCGTCTCTACGTGGTGCGTCTGCGGGTACAAATCCAACCCCCGCACCCACTCGAGGCTCCAGCCCGCCTCGAGGAGCCAGCCGAGGTCGCGCGCGAACGAGGCCGGGTCGCAGGCCACGTAGGCGACGGCCCGAGGCGCGGCTTCCACGAGTTGCCGCACGACTTCCCGCCCCGCGCCAGCGCGGGGCGGGTCCAGGACCACGGCGTCCAGCCGCTGCCCAGCGCGCTGCCGCAGCACCCGCTCAACGCGGCCCTGGACGACGTCGACCTGCCGCTGCCGCTTGAACGTGCGCCGCGCGTCGCGGCTCGTCCCCGGGGAACCCTCGACCGAAAGCACCGAGCCGGAAGTGCCGACGCGGGCAGCGAGCGGAGCCGTGAAGAGACCGGCACCAGCATAGAGATCGGCGGCAGCCGCGCCCTCGTCGAGTTCGGGCCCCACGGCGTCGAGCACCGCAGCCATGAGTGCCTCCGGGGCGCGACGGTGAATCTGCCAGAATCCCTCTCCCGTGACCGTGTAGCGGTACTCGCCGACCTGCTCGGAAACCGCGCTTCGACCATGAAGCGTGAGCGGCGCACCGCCTCGCGCCGACACCACGCTCACAGAGGCCGCGTCACCAACGGCCTCGGCGAGGGCGCTCAGGCGCGCGGACCCGAGATCCGCGGCGAGGGTGAAGACAACGAGCGGGGTCTCCCCAGAAGCCGGGGCCGCGACCTCGACGCGTTCGACGCCGGACAGGTCCAAGTCCCACAGGCCCAGACGCTCGATCGCTTGGACGGCGAGCGGCATGTCTCGGATGGGGACGACCGCATCGGAGCGGTGGGCGTGCATCGCGAGCCGGCCCTCGTCGTCGACCGCAAAACTGCAGCGGGTGCGCCAGTGCAGCCCATCGTCGTCGTGCGCCGCGCCGTCGGACGTCGCCTCGAAGGGGACGGCCTCGACCTCGACGTCGAGCGTGACGTGCGCGAGCCGTGAGAGCTGTTCGCGCACGACCGCAGCCTTGAGCCGCCGCTGTTCGGCGAGGTTGATGTGCCCGAATTCGGCGCCCCCGACAGGGACGCTCCCCGCGGCATACGCGGCGAGGGAATCTGCCGGCGCCCACACGTGCTCACGGCGTTCGGGCGAGCCTTCGAGGACTTCGACGACATCCCCGCGCCAGAACCTCCGCTCAGGCTCCGTATCCGTGAGGCGGACGCGCACGAGCTCGCCCGGGAGCCCGTGACGCACGAAGACAACCCGCCCCTCGTGGCGTGCGACTGTGTGGCCGCCGTGCGCTATGGGGCCGAGCCGGAGTTCCAGGTCATTCACAGTTCCTGCAGCCTCCGCGCCGCCTCCGAGGACTTGAGCTGCCACGGGACGCTGGCCACCATGACGCCCGGTTCGAAGTGGAGCCGCGCCTTGATGCGCAGCGCCGTCTGGTTGTGCACGAGCTGCTCCCACCATTTGCCGACGACGTATTCCGGGATGTAGACGACGATGAGATCCCGCGGCGACTCGCGCCGCATGCTGTCGATGTACTCGAGCAGCGGCGTGACCGTCTCGCGGTACGGACTCGCAAGCACTGTGAGCGGCACTGGGATGTCGAGCTTCTCCCAGTCCGCGACAGTCTGGGCCGTCTCCTCGGGGCTGATGTCCACCGTCACGGCATCGAGACGAGATGGGCGCGACGCACGAGCATAGGCGAGAGCGCGCAGCACCGGCTTGCGGACGTGCGAGACGAGCAGGACGGCGTGGACGCGGCTCGGCAGGGCGCGCGCCGACGAGTCGTCGCCGACGGCGAGTTCCCGAGCCACCTTGTCGTAGTGGGCACGGATGCTCCACATGATGAGGAAAAGGACGATCATCGCGAGGATCGCGATCCACGCGCCATGCTCGAACTTCGTGATGAGCACGATGACAAGAACCGTCGCCGTCATCCCGAAACCGATCGAGTTGACGACGCGTGAACGCCGCATGCGCAGCCGCACCGAGCGGTCCTTGACCCGCCCGAGCTCTCGCGTCCAGTGGCGGATCATTCCGAACTGGCTCGCCGTGAAGGACACGAAGACGCCCACGATGTACAGCTGGATGAGCCGTGTGACGTCGGCGTTGAACGAGACGATGAGGACGAGAGCACCCGCGGCGAGCAGGATGACGCCGTTGCTGAATGCGAGCCGGTCGCCGCGCGTACGGAGCTGGCGTGGCAGATAACCGTCCTGCGCGAGGATCGACGCGAGGATCGGGAAGCCGTTGAAGGCCGTGTTCGAGGCGAAGACAAGGATGACGCCCGTTGCCGCAACGACGATGTAGAACGCGATGCTCCCACTTCCGAACACGGCATCGGCGATCTGGCTGATCACGGGCGACTGCACGTAGCTCGACGAAAGGAGCTCTCCGTTGAGGGTCAGCTCG
The DNA here is from genome assembly GCF_000802235.1 of Sinomonas humi. GTDB lineage: Bacteria > Actinomycetota > Actinomycetes > Actinomycetales > Micrococcaceae > Sinomonas > Sinomonas humi. The sequence continues at coordinate 31,197 of NZ_JTDL01000104.1, forward strand.
CTCGAGGGATCCTGCGCCATGTGGACGTGGGTCGCACTCGCGAGGAACAGGATGCCCGCGAGCATGCTCGCAGCGACGATGCCGAGGAGCAGGAGGGTCCGGGCCGCGTTCGCGCTCTTCGGGGGCCTGAAGTTCGGGACGCCATTGCTGATCGCCTCGACCCCAGTCAGCGCCGCAGCACCCGAGGAGAATGCCCGGAGCAAGAGGAACCCACCCGCGAGCCCGACGAGGCCTTGGCTGAACTCGGCGCTCGGAACGATTTCGAACGCCGCACTGACGGACTGGCGCAGATTGCCCGTGAGGAACTGGACGAGCCCCACGAGGGTCATGCCGATGATCGAGAGCATGAAGATGTATGTCGGGGCCGCGAAGACCGTGCCGGCCTCCTTGACGCCGCGCAGATTGACGAGCGCGAGGATGAGGACGCCGACGACGGCGATGAGCGCCTGCTGGCCTTGGAAGAACGGCACGGCGGTCGTGAGGTAGTTCGCCGCAGAGGAAATCGACACGGCGACAGTGAGGACGTAGTCGACCAGGAGCGCCGAAGCCACGGTGAGCCCGGCGAAGCGGCCGAGGTTCGTCGTCGCGATCTCGTAGTCGCCGCCGCCGGAAGGGTAGGCGTGCACGTTCTGGCGGTACGAAGCGACCACGGTGAGCAGCACGAGCATGACGGCGATTCCCACCCACGGGGAGAGCGCGACCGATCCGACGCCCGCGAGGGCCAACGTGAGGAGGATCTCGTCCGGCGCGTAAGCGACGGAGGAGAGGGCGTCGGAGGCGAAGATCGGCAGAGCGATCCGTTTGGGCAGGAGCGTATGGCTCATCCTGTCGTTGCGGAACGGACGCCCGACGAGCACCCGTTTCACCCCGTTGAGTATCTGCAGCACGAGGACACGGTATGCGCTGGGCGCGGCAAGTCATAGTCCGCGGCCCCGCAGCGGGAGGCGGATTCGATACATTGGGACTCGAACCTCCCGTCGGCGGAGGCGGGTTGGCCTTCTTCTGGCCGGAGGGAGCAAGGAGCGCGGGTGGCGCATTACGTGATCATGGGGTGCGGGCGTGTGGGCGTCTCCCTCGCGCACACACTCGAGGACTCGGGCCACACGGTGGCCATCATCGACCAGGACGACCGGGCTTTCCGCCGTCTTCGGCGTACTTTCGGGGGGCGCAAGGTCACGGGCATCGGCTTCGACCGTGACACGATGCGCCAAGCCGGGATCGAGGATGCCTACGCTTTTGCGGCCGTCTCGAGCGGCGACAACTCCAACATCCTCGCAACGCGGGTCGCCCGCGAGACGTTCCATGTGCCGCACGTCGTGGCGAGGATCTATGACCCCGGCCGCGCCGAGATCTACCAGCGACTGGGCATCCCGACGGTCGCGGCGGTGCGATGGAGCGCCGACCAGGTGCTGCGCCGCATCCTGCCAGAAGCCGGCATCGCGGGGGACTTCCGCGACGCGTCCGGCCGGCTCGTCCTGACCGAAGTGGATCTCGATCCCGCATGGCTCGGACAACCGCTCTCCGCCATCGAGAAGGCGGCCCCCGTGCGCGTTGCCTATGTGACGCGCTTCGGCGAAGGAATGCTCCCCAGCGCCAGCACGAGCTATCAGGAGGGGGACACGGTCCACGTCATGATGAGCCTCGACGACTCGGGCGACGTGTCCCGCATTCTCGCGGCGCCGCCCGCCAAGGAGGGATTGTGAAGGTCATCATCGCGGGCGCCGGAAGCGTCGGCTCGTCCATCGCCCGGGAACTGCTCGCGCACCGCCACGACGTGCTGCTCATCGACCCCAAGCCCGAGGTCATCGGCCGCAGCGGCCTCCGCGGCGCGAAGTGGCTCGTGGGCGACGCGTGCGAGATCTCGACCCTGAAGGAGGCGCGGGTCGACGACGCGGACGTTGTCGTTGCCGCGACCGGAGACGACAAGGTCAACCTCGTCGTCTCGCTGCTCGCCAAGACCGAGTTCGGTGTGGGCCGCACCGTGGGCCGGGTCAACAACCCCAAGAACGACTGGATGTTCGACGGCTCGTGGGGCGTCGACGTGGCAGTCAACACCCCTCGTCTCATGACAGCGCTCGTCGAAGAGGCAGTCGAGATCGGCGATGTCGTGCGGCTCCTGACGCTCCAGACCGGGGTCGCGTCGCTGGTCGAATTCACCGTGCCGGCCAACTCTGACCTCATAGGACGTACCGTCGGCCAAGTCGAATGGCCCACCGACGCGGCCCTTGTAGCGATCCTCCGCGACCAGTCCCCCATCACGCCGAGCATCGACGACGTGATAGATCACCGGGACGAGCTGTTCTTCGTCACGACCATCGCTGCCGAGGATGCGCTGCGGGGCCTCCTCTCGCCGGGCAACGGCGAAGAAGCGGAGGAACTTCCGGCGGAGGAGAGCGAGGACGACCTCTTCGACGGCTGAACCACCGCCGCGTGAGGGCTAGTCCCCTGCGGCTTCAGGCGAGGGAGCCGCGGGCCGGGTAACGAGCCACGCGAGCCAGATCCCGAGCGCGTAGAGGGGAACCCCGAGGAGCAGGCGCATGGCTCCAAGGGCGACGAGGCCCGCGTCGCCCATGAGGTACAGCGGTACCTCGACGACCAACCGCAGTCCTAGGACTGCCACCATGATCCAGGTTCCGAGCCGATATTGCCGAGCCCGCTGAGCATCGCCGCGCCAGTGGACGCCCTCATTGCGCAGGAAACCGAAGACCACTCCCATGAGCGGCCACTTCACGAAGACCGAGATGGCGAGCGCGAGAATGTAGGCCGCATTCGTCAGGAAGCCCGAGACGTAGAAGTTCTCCGCCTTGCCCGTGAAGAGGGCGAGGGCAGCGGAGACAGCGATGCCGACGATGCCTGCGAAAGCCTGGGTCAGAGAAGTCCGCGTGAAAAGCCGAACGACGACGAACACAGCCGCCACGGCGAGCGAGAGCACAGCCGAGAGCACGAGATCCCGCACCGCGGTGAAGGCCACGAGGAACACGAGTCCGGGCAGGATGCTCTCGAGGACGCCGCGTACCCCGCCTGCGCTGCGGAGGACGTCGATCCGCCCGTCCGCGTGGCGATGGAGCCCTGCCCTGGCGGCATAGGCGGCGGCCAGCTCAGCGGCTCCCGGTTCCTTCGGCGGCTGTCCCTCGGGCTCCATCTCACTCTTCCTTCGCGAGGATCTCGTAGCGGGGGTTGTACACGGTGGGCTCTCCCCCGACGGTGGAAAGCATTCCAGAGAATCGGATAGGCGTGCCTGCCCCGATGCCGCGGATCTGGCGGCGCCCGAGCCATACGAGACGTATCGCCGGGCCCCGTCCGGGCCTTTCGGCCCCAGCGTCTTCGATCATTGCGGTGAAGCGGGGGGCCTCCGAGGGTGCGACGAACGTCACGGAACGGATCACTCCCTCGCCCGCGACTACGCCACGCTCCGGAAGACGGGAGAACTCAAGCGGGGCTGGCGTGGAGCGCTCACCCAAGATGCGTGATCTCCGGGCCGCGCTCGGGCGCAGCGAACCCGGGGGCGTCGGCCTGCTCCTGCTGGGGCTGGTCGACCGGGAGGCGCAGAGGGAGGAGCTCGCTCGGCGGCAGCGGCGCCTCACCACGGTCGACGACGACTGAACGGAACAGTTCTTCGAGCTCCTCCGCTCCCGCCCGGTCCATGACAGCGCTGCCGGACATGACGCCGCGCAGGAACCAACGGGGCCCGTCGACTCCCATGAAGTGCGCTACGCGATAGCCTCGCCGCCCATCGGCTGTGGACGTAGGGAGCTTGGCGATGAGCTCGGGGCCGAAGCTTCCCTCGATTTCCTCCACCGTGCCGCCCTGACTGGCCACCGACTGGGCGATCTGCGCCCGGATCTCTCCCCAGAGGCCTGCCGACCTGGGGGCGGCAAACGCTTGAAGCTGCAGGCTCGAGCCGTTGAGGTCAAGGGTCACTGCGACGACACGTCGCGTTGCCTCCTCGACTTCGAGGCGGATCTGGAGCCCTTCAACGGGACGGATGAGGATCGCGCCGAGGTCGACGTAGCCGACGGCAGTGTCCTTCTCGCTTGCATCGAACGGCCCCTTGGAGGGGCGCCCGAAGCCGCTCTTGTCCGGCTCGGCCTCTCGCTGGGGCGTGCCGAGCACCGAGGGATCCTCAGCGGTCAGCTTGGCGTTCTTGCCACGTCCGAACAGCACGTCAACAACTCCTTCAGTCAGCCGTCCGCGAAGCCGCCCTCGCGCGCCTCCCGTCCGTGCAGGCGCTAGTGCGCCGAGAATCCTCCAGTGGAGCCGAAGCCACCGGTCCCCCGCGCCGACTCCGAAAGGGAGCCGACGGGGACGAAGCGCGCGTACTCGACGCGCTGGATCACCATCTGCGCAATTCTATCGCCGCGACGGAGGCTCAGGGCTTCACGAGCATCCGTGTTCAGGAGAGTCACCGCTATCTCTCCCCGGTAGCCGGCGTCGACCGTGCCTGGAGCGTTGACGACTGTGAGGCCGTGCCGGGTCGCAAGGCCCGACCTCGGATGGATGAGCGCAACGTAGCCGAACGGAAGGGCGATGCTCACCCCGGTCGGAACAAGAAGCCGCTCACCGGGCTCGAGCGTGAAGTCGATCCTCGAGCACAGGTCGGCACCGGCGTCGCCCGGATGGGCGTACGACGGCGCCGGGAGGCCGTCGTCGAGCATGACCACCTCGATCTCGAGGGTGGGCTCCCATTCAAGGGCAGTGCGGGCGGTGGCGTCGTCAGTCGTCTCGGCTGCGGTCACCAGACCACTCTATCGGGTTGCTCGCGCCTCCTGCTTTGGTGCTCGCCTATACGAGGTGGAAAGCTGGACCCATGCCTGATTCGCCCTCCTCTGGTCCCGCGCCCCGCGACAGCGCGGCGACCCTCTACAGTGAAAAGCTCTGGCCCTCATGGTGGGTCTGGGTCGTCGTCGTCGGCATCGCGGGTGCGTGCATCCTCGTGCTCGCCCCGATCAGCATTGCGGCGGGGTACACCGGCGCCATTCTGGTCTTCCTCGTCCTGTTCGGAATCCTCATTGCGACGACTCCCGCCGTGGTCGTGACACGGGGCGAGTTGCGGGCAGGCCGCGCAGTCCTGCCACGCGAGTTCGTGGCGTCCGTCGAGGCATTCCTGGGCGACGAGGCCACAGCGGAGCGCGGCACGCGGCTCGACGGCCGCGCGTATCTCTGCATGCGCGGATGGATCTCCCCGGTTGTACGCGTGGAACTCGACGACCCGGAGGATCCGACGCCGTACTGGCTCGTCTCGACCCGGCGCCCTGCAAAGCTCGTCGAAGCGCTCGCTGGACGCCAAGCCTGAAGCCGGATACGCGAACGGGGCCGAGCATCTGCTCGGCCCCGTTCGCATTCCACCGTGCTGAAGGCTTAGCCCTCGCACTCCTTGCAGTAGTACAGCCCGTTCTTCTCACGGGCGATCTGGGACCGGTGGCGCACCAAGAAGCAGGACGCGCACGTGAATTCGTCCGCCTGGGCGGGCAGGACGCGCACGAGCAGCTCCTCGCCGGAGAGGTCAGCGCCCGGCAGCTCATAGCTGTCCGCGGCCTCGGCCTCATCCTCGTCCACCGAAGCGGACTGCTTGTCCGTGCGTCGCGTCTTCAGCTCTTCGATGGAATCCTCGTTGAGCTCTTCCTCGTTCTTGCGCGGCGCATCGTAGTCGGTCGCCATAGTTATTCGTTCACGCTCCGGTTACTCGCATCAGTCACGTGGTCACTCCACGTAGTCCACTCTCTAACGCACTCGGCCCCCATTTTGTGCCCAGTGACGGGGAGATTGTTCCCGATCGGCGCAAGTTTCGCCACTCGGCCCCGGATTGTGGCCGGAGAAGTCGCGGCACACCGAGCGATGAGGCTGCAAACCAAGCCGGACAATGGCAGAGTTTCCGTCAAGACTAGGCAACGCTGGAGGCTTCAATGCGGGAGCAACCGCAGGACAATCTGCAGGAACTTCGCCTCGTCGGCGTTCACGACGACGGGCAGCATCTTCTGCTGAGCGCTGCCTCGGGCGAGCTCTTCCGCCTCCGCGTCGACGAGGCGCTTCGCCGTGCGGTTGCGCGGCCAGCTCCGCAACGACCTGCGCCCTCCGGGGAGACGAACCTCTCGCCCCGCCAGATCCAGGCCGAAATCCGCGCTGGAGCGACCGCGGAGAGCATTTCCGAATCCTCGGGCATCCCGATCGACCGCATCCGCCGCTATGAGAGCCCGGTTCTGGCCGAGCGCGAACACATCTCGCTGCTCGCTCAGGCCACGGAGGTTGGGCCGCCGCCTCCCGCCCACTCTGCCTTCGCGGCCGAGTTCGGCAACGGGCCAGCGAGACTGGGTGACGTCGTCGCACACCGTCTTGGCGTGCACGGCGTCAATCCGTCCTCAGTCGAGTGGGACTCGTGGCGGCGCCGCGATGGCCTGTGGACCGTCGTCGCCCGCTTTGCCCTGCCGGAGGGGGCGCCTGCGGCGATCGGCGAGGAGCCTCCCGCGATCTGGACCTTCAACCCCGTGCGCCGGAGCGTGGCGAACGCCAATCGTTGGGCTCAGCAGCTGAGCGAGCTCGAACCGCTCGAGGGCCCGACCTCACCGAGGCGGCTCTCCGTCGTCGACCGCCCCTTCGACGTGGAGGCCCCGGAGGCGCCCCGCCCGGAGAACCCGAACCCTGAGCAACGGGACCCCGAGTCGGACCTCCTCGACATGCTGCGTGCCCGGCGCGGGCAGCGCCTGGGCATTGACGAGGACGCAGAGGACGCCCTCGCGCTCCTGCTCACGCAAGGGATCCCCGCAGCGCATCCACGGCCCGGCGAGACGAACGAACGGAGCGAGCCGGAGCTCGCGCCGGCCGATCGTGGTTCGGCCGATCGTGGTTCGGCCGATCGTGGTTCGGCCGATCGAGCGCAGCGGGACCGGCGCGGCCGCGGAGACGAGCGCGACAACGAGCAGCGGCCCCGCCGGCTCGAGCCGGTGCGGGACAGCGTGGCCCCGATCTTCCCGCGCCTACCTCGAGAGGATGAGCCGGACCGCCCGCAGGAGGACCCGCACTTGCGGCTGGCCCCGGGGCTGAGCACGACGACGCGGGAAGTCACGATCGTCCCGGTGCCCAGGACGGATGAGGCCCGGAAGGCCGACGGAGGGACCGAGGCGCCGGACTCCGATCATGCGGGCGAGCGCGGTTCGGCGATAGAGGAATCTGCTCCCTCTGGCAGCGAAGCGCCTCAGTCCGGAGCCAGCGATCAGGCCGCGGGGAAGTCGCAGGAGACGCCGTCCGCCGAGACGGAGACGATTCCGGAGCCGGCCCGCCGCGCCTCCCGCTCGAAGCGGTCGTCGATCCCGACGTGGGACGAGATCGTGTTCGGAACCAAGAGCGAATAGCAGCTGCCAGACCTCAAGTTCTGTCTGGCAGCTGGGCCAGCCGGACCTCGAACTTTGAGGGCCTACAGAGCCGCTCGGGCTTCTGCCGCAGGCGACGAGCGGGAAAGTCCGTCGAGGTGCCGGTCGGCCAGGCCTGTCAGGACAGGCAGCGCGGCTACCAGCGCCGCGCGTTCCGGCGCCGAAAGCGATGCGACCTCCTCAGCGAGCTGACTCGTGCCCTCACGGCGGACGTCGTTGATCGTCGCCGTCCCCTCCTCCGTCAGAGCCAGCACGAAGGCCCTCCTGTCGGCCGAGTCGGGCGTCCTCCGCACCCACCCGCCGCTCTCGAGCGCCTCCGTAAGCCGGGACATGCTGGCCGCGCTGATACCAAGGCTCGCAGCGAGATCGCCGGGCCGCTGAGGGCCTCCCCGGTCAAGCGCCGCGAGGGCTGCGAGCCGCGAAGGCGTCAAATCGCGCTTCCCAGCGTCCCGCCGGAGGTAGAACGCGAGCCGGTTGACGGCGGTGCGCAGCTCCGCGGCGAGGGCCGCGGTCTCGGCATCACGACGGCTCGAGCCGTTTGTCATCCGTGCCTCCCCTCCGGAGCGGAGGCACCGGCTTCCTCCGACTCCGCCTCCGTCTCCGGCTCCGCCTCCGACCCAGAGACAGAGCCTTCCGTTTCAACGGTTCCTGCCGTTCCTGCCCCGGTCGCTGCTTCTACCGGCTTCGCTGCTTCTACCGGCTTCGCTGTTCCTGCCGGCTTCGCTGTTCCTGCCATCCCGGAAGACCCGGCAGTCCCGGTCCCTGGATCCACATACCTCTCACCGCGGAGGGCAGAAGCGATGGCCGCGATGAGGCACGCGGCCACGGCGAAGGCGAACGCGACTGCTAACCCTGATGCGAACGGTCCGGAAATGAGCGACGGGAAGAAGGCCCGGCCCGTCAGGTACTGCACGTTGGCCGCGGGAAGATGCCCAAGCACCTGCGGTCCCAGGAGCGTCTGCACCGGGTTGTAGCCGAGGAGCGAGGCGAACAGCACGCCGACCGGCGGTAGCGCGGCGATCCGATCAGCCGCGGCGGCCGGGACGCCCTGGGCCATGAGCCCCGAGCTCAGCGTGTGCGGGAGCGATCCCGCGAGTCCTGCGATCATGAGCGAGAAGAAGATGCCGATCGAGAGCACCATCGATGAGTTCTGGAAGGTCGTGCTCATCCCCGCACCGACACCCCTCTGCCCCGGCGGAAGGCTGTTCATGATGCCCGCCCGGTTGGGCGCGGCAAAGAGGCCCATGCCGATGCCGTTCGCAAGGAGCGCCAAGGCAAAGACCCAGTAGTCGAAGTTCACCGGCAGCACGAGCAGCCAGAGGAAGCTCGCTGCCGCGACGACCATCCCGCCGGTCGCCAGGAGCCGTGCCCCGAAGCGATCCGAGAGCCAGCCAGAGGTGGGGCCGGCCAAGAGGAAGCCGATCGTGAGCGGGAGCATGTAGATGCCCGCCCAGAGCGGTGTCGATTCGAAGCTGTAACCGTGCCGCGGTAGCCAAATTCCCTGTAGCCAGATGATGAGGATGAACATGAGGCCGCCGCGGCCAAGCCCTGAGAGGAGGCTGGCGAGGTTCCCGGCCGAGAACGCGCGGATACGGAACAGGTCCAGCCGGAACATCGGGTCAGGCGTCCGAACCTCGATGACGCAGAACACGATGAGGACGGCGACGCCTCCGAGGATCGCGACGAGGACCGCCGGGTTGGTCCAGCCCATGGCGTTGCCCCCATACGGCTGGATACCGTACGTGATGCCCACGAGCACCGCGATGAGGCCGACGGCGAACGTGAGGTTGCCCCACCAGTCCATATGGGAGCGAGGCCTCGTACCCGACTCGTGCAGCCGCAGCGAGGCCCAGACGGTGCCGAACAGGCCCACAGGAACCGAGACGAGGAAGACGAGGTGCCACTCGACAGGACCGAGCAGGCCGCCGATGATCAGGCCGAGGAATGAGCCCGCGATCCCGGCCACCTGGTTGAGGCCCAACCCTAGGCCGCGCTGATTGACCGGGAAGGCGTCGGTGATGATCGCACTCGAGTTCGCCATGAGGAGCGCCCCGCCGATGCCTTGGAGGATGCGCATGGCGATGAGCCATACCGCTCCTGCCGTGCCGTGGAGCCACGTGACCGAGAGCAGGATTGAGAAGAAGGTGAAGATCGCGAAGCCCGCGTTGTACATCCGCACGCGCCCGTACATGTCGCCCAAACGCCCGAAGCTCACCACCAGTACGGCGGTAACGACGAGATAGCCCATGATGAGCCAGAGCAGGAGGCCCGTGTTGCCTGGTTCGAGGGGGTTGATTCCGATTCCCCGGAAGATGTCGGGCAGGGCGATCAGCAGAATCGAGGAGTTGATCGTCGCCATGAGGACGCCGAGCGTCGTGTTGGACAGGACGATCCATTTGTAGTGGGGGCTCGCGAGGTCGCGCTCTGCGTGAGCCGCCCTCCGCGCGCGGTATGCGGTCAAGGCATTTGAGCTCATGGAAGCCTCCAGTCGACGGGTAGCCGCTCTTGGATACGCCAGAGTTAGTTGACGTGTACTAACTACCCTACGCCGGAGGCTGCCGAAGCGGGAGGCTTCTGAAACGACAGCCTGAGGTCCTCAGCCCCGGCGCCGCCGCTTGGACTGCGCGGGGCCGGACGCGCGGAACGCGACGAGCGGGACGAGTCGCTCTGCCTTGGTGAGCGAGCCGTGCTGCCCGACCATGGAGAAGGCGGCAGGACGAACCCGCCGTCCGTCATACAGGGCCAGCTCCCCATGGGGCGCCACGAGTATGTCCCCGATGCGCTCCTGAACTTCCGGACGGACGTCCCCGAAGAGCCCGTGCTCGATTGCCTGCCCCTTCGTCATGACCCACGCCTGCTTGCCGAAGCGCTCCTGCCACCTCTCGAGCACGCGCCGCAACGCGCCGTCGTCCGCCGGATCCTCGAGGTGGAGGTGCACCATGCGTGGCTCGCCCGCGGTGAACCTGATCCCCTCGACCAACTCCGGCTCCGCGCCGAAATCGACCCGATGATCCTCGGCGACGTCGACCATGCCGTGGTCCCCCGTCACGAGGACGAGCGTGTTGGCCGAGAGCTGCGCATCGAGCCTGCGGATGGACGCGTCAACCTCCTCGAGTGCTTCCTCCCATGCTCGTGATCCGCAGCCTGCGACATGGCCCGCCTTGTCGAGCTCGTTGAGGTAGAAGTACAGGAGCATACGTGGGGAGGCTGCGAGCGCCGCGGCGGCGGCCGTCGTCCGTGCATGAAGCGTCTCCGCGCCGATGAAGCGGCCCCCGCGAAGCGCGGCGCGCGTCATCGGGGAGCCCTCGAACTGCGGAAGACTGACGGTCGCGACCGGGATCCCGGGATCGAGGCGCTCGAACACCGTGGGGAACGGCTGCCACCTGTCGGGGTCCACGGCGGGGTCCCAGCCGTTGAGCTGGTTCACGACGCGTCCGAGGTGCGGGGCCAAGACGTCATATCCGACCATTCCGTGTTGGCCCGGGGGAAGCCCTGTGCCGAAACTCGCGAGGGATGCCGCGGTCGTACTCGGGAAGGCTGCGTCGAGTGTGGTCGGGATGTTCCCCTGCCCCGCCTGCAGCTTCCCACGGAGGAACGGCGTGTGGGCCGCGCGCTGGGTCAGCAGGGATCGCCCGAGCCCATCGACCATGACGACGCAGACCCGCGGGGCGCCCGGGAGCCCGAGTCGGTTCTCGAAGCCGTCCGCGCCGAGGGCCGCGGCACAGCTCGGCAGGACGTCGGCGATGCTCCGGCGCCCGTAGTCAGGGGCGGCGGGCAGGGTTTCAAGGGCCGCCGGAACCGGTGCTCCCGTCACTCGCGGCCCCCATGCCCCCGCGAGGGACGGCCGCCGAGGCCGGCGAGCCGCGGGCGCGAGGCGGGTGGAGGGGGCGCTGACGGGCTCTGCACCACTCGGGTGGGACTTGCGGCGTTCGCGGTGCGAAGCAGCCGCGCGAAATGCTTGGCCGTGTTCACGGCCTCAGTTCCGTCAGCCTCCGAGCTGATCCGCAGGACGATGTCCTCTTGGGCGATGCTGCCCGTATAGCCGTGATCGGCCTCGCAGTTCGGGTCCCCACAGGAAGCCGGCAGGAGATCCAGACGCTGACCGCCGGACCACGCGATGGAGAGCGTCACCTCGCGGACCGGATCGCCCGGTTCGTAGGCTGCGGGTTCTGTGAAGACGTAGCTCAGGACGACGGTCCGAACCTGGGAGAGCGGGATGGACTCAGTCGACACCTGGGCCGTCGTGCGCTGCGGGTCCGCCTCGAGCGGTGCCTCGTCGACATGCGTGATGACGAGCAGTTCGTCGGTTAGCGCGAGGACGGTGATGTGGCGCCGGACTTCCGCTCGCTCGAAGTGCGTCTCGAGGTGGACGAGGTGGGCGAGCGGCGAAGCCCCGTCGAGGGCATCGTGGACGACGTCGGCTACGAGCCGGGGGTAGAAGCCCGTGCGCTCGAGGTCTGCGCTCAAGGATCGCGCGGCCGGCTCATGGCCCGGCACATGGGAGGACGGCGTGTGGCTCATACCCTTATTCTCCCAGACAGGGCGAGGGACCCTCCAAATGGGTCGTCCGTGTGATATCGGCACGTGCAGGCTACTGTTCGGACATTGCGCGGCGCGCGCTGTCGGTGCGGTGCGCCGCGTTCCCGAGCCACACCTCTGCATGCAGCACCGTGAGCCCACGCTCGCTCACCACCACGGGCTTGAGCTCGAGCACGGAGACCTCGGGATGCCGGTCCTTGAGCAGCGACACCCTCCCGACGAGGCTCTCGAGGGCAGCCACGTCGAGGGGCGCAAGGCCTTCGTACCCGAAGAGCTTCTCGGAGGCGCGCGGTGCCCGCACGAGGTCGCAGACGTCCAGCTTCGTGAGTGGCGGAACCCGGTGGGCCCAGTCGTCGAGGAGGGCGACCGCATCCCCCGCGAGACCGAACGAGATGACAGGGCCGAGCAGGGGGTCCTCGATCGCCCGCACGACGCACGCCTGCCCGAGCGGAGCCATGCTCTGGACTTCGAGTCTCGGGGCCCCGCTCGGACCTGCAGCGAGTTCCCCGTAGCCAGACAGCGACTGCTCCATGAACCGGAACGCCGAACGGAGCGACGGTTCGTCGCGGATGTCCAGGCGAACGGTGCCCAGGTCCAGCCGATGCCGGAGGCTCGAGGACGTCGACTTGAGCGCGACGGGCCATCCGAGGGCCTCGGCCGCCGCTACGGCCTCATCCGCCGATTCGACGGCTCGCGACGGCAGCACCCCGATCCCGTAGCACGAGAGGAGGTCGGCGGCCTGCCGAGGGCCGAGCCGTATGAGGTCCGGGCCCGTGACGCCTTCGAGTTCCCTCTCGATGAGGTTCTCGGCGCCGTCGTCGTCGTGGGTCGCCTCGAAAGGCTCGCTCGCCTCGTGCGAGAGCCACTCTGTGTAGCGGACGACGGCGGCGAGGGCCGCCACAGCGTCGCCGGCGCTGGTGAACGCGGGAACGGTCGGCGAGCCGAGACCCTCGGCGCCGCGGTCGGGGATCATTCCTTCTGCGCGCTCGGGATGCCCGAGGATTCCGGTGAACGCCGCGAGGATGGCCGTCGATCGCGCCTCGGCGCATTCGGCAAGGATTTCCGCGATGGCGTCAGGCTTCACACCCGCGGTCGGAACGAGGGCGACGACGATCGAGTCGGCAGAACCTGCGTCGATGAGGTCAAGGATGCGGGCCCTCAGGGCCGGAAGCGCTATGGAACGGCCCGAGAGGTCGAGATCGGTGACGGTGTCGGTCACCGTCAGGTCGTATCCCTCGGCTCCGTCCGCCACGACACGCGCGAGCGAGGGGGCGTTCGAGAGCACGGCGACTCGTTGACCGCGCGGGAGCGGGCCCGAGAGGATCTGCGCGACGTCGACGAGCTTCTCGAGCGTCGAGACGCGGATGACGCCGGCCTGCCGCAGCATCGCGTCGAGGGCCTCGGGCGGTGCTTGCGATGTGCGGACGGCGTGACCAGGCGGCAGACGGAGGCCGAGGATTTCGCTCTTGGCCACGATGACCGGCTTGCTGCGGGCGAGTCGGCGGGCGATGCGGGAGAACTTGCGGGGGTTGCCGAACGATTCGAGGTAGAGGCCAACAGCGCTCGTCGCGACGTCGTCCTCCCAGTACTGCATCACATCGTTCCCCGACACGTCCGCCCGGTTCCCTGCCGAGAAGAGCGAGGAGAAGCCGAGCTTCCGGCGGTCGGCGGCGGCGTAGAGGGCAATGCCGATCGCGGCGGACTGGCTGAAGAGTCCGAGGCTGCCCTGCCGCGGCATCGCGGGAGCCATCGAGGCGTTGAGGCGAACATCTGGGTCCGTGTTCGCGATCCCGAGCGAACCCGGCCCGACGAGTCGCATGCCGTGGGAGCGCGCGTGGCGGACGAGCTCACGCTGGAGGGCCAGACCGCGCTCACCGTTCTCCGCGAACCCCGACGAGGCGACTACGACGCCGCGCACACCCGCTGCCGCGCACTCGGCAACCACGGCCGCGACGTCGTCGTACGCCACCGCGACGAGGGCAAGGTCAACCCGCCCGGGGACGTCCCCGATTCGCGCGTAGGTGAGCATGCCGCCGAGTTCGAGCGCCTCGGGATTGATCGCGCACACGCTTCCCGTGAAGCCTCCGTCTACGAGGTGGGCGAGCAGTTGCTGCCCGACCGATCCCCACCGGCGGCTCGCCCCGATCACGGCGACGGACCGTGGCGCGAGCAGCCCCTGGATCGAAAGTGCCTCGGCTCGGTGCTCGCGGGATTCCATCACAGCCCGCGACTTCTCCGTCGGATCGATCTCGAACTCGACGCTCACCACGCCGTCGTCGAACCGCCGGTCGAGGGCGTAGCCAGCCTCTGCGAAGACGGCCAGCATCTTGCGGTTCTCGGGAAGAACCTCGGCCGTGAAGCGGCGGATCCCGCATTCCCTCGCTGCGGCGGCAAGGTGCTCGAGCAGAATCGAGCCGATCCCGCGCCCTTGATGCCGATCGGAGATGTTGAACGCAACCTCGGCTTCGGTCGGGTCGGTAAGCCGGTCGTATCGGCCGACCCCGATGAGCTCGTCCCCGATGGTGATCACGAGCGCAACGCGATCCCGGTAGTCCACCTCCGTGAACCGTTTGAGCTCGGCCTCGGTGAGGCGGGCCTTGTAGCTGAAGAATCGAAGGTAGATGGAGCTTTCCGATTGGCCCATGTGGAATGCTTGGAGCGCTTCCGCGTCGCTTGGACGGATGGGCCGGAGGTGGGCTGTCCCTCCATCGCGGAGTACGACATCGGCTTCCCAGTGCTGGGGATATGCGCTGACCGTGCCCTCGTCCGCCATAGGCTTAGCCTAGTTCAGGCCCTGTTTTCCCAGCCCTCTTCGCATACGTAAGGATTCAGCAAGCGTTGGCACGTCGATCCACCCCGTCCGGGAAGTCCTCCGATATGCTCCCACTCGGCGAAGTCCCGGCCGAGAACATCACGGACATCGACGTCGCGTCGGAGATGGAGACGTCCTTCCTCGAGTACGCGTATTCGGTCATCTACTCCCGCGCACTTCCGGACGCCCGGGACGGCCTCAAGCCCGTCCAGCGCCGGATTCTCTACATGATGAGCGACATGGGGTTGCGCCCCGATCGCGGCCACGTGAAGAGCGCCCGAGTCGTGGGCGAGGTGATGGGCAAACTCCATCCGCACGGCGACGCCGCGATCTACGACGCCATGGTGCGCATGGCACAGGACTTTGCCCTCCGTCTCCCGCTCATCGATGGTCACGGCAACTTCGGCTCCCTCGACGACGGGCCCGCGGCGCCGCGCTATACGGAAGCGCGTATGGCTGCCGCGGCCCTCGCCCTCACGGACGACCTGGACGAAGATGTTGTCGACTTCGTGCCGAACTACGACAACCAGATCATGCAGCCGGAGGTCCTCCCGGCAGCGTTCCCCAACCTGCTCGTCAACGGCGCCTCCGGCATTGCCGTCGGCATGGCGACGAACATGGCGCCCCACAACCTCGCGGAGGTCGTTTCGGCGGCGCAGCTCGTCATCTCGAACCCGGACACCACGCTCGAGGAGGTCATGGAGCTCGTCCCGGGCCCGGATCTGCCCTCAGGCGGCCGCATCGTCGGCCTCGACGGCATCCGGGACGCATACCGGACCGGCCGCGGCTCCTTCCGGACGCGCGCTACTGTCGCTGTCGAGCAGCTCACGGCCCGCCGCACCGGGCTTGTTGTGACTGAGCTTCCCTACATGGTCGGTCCCGAGAAGGTGATCGAGAAGATCAAGGACGCCGTCGGGTCGAAGAAGCTCCAGGGCATCAGCGACGTCATCGACCTCACCGACCGCAACCACGGCCTGCGCCTCGTGATCGAGCTCAAGAACGGGTTCAATCCGCACGCCGTCCTGGAGCAGCTCTACCGCTACACCCCGCTCGAGGATTCCTTCGGCATCAACAACGTCGCCCTTGTCGACGGGCAGCCACAGACGCTCGGGCTCCTCCCGCTTCTTCGGGTCTACGCAGAGCACCGGATCTCGGTCGTTCGGCGCCGGACCGCCTTCCGGCTCGGCAAGCGCAAGGACAGGCTCCATCTGGTCGAGGGCCTCCTCGTGGCCATTATGGACATCGACGAGGTCATCCAGATCATCAGGACCTCCGACGAGGCCGCTGCGGCGCGCACACGGCTCATGGCGGTCTACGATCTCACGGAGATCCAGGCCAACTACATCCTCGAACTGCGCCTTCGGCAGCTCACGAAGTACTCCCTGATCGAACTTGAGAAGGAACAGGACGAGCTGCGCCGCGAGATCGCGGAGCTCGAAGCGATCCTCGGCTCCGACACGCTCCTTCGCCAACTCGTGTCCGGTGAGCTCGGCGAGATCGCCGCGAAGTACGGCACTCCGCGGCGCACGCTGCTTCTCGACGCAGAGGATCAGGCGCCCGCGGCCGCGCGCGCCCTCGCCGCCGCAAACAATGCGAAGGACGGCGAGAAGAAGGCCTCTGGGAAGGCAACAGCACTGGCTCTGGAGATCGCGGACGAACCGTGCTGGGCGATCCTTACCGCGTCTGGCAACATCGCCCGCACGGCGAATGCGGACGCTCTCGCCGAGGGCGGTCCACGCGTGCGGCACGACGTCTTCCGTTCAGTCGTGCGGACGACGGCGCGCGGCGAGCTGGGTGCCGTCACCTCGACGGGGCGCATGGTCCGCCTTCAGGCGGTCGACCTCCCGGTCCTCGCGCCGGCCGCGGGCCTTCCGAACCTCGCGGGAGGCGTCCCTGCGAAGGACTTCGTCTCCTTGGGGAAGGGCGAATCCCTCGTCGCGCTCGTACCGCTCGACACCGTCGTGGCACTGGGGACTGAGCAGGGAATCGTCAAGCGCCTGAGCCCCGAGTACCCCCTCAACAGGGAGGACTGGGAGGCCATCACGCTCAAGCCAGGCGATCGCATCATCGGCGCCGCACCGGCGAGCGACGAGGACTCCCTCGTGTTCATCTCCGAGCAGGCACAGCTCCTCCACTACCCCGCCTCCAGCGTCCGGCCCCAAGGGCGCACCGCCGGCGGCATGGCAGGCATGCGACTCGGGGACGGGGACAAGGCTCTGCACTTCGGCGTCGTCGCATCAGGTGACGAGAGCGCCGTCGTCGTCACCATCGCGGGGAGCCGAGATGCCCTCCCCGGCACCGCGCCCGGAACCGCGAAGATCACACCGTTCTCCGAATACCCCGCGAAAGGCCGCGCGACCGGAGGGGTGCGGGCTCACCGTTACCTCAAGGGCGAGGACGTGCTGCTCGTCGCCTGGGCAGGGCACGGTCCTGCCAAGGCCTCCTCGACCGCCGGCGTCGCGCGCTCCTTGCCGACCGAGCCCGGCCGAAGGGACGGCTCCGGAGTCCCGCTCTCACAGCCAGTAGAAGAGGTCGGCCCGAGCTTCGTGTGATCCCCGAAACCCGGACCGACCTCGCAGTCCGCGCGGCATGAGCGGTACGAACCCTAGCGGCGGTAGCCTCCGCCCCTAGGCCGAGGTACCCGAGGCGACCGGGTCCTCGCCGGAGACCTGTGCCTCCAGCGCGGTCGCTTCGAGATCGATGCCTGCCTGTTCCGCGGCCGCAACCGCGGCCGGGTGGTCGAGCGGAAGCTGGACGGCCTCGCCGTCGGCAGCAACGACGACCGGCACGTCGGCGAGCGGCATGTGCGTGAGGTCGATGAGCGGGTCCTCTTCCTGGTTCTCGACGACGTCTAGCGCCTCCGCGTCCGATTCGACGCTCGGCATCGATCCCGGAAGAGGCCGCCCCGCAGACTCCTGGAGGAAGAAGATCGCGGCACCGCCCACGAGTGAGGTGGCCATGAGGTAGTACGCGGGCATCATGTCGTTGCCCGTCGCCTTGATGAGGGCGTCGACGATGAAAGGCGTCGTTCCCCCGAAGATCGCGACGGCGAAGTTGTAGGCGATGCCCATCGCGCCGTAGCGGCTTGCGGTCGGGAACTGTGCGGGCAGCGCCGAGGCGAGGTTCGCGACGTAGAACGTCACGGGGAACGCAACCAGGGCAAGTCCGGCGAGCGTGGCAGGGACGCTGCCGACGCCGATCAGGAGGAATGCCGGGATCGACAGGACGATCGTGCTCACGGCGCCGATCCACAGGACGGGGCGCCGGCCGATGCGGTCAGAGAGCTTGCCCGTGAGCGGAATGCACAGGCTCATGACGACGAGCACCGGGATCGTGAGAAGGGTGCCGTGAAGCTCGTCGTAGCCCTTCGACTCCGTGAGATACGTCGGCATGTAGGACGTCAAGGCATAGCCGACGGTGTTGGCCGCAGCTACGACGACCATCGCGACAAGGATCGGCCGCCAGTAGGAGCGGACGATGCCGATAGGGCCCTTGGTCGCAGCCTCGTCGTTGGCCGCCAGTTCGTGCACGGAGCGCTCCTGCGCCTCGAGTGCGGCTTGGAACGTCGGGCTCTCCTCGATGCGGAGGCGGAAGTAGATCGCAATCGCCCCGAGCGGGCCCGCGGCGAGGAACGGAATCCTCCAGCCGTACTCACCCATGGCGGCCGAGCCAAGCGTCATCTGCAGGACGGACACAAGCGCGGCACCCACTGCGAAGCCGAGGTAGCTGCCCATGTCCAGGAAGCTCGCGAAGAAGCCGCGACGGCGGTCCGCGGCGTACTCGCTCACGAACGTCGTGGCCCCGGCGTACTCTCCACCCGTCGAGAAGCCTTGGACCAGCTTCACGATCACGAGCAGGACCGCCGCCCACACTCCGATCTGGTCGTAGCCGGGCAGCAGGCCGAGGGCGAACGTCGACGCTGCCATCATGATGAGCGTCGCGGCGAGCACTCGCTGGCGTCCGATCTTGTCGCCCAGCCAGCCGAAGAAGACTCCCCCGGCTGGGCGGGCCACGAAGGTTGCCGCGAACGTGCCGAGCAGGAAGAGCGTCTGGACGGAGGCGTCCGCCTCCGGGAGGAAGACCGGGCCCATCGTCGTGATGAGATAGCCGAACACTCCGACGTCGTACCACTCCATGGTGTTGCCGACGATGGTCCCACCGATCGCGCGGTGAAGCATCGAGCGGTCGACGACGTTGACGTCGTCGACCCTGAGCTTGCGCTTCCGGAATGAGATGCGGCGCCGCGGCGTCGCACGCCGCGCCCTCTCGTCTGAGGCCGACTTGTCGGTTCCCGGCTCGCTCACGCGACCGGAGGCGGTCTGGTCGAGGTCTCTCGGCATTCTCTCTTCTCTCGAGGCTTTATCGATGAGGCTGTCTTGCTGTGACTCTTTGCCGCCCACTGTCGGGCAGCCAACGAGTCTAGTAGCTGCAAGTGATTGAGCACCCTCGGATGAGCCGGAAGGAGAATGAGCGGAATCACACTCCGCGTCGATTCTGGCTCCGAAGAGACGGGACGGCGGCCTCGACGACTCCACGAGAATTCCCATAACGAAAGGGATCGGGGCCCGAGCAGCCTTCGTTTGGACAAGGCGTCGGGTCAGCGAAGGCAGAACGCACCCAACGTTATCTTTTCGTGATCAAAGGAGAGGACGCGGGGACGGTCTTCCACGGAATTGTGAGCACGGCCACTCCCTTCCCCCGGACGGCTAAACTCCGGTCATGGCGATCATTCCGGACACTAAAGACTGGACGTGGGTCTTGGACCGCGTCTGCCCCGAGTGCGGCTTCGATGCCGACAGCCTCACGCCTCAGGACGTTGCACGAAGGCTCGACACGGCCCTGCCGAGATGGGATGCCGTGCTGGGCCGTGACGACGTACTGGAACGCCCGGATGCCGCTACCTGGTCACCTCTGGAGTACGCCTACCACGTGCGTGACGTCTTCGAGGTGTTCCGGGGGCGTCTCGCGCTTATCCTCGCCGAGGACGGAGCGCGGTTCGATGACTGGGACCAAGACGCCGCCGCTGTCGAGAAGGCGTACGCGGACGCCGACCCGGCGGTGGTGCGCGAGGAACTGGCAGCCCAGGGCGCGCGGACCAGAGATGCCTTCGCGAAGGTCCCCGAGGACGCCTACGAGCGCCGCGGGCTGCGGAGCAACGGCTCAGAATTCACGGTCTTGACCCTCGCGCGGTATTTCCTGCACGACGTCGAACATCACCTGCACGACGTCCGCGGCTAGCCAACAAGCGCGAGCCTCCGCACGCCGTCGTCCAGCGCATCCAGCCGCACGAGCAGATCCCCGTCCCTGAGCTCGGATGCGCGGTGGGTCACCATGACGACGCTGCGATCCACGAGCGCCGAGTGCAGGCCCGAGATGAGCTCTTGCGCCGCTTGCGGGTCGAGGTGCGCCGTCGGCTCGTCGAGGAGCACGACGGCGGCATCCGCCACGAGCGTGCGGGCGACAGCGAGCCGTTGCCGCTGGCCGCCGGAGAGCTCTGAGCCCCTGCTCCCGATGCGGGAATCGAGGCCGCCGGGGAGAGACCGGACATGATCGCCCAAGCCCACGCGGTCCAGCACCTCCCACAGCTCGGCATCGCTCGGCACCTCGGTACGGTCTCGGGAGATCGCAAGGTTTCCGCGAACGGTCGAATCGAAGAGGTGCGACTCCTGGGGGCACCAGGCGATTCTGCCGCTGGCCTCCACGCTCCCGGACCGAGGCGGAAGAAAGCCGAGGAGGACGGCGAGGAGCGTTGTCTTGCCGCTTCCCGACGGCCCTGCAACCACAAGCCACTCCCCCGGCGCGGCCTTGGCCGAGAGGTTCGCCAAGACGTTCGGCTGGCCCGGCCAACCGGCCGAGAGCCGATCGATTGAGAGGCCGGCATTCGCGGGGCCGGGCGCGCCCCCGCCGCTGCGGGTGCGGCGCGGAGCGTCGTCGTCGGAGGTCGCCCCGACCCGAGCAAGAGCCGAGCCGAGCGCCGGGATCCGCTGGACAGCGCTGCTCGCGGCGGCGAGGGGCTCGGCGAGCGCGAGTTGCACGAGCACGACTGCTGCGGCCGTGCTTGTGGCGACGCCTGCGGTGGCTGGTGTGGCGAGCGTCGCGGCAGCGGCGAGGCCGGTCGCGAGAATCACGAGCGCTCGGCCAAGCCCCTCCGCAGCGACGCCGCGCCGCTCGAGCGCCGTGAGCCGCTTGTCCTCAGCGCGCAGGCGAGCCAGGACGGGTCCCACGAGTCGATTGGCAGCAAGGTCAGGGGCCGCCGCAAGCGCTTGTCCGATGGACTCGAGAAGGCGCGCGCTGCCCTGCTGGGTGGCGCGCGCACCGCGGCGATCGGCCCAGGCAGTCGCAAGCGGCGCGACGACGACCGAGACCACGATGGCAAGCGCGAGAACGGGAAGCTGTGCCGGCAGGAGGATGCCGACGGCGACGAGGGCACCGATGGCGAGGAGCACGGCGGTCGCGATTGGCTGGAGAATCCGCGGAAGTTCGTCGCGGACGGACTCGGCGTCCGCGACGAGGCTTTCGAGAGCGGCTCCGGGGACAAGCAGACGCCGGGCGCTCAGCCCCTTGCTCGTGAGGGCCTCCCAGAGCCGGTCTCGGAGGCGGGTGAGCGTCGAGAACACGGCCGAGTGGGTGGCAAGCCGCTCGGCGTAGCGGAGGGCGGCCCGCGTGATGCCGAAGAAGCGGACCCCGACCATTGCCGCAAGCAGGTAGAGGATGGGCGGATGCTCCGCGGCGCGGACGATGAGCCAGCCGGAGAGGCCGGCGAGGGCTGCAGCCGCGGCAGCGGCTCCGGCGCCCGAGAGTGCTGCGAGGGCGTAGCGGCTGAGATCCGGGCGGATGAGCCGCCAAAGGCTTCCAAGCCATGGGCGGTCTTCGGAGTCGGGGACCTCGCCGCGCCGCGCCGGAGCGGCATCCACGTCGCGCTCCGAGACCGCGAACCTGCTGGAGGGCGCAGGCGACTCGTGGTCCTCGATCCCTTCGGTCGGAACCAACTCGATGCGCGTCCGGGCGAGGGCAGCGGTCTGGGGATCGTGCGCTACGAGCACCACCGTGGCGCGGCCTCTCAGGCTCGCGATGGCCGTCTCGACCGCGCTCGCCGAGCGGGCGTCGAGGTGTGCGGTCGGCTCGTCGAAGAGGACGAGCGTGGCGCCGGCCTCGACTCGGAGGAGCCCGCGGGCGACGGCGATGCGCCGCTGCTGTCCGGGGCTCAGCTCGGCGGGACTCGCCTCGGCGAGATCGGCGCAGCGCACCGCCTCGAGGGCCCGGTACACGGCGGATCCCATGCTCTTGGGTGCGAGTCCATCTGCGGCGAGTTCGAGCTCCGCCGCGACCGTCGGCTCCGTGAATTGCGGGTGCTGTGGGACGTACGCGATGCGGCGCGCCTCGGCGCCCGACACCCGACCGCTGACCGTCGCCCCTGCGCCATCCCGTACGAGGCCTGCGAGGGCCAAGAGCACCGTTGTCTTGCCTGCACCGCTCGGGCCCGCGAGCAGCGTGGCCTCCCCCGCTGGCGCAGTGAATGACAAGCCCTGCACGGCCGCGCGTGCCCGGCCGTCGTAGCGGACGGTGAGCCGCTCGACGCAGAGCTCGGCCGGTCCGTTCGGCAACCCCTCGTCCTGACGCTCGTCCTGGCCCGCGTCCGCGCGTCCGGCCGCGTCAGCGGCTGAGAGACGCGTCCCGGCTGGAGCTGCGATCGCATCCTCTGCACGCCGGAGTGCTTCAGCCCCGTCCTCGCTCGCGTGGTGGGCCGCCCCGAGGTCGCGGACCGGTTGGAAGCATTCGGGAGCGAGCACGAGGGCGAGCAGTCCCGCCTCGAGCGGCATGTCGCCGCTCACGAGGCGGATTCCGATGAACACGGCGACGACCGCGACCGAGATGGTCGAGAGCAGTTCGAGGGCGAGGGAGGACATGAACGCGACCCTCAGGGTTCCCATCGTCCGGTTCGAGAAATCCTCGGAGAGCGCGCGCAGGGCCTTGCGCTGCTCGGCTGCGCGTCCGAGGCCAACGAGGACCGGGAGGCCCTGGGCAAGTTCCACGAGGTGGGATCCGAGGCGGGCCAAGGCTTGCTGCGCCACGGAGACGCGGTCCTCGGTGTGCTTGCCGATCAGGATCATGAAGATCGGGACCAGCGGGAGGGTGAGCGCGATGATGAGGGCGCTCACCCAGTCGGCGCCGAGGATCCGCAGACCCACGAGCAGCGGGACGGCGGCGCACTGGACAAGGGCCGGAAGGTACGCGGTGTAGAAGGAATCGAGGCCGTCGAGTCCTCGCACGGCGAGGACCGCGGTCGCCGCGGCCGACGACGCAACGCGCCGGTCGGCGTCGTCCGCTCCCCCGCCGACGCTCCCGCCGCGCTCGAGTGCCGCGCCGACCAGCCGCGCCCGCAAGTCCTCCCGGACCCCCACAGCCGCCCATCGCCCGGCCTGCAGTGACCCCCATTCGGAGAGGCCCCGGAGAAGCACGCCTGCCGCTGCGGTGAGGGCTGCCCCGCGCCAGTCGGTGTGTCCGGCGAACGCCCCGGCGAGGCCAGAGGCGACGCCTTGGGCGATGAGGATGAGCGCGGCAGCCTTGACGACGGCGAGGACGCTCAGGAGCGCGAGCGCGGCCTTGGTCGCCCGGCCGTTGGGAATGTGGGGGCGCATGAGTCAGGCCCCCACTGGCGGTTCCGGCACCTCACGGCCCGTCACGAGGCGCGTGAGGAAAGCGGGGACGACGTTGTGGGCTGCCGGGATGCTCCCCAAGGTGATGCGCTTGCGGAACACCCAGTACGTCCAGCTCTGGTAGACCAGCACGAGCGGAAGACCGATGAGGGCCACGATCGACATGAGGCCCAGGGTGTACGGCGAGGACGAGGCCGTTGCGACGGTCAGATTGTTGGCCGGATCCAAGGTGGAGGGAAGCACCACCGGGTAGACGGCGCTGAAGATCGCCGCCGCACCGGCGGCCAGGAACAGCGCCATGAGGAGGAACGCGCGCCCCTCGGAGCCGCGGCGCGCAAGCATCCACGAGGCCACGGCAGCCATGGCCGCCACAGCTGTGAGGGTCCAGCTCCACCACGCGCCGCTCCGGAGCTGGATCGCGATCACCCACGCGACGAGCGGGAGGACACCGAGAGGCATCCAGCGACGGAAGGCGAGGTGAGCGCGGAGCCGGATCTCGCCGTCGGTCTTGAGGGCGAGGAACGCGAGCGCATGCACGAGCGCAAAGCCGACGACGGCGGCGCCTCCCAACGCTGCGTAGCCGCTGAACCACGCGAACGCTCCCCCGACGCGGTCGCCGTTGGCGTCGAGCGGCAGGCCCGTCGTCGTGAGGGCAAGCATGGCGCCGACGCAGAACGCGGCGAAGAAGGAACCCAAGACGATCGCCCAGTCCCACGCGGCCGTCCAGCGCGCCGAGGCGATCTTGCCCCGGTACTCGAAGGCGACGGCGCGGAAGATCAGCGCGACGAGCGCGAGCGTGAGGGGAAGGTACAGGCCCGAGAACAAGGATGCGTACCACCGAGGGAACGCCGCGAACGTGGCGCCTCCCGCGGTGATGAGCCACACCTCGTTGCCATCCCAGACCGGACCGACAGTGTTGAGCAGGACACGGCGCTCGTCATCGTCGCGGGCGAAGAGCTTCATGAGCATGCCGACGCCTAGGTCGAAGCCTTCGAGGAAGAGGTAGCCGATCCAGAGGACGGCGACCGCACAGAACCAGACCGTGGGGAGATTCATGATCCACTCACTCCTTAGTAGGCGAAGGCCAGGACGTCGTCGGACTGCTTGTGCTCGCCGTCGTCGTCGTGCTTCTCGGCGAGCTCAGGCATGGCGGACGCTACGCCGCCGCGCGTGTAGCGCCAGAGCAGCCGTACCTCGACGACCATGAGCGCTGCGTAGACCACACAGAAGACGATGAGCGAGGTCAGGAGTTCCCCCGCGCTCACGCCCGGCGAGACGGCGGCGGCGGTAAACATGAAGACCTGGTCGAAGCTGCCTGCCATCGATGGATTCGGGGCGACGACGAAGGGCTGGCGGCCCATCTCCGTGAAGATCCAGCCCGCGGCATTGGCGCCGAAAGGAGCGAGAATGCCGACGACGGCGAGCCGCATGAGCCACCGGGCTTGGGGAACCGTGCCCTTGCGCGTGAGGTAGAGCGCGACGGCGGCGGCGAGCGCGGCGAGCCCCCCGAAACCGATCATCATTCGGAAGCCCCAGTAGGTGACTTCCATGACGGGGACGTACTGGATCGCCTCGCCAGCGCGATCACCGTAGATCGGGTTGTTGGGCAGATTCTTCCCGTACTGGGCCTGATACTGCGGGATCAGGCTGTTCACGCCCTTGACGTCGGTGTTGAAGTCGCCGTGGGCGAGGAACGAGAGCAGGCCCGGGATTTCGATGACGGCGGCGACATTCGAGCAGTCCTTGGAGCCGACGTCGCCCACGGAGAGAACCGAGAAGCTCGTGCCGTCGTGGCACGCTGCCTCTGCCGCCGCCATCTTCATGGGCTGCTGGACGAACATGAGCTTGCCCTGGATGTCTCCGGTGACGGCTGTTCCCGCGAAGGAGATCATCGCTACAACGGCCCCGATGCGCAGGCTTCGCAGCCAGACTCGGTGATCGATGCGATCGCGTCCGGGAAGGTCCGGGTTTTCGCCGGGGATGACGCGGCCGTCTTCACCCACCGTATCGATCCCGTCCTTGCGGCGCTGCCAGAGGTGGTACCAGGAGATGCCGAGCAGGAACGCGCCGGCTACGCCGAGCGAACCCAGGAGCGTGTGCGGCACGGCCACGAGAGCGGTGTTGTTCGTGAATACTGCCCACGCATCCGTCATGACCGGGTGGCCATTGACGACCTTGACGCCGACGGGATGCTGCATCCAGCTGTTGGCCACGATAATGAAGTAGGCCGAGATGGCGGAGCCGGCGACTGCGCACCACAGCGCGGCGAGGTGGAGACCCGGGCGGAGGAGCTTCCAGCCGAAGATCCAGAGCCCGAGGAATGTCGACTCGACGAAGAAGGCGAGCAACGCCTCCAGGGCAAGGGGGGCGCCGAACACGTCCCCGACGAAACGGCTGTACTCGCTCCAGGCCATGCCGAACTGGAACTCCTGCACGAGGCCCGTCGCCACGCCCATGATGAAGTTGATCAGGAAGAGCTTTCCCCAGAACTTCGTCATCCGGAGGTACTCGGGCTTGCGGGTGCGGAACCAGACGGTCTGCATGACTGCGACGACGAGGCCGAGGCCGATCGTGAGCGGGACCATCATGAAGTGGTAGACGGTGGTGATGCCGAACTGCCAGCGGGCGATTTCCAAGGCGTCCATGTGCGCTCCTGTCGGGGGCGGAAAGCCGTCTTCTACAATTCGTAGAAGACTGACTTCTACAAAGTGTAGAACACTCGCAGGGCACGCAAGAACTCGTGGAGCTTCCACTTAGGCCGAGGAGGGGCACGACGCGCGTGCTCTTGAACACTTTTTCTTCTACCTCGCGTAGAATGGATAGCGGGACTCATGGGACATCACCTGCGATGTCATCCAACTGAGACCCGCATCGCCCGTCACGGAAGGACACAACGATGGCAAGCCTGGGGGAGCTCGAGCGCTCGGTCATGGACCAGCTCTGGTCGACAGCGGACGCCGCAACGGCCAACGAGCTCCGAGATCGTCTCGCGCAGAGCGAAGTGCAGAGCAAGGACCTCGCCGTCACGACCGTCCTCACCGTTCTCTCGCGTCTCGAGAAGAAGGGCCTCGTGGAGCGCGAGCGCGGCACGCGCCCGCACCGGTACCGGGCCATCTCGACTCGTGAGGACCACACGGCGCGCCTCATGCACGAGGCACTCGGCACGGCACCCGACCGCGAGGCAGTCCTCGCCCGTTTCATCGGGAGCGTGACCGAGGCCGAAGCGGCCACCCTCCGCAGACTCCTCACCCGGGGCTGACGCACAAGCCGCTCGTCGCCGAGGACGTCCGTGCTCGCAGCCTCGTATCTCCTCGCACTGCTGGCAATCCTGCTCGCGTGGCCGGTGCCAGTGGCCCTCTCGCGCGCCCAGTGGACCTCGCGTTCGCCGTTCGCCGCCATGGTGCTGTGGCAGTCGATTGCGCTCGCCGGCGGGTTGTCGATGATCGGGGCGATGCTCGTGTACGGCCTCCAGCCGTTGGGCGACAACCTCCTACAGGCGATCGGGCGCGCTGCATCCCTTGTTCTCGAGAACAAGGCCTCTGACGAGCTGCAGTTCTGGCATCTCTTCGCTCTCTGCGCCGCTGCGCTGCTCGGGACGCACCTTGTGTTCACCCTTGGGCTCACTTACGCCCGCATCACGAGCCAGCGTCGCAGGCACAGGGAACTCCTCGAGGTGCTCAGTCTGCCCTCCGGCGCGATCGAGCGGACCCTTGTCATCAATCATCCGGCGCCGGTCGCCTACTGCCTCCCCGGCGGTTCAAGATCCGTCACGGTCCTCTCCGACGGACTCGTCGAGGCGCTCTCGTCCGGCGAACTGGCCGCCGTCGTCGAACACGAACGGGCCCACCTCACGCAGCGGCACCATCTCCTGCTCTGGGCCTTCGAGGCCTGGCGCCAGGCGCTTCCGTGGCTTCCGACCTCACGACTGTCCCGCGAAGCGGTCTCTTCTCTCGTCGAGATGCTTGCGGATGATGTCGCCCGCAGGACCGCCCCAGACGAGGTCCTCGTCCGGGCCATCGCCCTCGTTGCGGTGGGAAGCGCTGGGTCCGCACCGGATCCAGCCGAGGCGTCGCTGGGAAGCTCTCGCACACCGGGGACCGCCGGGCCTTCGGACGACGGCGAGGCCTCGGTGGCCGCACGCCTCAGCCGGCTCCTGACTCCGCAGCCTCAGCTCACCGCCGCACAGACGACGGCGGTGCTTGCCGTCTCGGGGCTCATGCTCGCCGTGCCGACGGCGCTCCTGTTGGCTCCGGGGCTCGTCACCTGATCCCCAGCTGCCGTGGCCGCGGCCGCGTCAGGCGTCGATGCGCTCGCGATCGAGGTTCGCGCTCCCGGAGACGATGAAGTCCTTCCGTGGCGCGACTTCGGAGCCCATGAGGAGCTCGAACACCTCCTCGGCGCGCTGCGCGCTCTCGATCGTGACCCGCCGCAGGCTCCGGTGGCGCGGGTCCATGGTCGTCTCAGCCAGCTGATCCGCGTCCATCTCGCCGAGCCCCTTGTAGCGCTGGATCGGCTCCTTGTACCGGCGCCCCTCGCCCTCGAGCCGCTTCAGCAGAGCATGCAGCTCGCCTTCGGAGTAGGTGTAGATCATCTCGTTCGCCTTGCTCCCGGCGTTGACCACCTCCACCCGGTGCAGCGGGGGCACCGCAGCGTAGACGCGGCCTTCCTCGATCATGGGGCGCATGTACCGGAAGAAGAGCGTGAGGAGGAGCGTCCGGATGTGAGCGCCGTCGACGTCCGCGTCGGTCATGAGGATGACCCGGCCGTAGCGGGCCGCCTCGATGTCGAAGCTGCGTCCTGATCCGGCCCCCACAACCTGGATGAGCGCCGCGCACTCCGCGTTGGAAAGCATGTCCCCCACGGAGGCCTTCTGGACGTTGAGGATCTTGCCGCGGATCGGCAGGAGCGCCTGGAACTCGGAGGAGCGCGCATGCCGTGCGGTCCCGAGCGCGGAATCGCCCTCGACGATGAAGAGCTCCGAACGGGTGACGTCGTCCGTGCGGCAGTCGATGAGCTTGGCAGGCAGGGTCGAAGACTCAAGTGCGGTCTTGCGACGCTGCGTCTCCTTGTGCAGGCGCGCGGTGACGCGCGACTTCATCTCGTTGACGACCTTCTCGAGCAGGACCGAGGTCTGGTTGCGGTCCCCACGGGCTGTGGAGGCCAGCTTGGCACCGAGTTCTTTCTCGATCACCTTGGAGACGATCTGCCGGACCGGGGCCGTCCCGAGGATCTCCTTCGTCTGGCCCTCGAACTGCGGCTCGGCCAGCCGGACGGTCAGGACCGCTGTGAGCCCGGCCATGACGTCGTCCTTCTCGATCTTGTCGTTGCCGGCCTTCAGCTTGCGGGCATTCGCTTCGACCGCCTTCCGGAAGACCTTGAGCAGCGCGGCTTCGAAGCCAGCCTGGTGCGTGCCGCCCTTGGGGGTCGCGATGATGTTGACGAACGTACGCACCGTCGTGTCGTAGCCCACTCCCCAGCGCATCGCGACGTCGACGTCGCAATCGCGCTCCACTTCGGCGATCTGGCTGTGTCCGCGTTCATCGAGCACGGGCACGGTTTCCTTGAACGTCCCCGAGCCGTGGAGGCGCCAGGTCTCCGTGACCGGCGCGTCAATCGCGAGGAAGTCCACGAACTCGGAGATGCCGCCGTCGTGGTGGAACACCTCCTCGTGAGGGCCCGACTCTCCCGGCGTCCCCGGCAGCCGCCGCTCGTCCCGGACGGTGATCCGGAGACCCGGGACCAGGAACGAGGTCTGGCGCGCCCGCCCAACGAGCTCGTCGTAGGAGAACTTGGCATCCGGGGTGAAGATCTGGCGGTCCGCCCAGTACCGGATGCGCGTTCCCGTCACCCCACGCTTCGCCTTGCCGACGACGTCGAGGACGGAGTCGTCGACGAAGGGGTCGAAGGGCGCGTCCGGGCTCAGCCGCGAGCCATTGTCGGCGAAACGGCCGGGCTCACCCCGGCGGAAGGACATCTGGTACGTCTTCCCGCCCCGATCAACGTGGACGTCGAGACGCGCCGACAACGCGTTCACGACCGAAGCCCCAACACCATGGAGGCCACCCGACGCGGTGTAGGAACCGCCCCCGAATTTGCCGCCCGCGTGCAGCTTGGTGAACACGACCTCGACGCCAGTCAGGCCCGTCTTGGGTTCGACGTCGACAGGGATGCCTCGCCCGTCGTCGTGCACCTCTACAGAACCGTCCGGGTGAAGGATGACCTTGATGTCGTGACCGAATCCCGCAAGCGCCTCATCCACCGAGTTGTCGATGATCTCCCAGAGGCAGTGCATGAGACCGCGCGAGTCGGTCGAACCGATGTACATGCCAGGGCGCTTGCGCACCGCCTCTAGCCCTTCGAGGACAGACAGATGCCTAGCGGTGTATTCAGAGCTCGGGGTCACGCTCGAGGGGCTCCTTCGCGGTGCAGAGGAAGGCGCGCTGGAGGCGCACGCACTACCGTTACAGGGTAGTCGCCTCCGCGTCAGTTCCCTCTCGCGCCACCCGGAAGGGCGTCGAATAGAGGCCAAACCCGCCTTAGGGCGTTGCTCCCGTTATTGAACATTGATACGCCGCGAGCGAAAAGCGTCCCCTTTATGGAAGGTCTGGCGAGGGACGGGGTGTTAGATGGGTAAGACCACCGTGGAACCGCCCGGTATCTGTGAAGGAGGCCAAGATGACTTCAGCCCTTGCGGATCGCACCCTGACCGCCGTCGACCGCTGCGACCGCTGCGGCGCCCAGGCCTACGTCCGAGTGGTTCTCGAGACGTCCGGCGGGGAACTCCTGTTCTGCGCCCACCATGCGCGCGCGGTCGAGGGGCGGCTGCGCCCACTCGCGTCGCACTGGCACGACGAAACGGACCGGCTGACCGAGCGGGCAGCCGTACCAGAGGACTAAAGCCTGACTGCAGACGCTACAGCAGACGGAGAGGGCCCGGACACCGAATGGTGTCCGGGCCCTCTTGTGCTGGCCTCGCTTGTGCTGGCCTCGCTTGTCCTGGCCTCGTCAGGTGCTGGGCTCGCCGAAACGAGCCCAGCGGAGTCGGCTTAGTCGAGGTAGTCGCGCAGGACTTGCGAACGCGACGGGTGCCGCAGCTTGGACATGGTCTTCGACTCGATCTGGCGAATACGCTCGCGCGTCACGCCGTAGACCTTGCCGATCTCGTCCAGCGTCTTCGGCTGACCATCGGTAAGGCCGAAACGCATCGCGACCACACCGGCCTCACGCTCGGAGAGCGTGTCGAGGACCGAATGCAGCTGCTCCTGCAGGAGCGTGAAGCTCACTGCGTCGGCCGGAACAACGGCCTCCGAATCCTCGATGAGGTCGCCGAACTCGGAATCGCCGTCTTCGCCGAGCGGCGTGTGCAGCGAGATAGGCTCGCGCCCGTACTTCTGCACCTCGACGACCTTCTCGGGCGTCATGTCGAGTTCCTTGGCCAGCTCCTCCGGAGTTGGCTCGCGCCCGAGGTCCTGCAGCATCTGCCGCTGCACGCGGGCGAGCTTGTTGATGACCTCGACCATGTGAACGGGAATGCGGATCGTTCGAGCTTGGTCCGCCATGGCACGCGTAATGGCCTGTCGGATCCACCACGTGGCGTACGTGGAGAACTTGAAGCCCTTTGTGTAGTCGAACTTCTCGACCGCGCGGATGAGGCCCAGATTTCCTTCCTGGATGAGATCCAAGAAGAGCATGCCGCGCCCGGTGTAGCGCTTGGCGAGGGAGACGACCAGTCGGAGGTTCGCCTCGAGCAGATGGTTCTTGGCCCGCTCGCCGTCGTGGACGATGCGCTCGAGGTCATGCCGGTACTGGACGTCGTAGCTTGCGCCCTCTTCCTCAAGCTTGTGCTTGGCGAAGAGTCCGGCCTCGATGCGGAGCGCGAGGTCGACCTCCTGCTCTGCATTCAGCAGAGCAACCTTGCCGATCTGCTTGAGGTAGTCCTTGACGGGGTCTGCCGTAGCACCGGCAGAGGTCACCTGCTGGACGGGTGCATCGTCTTCGTCGGCGTCAGAGATGACCATGGCGGCGGAAGTCCCGGGGGCTGCCTTCCCTTCGCCGTCTTCCTCGACGTCGGTCTCGGCCGCGATCTCCTCCTCACCGGGAGTCACCGCATCAAGATCCGTGGCTTCCGTTTCGAGGTCCTCGGTCCCGACGGCATCCTCAGGAGCATCTCCCTTTGGGGACGTCTTCGTGGCCGCTGCGTCGCTGCTGGCAGACTTCCGCGCAGTCGCCTTGGCCTTGGTTGCGGTCGTGCTCTTGGAGCGCGAGCCCGCCGAAGCGCGCCTGGTGGATGCAGCCTTGCGCGCCTCGGTATCCACCGTGGCCTTCTCAGCTGTTTCCTTCTCCGTGGGGGGCGTCACGATCACCTTCCTGCCGCTGTCCTGGCGCCGCCATGAGGGCAACACCACTATGACCCTGTCAAGTCCGTGCTTCGCGCAGAACGCGTTCCGGACCGAAGGGTCTTATCTATCAACCCCTCGGCTGCCAGATTCGTTCCCGCAGGTTCGAAATTAACGGGGAGATTCTGGCTTCCAGTGCTCGGACCCGACCGGGTCTGTCGTCTATTGTCGCATGACCACGCCCCCACGGCGGCATTCACGCGCCCAAAGACCTAGGCGGCCTCGCCCATACGACGCCACGCCGTCTCCGGACTCCGTGCCCAGCCCGCGAGGTCTCCCCTGTCGATCACGCGTGCCAGCAGGTCCGCGAAGCGGTAGCCCGGGATCGCGGACAGCGACCTGCGGAGGAAGCCCGCCGCCTTCGAGCCCCTTCCCCGCGCCCAGCAGATCCACCCGAGGACCGCAAGCGCGGGCGCCCGAATCTCGGGTTCTTCCCTTTCGACGAGCAGCCGCATGATCCGCTCGAGCCGTTCGATCCGCTCCCACTGCGGACGCTCACGTGTCTGGCCGAGAATGACCGCCCCGAATTCGAGCGCAGCGTCGATCTCTGTCGATTCGGTCTCCTGCTGCTCCTCCCAGGTTCCGACTCGGGCACTCACTTCCTCGGAGCTGAGCCCCCCGGCCAGAGCCGGCGCACCCACAGCTGCTCCGCGCGGACTGGAATCGAGCACGCCGATGGCCCGGCTTCCATGCCAAGCCGCAGACCCGCCGAGCGCTGCGCCTACAATCACAGCATCCCGAAGAGCTGGCCGGACCAGCGATGCGGCGAGGAGCCGCAATCGCTCGTCTGTAGGAATTCGTCCCGTCGAAAGCGCCTCGTCCCAGACGGCGAGCGCCGCCGCAAACTGGCCTGGAGCCCACCAGTCCTCCTCGGACTCTCTGCGGGGACCAACTTGCGCCGGCGTTTGGGCCCGCTCAGCCGAGGCCCTGGGTCCAGCCTCAGGCTCCGCCCCGAAAGCGCTCCCCCGATACACGAGTTCAGCGTTCACCCGGCTCGCCCTGATCGTCTCGACGGACTGGCCGGGCCACGGACAGCACTCCGTTTGGTCGCACAGGAGGCTGCGCCAGGTGTGCTCGCCGACGAGCCACGCGTCGAGAAGCGGAATCCCGAGATCGGCAAGGGCGGCGCGGACAGCTGTCACAGCCGCACCGTGCGGAGGTACGTTGATGTCCCGCCATTCCACTGCCGAATACAGGGCCAGGACGGCCGAGTCCGCGAGCGGATCGGTGATCAGGTATTCGGCCACGGTTCCGGCGAAGCATTCAAGCTCGTCTGGTTCGAGGGCGCCGGGGAGGTCCACGCGGACTGAGACGCCGACGGAGCCGGCTCCGAGGGTGATGGCCACGAGGCTTTCCTGGGGCCACTCCCCCAAGGCGTGGGGAATGTAGCCAAGGAGGTCCTCGGGTTCACGCACCGACAGCACGTCGCAGCGATCGGGTTGGGAGGCGGTCGGGAAGTGCTCGTTGCTCTCGTCCATGCCGCAAGTCTTGATGCCCACAGGCGGCCGGCACGTGCGGATGCGTGGCTATGTGGACAACGGTAGGAAATGAGCACCGAAAGCTGGGGTGGGGAGGAGAAGTTGTGAGTGGGCTAGGTCTAGCTTTCGGCCTCTGCTGTGCGCCGAGATCGGTAGTCGGCCCATGCGGTGCGGACAGCCACAAGCAAGGGAGCAACGTGCACGCCGTTTGCTGCCAGCTGCCGACGGACCTTCCGTCGCACGCGAAGGACCATGACGGCCCCGAACGCCATGACGAGCAGCTGGACAGCGAGCGCCACCCGGAACGCGCTGAGGGAGTAGAGGCCAGCCGGGGAAAGCCCCATGGCGTGTTGGACGTCCAGGAGCCAGCCGACGAGGAACATCGTGATGAGGGCCGCGACGAATCCGCCTGAATTGACGATGCCCGTCGCTGTGCCGAGACGATGCGACGGATTGAACGTGCGGGCGAAATCGAATCCGATCATGGATGACGGCCCGCCTACGGCAAGCGCTGCAACGAGGACCACGAGCAGCCAGAACGGCGCCTGCCCGGGATACACGAGGACGACGGCCCACACGAGCGCGGTCAGCGCCGTGATGAGCAGGACGAACGTCGACCGGCGGAGCGGGTGCCTCGAAACGAACCGGCCCACGGGCGGTCCTGCGAAGAGCGCTACGACGACGAAGAAGGACATGAGCCCGGCTGCGGAGCCAGAACTGTACCCTTCCCCTGCCACCAGGAAGGGGAACCCCCAGGCCAAGGCGAACACGTTTCCGCTGAACTGGACCGTGAAGTGGCTCCACAGTCCGAGACGGGTGCCCGGCTGGCGCCAGGCCGCGGCCAGAACGGCCCGCGTGCCCTCTGGCTGCGTCTGCTGGGCGGGTGCCGACCCTTCGGGTGCGTTGCGCAGCAGGGCGAGAACAAGGACGACGACGAGGGCCGACATCGACGCCAGCGAGAGGAAGCCTGTCGTCCACCCGCTCGCATGCAGGAGCGCAAGGAAGGGGATGACGCTGACGAGCTGGCCGAGCATTCCGAGCATGCCGGTGAGCTGGGTGAGCAGGGGCGACCGCTTTGCGGGGAACCAGAGTGGGACAAGCCGCAGCACCGAGACGAACGTCATGGCGTCGCCCATCCCGACGAGCATCCGGCCGATGATTCCCGTCACAACGGAGTCGGCGACGGCGATCTGGAGTTGGCCGAGTCCCATGAAGACGGCTCCGGTGGCCACCATGATCCGCGAACCGAACCTGTCGACGAGCATGCCGACCGGCACCTGAAGCGATGCATAGACTACGAGCTGGAGCACGGTGAAGGACGAGAGCACCGCCCCGCCGACATGGAAGCGGGCCGAGGCCTCGAGACCTACGACGCCGAACGACGTCCGCTGCATCACGGCCACGAGGTACGCGAAGACCCCGATCCCCCATACCATCCACGCGCGCCAGCTATTCACTCCTCCGATCCTAGTCGGCGGGCGCGCCGCCTCCCCGGGCGTCGTCGTCGTTTGCCTCAGTGTCCTTCGTCTCCTCTTGGGAGGCGAGGTAAGCCTCGACGGCGGCGCCGAGTACTTCGGCGTCGGGAAGCTCTCCGCTCATCGCAGCCAGGAGTGAGCGGCGCGGCGCATCCGCCGAACGTTCGTCGAATCGCTCCTCGAGCCCCTCCACAAGCTCCCTGACGTCGTCCGAGCCCGCGACTTGCTCGGCGATCTGCCTTTCGACCTCACGGTTGGCCTCGCGGAGCCGGTCGGTGGGCAGCATGAGCGAGGCCGCGGCGCCGAGATGCTCAAGGGCCGTCACGGCAGCAGCCGGGTATTCTGCCTCTGCCAGATAGTGCGGTGTGTGCACGACGAACCCTACGACGCTGCGGCGGGCCTCGGTGAGATGGAGTTCGAGGAGATGGCCGATCGCCGCGGGAACGCTGACGACGGGTTTCCAACGGGAGATTCCGTCGACGAGGTCAGGCCGATTTCCGTGCACGGTGACGCCGAGCGGACGAGTGTGCGGAACCGGCATCGGGATGGAATGCGTCCACAGGACGAGGCGAACGTCCAGCTTCTCGACAAGCTCGACGACGGCTCGCGAGAACCTCTCCCACTGGAAGTCGGGCTCGGGACCTGCGAGGAGAAGGTATGGCTGGCCGAGCCCGTCGACGAGCGCGTAGAGCGCCAGCCGATGGGGGGTGTAGCCCTCAAGGTGGTCCTCGACGAAAGTGATCCGCGGGCGGCGGGCCCTGTAGTCGATGAGGGCATCGACGTCGAATTCGGCGACGGTGCGAGCAGTTCCCTCCCCAAGGAGCTCTCCGGTGATCTGCTCCACGGCATGGCCCGCATCAGCGAAGCCGGTGAAGCCCATGAGCATCGGCAGGCCCTGCAGATCAGGGTCTGCCAGGAGCTCCTGGGCTGCGGCATACAGGCCAGCGGGGTCCTGAAGCGGCCCGCCTCGGGCGTGGTCCATCTGGCTTTGGCTCCTCTCGTGGTCCTCTGAACGTCAACGGCATACGGCCGCTCATCATTCCACGACAGGTCATGATCGGTCCTACGCAGGCCAGGTGGAAGACGACGTCGAAGACCATGGCAAGAGTCTGCGTTGCGGCCTTGCGAGCGTCCCAATGGTCTCTTCCTCGGCATGGTGTTGAGCCATGTGGTCACGGGTCGCCTGATGGGGGGTGATTCGGGCGCTGATCCTGGCGCCTCGGATGGTCTGGCATTCAGTCCAGTCCAGTCGTTCGCCGCAGTAGCCGCATTGCGTCGTGATGGTGTTCGTTATCCGCTCTGGGTTTGCCATGGCTTAAGCGTCGGAGCCGGCGTGCGCGGGATGGTCGTGTTCGCTGGAAGTTCTTCTCATGTTCGCAGCCTTGTCATCAGGGCTGCTGCTGGGGAAGTGGCAGGGGCGACTGTTCATTTGTGGATGGTTGACTTCTTGGCCATCGCAATTCCGGTCGACTCCTCCAGCACTGAGTGCCCGTGCGGGCTGCCGACGGCGCGGACTCGGTAGCAGGGAGGACCGGCTACGATCGGAAGTCCGGAGCGGGACCGCTCTCCCACCCGAAGCCTTCCCACAGACGCCCAGAAGAATCGAGGCCTCCTTCCGTGTTCATCAATGCCGAAGCATCACTGAGCGCCATCGCCCGGGACCTGCGCAAGAATCCCAGCGACGCCGTCGTCATCGGCGTCGCGCAGGGCGACGGCGGCCCGCTCCTTCTCGAGAGCCCCCTGAGCGCCAAGGATGCGGAGGCGATCCAGAGCACGCTCGGGCTGCTGGGGATGAGCGGTGCCCCCGACTCCCTGATCCGGCTTCCCGGCATTCCGGAGCTCAACACGCAGATCATCGCTCTGGCGGGAGTGGGAAAGATCGGCAGTGCTGCGCCTACCGGCGAGCAGCTTCGCCGGGCGGCAGGCTCCGCCGTGCGTCAGCTAGCTGGGCTTGGAAAGGTCGTCCTCGCCTTCCCCGCACCCACGGTCGCCGAGTTCTCGGCCGTTGCCGAGGGCGCGGCTCTCGGCGCCTACTCGTACACCGAGCACCGCGCGCGCTCGGGCGAGGCAGCGAAGCCCAACGTGGTGCGCGCCGTCGTCCTCTCCCCGATTGCGGGAAGCGCGGCCGCGGACGCTGCCCTCCAGCGTGCCGCCGCCGTCGCGAAGGCTGTGAACACGACGCGCACGCTGGTCAACATGCCTCCGAGCCAGCTCTACCCTGCATCGTTCGCGGAGGCAGCGAAGGAACTCGCGAAGGGGACATCGGTCAAGGTGACCGTCTGGGACGAGAAGAGGCTTGAGAAGGAGGGGTTCGGCGGCATCCTTGCCGTCGGGCAGGGAAGTGCGCGCCCCCCGCGACTCGTGAAAGCGGAATACGTGCCGGCGCAGCCCTCGAAGGCCCCGTCCGTGCACCTCGTCGGCAAGGGAATCACGTTCGATACCGGTGGGATCTCGATCAAGCCCGCCGCCAAGATGGACGAGATGAAGAGCGACATGGCGGGTGCCGCTTCCGTTCTCGCAACAGTCCTCGCGGCGGCACGCCTCGGAGTCCGCACGAAGGTGACGGCCTGGCTCTGCATTGCGGAGAACATGCCCTCGGGGAGCGCTCAGCGGCCCGCCGACGTCATCACGATCCACGGTGGGACCACGGTCGAGGTCCTCAACACCGACGCGGAAGGCCGGCTTGTCATGGCAGATGGTCTCGCGGCGGCAAGCGAGGAGAAGCCCGACGTCATCATCGACATCGCGACGCTCACCGGCGCCGCCCTCATCGCGCTCGGGACGCGCACGGCGGGGCTCATGGGAGACACATCAGTGACGGCGGCCCTCAAGGACGCGGCCGACGACGAGGGCGAGGCAGCCTGGGCAATGCCGCTTCCCGAGGAGTTGCGTGCGGGGTTGGACTCCGCGGTGGCCGACATCGCGAACGTGGGCGACAGGCCTGGCGGAATGCTCACGGCAGGAATCTTCCTGCGCGAGTTCGTCGGCAAGAACGGCGACGGGTCCACGATTCCTTGGGCGCATATCGACGTCGCGGGGCCGGCCTTCAACACCGGTGGCCCTTGGGGCTACACGCCGAAGCAGGGCACGGGAGCGATGGTCCGCACCCTTGTCCGCTACGTTGAGGGCCTCGCGAACAGCCGCTCCTGACTTCAGATCAGGAAAGCGAGAGGGCGTTCGGCTTCCAGCCGGGCGCCCTCTCGCTGTCTGTGACAGGGATCACTAGCTGGAGGCTTCCCCAAGGCATTCCATAAAGTGAGAAGATAAATCCACAAAGCGAAACCGGGGTCGATCCGTGAGCCTTGCCACAAGGCTGGGACAAACGACCCTAGGAAGGTGGAGCATAGTCCGTCAGGGCGATAGGGTTGCCCTGATACCGGGCCTGCCAGCACACCAGCTGGCGGCAGATTGTCACCCACGACGGCTTATCGCCGTCCTTCATGCGAGGGAGCGTCACGTGGCCGACCAGCCAACTGCGCAGGAATTCGACATCTTGGTCCTCGGTGGCGGCAGTGGCGGCTACGCCGCAGCACTGCGTGCCGTCCAGTTCGGCTACAGCGTCGGGCTCGTCGAGAAGAACAAGCTCGGCGGAACGTGCCTCCACAACGGCTGCATCCCCACGAAGGCCCTCCTCCACTCGGCAGAGCTCGCGGACCACGCGCGCGATGCAGCGAAGTACGGCGTGAACGTGACGCTTGAAGGCATCGATATGGACGCCGTCAACGCCTACAAGAACGGCATCATCGCGGGCAAGTTCAAGGGCCTTTCTGGCCTCATCAAGGCCAAGGGCATCACGGTCATCGAAGGCGAGGGCCGACTGACCGGCCCGGACACGGTCACTGTGAACGGCACCGCCTACAAGGGCAAGAACATCATCCTCGCGACGGGTTCCTACTCCCGGTCCCTCCCGGGCCTTGAGCTGGGCGGCCGGGTCATTACGTCCGACCAGGCCCTCGAACTCGACTACGTTCCGAAGTCGGCCATCGTGCTCGGCGGCGGAGTCATCGGCGTGGAGTTCGCCTCCGTCTGGAAGTCGTTCGGCGTCGATGTCACCATCGTCGAGGGCCTGCCCTCACTCGTCCCGAACGAAGACGATGCGATCATCAAGCAGCTCGAGCGAGCGTTCAAGAAGCGCGGCATCAAGTTCAACACCGGCACGTTCTTCCAGGGCGTCGAGCAGGACGAGAACGGGGTCAAGGTCACCCTGGTCGATGGCAAGACGTTCGAGGCCGAACTCCTCCTCGTCGCCGTGGGCCGCGGCCCGGTGACCGCGAACCTCGGCTACGAAGAGCAGGGCGTCACGATCGACCGCGGCTTCGTGATCACGAACGAGCGGCTCCACACCGGCGTGGGCAACATCTACGCCGTCGGCGACATCGTGCCGGGTGTTCAGCTCGCGCACCGCGGCTTCCAGCAGGGCATCTTCGTTGCGGAGGAGATCGCGGGCCTCAATCCGGTCGTGGTCGAGGACGTCAACATTCCCAAGGTGACCTTCTGCGACCCCGAGATCGCGACCGTCGGCTACACCGAGAAGGGCGCCAAGGCCAAGTTCGGCGACGATCAGGTCCAGGTGCAGGAGTACAACCTGGCCGGCAACGGCAAGAGCTCGATCCTCGGTACGACCGGAATCGTGAAGGTCGTGCGCCAGAAGGACGGCCCAGTGGTCGGCGTGCACATGATCGGAGCGCGCATGGGCGAGCAGATCGGCGAGGCGCAGCTGATCGTCAACTGGGAGGCCTACCCGGAGGACGTCGCGCAGTTCATCCACGCCCACCCGACCCAGAACGAGTCCCTCGGCGAGGCCAACCTCGCTCTGGCCGGCAAGCCGCTCCACGGCTGACACGCCCGCGGCAACGACACCAATCGCACGATTAGAAGCACGAAGGAGCACGGAGCCAATGTCTGAATCCGTCAACTTGCCGGCTCTCGGGGAGAGCGTCACCGAAGGCACCGTCACCCGCTGGCTCAAGCAGGTGGGTGACCGTATCGAGGTTGACGAGCCGCTCGTCGAGGTCTCGACGGACAAGGTCGACACGGAGATCCCCTCGCCCATCGCCGGCGTCCTCGAGGAGATCCTCGTCGCCGAGGACGAGACCGCCGAGGTCGGAGCTCCCCTGGCCCGCATCGGAGACGGCACGGGTGGGGGTTCCGCGCCAGCCGCTGCTGCTCCCGCGCAGGAGTCGGCCACGGAGGCCGCGCCTGCCCAGCAGCCCGAGCCGGCGGCTCCTGCCCAGGCAGCGCCAGCAGAGGAACCGGCCGAGCCCTCCGTCGACCAAGCCGCCCCCGATGGGCACGAAGTGACGCTTCCTGCCCTCGGCGAGAGCGTCACCGAAGGCACCGTCACCCGCTGGCTCAAGAGCATCGGCGACGCTGTCGAGGTCGATGAGCCTCTCCTCGAAGTGTCCACCGACAAGGTCGACACGGAGATCCCCTCGCCGGTTGCAGGCACGCTGCAGGAGATCCGGGTCAACGAGGACGAGACCGCGGAGGTCGGAGCCGTCCTCGCGGTCATCGGCTCCGGTGCGGCCGCCCAGGCTGCGCCGACCCAGCCCGCCCCAGCCGAGCAGCAGACTCAGGCCGCCCCGGCGCCTGAGCAGACTGCGTCTTCGGGTGCCGTCGCCTCGGCACCGGCCCCGGCGGAGGACGAGGACAAGGCGCTGGCCCAGGCCGCTCCCGCGCCAGCGCAGAACGCGCCGGCTGCACAGGCAGCGCCCGCACAGCAGGCTCCCGCTGCACCGGCCGCTCCCGCTGCACCTGCAGCCGCTTCCAACGGTGCTGAGGGCGGCTACGTCACGCCGCTCGTCCGGAAGCTCGCCAATCAGCAGGGCGTCGACCTCTCGACGGTCAAGGGCACCGGCGTCGGTGGCCGCATCCGCAAGCAGGATGTGGTCGCTGCTGCCGAGGCACAGAAGGCTTCCCAGCAGGCGGCTGCTCCGGCGCCTGCCCAGACGGCGCCTGCCCAGACGGCTGCTGCTCCGGCGGCTCCCGCCGCGCCTTCGGCCGCCCCCGCGTCGTCGCTCCGCGGCACGACCGAGAAGGCTCCGCGCATCCGTCAGGTCATCGCCCGCCGCATGCGCGAGTCGCTCGACACGTCGACTCAGCTCACGCAGGTGCACGAGATCGACATGACGAGGATTGCCAAGCTCCGCGATCGGGCGAAGGCGAACTTCCAGGCGCAGAACGGCGTCAAGCTCACGTTCCTCCCCTTCATCGCGAAGGCCGTCGCCGAGGCGCTCAAGCAGCACCCGAAGCTCAACGCGGAGTACAACGAGGAGAAGCAGGAGATCACGTACCACAACGCGGAGCATCTCGCTATCGCGGTGGACACCGAGAAGGGCCTCCTTGTTCCGGTCATCAATGATGCAGGGGACCTCAACCTCGCGGGCCTCGCGAGCCGCATCGCCGACGTCGCATCGCGGACGCGCAGCGGAAAGATCGGCCCGGACGAGCTTTCCGGCGGAACTTTCAGCATCACGAACATCGGTTCCGTCGGGGCGCTGTTCGACACCCCGATCATCAACCAGCCGCAGGTTGCGATCCTCGGCACGGGTGCGATCGTGAAGCGGCCGTGGGTCACGCAGAATGCAGAGGGCGACGACGTCATCTCGATCCGCTCGATGATGTACCTCTCGCTCACCTACGACCACCGTCTCGTCGATGGTGCGGACGCTGGGCGCTTCCTGCAGACGCTCCGGGCTCGCCTTGAGGGTGGCGCGTTCGAGGCCGATCTCGGCCTCTGAGCGGCACCGCCGACCGACGCTCAGGCCGAGGCCCGGATCCCCTCAGGATCCGCGCCTCGGCCTTTCCATTTGTTATCCACTTGGAACCCTCAGCGCCGCGGATCGAGCCAGGACGGCCAGCAGCCCAACATTAGAATCGAGACCATGACTGTCGTCCTGAGCATCTTCGTCTTCCTACACGTCGTCGGTGCAGCCATGATCGTGGGCCCGTGGATCGCGAACATGAAGAAGCCCACCGTGGGCGCTCGGCAGTTCGACGGCGCAATGACTCAGCTCGTCACCGGCATCATCCTCGTCGGCCTCATCACGGTGCTCTCCAAGCAGGCGGACTCTAATGTCGCCTCTCCCGACTATTTGAAGCTGACCATCAAATTCATCATCGCCGTCGTAGTCGGTGCCCTGGCCTTCGTGGGGAACCGCCGTCGGAAGGCGGGCGAACCCGTCGCACCCGGGCTCGCACACGCCGTCGGAGGCCTCGCCCTACTCAACGTCGCCATCGCAACGATCTGGCCCTGACGCAGCCCGCAGTTACCCCGGCCCCGCGAGCTTCACGAGAAGCAAGCGGGGCCTCTTTGTGCCTACGATGGCGGAGCCAGTCCACTCACTCCGGCCCTCTGGCCGGCGAAGCAGTCCACAGGACCCAACGAAGGAGCGAAGCATGGCTACCATCCGTACCGCCCACACCGTCTGGAACGGCACCCTCATGGAGGGTTCCGGACGGACGACCCTCGACACGTCAGGGCTCGGCACGTACGACGTGACGTGGAAGGCACGCAGCGCCGACGCCAACGGCAAGACGAGCCCGGAGGAGCTCATCGCTGCCGCCCACTCCGCGTGCTTCTCGATGGCGTTCAGCAACGGTCTGGCCGAAGCAGGGTACACAGCCGACGAGATCAACACTCAGGCCGAGGTCGACTTCATCCCAGGCAAGGGGATCACGACGAGCAAGCTCACCCTCTCGGCGAAGGTGCCGAACCTCTCACAGGACGAGTTCGAGAAGATCGCTGATGGCGCCAAGCAGGGCTGCCCGGTCAGCCAGGCGCTCGCGGGGATTGAGATCACCCTCGACGCGAAGCTCGAGTCCTGACCAGGACTCCCAGACAGACAGGGCCCCTGCTGCGCGCGCAGCAGGGGCCCTGTCGTCGCTCACCCCTCGTAGGCGAGCGCTGAGCCTGCCTCCGCCAGCTGTTGTGGACGCGGTGGCAGGGCTGCCGGACGGACCGAGGGGTAGCCTGTGCGAGCAGGCGGCCGCTCGGTCGGGATCTCGATGAGCATCTCCTTGAGCACACCGATTCCCTGCTCGAGCTGGGGGTCGAGGCCGGCCGCGTAGGCGTGCGGCGGGAAGGCCACCTCGATGTCCGGCACTACCCCATGATTCTCCACACCCCAGCCGACTCCGTCTCCGAACCAGGTCGCGTATCGAGGCTGGGTCACGCCCGTGCCGTCCGCGAGCCTGAACCGGTTGTCGATCCCGATCACTCCGCCCCACGTCCGGGTGCCGACGACGGGGCCAATACCGCGCAGCTTGCCCACCTGCGTGATGATGTCGCCGTCCGAGCCGGCGAACTCGTCGGCGAGGATGACGACGGGTCCGCGCGGGGCGTGCCGTGGATAGGTGCGGGGGCGCTCGCCACGGGGCATCGTCCAGCCGGTGACGCGGCGTCCGATGAGCTCCGCGACAAGCTGTGAGGTATGGCCTCCACGATTGCGCCGGATATCGACCACGAGCGCATCGAGCGCAGTCTCGGTGTCGAGGTCGCGGTGCAGCTGCGCCCACCCGCGCGCACCCATGTCGGGCACATGAAGATACCCGAACCGGCCCTCGGACGCCTCCCGGACAAGGCGGCGGTTCGCCTGGACCCAGTCCTGGTAGCGGAGACGCTCCTCGTCCTTGAGGGGGACGACGGCGACCCGGCGGCGTTGGCCCTCGCAGCCGTCGTGCGCAGGGCCGTTGAGCATCGTGAGCTCGACCGTCTTGCCCGCCGCGCCCACGAGCGCCATAGCCGGCCCGAACTGGGAGGTGAGCGGGACGCCGTCGATCGCGAGGATGCGGTCTCCGGGCCTCACATCGGCACCAGGTGCAGCGAGCGGGGACGTCGCAAGGGGATCGGACGATTCGCTCGCGAGGACCCGGCGCACGACCCAGCCCTCGTCGTAGTCGAACTCGCCGCCAAGACGCCCTTGGCCCCCGGCCTCGGGTTCGGAAGCGAGGCTCGGTGTCACATAGGCGTGAGAGGTCCCGAGTTCCCCGTGCACTTCCCACAGCAGGTCGACCAGATCGTCATGGGAGCCGAGCCGCTCGACGATCGGCTCGTACTGCGAGCGCACCTCGGCCCAGTCCTGTCCCGCCATGTCGGCGGTCCAGAAGAAGTCGCGCTGAAGCCGCCACGCCTCCGCGAATGCCTGCCGCCACACGGCTACCGGCTCGAGGCGGACGCGGATCCGGTCGAGATCGACGCGGACGTGATCGCCAGAGCCCTCCTCGGCCTTCCCGGTGCTCGGTACCGAGCTGACGTGCCGGTCGCTGATGTACACGACCTTCGAGCCGTCCCCGCTCAGTCGGTACGTGTCCAACGCAGCGACGAGGGTCGCGGTGCGACCATCGCCCAGGTCGAGGCGTTCGAGCGTGGGCTGGGGGTCCTTGTCCCCCGGCTTGGCCTTGCCCTCGCCAGTCGCGCCGGAGAGGTCGTGTGAGAGCCACAGGAGCGCGCCGGGGGCCGCCGTGAGACGCGAGTAGTTCCCCTGCCGGACGGGAAGGGCCACAACCCGGTGCGCGAGGCCCTCGAGGTCGACCCGGGTCTCATCGGATTCGCTCTTCTCGCTGTCGGGCTTCTGCCCGTCAGCCTTCTGGGCGCCCGATGCGGCAGTGAAGTCCGCAACCTTCGGCCCGAAGGGCGCAGCCGTCGTGGCTGCGAGGGGCACGATGTACGGCTTGATCGGGCTCGGGAAAGCGAGGTCGAACGAGTGGCCGTCATAGACCGGGTCGAAGCTGCGTCCCGAGAGGAAGGCGAGGTACTTCCCGTCTGGCGTGAAGGCTGGCCACGCATCCCAGAAGCGGCCATCGGTCACGTCGGCGATCACGCCGGACGAGACGTTCGCGATGCGCAGCTTCGACCGGGAGCCGAAGGCGGTGACGGGCTCGCTCCAGGCCAGCCACTTGGAATCCGGGCTCCACGCAAGCTGCTCGATCGTGCCCTCCTCCACGGTG
Organism: Sinomonas humi; assembly: GCF_000802235.1. Lineage (GTDB taxonomy): Bacteria > Actinomycetota > Actinomycetes > Actinomycetales > Micrococcaceae > Sinomonas > Sinomonas humi. The sequence goes on from NZ_JTDL01000104.1 coordinate 75,866, forward strand.
GAAAGCGTGCGAATCGCCTTCGACTCGACATCGACGAGGTGGACTTCTCCGAAAGCTGTGCCCAGCGCAATGCGGCGGCCGTCTGGGCTCGGGAGGAGTTGGGCGACGCGGCCAGGGGTCGGCAGGTCGAACCGCAGCGGAGCGCTCGCGGGTGTTTCGGCCGTGCCTCGTGCCCTGTCTTCCCGATCGGCCGCGCCGGCGTCGGCGGCCTGTTCTGCGCCCTCGTCAGGAACATGCGGCAGCACGGCGGCAGGCCGTGCACTGACCGGGACCGGGGCGGGCAGGCTGGTTTCGGCTTCCTCCCTCTCGGCGGGGACCGAAGCGGCTTCGGCTGGTGGTTCATCGGTGGTGGCGTAGTCCCCGGCGTCCCGGAGGTCCTTGACGAAGAGCGCCTCCTCCCCCGCGGGGTCCGCGATGTAGGCGACGCGGTCACCCCCGAGCGGACGGGCCAGACGTGCCCGGACCCCGGGGGCAGCCTCGACCACGCGCGAAGGTCCGTCCCGATGGGTGAGCCAATGCACAGTCCCGTGCGACTCGACGACGCTCGCGTCGCCGTCGTGCGTCGGCACCGCCTCGCCAAGGTGACGTCCGACGGCGAGCGGGACCGGGCGGCGCGACGTCGAGGCCGAGCCGAGGCTCACCTCGAGCCGGCGGGGTTCCGCATCAAGGCCGTCGAGGAGCCAGAGCCCGCCCGCCGACTCGACGATGATCCTCGAGCCGTCCGAACTCGCGTGCCGTGCGTAGAAGCGGTCGAAGTCTGTGTGGCGCCGCAGGTCAGAGCCGTCCCGCTCAACCGAATAGACATTGCCGTAGCCCTCGTGATCCGAGAGGAATGCGATGCGGCCGCCGATCCAGAGCGGATCGCACAGGCTGCCCTCCAGTTCGGGGGCCAGGCGGCGGAACTCGCCGCCGCCGTCCACATCGATCCAGAGCTTGCCCATTGCACCGCCGCGGTAGCGCTTCCACGCGGCGGGCTCACGTGAGAGCACGCTGCCCACGACGACGGGACGTTCGTCGCCGACCGAGGGGCCGAAGGCAACCGAATCAACGGGGCCGAAGGGCAGTTCTTCGACTCGGCCGCCCTCCACGGGGACGGCGTAGGCGTAGGCGTGACGGGAATCAGGCTGATTGTGGGCGCTCGTGACGATGACGCGCCCGCGCGGGTCGAAGCCCTTCACTCGCGTGGACTGGTGGCCGAAGTGGGTGAGCTGACGGAAGCCTCCGCCCTCGACGTCGGCGACTACCGCCTCGGGGGCGTTGCCCTGCACGACGCTCCACGCCACCTTCGTGCCGTCTGGTGTGAAGCGCGGATTGCGGGCTGGGAGCTGGAGCGCCGAAATACGCCAGGCCCGGCCGCCGTCGACCGGGGCAAGCCACACGTCGTCCTCGGCCACGAACGCAACGAGGTCGCCGTGCACATGGGGATACCGAAAGTAGCTGGAGGCTGTCATCCTCCGATCATAGGCAGGGCGGCTGGGAGCACCCGCGACACCTGCCAGCCGGGATCGCGCCGCTCGAGGACGATCCGCAGCCACTGGTCCTTTGCCTCGGCAGGGCGTTTGAGCTCCGTGCCGTCGCGTCCCCGGACCGAGAAAGCGGACGTCACCACCCGCACGCGGACGACGGCGGTGCTGCCGCCGGCTTCCGCTGCGTCCGCCCGAGAGGTCCCGGCGTCTCCCGAATCGGTTCCCGCGAGCTCTGCCGAGAGCACCCTCGCCGTGAACCCTTCAAGCCGTTGTCCGGACGATTCGAGGTCTGCTGCGAGTTTGCGGTCCGCTGCGTCCGCTTCAGAACCGGGCGCGTTGATCCTGGCCAGGAGCTCTCGGTCCGCGCCGGACACCGCGAGCGCCCTAATCTCGGCGAGCGACTGGACCGCTTGCACAGGGTCGTCGGACTCAGCTCCGCGTCTGAGCGGTTCGGGCAGAGCGGACCACCTGGTGGCCGTCGCGGTAACGGTCGGTGCGCTCTTGCTGGAGTGGTCCCCGAGCCCAAAGACACCTGTGCCGGCAAGCGCCACGGCCGCCGTGGCTGCCGCCGCGCTTGCGGCGAAGACCGTTGCGATGAACCTGGGGCGGGGACGCCGTGGCACAGCAAAGCCGGGCCGACGTGACAGCGCCCGCCGCCTCCGCGAGCCCTCCTGCAGGCGCGTGACCAGCTCGGGGAGAACATCGGCGTCGACAGCGGGAGCGAGATCGACGGGGTCGGCAGCGCGACTCCTCAGGACAGCCCGGGCGAACTCCGCCGCCGTCGGACGCTCCCGGGGATCCTCGGCGAGCGCTGCCTCGACGGCTGTCGCAAGCTCCGCGGGGATGCCGGGGGCGAGCAGGCCGAGCGGCGGCCGAGCCCGGCGCGGGCCAGGGGCCGACCCGACAAGGCAGAACCAGGCAACTGCTCCTAGCCCATAGACGTCCGCTGCAGGGCGCACGGCTGCTATGGCGCCCGAGGAGAAGGGGTCGAAGAAGCCGTCGGTGCCCCGCGTCTCCCCCGCCTTGTCTCCGACCTGCCGCGCCTCGCCGAAATCGGCGAGCAGGGGGCGCCCCTCGGAGGTGAAGAGGATGTTGCCGGGCGCGATGTCGAGGTGAGCCCTTCCCTGTGCGTGCAGGAAAGCGGCCGCTTGGGCGATAGGACCCATCGTGGTGACGGTCTCCCCTGCCGTCAGTCGGCCACGCGCCGCGACGAGCCGGGCCAAGGAACCACCCGCAGCATATTCGGACAGCAGCACGGCGGCGCCGGTGCGATCATCGGTCGTCGACGCGAGGCACGTCAACAGGTGTGGATGCGAGCGGACGGCCTGCCTGCGGAGCTCGCGGCGCAATGGATGCGCAGCTGCCCGTATGCTTCCCGCCCCCGCTCGCAAGACCTTCGCTGCCCGGAGGGATCCGCTCCGCTGATGCCGGACGAGCCAGACGTCGCCGGCGCCTCCGCGCCCGAGGAGGCGGACGACGTCGTACCCCTGGACCGCTGGTTCGGTGGGTTCCATGACCCTTGTCTACCGCAGATCGAGGATTGGCGCCGGAAGTTATCCACAGCCCGCCCGGGCCGGTGTGAGTCATCTCATGGCAGCGCCGCTCCTCTGGGGGATTAAGCTAGTCCGCATGACTCTTGCGTTCACCCGGCTGGGGTTTGCGCCCGACTACGTCGACTACACCGCCGGACTCGCGGCACAGCGTCAGCTCCACGACGAGGTGGCAGCAGGCGAGGCCCCCAGCACTGTCCTTCTCCTCGAGCACGCTGCGGTCTACACGGCAGGCAAGCGCACAGAGGACCATGAGCGACCGCTCGATGGCACTCCGGTCGTCCCCGTCGACCGCGGCGGTAAGCTCACGTGGCATGGGCCCGGCCAACTCGTCGGCTACCCGATCGTGCGCCTCAAGGAGCCGAGAGGCGTGCGTGCCTACGTCGAGCTGCTTGAAGACGTCATGATCACCGTGATCTCGGAGTACGGGATCAAGGCGGAGCACGTCGACGGACGTTCTGGCGTCTGGGTCCGCGCTGACGAACGAGGCGGTGATCGCAAGATCGCGGCCATCGGCATCAGCATCCATGAAGGCATCACCGGCCATGGGTTCGCGATCAACTGCAGCAACAGCCTCGACCCCTATGAGCAGATCATCGCGTGCGGCATCACCGACGCGGGAACGACAACAATTTCTGCGGAAGTGGGCCGAGAGGTCGGCCCGCTCGACATCGTGGACCGGATCGCCGAAGAACTTGCTCGCCGAGCGGGAGAGTTCGTCGCCGAGGATCGGCCGGCAGATGGTTCCACCGCCCCCGCCCAGACCGAAGGAGCACTTCTGTGACGCTCGCACCCGAGGGGCGCCGGCTGCTGCGCATCGAGCAGCGCAACGCCGAGACGCCCGTGGAGCGCAAGCCCGAGTGGATCAAGGCCAAAGTCCACATGGGCCCGGAGTTCATCCAGCTCAAGAACCAGGTGAAGAAGGAAGGCCTCCACACCGTGTGCGAGGAGGCCGGCTGCCCCAACATCTTCGAATGCTGGGAGGACAAGGAGGCCACCTTCCTCATCGGCGGCTCCGAGTGCACGCGGCGGTGCGACTTCTGCCAGATCGACACCGGCAAGCCCTCGCCGCTGGACCGCTTCGAGCCCACCAAGGTCGCCCGCTCCGTCCTGTCAATGGGCCTGCGCTACGCGACCGTCACCGGCGTCGCACGCGACGACCTCGAGGACGAGGGCACCTGGCTCTACGCGGAGACCATCCGCAAGATCCACGAGCTCAACCCCGGCACGGGCGTGGAGATCCTCATCCCGGACTTCTCCGGCAAGCCGGAGCACATCGCCGCGATCTGCGAGGCCCAGCCCGAGGTCTTCGCGCACAACGTCGAGACCGTGCCGCGGATCTTCAAGCGCATCCGCCCGGCGTTCCGGTACGAGCGCTCCCTCGATGTCATCACCCAGGGCAGGAACCGGGGCATGGTCACCAAGTCAAACCTCATCCTCGGGATGGGCGAGACCCGCGAGGAGGTCTCGCAGGCCATGCGCGACCTCTACGAGGCCGGCTGCGACCTGCTCACCATCACCCAGTACCTGCGGCCCTCCGAGCGGCACCACCCCGTGGACCGCTGGGTCAAGCCGCAGGAGTTCCTCGAGCTCTCCCACGAGGCAGAGGAGATCGGGTTCCTCGGCGTCATGAGCGGCCCTCTCGTTCGCTCCTCGTACCGCGCCGGTCGCCTGTGGGCGACCGCCATGCGCAAGAAGGGCCGCGAGATCCCGCCCCAGCTCGCCCACATCGAATCCTCAGGCACCACCCGGCAAGAGGCCGCGAGCCTTCTCGCCGCCAACGTGCGCTGATTCACCTGCGCATTCAAACGCCGCCCTTCCGGACGAGGTCTGGGAGGGCGGCGTTTCACTTAGAATTGAAGCACTATGGCGAAGAACACCTCCAACACGCCCTCGGATCGAGATCCGAAGAAGGCGAAGAAGCCGAACAGCTTCAAGCAGATGCTCCAGGTCTTCCAGATGACCCGGCGAGCGGACCCGAACGTCGTCTGGCTCATGGCGCTGGTGTTCCTCGTCGTCGTCGGCCTCGGCGTGCTGATCGGCGCGCTGCTCGAGAACTGGATCACGGGCCTCATCGTCGGCATCCTCCTCGGAGTCCTCGGTGCCATCCTGATCCTGAGCCGCCGGGCCGAGCGGGCTGCGTTCTCCCAGATCGAAGGGCAGCCGGGTGCCGCAGGCGCCGCGCTGAACACCCTGCGGCGGGGCTGGATCGTCGAAGAGCAGCCTGTCGCAATCAATCCGCGCACCCAGGACCTCGTGTTCCGTGCGGTGGGACGCCCCGGCGTCGTCCTCGTCTCTGAGGGGCCTTCGGGCCGTGTCCGTCCTCTGGTCGACTCCGAGCGCAAGCGTCTGGCGCGTATTCTCCCGAACGTTCCGATCACCGTCATCGAGAGCGGCCGCGAGGACGGCCAAACCCCGCTTAACAAGGTCGCCAAGCGAATGCAGAAGCTCAAGCCCGAACTGACCAAGGTCGAGGTTCAGGCCATCAACAAGCGGCTCGCCTCACTCGGCCCGCGCCTGCCGATTCCCAAGGGCATCGACCCCACGCGCATCCGTCCCGACCGCCGTGCGATGCGCGGTCGCTGAGCACAGCTTCCTGAGACGGCGAAGGGCCCGGACGTTCCTGTCCGGGCCCTTCGCCGTCTCGGGCGGCAACCTAGAGGCGCACTAGAACGGTCCTGGCGGCCTTGTCGTGGAGACCGCGCTGATCTGCGTCAAACACGACCGCTGGAATCACGAGACAAAGCAGCACGGTTCGCACGATTGCTGCCAGGATGCCCGCCGGCGCGCCCCCGAGCCGGACGACCTTGAGCCCGAGCGCCCGGTGCCCGAGGCTGTAGCCGACAGTGCCGACGAGAACCATCTGCTCGAGAGCGAAGATGCCAAGCGTCGCGGATGAGTTGCCGTGGAAGAAGGCGGTCGAGATCAGCAGGCACGCCGCCCAATCGATGCAGAGGGCGACGACGCGACGACCCGGCCGGGCAATAGAACCGCGGCCGGTACGCGGCAGACCGAGGCCTCGACCAGGGTAGTGCCCGGGCTCCGTCGGGGGCCCACTGATCCAGGAACTCAGGTCTCTTCGGTCGATCACCGATCCAGTCTAGTTGGCTCTTCTGTGACGTCCCCGCCTTGGCGGAGCGGCCGAGTGCCGCCTAGCGTGGGACCAGTAGCAGCCACGTGATGTAACGTCGCTGAAACAATATGGACACTGCCGAGTAACGCCGCGTTCGTAGGCTGGGTCGCGTTGCAGCACGGTGCCGCCCGCGCGGCGATGCTGCCTGCGCGCCGCCGTTTCGCGCCCGGTGCGTGCCATCCCGATCTGTAAGGAGAACAGATGTTCAAGTCTGCGGAGGAAGTCCTCGCGTTCATCAAGGACGAGGATGTCAAGTTCATCGACATCCGCTTCACCGACCTCCCCGGCGTCCAGCAGCACTTCAATGTCCCGGCCAAGACGGTGGACGAAGACTTCTTCGTCAACGGGCAGCTGTTCGACGGCTCTTCCATCCGCGGCTTCCAGGGCATCGCCGAGTCCGACATGCAGCTCATCCCGGACGTGACCACGGCTTACGTGGACCCGTTCCGGGTGGAGAAGACGCTGGCGCTCAACTTCTCGATCGTCAACCCCCGCACCGGCGAGCCCTACCACCGCGATCCCCGCGGAGTGGCCGAGCGCGCCGAGGCCTACCTCGCGTCGACCGGCGTCGCGGACACGGCGTTCTTTGCCGCTGAGGCGGAGTTCTACGTCTTCGACAACGTCCAGTTCGAATCGTCCCCCCAGGGTTCGTTCTACAAGGTCGACTCCATCGAGGCGCCCTGGAACTCGGGCCGTGAGGAGGAGGGTGGCAACCTCGGGAACAAGACGCCGTTCAAGGGCGGCTACTTCCCGGTCTCGCCGGTCGATCACCAGGCTGATCTCCGCGACGCCATGGTCCTCAACCTGGATGCTGTCGGCCTCGAGGTCGAGCGCTCGCACCACGAGGTCGGTGCCGCCGGCCAGGCCGAGATCAACTACAAGTTCTCGACCCTCGTGCGCGCTGCGGACGACCTGCAGAAGTTCAAGTACGTGATCAAGAACACGGCGACCGAGTGGGGCAAGACGGTCACGTTCATGCCGAAGCCGATCTTCGGCGACAACGGCTCGGGCATGCACTGCCACCAGTCCCTGTGGAACGGCAGCGAGCCGCTGTTCTACGACGAGAAGGGCTATGCGAGCCTTTCCGACCTCGCGCGCTGGTACATCGGCGGCCTTCTCAAGCACTCCTCCGCCGTCCTCGCGTTCACGAACCCGACCGTGAACTCCTACAAGCGTCTCGTCAAGGGCTTCGAGGCCCCGGTCAACATGGTCTACTCGCAGGGCAACCGCTCGGCCGGCATCCGGATCCCGATCACGGGGACGAACCCGAAGGCCAAGCGCATCGAGTTCCGCGCACCGGACCCCTCGTCGAACCCGTACCTCGCCTTCGCGGCCCAGCTCATGGCCGGCATCGACGGAATCCGCAACCGCATCGAGCCGCCTGCTCCGATCGACAAGGACCTCTACGAGCTCCCCGCCGAGGAAGCCAAGGACATCCCCAAGGCCCCCGGCTCGCTCGAGGAAGCCCTCGATGCACTCGAGGCCGACAACGAGTTCCTCCAGGCCGGTGGCGTCTTCACGCAGGACCTCATCGAGACCTGGATCGCGTACAAGCGCGAGAAGGAGATTGCTCCCCTCTCGCTCCGCCCGAACCCGTACGAGTTCGAGCTCTACTTCGGCGTGTAGCCAGCGTGCGGTGTAGCCGCACGCACTTCGCCCCTCAAGAGTCCGCACGAGCAGCGGTGCCGATCGGCCCGTGCTCGTGCGGACTCTTCTGCGTTACACGGCCTTGTCGGAACGCCCCACCCATGTGGGCGGTCTGTAGTGTAGGGGGCGTATCGGACGAAGGAAGAACAATGAATTTTGCACTCTTCGTGAAAGAGCCCGGCCAGGATTCAGTCCTGCATCTGCGGTTTGAGGCGCAGGACGACGACGAAGCACTGCGGATCGCGGCGACAGAGGTCGAGCAACTGCGACTCGGCCCAGCAGAATTGATCTTGGAAGAAGCCGACCTGCGTCGCGACGACCGGCTTGCCGTCTGGCAGTTCAACAGCGAGACAGACCAGCCCTGAGCTTGGCTCCTCCTACTGTCCTCGTCGCCAAGCGTCGAACGCCGCCGCGCGGTCGCGCTCCCTCATCGCTTCAAGGGTCCTGACCAGCTTTCCCTCGCTGGCGGCGAGCGCAACCGCCGCCTCCTCAAGTCGTTCGACGAGGCCTTCAAGTCGGCCGAGATCGACCGACGGAACTGCTTCTTCGCTCATCGCTCTCCCTCTCGCTGGAACGCCCGATCGTCGGGCCCGGCTCCCCCCGCATCAACTGTGCCAATTCCGAAGACGGGCCGCATCCGTAGCCAGTACTCGAATCCGGGCGCCGCGAAGCAGCGCACCACGTAGGTCAGAGATTCACCGGTACTCGCCGCGACCACAGGTACCCATCCCGGCCCGCACGACGGCGGTCAGCCGGCGATCGTCGGAAGGATCACCACGGCGTCGCCCAGCGCCACGACGTCATGGCGAGGGGCCGGGAGCGCGACCAGGTGCCCCTCCTCGACCCTCGTCTCCCCGTGCCCCCGGTCGTCACCCGCCGACGGCATAGAACTTCTCCTCGAACAGATGGCGCGCCCGCCGAGTGAGCTGAAGGTACTGCTGCTCGAGGGCGCTCGCCTGGCCCGGCGGGTAGCCGCACCAGCGGGCGACCGCTTCGAGATCTCGCCGTGAGGACGGCAGCATGTCGGAGGCCCGGCCCGTCCACACCACGTTCGCGCTGCGGATACGGCTCGCAAGCCGCCAGGTCTCGGCAAGCAGTTCCGCCTCCCGCTCCTCGAGAAAACCCAGTTCGGCCGCCGCGTGCAGGCCTGCGAGCGTCGAGGTCGTCCGAAGTTCGGGGTGCTGTGCCGCGTGTTGGAGCTGGATGAACTGCACGAGCCATTCGACGTCGCTCAGCCCACCGCGCCCCAGTTTGAGGTGCCGCGCGGGATCAGCGCCCCGAGGAAGGCGCTCTGCCTCTACGCGTGCCTTGATGCGCCGGATCTCTGTGATGTCGGCGTGTGAGAGGTGCTCGGGGTAGCGGACGCTGTCTGCTAGCTGCATGAAATCCGCGGCCAACCCGTCGTCGCCCGCCATGGGGCGTGCCCGCAGCAGTGCCTGCCACTCCCAGACAAGCGCCCATCGACGGTAGTACTCCGCAAACGAATCCAGAGAGCGCACGAGCGGTCCAGCCTTGCCTTCGGGCCGCAGGTCCGCGTCAAGCTGCAGCACGCGCTCGGCCAGGACTGCGGGCCGAAGCGGCTGCGTCAGGAGCCCCGCCATCGCCGTGACGATTTCCTTCGCCTGCCGCTGGGCTTCGGACGGGTCAGCGCCGGGCAAGGGACGGTGGACGTACATGACGTCCGCGTCGGAACCGTAGCCGATCTCGCGGCCGCCCTGTCGACCCATCGCGACGACGAGCACACGAGTCAGGAGGGGCGCCCTCGCCGCCGCCTGTTCCTCCGCGACGCGAAGCGCCCCGAGGACGGCCGCTTGGTCCGCATCAGCGAGAGCGTTCCCCACCTGGTCCTGGCCGAGCAGGCCGGCACTATCGGCGATGGCGGTGCGTAGGATCTCCCGACGCCGGATGAGCCGCACGAGCCGCATCCGGGCGGTCGGGTCGTCATGGCGCGAGATCTTGGACTGGATCTCCTGCCACTGCGCCTCGAGGGGTATGGGCGTGAGGTCCTTTTCGTGGCCCAACCATGCAACAGACTCGGGCGAGACCTCGAGGAGGTCCGCGATGAGCCGGGAGTTCGCGAGGACGTGGCACAGCCTCTCGGCCGCCGCTGCGGAATCCCTGAGCATGCCGAGGTACCAGTGGGTCGTTCCGAGGGCCTCGCTGACGCGGCGGAAGGCGAGCAGTCCGGCGTCCGGGTCGACGCCCTGCGCGAGCCAGTCGAGCAGGACCGGCAGGAGCTGGCGCTGGAGCGCGGCGCGTCGGCTCACTCCCGCAGTGAGGGCCTCGATGTGCCGCATCGCGCCCTGCGGGTCGCTGTAGCCGAGGGCTGCGAGGCGCCCCTGAGCGGCCTCGGGCGAGAGCTTTGCCTCCTCGGGGCTCAGATTGGCGACCGTGTTGAGAAGCGGGCGGTAGAAGATCCGCTCATGCAACTCTCGGACGCTCCGCTTAGTCCTGTGCCACGAGTCGAGCAGAGCCTCGGGAGACGCCTTGCTCGTGTCCATGATGCCCTGAACAGCCCGAGCGAGCGCGCGGAGAGCATCCTCCCTGACGGGCATGAGATGAGTCCGCCGGAGTTGGCTCAGCTGGATGCGGTGCTCGAGGAGACGGAGCCGGCGGTAGGAGGCATCGAATTCGGCGGCGGCGCTGCGTCCGATATAGCCTCCCGCGGCAAGCGCCGCGATTGCAGATGTCGTATCGCGAACCCGCAGCGACTCGTCCGCGCGCCCGTGAACGAGTTGGAGGAGCTGGACGGTGAATTCGACATCGCGCAGGCCGCCGGCCCCGAGCTTGATCTGCCGCTCGGCCTCGGCTGGTGGAATGTGCTCCGTGACGCGCCGGCGCATGGCCTGGACCGAGTCGACGAACCCGTCGCGTCCTGCAGAGGACCAGACAAATGGGGCGACCGCCCGCTCGTAGCGGGCGCCCAATTCCGGATCGCCCGCAATGCAGCGGGCCTTGAGCAGCGCCTGGAATTCCCAGCTCTCGGCCCAGCGCTCGTAGTACGCGACGTGCGAATCGAGCGTCCGCACGAGCGGGCCGTCCTTGCCTTCCGGGCGGAGGTTCGCATCGACCTGCCACAGACCTGGCTCGCGCGCCGTCCCCGACACGGCGCGCGCGAGGCCGGTTGCGAGGCTTGTCCCGATGCTGAGGACCGTCGAGGGGTCCATCCCCGGTTCGGCATCGACGACATAGATGACGTCGACATCCGAGATGTAATTGAGCTCGCGGGCGCCACATTTGCCCATTCCGATGACGGCGAGGGCGACGGCGTCGACAGCCTCGGCGCCGAACGTCACCGCCGCCTCGGCGCGGGCGACGGCGAGGCCCGCCTCGAGCGCTCCGGCTGCCAGATCCGCGAGCTCGGCCGCCGCGGCAGGCAGGAAGTCAGTCGGAGACGCGGCGCCCAGGTCGCGGATTGCGAGTTCGCACAGATGACGGCGGTAGCTCACCCGAAGGGCCTCCCAGCCCTCGGAGCCCACACTGCTCGCGACCGGACGGCGAGCAGAGGGATCGCCCCCTACCGAGTGGAGAAGCGACGCCCTGAGCGCTACTGGGTCCGCGCCCTGTGGCTCCGCCGAAGGCACAGTGTCAAAGACGTCCAGGTGTTCGGGATGCCGGATCAGGAAGTCCCCGAGGGCCTCCGACGCGCCAAGAAGCCTGAACAACGGCTCCGACCGTGACAGACCGGCCTCGACAGTCTCCCGGAGACGGGGTGCCTTCTCGAGGAGCCGCACGAGCGCGACGAGCGCACTGTCCGGGTCCGGCGCGACTCCCAATCCCTCCAGCAGGACCTCCTCGTCGATCCCCTCCAACTCGGGCGCTGTGAGAAAGCGCTCGGCCCTTTCTGGGTCGGACGAACCGAGGGCGATGAGCCGGCGGGTAAGGCTGGGCGCCATGTCTGACTAGAGGATGCCGAGGTTGCGGTGCAGTTCGTAGGGCGTGACCTCGAGGCGGTACTCGCTCCATTCCTGCCGCTTGTTGCGCAGGAAGTACTCGAAGACCTGCTCGCCGAGGATCTCCGCCATGAGGTCCGAGTCCTCCATCGACCCGATCGCGTCGTAGAGGCTCGCGGGGAGCGGCGAATGGCCCAGGACGCGCCGCTCGGCCGACGTGAGGGACGAGATGTCGTCCTCCGCCACGGCCGGCAGCTCGTACTCCTCCTCGATCCCCTTCAAGCCGGCCCCGAGGAGGACGGCGTAGGAGAGATAAGGGTTGGTGGCCGAATCGATGCCGCGGTATTCGACGCGCGCCGACTGACCTTTGCCCGGCTTGTAGAGCGGGACCCGGACGAGCGCCGAGCGGTTGTTGTGGCCCCAGCTCAGGTAGCTCGGCGCCTCACCGCCGCCCCAGAGTCGCTTGTACGAGTTCACAAACTGGTTCGTTACCGCGGTGAACTCGTTGGCGTGCCGAAGAAGGCCGGCGATGAAGTGGCGGGCTGTCTTAGAAAGCTGGAACTCCGCCCCCGGCTCGTGGAACGCGTTCGAATCCCCCTCGAAAAGCGAGAAGTGGGTGTGCATGCCGCTCCCGGGATACGCCGTGAACGGCTTTGGCATGAACGTGGCGTAGGCGCCCTGTTGGATGGCGACCTCCTTGACGACCGTGCGGAACGTCATGATGTTGTCCGCAGTCTGGAGCGCATCAGCGTAGCGGAGGTCGATCTCGTTCTGCCCAGGGCCTCCCTCGTGGTGGCTGAACTCGACAGAGATCCCTACGGATTCGAGCATGTTGACGACAGTCCGGCGGAAGTCTTGGGCAACGCCGCCCGGGACGTGGTCGAAGTACCCACCCTGGTCAATGGGAACGGGCGCGCCGTCGGGGCCGAGCCTGTCCGACTCGAGAAGGTAGAACTCGATTTCGGGATGGGTGTAGCACGTGAACCCCATCTCGGCCGCTTTGGCGAGGGTCCGCTTGAGGACGTTGCGCGGGTCGGCGGGTGAGGGCTCGCCGTCGGGCGTGAGGATGTCGCAGAACATCCGCGACGTGGGCTCGGTCTCACCGCGCCACGGCAGAATCTGGAAGGTCGAGGGGTCCGGCTGGAGCAGCATGTCGGATTCGGACACGCGGGCGAGCCCCTCGATGGACGAACCGTCGAACCCGAGCCCCTCGTCGAACGCTCCCTCGACTTCTGCAGGGGCCAGAGCCACCGACTTGAGCGAGCCGACGACGTCGGTGAACCACAGGCGAACGAAGCGGACGTCGCGCTCCTCGATGGTCCGGAGCACGAATTCCTGCTGACGGTTCATGGGGGAGGTCTCCCTTACGGTAACGGGCCTGGGCGCTTCCCCCACTCTACTCAGCTTGGACTACTCTCGTCCGTATGGTCCCCACCACTTCTGACGAGTCTTCCGCGCCCTACGGAACCGGGCCTCAGCCGGCCTCCGGCCGCGTGTCTGCAGGCCGCCCGCCGGCCCGCGTGCGCATCCACCACTTGGCGGCGGCCAAGGAACGCGGCGAGCACTTCGCGATGCTGACTGCCTATGACCAGTACGCCGCCCAGATCTTCGATGAGGCTGGGATTGAAGTGCTCCTAGTCGGCGACTCGGCGGCTAACAACGTCTTCGGGTACGAGACAAGCCTGCCCGTCACGGTCGATGACCTGCTGCCCCTCTGCCGCGCCGTCGCCCGCTCCGCCCGCCGCGCACTCGTCGTCGCGGACCTCCCGTTCGGCAGCTACGAGACCTCACCGGCCCAAGGCGTAGAGTCGGGCGTCCGTTTCCTCAAGGAGGGGCTCGCCCACGCCGTCAAGATGGAGGGCGGCGCGTTCTACGCCGACACCGTGCGCGCCATGGTCCAAGCCGGCATCCCGGTCATGGCTCACATCGGCTTCACGCCCCAGAGCGAGCACGCACTCGGCGGCTACCGCGTTCAGGGAAGGGGCGACGACGCCGCACGCCTCATCGAGGACGCCAAGGCCCTCGAGGCGGCCGGGGCCTTCTGCATCCTCATGGAGATGGTGCCCGCGGAGACTGCGGCCGCCGTCGAGGCAGCCGTGAGCGTGCCGACCATTGGAATCGGCGCGGGCGCCTCGACGACCGGCCAGGTCCTCGTGTGGCAGGACATGGCGGGCCTCCGGGGCGGGGAAGGCACGAGGATCGCAAAGTTCGTCAAGCAGTATGCGGACCTTCGCGGAACGCTGCTCGACGCCGCGCGCCGCTACGGCGACGACGTCCGCTCAGGCGCCTTCCCCGGCCCCGAGCACAGCTTCTGACCCAGCTGGTTCTGACCCAGCTGGCCGGCCCCTGACCCAGCTAGTCGCGGTCCGACCAGCCGTCGCCGTTCGCGTCGTCCGGGTCCCACGAGCGATTGCGCTCCTTGACCTTCTCGAGCGCGCGCTCGGCTTCTTCCCGCGTCTCGTAGGGCCCGAGGAGCTGGGTCCAATCGCTCAACGCGTCCTCTTCGACCTGATGCGTGCGGACGTTGTACCAATACTGCGTCATGCCGCTCGCCCTCCCTTCCCTCACGAGTACACTCAGCCTATGCCTTCACAGTCACCCACGGCACCCGTGGGCACGCTTGCGCCGGGGACCGTCTCGCCCCTTCGCACCGTCCCGGGTTCGATCCCTAGGCCGGAGTACGTCGGCAAAGACGGGCCCGAGCACTACCAAGGCAACGACGTCTACACGCCGGAGCAGCTCGGTCGCATCCGGGAAGCCGGAAAGATTGCCGCGCAGGCAATCGTCGAGGTCGGGCGCCACATCCGTCCCGGGGTGACCACTGACGAACTCGATCGGGTCGGGCACGAGTTCCTTCTCGACCACGGTGCGTATCCGTCGACGCTCGGCTATCGCGGTTTCCCGAAGTCGATCTGCACCTCGGTCAACGAGGTGATCTGCCACGGCATCCCGGACACGACGGTCCTGGCCGACGGCGACATCATCAATATCGACATCACTGCCTTCAAGAACGGTGTCCACGGTGACACCAACTACACGTTCCTCGTGGGAAACGTGGACGACGAGTCGAGGCTGCTCGTGGAGCGGACAGAGGAGTCCCTCCGCAGGGCCATCAAAGCCGTCGCTCCGGGACGCGAGATCAATGTGATCGGACGCGCCATCGAGTCCTATGCCAAGCGGTTCGGCTACGGCGTGGTGCGCGACTTCACAGGCCACGGAGTGGGCGAGGCTTTCCACTCGGGGCTCATCATCCCGCATTACGATGCCGCACCGGCTTACAGCCGGGTGATGGAACCGGGGATGGTCTTCACCATCGAGCCGATGCTCACGCTGGGCACCATCCAGTGGGAGATGTGGGACGACGGGTGGACCGTCGTCACCCGTGATCGGCGACGGACCGCCCAGTTCGAGCACACCCTTGTGGTCACCGAGAAGGGCGCTGAAGTACTGACTCTCCCCTAGTCAGAAGCTCCGTCCTCTGCCGGAGCCAGCCCTTCCCTGCCATCCCAACGAACCCCTCCCCAAGCTGCGAGAGGCGCAACGCATGTCCAAAGGCGACAAGAAGAAGAAGTCCATCCACCTCATCGGCGTCGACATCGGCGGCACAGGAATCAAGGGTGGCATCGTCGATCTCAAGAAGGGGAAGCTAGTCGGCGACCGGGTCCGCATCGACACGCCCCAGCCTGCCGCGCCGGAGCCGGTGGCCGAAGTAGTCGCGCGGGTTGTCGAGGAGCTCTCCAACCGGGAGGGCGCACCGGACCGCCATACCCCGGTCGGGGTCACGTTCCCCGGGATCATCCAGCATGGTGTGGCCTACTCGGCCGCCAATGTCGACAAGTCGTGGATCGACTTCGAGATCGACAAGTTCTTCAGCGAACGGCTGGGACGCCCGGTCGAGGTCATCAACGACGCCGATGCTGCGGGCCTTGCCGAGGTGCGGTACGGCGCTGGCAAGGGAGTCGACGGCACCGTCCTCGTCATCACGCTGGGCACGGGTATCGGCTCAGCCTTCGTGTTCGACGGCAAGCTCGTCCCCAATGCCGAGCTGGGTCACCTCGAGGTCGATGGCTTCGATGCCGAAAGCAAGGCCTCGGCGGTCGCCCGCGAGCGTGACGGCATCGGCTGGGAGGATTACAGCGTCCGCCTCCAGCGCTACTTCTCGCACGTCGAATTCCTGTTCTCGCCGGAGCTGTTCATCGTGGGCGGCGGGATCTCGAAGCGCGCCGACGAATACCTCCCGCGGCTCAAGCTCCGAACCCCGATCATCCCCGCGGAGCTCAAGAACGAAGCCGGCATTGTGGGAGCGGCACTGCAGGTCGCTATCCATCACAAGCTCAAGAAATAGCCGAAAACCAGAAGAAGTGGCAGGAGGGGTCCGTTTTACCGGTCCCCTCCTGCCACTTCTGGCATCTGCTGCGTCAGTCCTCGTCGAAGGCGTCGTCGGCAGTCGCCTCGGCATGCTCGGAGCGCAGGAGTTCGATGGCAGCCTCGAAATCTTCGAGCGAATCGAACGACTGATACACGCTCGCGAAGCGAAGATAGGCAACATGGTCGAGCTTGCGCAGAGGCCCGAGGATGGCAAGACCAACCTCGTGGGCCTGGATCTCAGCGGCTCCGCTCCCCCGGACGGTCTCCTCAACCTCTTGGGCGAGCATCGCGAGATCATCTTCCGTGACAGGCCGGCCCTGACAGGCCTTCCGCACGCCGTTGATCACCTTTGAACGGCTGAAAGGCTCACCGACCCCAGAGCGCTTGACGACCGTGAGGCTCGTCGTCTCGATCGTCGTGAATCGGCGCCCGCACTTTGGACACTGCCGCCGCCGACGGATCGCAGAGCCATCGTCCTGAATGCGGCTGTCGACGACGCGAGAGTCGGGGTTACGGCAGAAGGGACAGTACATCCCTCAATTCTAGAGTTGGCACCGAGCACCGCCAAGGCGATGACCACTATATGTAGTGGTTGCCTCTACTAGGGACGGGGGTCGAAGGCGCGCTCCTCGAAGCGGCGGTCCACGGCATCGCCGTGCCCGGGCAGGTCTTCGGCATCGGAGAGGCTTCGGATGTGGCGGGCGACGGCGTCGAGGGCGGCCTCGCTGTAATCGATGATCTGCACGGCCTTGAGGAACGTCGCAACGTTCAAGCCCGAGGAAAAGGCCGCGGTCCCGCTCGTGGGAAGCACATGATTGGACCCTGCGGTGTAGTCGCCGAGGCTCACGGGGCTGTAGTCGCCTACGAAGATCGCCCCCGCGTTACGGATCCTGGTGGCCACCTCTGCGGCGTCTGCCGTCATGACCTCTAGGTGCTCGGCGGCGTACGCGTCGCACACCGCGATGCCCGCGTCGACGTCATCCACGAGGACTGCGCCCGACTGCCGCCCGGACAGCGCAGTGAGCACCCGCTCGCGGTGTTTCGTCACCTCGGCCTGCTCAAGCAGCTGGGCGCGTACGGCCTCGATGAGTTCAGGCGAGTCCGTCACGAGGACAGATCCGGCCCTCGTATCGTGCTCAGCCTGACTGATCAGATCTACCGCTACGAGCTCGGGCCGGGCAGTGCAGTCGGCGAGGATGGCAATCTCTGTCGGACCGGCCTCGGCGTCGATACCCACGATCCCCTTGACCAGACGCTTCGCCGTCGCGACGAAGATGTTCCCAGGGCCAGTGACCACGTCGGCTGGCTCGATGGACGGCAACGGCCCCTCCGAGTCCTCAGCAGCGGGGATGCCGTAGGCGAACGTGACCACCGCCTGCGCGCCGCCGATCGCGTACACCTCATCGATCCCCAGCAGGGCAGCCGCGGCGAGGATTGTGGGGTGCGGGAGCCCGCCGTTGTCGCGCTGCGGGGGCGAGGCGAGGGCGATCGAACCAACGCCCGCGGCTTGAGCCGGGATCACGTTCATGATGACCGAGGACGGGTAGACAGCGAGGCCGCCTGGCACGTAGAGCCCGACGCGGCGCACGGGCACCCAGCGCTGCGTGACGGTGGCTCCGTCGCCCGGCCTGACCGTCACGTCAGCCGGCCGTTGGGCCTCGGCGAACAGACGCGCACGCCGGATCGACTCCTCGAGTGCGGCCCTGACCGAAGGATCGACGGCTTCGAGGGCATGCTTGATTGCCTCAGCCGGGACGCGCGGGTGCCGCTGCGCCACGCCGTCGAACTTCTCGGCGAACATCGACAGCGCCGCGAACCCGCCGGAACGGACGTCCGCAATGATGCCCCGCACTGCGTCCTCAACCGCCGCGCCCTGCTCAGCCTCGAGGCGTGGCACGAGAGCCCGGAGTTCGGCGAGGCCGAGGCTCCTGCCCCTGAGGTCGATCGTGCGGAAGTCGAGGGCGGGTGCTGGCGATGTCACCCGCTCAGTCTACGTGCCCGAGCGCTCAGCGGCGTGTGGGAGGGCTCCACAGGACGGTCACAAGCGCGAGGACGACAATCGCCACGATGGCCGGCCATAGGGCGAGTGCGCTGAGCGTGTCGAGCCCGAATGCAGAGCCGTCAACCTTGGGATCCGTGCGGGAGGAACCGATTACCCGGCCGAGGCCGGTTCCGGTCAGCCACATGAGCAGGCTGCCCAACCCCGAGCCGACGAGCACGGCCAGGTAGCGGGCGGCGAAGCCGAAGCGCACGTGGGCGCGGACCACGAAAATCACGACGACGACCGCAGCGAGCGCACCAAGGCCCGCGAACACGAGGTCCCGAGGGAGCCAGTCCTGATAGTTCGAACCATCGCCGTAGAGGCGTCCGCCCGGGGCGGCGAGCCACCACACGACACCGAGCACGATTCCCGCTACAAGGGGCGCGAGCAGCCAACGGAGAACGACCGGCCACCCAGGCCAGAGGCGCGGCTCATGCATCAAGGCAAGCGGGGCCGAGGAGGACCTTGAGGTCTCCGAAGAGTGCGGGGTTCGGGTTCACGCGCAGATGGACTCCTAGCTTCATGACCTCGATACTCCGCGTCCCGTGGAGGCGGAGCTGTACTTCGCTGTGGCCGGGATGCGTCTTGAGCACCTCGCCGAGCCGCGTTACCACGCGTTCTGTAGCTTTGTGGGTCGGCATCGAAATGACGACGGGGCCGCCGTCGGCCTGGCTCAGGTCAGGGACGGTGAGTTCCATCGCGCTCAGCATGACGGCGCCGTCGTCCCTTCGCTGGAGGCGACCCTTGACGACGACGATGAGGTCCTCGGCGAGGATCGACGAAATGGGACCGTAGACCTGGCCGAAGAACATGACCTCCATAGAGGCACCCAGATCCTCGATTTCGGCCCGCGCGTAGGCGTTGCCGCTCGCCTTCGCGATGCGTCGACTGAGCGAGGTGATCATGCCGGCGATGGTGACGATCGCGCCGTCGGCCGGTCCTTCATCTGAGATGAGCTGAGAGATCGCATGATCTGCGTGGCCCTCGAGCACCCCCTCGAGACCTTGGAGCGGGTGGTCTGAGACGTACAGCCCGAGCATGTCCCGCTCGAACGCGAGGCGGTCCTTCTTCTCCCACTCGGGAAGGTCAGGGATCTCGACCGCGAGCCCCGATGAGAGATCTCCGTCGGCACCGCCGTCGAACGCGCTGAAGAGGTCGAACTGGTTGGCTGCCTCGTTGCGCTTGAGGATGATGACCGCGTCGACCGCCTCTTCGTGGATCATCGCAAGGGAGCGGCGCGGGTGCCCGAGGGAATCGAACGCACCCGCCTTGATGAGCGATTCGATGGTCCGCTTGTTGCAGACGACGGCCGGGACCTTCTGAAGGAAGTCGCTGAACCCCGTGAACGCCCCCTTCTCCTCGCGGGCCTCGACCATCGAGTGCACGACGTTCGCGCCAACGTTGCGAATCGCGCCCATGCCGAAGCGGATGTCGTTCCCGACCGGGGTGAAGTTGAGGGCCGACTCGTTGACATCCGGCGGCAGGACAGTGATGCCCATCCGCCGGCACTCGTTGAGGTACATAGCGCACTTGTCCTTGTCGTCACCGACGGAGGTAAGGAGTGCGGCCATGTACTCAGCCGGATAGTGGGCCTTGAGGTAGGCGGTCCAATACGAGACGACGCCGTACGCCGCCGAGTGAGCCTTGTTGAAGGCGTAATCGGAGAAGGGCAGCAGGATGTCCCAGAGGGTCTTGACCGCCTCGGCCGAGTAGCCGCGCTCGCGCATACCGGACGAGAAGCCCTCGAACTGCTTGTCCAGCTCGGACTTCTTCTTCTTGCCCATCGCTCGGCGGAGGATGTCGGCTTGGCCGAGCGAGTAGCCGGCAAGCTTCTGGGCGATGGCCATGACCTGCTCTTGGTACACGATCAGGCCATAGGTACCGCCGAGGATGTCCGCCAGAGGCTCCGCGAGCTCTGGGTGGATCGGAGTGATCTCCTGCAGCCCGTTCTTGCGGAGTGCGTAGTTGGTATGGGCGTTCGCGCCCATCGGCCCGGGGCGGTAGAGGGCGAGGACGGCGGAGATGTCCTCGAAGTTGTCGGGCCGCATGAGCTTGAGGAGGGACCGCATAGGGCCGCCATCAAGCTGGAACACCCCCAGAGTGTCGCCGCGCGCGAGCAGCTCGTAAGACGCGGCGTCGTCTAGCGCGAGGCGCTCGAGGTCGAGGTCCTCCCCTCGGTTGAGCTTGATGTTGTCCAGGGCGTCCGTGATGATCGTGAGGTTCCTCAGGCCGAGGAAGTCCATCTTGATGAGGCCGAGGCCTTCGCAGGTCGGATAGTCGAACTGCGTGATGACCTGGCCGTCCTGCTCGCGGCGCATGATCGGGACGATGTCGATGAGTGGATGCGACGACATGATGACGCCAGCGGCGTGCACGCCCCACTGACGCTTGAGCCCTTCGAGGCCGAGAGCGGTCTCGAAGACCCGCTGCGCATCGGCGTCGGAGCGCAGAAGCTCCCGCATCTCCTCGGCCTCGCCGTAGCGTTTGGCCTCCGGATTGTGGATATCCGCGAGCGGCATGCCCTTGCCCATGACGTCGGGCGGCATGGCCTTCGTGAGACGCTCGCCTACGGAGAAGGGGTAGCCGAGCACCCGGGACGAGTCCTTGAGCGCCTGCTTCGCCTTGATGGTCCCGTAGGTCACGATCATGGCAACCCTGTCGTCACCGTACTTCTCGGTGACGTACTTGATCACTTCCGGTCGACGGCGATCATCGAAGTCGACGTCGAAGTCGGGCATCGAGACGCGGTCAGGATTGAGGAAGCGCTCGAAGATGAGGCCGTGGTCCAGCGGATTCAGGTCCGTGATGCGCATCGCGTACGCGGCCATCGAGCCAGCACCCGAACCGCGACCGGGACCGACCCGGATTCCGTGGTCCTTCGCCCAGTTGATGAAGTCAGCGACCACAAGGAAGTAGCCCGGGAAGCCCATCTGGGTGATGATCCCGATTTCGTACTCCGCCTGCTTGCGGACGGCATCCGGGATTCCGTTCGGGAAGCGATAGTGCAGACCGCGCTCGACCTCCTTGACGAACCACGTTTCCTCGTTCTCCCCCTCAGGGCAGGGGTAGCGCGGCATGTAGCTCGCCTTGGTGTTGAACTCGACGTTGCACCGTTCGGCGATGAGCAGCGTGTTGTCGCAGGCGTCGGGATGGTCGCTGAAGATCGCCCGCATCTCCGCCGGGGACTTGAGGTAGAACTCATCGGCGTCGAACTTGAACCGCTTGGGGTCGGCAAGCGTGGAGCCAGACTGAACGCAGAGGAGCGCCGCGTGGCTCGATGCGTCCTCGGCATGGGTGTAGTGGAGATCGTTGGTCGCGACGAGTGGGAGACCCAGATCCTTCGCGAGCTTGATGAGATCCGCCTGTACCCCACGTTCGATGTCGAGGCCGTGGTCCATGACCTCGCAGAAGAAGTTCTCGTGCCCGAAGATCTCGCGGAACTCTGCCGCGGCCTCTCGGGCCTCCTTGTAGAGGCCGAGGCGGAGCTTGGTCTGGACCTCCCCCGAAGGGCAGCCTGTGGTGGCGATGAGGCCCTTGCCATAGGTCTGGAGCAGGTCCCGGTCCATGCGGGGCTTGTAGAGATAGCCCTCGAGGGAAGCGAGTGAGGACATGCGGAAGAGGTTGTGCATGCCTTGGGTGTTCTCAGCCCACATCGTCATGTGGGTGTAGGCGCCGGCACCAGAAACGTCGTCTCGACCGCCGTCTCCCCAGCGAACGCGGGTCTTGTCCTGCCGAGCCGTCCCTGGGGTGAGGTAGGCCTCCACACCGATGATGGGCTTGATGCCCGCGTCGGTCGCCTTCTTCCAGAAGTCGAAGGCACCGAAGACGAAACCATGGTCGGTCGTCGCGACGGCGTTCATGCCCAGCTCTTCCGCATGGCTGAACAAGTCACCCAGACGCGCCGCGCCGTCGAGCATCGAGTACTCGGTGTGGTTGTGGAGATGGACGAACGACCCGGTGGAACTCACTGCTCCAGTCTAGGCTCGAGGCCCGACAGCTTAAGGGCGCTCGCCGCGCAGCGTGTCGATCGCGAACTGCAGGTCGGCCGGGTACGGGCTCGTCACCTGCACCCACTCCCCCGTTCGAGGATGCGCGAAGCCCAGGCGGTGTGCATGCAGCCACTGGCGCGTGAGGCCGAGCTCTGCCGCGAACCTCGGATCGGCGCCGTAGGTGAGGTCACCCGCGCAGGGATGGTGGAGCGCCGAGAAGTGGACTCGAATCTGGTGGGTCCGGCCGGTCTCAAGGTGGATCTCGACGAGGCTCGCCCGCCCGAAGGCTTCAAGCACCTCATAGTGCGTGACCGACGCGCGGCCGTCCTCGACGACCGCAAAGCGCCAGTCGTATCCCGGATGCCGCCCAATAGGGGCATCGATCGTGCCTTCAAGGGGATCCGGCAGCCCCTGAACTACCGCGTGGTAGACCTTGTCCACCGTCCGTTCCTTGAAGGCACGCTTGAGCGCGGTGTAGGCAGGCTCGGTCTTCGCCACGACCATCGCTCCAGAGGTCCCTACATCGAGCCGGTGGACGATCCCTGCGCGCTCCGGCGCGCCCGACGTTGAGATGCGGAAACCGTCAGCCGCGAGACCACCCACCACCGTAGGCCCCACCCAGCCAGGAGAAGGGTGCGCGGCAACGCCCACGGGCTTGTCCACGACCACGAACTCCTCGTCGTCAAGGAGGATCTCGAGGCCGTCCACGTGCTCCACCACCACTTCCAGGGGATCCCGCCGCTCGGGCGCATCAATTTCGATCACTTCGCCGGCCGCGAGTCGCCCCGACTTGGCCAAGGGCCGGCCCGCTGCGGTCACATGACCACCGGCCAAGAGTTGGGCGGCGGCAGAACGCGAAACGCCCAGCAACGCCGAGAGGCCGGCGTCCGCCCGCAGCCCGGCGAGCTCCTCCGGCACGCTGTGCCGCTCAGGCACCCGGCGCCTCGCCGCCGTCGTCCGTGGCTTCTTGGTCTTGACGCTCCCGGGAGCCCTTCCCATGGCGGCTTCCATCTGCGCCGATGCCGAGCAGCGTGAGGAGGCAGATGAGCGCCACACCGGTCACGACCGCCGAATCCGCGAGGTTGAAGATGGCGAAGTTCGGCAGCTGGATAAAGTCGACGACGTGCCCCATGCCGAAGGAAGGCTCGCGGAACAGCCTATCGGTGAGGTTGCCGAGCGCACCTCCCAGTACGAGCCCCAACGCCACCGCCCACCCGATGGAACGCACGCGCCGCGCAAAGACGATGATCGCGATCGCGACGACGGTCATGATGATGCTGAAGACCCATGTGACGTTCTCACCGATGGAGAATGCCGCGCCGGAGTTGCGGATGTAGTACCAGTGCAGGAGCGGTGGGAGCACCGGTATGCGTTCCCCCTCCACCATCGTGCTCGAGACCCAGTACTTCGTGGTCTGGTCGAGCAGGTACGCAAAGGCAGCCAGGGCGCCGAGGACCGTGAGGGCCTTGCGAGACGCGCGGCGCCTCGCAGGCGCCGGCTGCTGGTTCCGCGGAGGCGTCACCGAGGAGGAGTTGTCCATACTGCTTTCCGTCGACATGCCGAAGCCGGCGGCCGCTGTGAACGCGGCCGCCGGCTCGGGAATTCGGGTCTTAGACCTCGGCGTTGTCCGGGATCTCGCTCGACACGACCGAGCCCCGTGCGTCGAGATCGCGGAGCTGGCCCTCGATGTAGGCCTTCAGGCGAGCGCGGTAGTCGCGCTCGAACCCACGGAGCTGCTCGACCTTGCGCTCGAGCACTGAGCGCTGCTGCTCAAGAGCGCCGAGCGTCTTGCGCGACTTCTCCTGCGCCTCGTTGACAAGGCTGCTCGCCTCGATCTGCGCCTCGGCGATGATCTTGTCTCGCTGGTCGATGCCATCCTGCACGTGCTTGTCGTGCATCTGCTGAGCCATGGCGAGAAGTCCGGCGGCAGATTCGGCCGTCTGGTTCACGTTCGACTGCGCGGGGGCGGGAGCCTGCGCAGCAACCGGCTCGGGCTTTGCGACCTCGGCCGGCTTGGTCTCCTGCGCGGCAGGCTTCTCGGCAGGAACAGCGGCGCCGCCCTTCGAGGTGAGCTCGGCGACCTTCTTGCGAAGCTCGTCGTTCTCCTGATTCAGACGGCGGAGCTCAATGACGATCTCATCAAGAAAGTCATCAACCTCGTCCTGGTCGTATCCCTCGCGGAACTTCGTCGGCTGGAAACGCTTGTTGACGACATCTTCTGGCGTCAGAGCCATCTGCTCACCTCTTTGGTCTAGTCAGTCAGGGGCTTGCGCCACCCTGACTACCGTAACTGACTTGCGCCCGCACGCTCCACTTCGCGGCTCAAGCCGCAGCGTGGCGTCGGGACTCTGCTATGAAACTACGCGAGATTCCTAACGATTGCCATAGCGATGTTGACAGCGATCGCCAGGACGATAAAGCCGAGATCGAGACTCATGGAGCCGACCCGGACTGGCCGGAAGAGGCGCCGCGACAGCCGCATAGGCGGATCTGTCACCGAGTAGATTGCGCTCGCCGCGACGAGCGATGCTCCTCTGGGCCGCCAAGACCGGGCGAAAGACTGCACCCAGTCGTAGACCAGCCGCCCCAGGAGCGCCACAAAGAACAGCTCAAGGAGCAGGTAGACAACAGCCCAAAGAATGCTCACGAAACTCAGCTCTGGTTGAAGAAGGTGGCCTGCCCGTCGCTGACCTTCTTGTCCTCGCCGAGAACCTCGATGCTCGCGGGAGTGAGGAGGAAGACCTTGTTCGTGACACGCTCGATGCTGCCGTGAAGGCCGAAGACGAGGCCCGCCGAGAAGTCCACGAGACGCTTCGCGTCGGCCTCACCCATGTCGGTCACATTCATGATGACCGGGATGCCGTCGCGGAAGCTCTCGCCGATCACCTTGGCGTCGT
Organism: Sinomonas humi; assembly: GCF_000802235.1. Classification (GTDB taxonomy): domain Bacteria; phylum Actinomycetota; class Actinomycetes; order Actinomycetales; family Micrococcaceae; genus Sinomonas; species Sinomonas humi. The sequence continues at coordinate 100,850 of NZ_JTDL01000104.1, forward strand.
TGTAGGAACGCGGGTGCACGGTCGTGATTTGGCGGAGGCCGGAGTCCTCGCGGACTGCGGCGGCGCGCTTGATGGGCGTCACGGGGGCGCGGTACTCCTCTACTTCGGCCGCAGCGGGCTCGCGGGTGGCAAGCGCCTGACGGCGTTCTTCGCGCTCGGTGTGCACCGGCTTGTCCTCTTCCGTACGTACGTGTTCCGTGCGGGCGTTCTGGGGCTCAGCCTCGAACTGCTCATCGCTGTCCGCGAGGCCGAGGTAAACCATGGTCTTCCGCATAACTCCGGCCATGCTCGACTCCTGTACTCGGGCCGCGCGGTCCTCGTGCACCGGGTCCCGGCCCTAAAGGTCCCGACTCTTCGACGCTACAACACGCGGGGCCGCGGACCGAGCACATCGGTGCCGATCCGAACGTGTGTCGCACCTGCTGCAATCGCCTGCTCCAGATCCTGGCTCATGCCTGCAGACACCATGGTCGCATGCGGATGGTTCTTTCGCAGTTCAGCCGCGCAGTCCGCCAGCCGGGCGAAAGCCCGCGCCGGATCTTCGCCGAGCGGCGCGACCGCCATGATGCCCGCAAGGCGCAGAGCCGGGGATGACTCGATGGCCTCTGCCAGCGCAGCGACCTCTGCCGGCAGGGCACCGCCGCGGCCGGGGGCTGCGTCTTCGTCGAGGTTGACCTGAATCAGGCACGCGAGCGGTGGGCGGCCCTCGCGCGCAGGATCTGAGGCGGCAGCCTTGGCGAGCGCCGTCGCAAGCGCGGGGCGGTCCACCGAATGGACCACGTCGGCGTATCGCACGACGCTCTTGGCCTTGTTCGTCTGGAGTTGGCCGATGAAGTGCCACGAGAGGCCTAGGCCAGCGAGCTCACGGGCCTTTGCCGAAGCCTCCTGGTCCCGGTTCTCTCCCACGTCGGCGACGCCGAGTTCGGCCAGGGCACGAACATCACTCGCCGGGTGGAACTTTGTGACCACGATGAGCTTGGGCACCTCGATACGGCCGGCAGCGCGCGATGCACTCTCGATGCGCTCTTGCACACGCGCGAGATTGGAGGCGAGTTCTGCCCGGCGTTCTGCCGTTGGGAGGGACCCTGTCTCAGCCACGGGACCACACGATCCCTGCGAACCTACCCTCGCCGGGCGCGCGCCGATGCGAGAACAGGCGCGCTTCCTCCATCGTGCAGGCCGCGGCCTCCGTATGCCCTGGGACACCCAAGTCGACCAGCTGGGCCATGACGCCAGCAGGCAGATCGAGAGCCGGCGTTCCCCAAGAGGTCGTGGAGGCCGTCCCCGGAACGAGCGCCGCGACCTCATCGCGGAGCGAAGCGGGAACTTCGTAGCAATGGCCGCAGATGCTCGGACCGATCCAGGCTTCGATGTCCGAGACTCCCCGCCCTCGAAGGGCTTCGATCGCGGCCCTCACGACTCCACCTGCGAGCCCGACGCGGCCAGCGTGAACGGCACCGACAGCAGTGCTGCCGTCGGCAAACTGGCCAGCGAGAAGTATCGGCACGCAGTCGGCGACCATGACGGCCACTGGGAGGCCTCGTGAGAGCAGCGCGTCGGCCACGGGGGCATCCCCGCCCTCCTCTGCCCATACCACCGTCGAGCCGTGGACCTGTTCCATGTAGTGCACGCGCTCGGCGTCAACCGCGGCCGCGAGGGCCGAACGATGACTGCGGACGCCGTCGTCGTCCGAACCGACGTGGAAGGCGAGATTTCCCGCTGCGAGCTGGGTGAAGGCGGCGGTGACGCCGGGACGGATGTCCCGGCGCCACCAGAAGATGTCCCCTGTGACGGCGCTCTCCGGGGCCTGCCCGGACGTGCGCGAGGTCACTTCAGGAAATCGGGCACGTCGAGGTCGTCGCGCGAACCGGTCAGATCGTGCTCGACCACGGCGGGCAGCTCGACGTCGAACCCGGAATCTGCCGGGGTGGTGTGCGACTGGCTCCACTGGCTGAGCCCGTTGTGGCCCTGGGCGGGCTGGGCAACAGGCCGCGTCGGCGCCTGCTGCTGGCCAGCAGACGACGGCGGAGCGGCCGGAGCGGGAGGGGTCGCCTTGGCCTTGGTGTCCTCGAGCGACGGCGACGTCGCCTTGACGTCGTCGAAGCCTGCCGCGATCACGGTGACGCGTGCTTCGTCGCCGAGCGCGTCGTCGATCACGGCACCGAAGATGATGTTTGCCTCGGGGTGCGCGACTTCCTGGACCAGACGGGCCGCCTCGTTGATCTCGAACAGGCCGAGATCGCTGCCGCCCTGGATCGACAGCAGCACGCCGTGCGCGCCGTCGATCGATGCCTCGAGGAGCGGCGACGCGATTGCGAGCTCAGCTGCCTTGACCGCACGGTCCTCGCCGCGCGCCGAGCCGATGCCCATGAGAGCCGAGCCAGCGCCCTGCATGACCGACTTGACGTCGGCGAAGTCGAGGTTGATGAGGCCTGGGGTGGTGATGAGGTCCGTGATGCCCTGAACGCCGGAAAGCAGGACCTGATCGGCGGAGCGGAAGGCATCGAGGACCGAGACGTTACGGTCGCTGATCGAGAGCAGCCGGTCGTTGGGGATCACGATGAGGGTGTCCACCTCGTCGCGAAGCGCCTCGATCCCGTTCTCGGCCGAAGTCGCCCGGCGGCGGCCTTCGAACGTGAACGGACGCGTGACGACGCCGATCGTGAGCGCGCCGAGCGACCGTGCGATGCGGGCGACGACGGGGGCACCGCCCGTACCGGTGCCACCACCCTCGCCGGCGGTGACGAAGACCATGTCGGCCCCCCGCAGGACCTCCTCGATCTCGTCCGCGTGATCCTCGGCCGCCTGACGGCCGACCTCGGGGTTGGCGCCGGCGCCGAGACCGCGAGTAAGCTCGCGCCCGACGTCGAGCTTGACGTCCGCGTCGCTCATGAGCAGCGCCTGGGCGTCCGTGTTGATGGCGATGAATTCCACACCTCGCAGACCGACTTCGATCATGCGGTTGACTGCGTTCACGCCACCGCCGCCGATGCCGACGACCTTGATGACGGCCAAGTAGTTCTGCGGTGCTGCCACGTTGAGTGTCCCTTGTTCGAAAGCCTGCTAGTTCTGCAAGAGGCTGGATCCCACAACCTTAACCCTCAACTCGAAGGTTATAGTTATGTCAACTAGCTCTTGGTGAAGACGGTATTTCCCGCGATTCGCGCACGCAACGACCGTTACAGCGTGTCGCCTCTGTTGGTTCGGGCTTACCGGGTCACCGGATGCCACGGCGTGCTCACGTCGAACACGTTCACGGGCGCCTGCCCCTGTGGAGGATTCTGGGCGCTCTTCATGAGCGCCTCGAGGACTTTGGCCTTGAGGTCGCGGTCCTGGCTGTTCCCCCAGACAACAGTCTGGCCGTTCGAGAGCTTGAGCTGCACGGAGTCCACGGATGAGGCCGAAGCAGTCGCCAGCTGGCCGAGGACATCCGCCGGGAGCGCTGAGAGCACACCCGTGACCGCCAGAAATGTGTCGTGCGACATGTGCGCGCCCTGCGGGTCGATCACCGGAACAGGGTAGGCGGAGGGATCTTTCGCCGTCGCGATCTGGACGCCGTCACCGTCCACGACGGAGAACCCATCCGCCTGCTTCACGAGCGCCACTGGCACCCGCTCGACAACCGTCACGAGCAGCGTATTCGGTGGGACGGCCCGGCTCTCGACAGACTTGACCTGGACGATCGGGGCGACGAGACGGCTCACATCCGAGGGAGCGACGAGCGGCAGCGGCTTTCCCTTCAGGGGCGCGAGAGCAGCTTGTACCTGGGCCGGCGTCAGCATCTTCGTTCCCTCGACCGTGATCGTGTGCACCGCAAGGACCGGGGTGAAGAGCACCAAGCCCATGACGGCCGCGACGACGGCGGCGAGGGAGACGACGGCGAGGACCACGCGGCGTCGGACGCGCTTCGCGCGGGGAACGGGAAAGGCGAGAACGTCGGGCGATTCGGTACTCGCGGCCCTCCCTGCCTCCGGCGCACGCCTCCCGAGGAGGCGTGCCGGATTCAGCGATTGCCGCCCTTTGGCCGGCTCCCGGCGTGCCGTCGTGGCCTGCTCCCGGCTCCGGCTCGGGCGCGTAGGCGCCTCTTCATCGGGCTCCTCGCGGCGATCGCCAACCGGGTGGAGCACCGTCACCTTCGCCGAACGGCCCACAGAGACGCGACCCGCAGCCGAGCCCTCAGGGCCAGCCGAGACAGGCGCCGGTTCGTTGAACGAGGGTGCGTCGAACTGCTCTCGGTAGTCGTCCTCTCGGGACGACGGAGACCCCGATGACCCCACGCGGGGCACCCGCGGTTTGCGTGGACTAGGCGCCATTGTCGGATTCCCCTCTTCCGCCCGGCCCTTCGAGCGCCTCAAGAAGAAGAGGCCCGAGGGCGGTCACATCGCCGGCTCCGACGGTGAGAACAATGTCCCCAGGCACAGCGAGAGCAGCGAGCTCGGCGACGGCTTGGGGCGCGGACGGCGCATACGATCCCGCGGGCAGCCCGTCTGTCACGAGCTGGCTCGTGACGCCCGGAATCGGGTCCTCGCGGGCAGGATAGATGTCAAGCACACGTACCGTGTCAGCTGCGGAAAGCGCGGCCGCGAACTGCCCGGCGAACTCGCGTGTGCGCGAGAAGAGGTGCGGCTGGAACAGGACATGCACGCGGCCCTCCCCCGCGACTCCGCGCGCCGCCTCGAGGGCCGCGCGTACCTCAGTCGGGTGGTGGGCGTAGTCGTCGTAGACCCTGACGCCGCGAGCTTCGCCCTTGAATTCGAAGCGGCGTGCAGCACCGCTGAAGGTAGCGAGCGACGCCGCCGCTGCCTCCGGCTGCGCGCCCAGGCCAACGACGACGGCGGCGAACGCACCCGCCGCGTTGAGCGCGTTGTGCGTTCCCGGGACGGACAGCGGAAGCGGAACCTTGCCGCCCTCCCATTCGAGGGATGGGCCGCTCGGCTCCAGCAGGAGCCGCACATCGGCGTCCGCCGAGGTCCCGTACAGGAGAACCCTCGGACGGCCACCGAGTGCGGCGCGCCGCCGTTCGGCGACGCCACGGGCGCCAGCGTCGTCGCCGCACGCTACAAGCAGGCCCTCGGACGGCAGCAGCCCGGCGAACTCGTCGAAGGCCGCATGCACGGCTTCCGCCGTTCCGTAATGGTCCAAATGGTCGGCCTCGACGTTCGTGATGACCTCGACGAGCGGCCGATAATTGAGGAAGGAGGCATCCGACTCGTCTGCCTCCGCGACGAAGATGTCGGTCGCCCCGTGGGCTGCATTGACGCCAAGGGCAGGGATGTTGGCGCCGATCGCGAAGCTCGGGTCGAGGCCCGCTCCGCGGAGCATCCACGCGGCCATCGACGTCGTCGTCGTCTTGCCGTGCGTTCCGGCGACCGCGAGGACACGGCTGCCCGCCATGGCAGCGGCGAGCGCCTCGGAGCGGTGCAGAACGCGAAGCCCCCGGGCCCGCGCCTCGACAAGCTCCGGGTTCTCGGGCCGGATCGCCGAACCAGCCACAACCGTCTCGGCGTCGACGAGATTGCGCGCGTCATAGCCGACGGCGATCCGCGCACCGAGGCGCGCGAGATCGCGCATTACAGGCAGGTCCTTTGCGTCAGAACCGCTGACGACTACACCCCTCGCGACCATCACCCTTGCAACGGCAGACATGCCGACGCCGCCGACGCCGACGAAATGGACGCGCCCGAGTTCCGCGAGGGCAGTGCCCACCTCGCTCGCGCGGGGCCCGTCCCGGTCGGTCCTGTTCTCGCCGTTCATGCCTGAGCCGCCTCCATCACCATCTCCGCCATCGCATCATCCGCGTCGCGGACGCCGAGGGCTCTCGCTCGCGCCGCCATTTCCTTGAGCCTGACTGGGTCGGCGACGAGCGGCAGGACTTCGCGTTCGAGCCACGCTGGGGTGAAGTCCGAATCCCGAACAAGCAGGGCTGCGCCGGCTTCGACCAGCCCGCGGGCGTTGAGTGCCTGCTCGCCATTGCCGATCGGAAGCGGAACGAACACGGCAGGGAGCCCAACGGCTGCCACCTCGCAGACCGTCCCCGCGCCCGCGCGGCAAACGAGCAGATCGGCAGCGGCGTAGGCCAGTTCCATGCCGTCGACGTACTCGACCTGGTGGTAGCCCTCCGCCGCGAGGGGCACGCCGTCGTCGTCCATGAGGCCCTTGCCGCGCCCCGTGATGTGGAGCGTCTGGATGCCCGCCCGGGAAAGGGCCTCCACAGCCTCTGCCAAGGTCCGGTTGATGCTCAAGGCGCCCGACGAGCCGCCCGTGACAACGAGCGTAGGCCGCTCCGGATCAAGGCCCAGCCCGCGCCGTGCAGCCGTGCGCTCCGCGTCACGGTCCAGCTGGGACACCTCCCGCCGCATTGGCATGCCCACGAGTCGCGCATGCCGGAGCTTCGTCTCCGGGAACGCCTTCCCGACCTGCTCGGTGAAGAGAGCGCCGACCCGGTTGGCGAGCCCAGCACGAGTGTTCGCCTCGTGGATCACAATAGGGGTTCCGCGGCGGCGTGCCGCGATGTACATGGGGGTGCAGACGTAGCCGCCGACGCCCACAAGCACGTCCGCGTCTGCCTGCTCGAGGACCTCGGTCGCTTGACGCACGGCGCCCGCGAGTCGCCGCGGCAGGCGGACGAGGTCAATGCTCGGCCGGCGTGGGAGGGGAACGCGATCGATCGTCGCGAGTTCGAATCCGGCCTCTGGGACGAGCCTCGTCTCCATGCCCGATGCCGTCCCGACGGCGACGATCTTCGCCGCAGGCTCCCGCCGGACGACGGCCCTGGCAATCGCCAAGAGAGGGCTGATGTGGCCAGCGGTTCCTCCGCCGGCGAGGACGACGGACGGTCCGGACGGCGAGGCGTGCACGGGCATCCCAGTAAAGTCCTCAGAGGGCATTGCTATGTGGTGACCTTCCGCTTCGTCGCCGTCTGCGACTTCCCTGCACGGCCGAAGAGGCGCTTCGGGCGCTCGCCGCCCTCGGGCTTTATCTCCTCGCGGGCCAGAGACAAGACTACGCCGATGGCGCAGAGACAGCTCACGAGCGCCGAACCGCCTGAGGATATGAAGGGAAGCGGGACGCCGATGACTGGTAGGAGGCCCGTGACCATCGCCATGTTGAGGGCTGCTTGGCCGAGGATCCACGCCATGATGGTGCCGGCAAGGACGCGCGGGAAGAGCTCCTTCTGGCGTACTACCACCCGGAAGATCGCGATCGCGAGGACGGCGAAGAGGGCGAGGACGAGCAGCGTTCCGAAGAGGCCGAGCTCTTCGCCGAGTACGGAGAAGATGAAGTCGTTCTGCGCTTCTGGAATCCAGTTGTACTTCTGCCGGCTCTGACCGAGCCCGACGCCGAGCCAGCCTCCCGAGGCGAGGCCCTGCAGCCCGTTCTGGACCTGGTATCCGAAGTCAGCGCCTTGGGTGCACATTGCGGGCGACTGTCCAAGCCACTCATAGATGCGGCACATGCGGTTCGCGCTCGTCACGGCGAAGCCGATGGCACCCACGCTCATCACGGCACAGGTCGCGACGAAGATCCGCGTCGGGATGCCGCCGAAGAAGAGGCCGGCGGTGACCACCAGCATGATCACGAGCGTCGTTCCGAGGTCGTGGCCCCAGATCACGAGTCCCGCGACAAGGAGTCCAATGGGGACGACAGGCACGAGGGCGTGGCCCCACCGGTCGAGAAGCTCTGACTTCTTGCTGAGGACGGTCGCCATCCAGAGGGCCAGGAGAAGCTTCGCGAATTCAGAGGGCTGAACGCTGAACCCAGCGACGTCGATCCAGTTTCGGTTGCCGAGCACCCGGCTGCCCACGACCTGCACGAGACCGAGCATTACGAGGGTGACCGCCATCCCGGGCCACGCGACCCGTTTGAGCCACCTGACATTGAAGCGGGAGATCACGAACATGCCGATCACGCCGAGCGCCCCGAAGAGTGCCTGCTTGATCGCCGCGCTGTAGGGGCTCTCGCCCAGCGAGATGCTCTCTACGCTCGAAGCCGAAAGCACCATCATGATGCCGATCGCCGTGAGCGCGAGCGTCGAGCCGAGAATCAGGTAGTAGCCCGCCCCTGCGCCCAGCCTGCCAGACCCCTCGAGGCGCCGCCACAGCGTCTGGGCCGTCCTCGCCGGACGCTCCTGCTGCGCTGTGGCCATCCTCTACTCCTTGCTCTGGGCCTTCCCCTCGACGAGCCTGCGCACGGCGTCGATGAACGCCGTGCCCCGCTGCGCGTAGGACGCGAACTGGTCCATCGAGGCGGCCGCCGGTGCCATGAGCACCGTGTCGCCCGTCCCCGCGGCATCTGCCGCACGCTCGACAGCACGAGCCATGATGCTCGCTCCGTCGGGCCGGTCCCCTTCAGTGTCGCCCGGGTCGATCCGGATCACCGGGACATTCGGCGCGTGTCGCTTCAGGGCGCCGGCCAGGTCGCTGCTGTCGACCCCGATGAGCACCACCGACTTGAGGCGCCGCGCGTGCCTTGCGACGAGCTCGTCGTACGTGACCCCCTTGGAGAGGCCGCCCGCGATCCAGACGACTGAACCGAAGGCCGCGAGCGAGGCGCTCGCCGCGTGCGGGTTGGTCGCCTTGGAGTCATTGACCCAGACGACGCCGTCGAACGTCGCCACCGGCTGGATGCGATGGTCGCCGGGCAGATAGTTGCGCAAGCCTTCCCGGACCGCCACGGGTTCGACACCGACGGCACGCACAAGGGCCGCGGCGGCAAGGGCGTTGGCCACCATATGCCGCGGCGCGATCTCCCCCAAGTCCGCGACGGAAGCGAGCTCGGCGGCGTGGTCCCTTCGCTCAGGGATGTACGCGCGGTCCACGAGAAGACCGTCGACTACCCCCACCATGCTGAGCCCTGGGGTACGAGTCGTGAAGCCGATTGCTCGGCACCCCTCGACGACGTCGGCTTCCTCGACCATCCGCTCAGTTTCGATCTGCTCGGCGTTGTAGACGGCTGCCTTCTGCGTATTGCGGTAGATCTTCGCCTTGTCCGCAAGGTAGCTCTCGTAGGAGCCGTGCCAGTCCACATGGTCCTCGGCGACGTTGAGCACGACGGCGGCCACAGGCGAGAGCGACTCGGCCCAGTGCAGCTGGAAGCTTGAGAGCTCGACGACGAACGCGTCGTACTCGACGGGCTCTCGGATCGCGTCGAGGATCGGGGTACCCACGTTGCCGACAGCCACGGCCTTGAGGCCGCCGGCGCGGAGCATCGACTCAGCCATGCCGACCGTCGTCGTCTTCCCGTTGGTGCCCGTCACGGCGAGCCAGGCCGCGGTCTTCTTGCCGCGCCGCGAACGAACGCGCCATGCGAGCTCGACGTCGCCCCAGATGGGAACGTGCTTGCGGGCGGCCGCGGCGAGCACCGCCTGATCGGGGCGCCACCCCGGCGAAGTGACGACCAAGTCCGGCAGCTCCCCCTCGACCAAGGGAAGCGCCTGCACCGCATCGGGCCCGAGCAGTACGTCGACGGCGCCGACGATTCGAAGCGTCTCCGCCTGCGCCTGGGTCCGCTCGGTCACCGATCCATCCACGACGACGACGCTCGCCCCGAGCTCGACAAGCGTGTCGGCCGCCGCGAAGCCAGAAACCCCGATTCCCGTGACGACGACGCGCAGGCCCGACCAGTCGGCGTCCCAGGAAGTGAGCGATGCGAGCCGCTCACGATGCCTCTCGAAAGAGTCCCTGCCTCCGGTCACAGTCCAGCCACCCATTCCGCATAGAACACTGCCAGTGCGACGGCCACGAAGAGCCCCGCGAGAATCCAGAATCTGACGACGACGGTTACCTCAGCCCAGCCCTTGAGTTCGAAGTGGTGCTGGAGCGGTGCCATCTTGAAAAGGCGTTTCCCCTTGGTGAGCTTGAAGTAGCCCACCTGGAGGATGACCGAAAGCGTGATGAGCACGAACAGGCCGCCCATGATGCCGAGCAGGAGCTCGGTGCGTGTCAGGATCGCGAACCCAGCGATTGCCGCCCCGATCGCGAGCGAACCGGTGTCGCCCATGAAGATCTTTGCCGGCGAGGTGTTCCACCAGAGGAATCCCACGAGCGCCGCGCTCATGATCGCGGCGAGGAGCGCGAGGTCGAGTGGGTCGCGGACCTGGTAGCAGACAGAGCCGGGAACGCGCGCAGAGCCGCAGTGCTGATTGCTCTGCCAGATGCCCATGAGCGTGTAGGCCCCGAAAATCATGATGGACGCCCCCGCCGCAAGCCCGTCGAGGCCATCGGTGAGGTTCACACCGTTGCTCGCCGCCGTGACAAGGAAATTTGCCCAGATCACGAAGAGGATCGCCCCGAGGACCGCGCCGCCGAACGCGAGGTTCAGCCACGGGATATCGCGCAGGAACGAGATCATCGTCGATGCGGGGGTCCTGCCTTGGCCGTCGGGGAACTGGAGGACGAGGAGGGCGAATATGATGCCGATCGCGCCCTGCCCGATGAGCTTGGCGCGCGCGCTCAGGCCCAGGCTCCGTTGCTTCGAGATCTTGATGAAGTCATCGAGGAAGCCAACGACCCCCATTCCCACCATGAGGAACAGGAGGAGCACACCCGACATAGTCGGTCCGCCTGCTCCTGGATGCATGAGCCAGACGATGAAGTGAGCCAAGAAATACGAGATCACTGTTGCGAGGACGAAGACAGCCCCGCCCATGGTCGGTGTCCCGCGCTTCGTATGGTGACTCGTTGGTCCATCGTCCCGGATGAACTGCCCGTAGCCCTTGTGGACGAGCACCCGGATGAACAGCGGCGTGCCGACGAAAGCGAGTACGAGGGCGAGCCCGGCACCGATGAGCAGTGCGATCACATGAGCTCCGTTCGGGCGGTGTCACTGGGCTGATCCTGCGCGGCCCATGCTATCCGATCGCCGAGATGCCGCAGTCCCACCCCGTTCGAGGACTTGACGAGGACGAGATCGCCGGGCTCGAGTTCGCCCTCGAGCAGCTCGAAGGCCTCATCGACATCCTCGACGAACGTGCACTCGTCACCCCACGAACCTTCGTTCACGGCCGATACATACAGCGCCCGCGCTTCGCGTCCGACGACGACGAGCCGGTCGATGTTGAGCCTCACGACCAGGGTGCCCACTGCGGTGTGGGCTGCGATCGATTCGTCGCCCAACTCGAGCATGGCGCCGAGGACGGCCCACGTGCGGCGACCGCGCCCGAGATCGGCGAGCGTCTGAAGGGCCGCCCGCATCGACTCGGGGTTCGCGTTGTACGCGTCATTGATCACGGTGACACCGTCGGCCCGGTCGGTCCGCTCCATTCGCCAACGGCTCGCTGCCGCCTGGGACGAGAGTGAGGCCGCGATGGCGTCTGTGCCGATGCCAGCAGCGTGTGCCGCGGCCGCGGCAGCGAGCAGGTTGCCGACGTGGTGCGCTCCGATCAGCCGGCTGTGGACTTCCACCGGTGGTTCTCCCCCGATGCTCAGCCCGAAGACGGGCCGACCGTCTCCGTCTACGCGGCTGTCAAGGGCGGCGACGACGGTGCCCGGCACGGCCGACGGCGAGACGGCGTCGGGATGTGCCGTGAAGAAGATCTTCCTCGCAATAGTCCTGGCTTCCATTGCGCGGACTCGCGGATCGTCGTAGTTCACGACCGCCGTCCCCTCGGGGGCAAGGGCCTCCACGAGTTCGCCCTTGGCGATGGCGATGTTCTCGACTCCACCGAATTCGCCAGCGTGCGCAGTGCCGACGACGAGGACCACGCCGATGTCCGGAACGACCATGTCCGCGAGGTAGCGGATATGCCCGATGCCCGTTGCGCCCATCTCGATCACGAGATAGCGGGTCGATTCGTCTGCGGTGAAGACGGTCAGCGGAACGCCTACCTCGCCGTTGTACGAGCCTTGGGGCGAGATAGTCGCCGTCGGGCCTGCCGAGCCCTCGGGAGTCGAGCGGAAGATCCCGGCGATCAGATCCTTGGTGGTCGTCTTCCCCGCCGAGCCCGTGATTCCCACCACGGTGAATTCAAGCCCGCGAGCCGCGCGTGCCTCGCGAATCCGGCGTACGGCCTCCTTCGCGAGGGCGCCCATGGCGAGTACCGCGTCGGGCACGATGACGGACGGGAACACTGTGCCGGCGTCGTCGTCTACCTCACGTTCGCAGAGCGCGAGCACCGCGCCGGCCGCGAACGCCGCTTCGACAAAGCTGTGCCCGTCAGCATGTTCGCCTGGCTTCGCAACGTACAGGGAGCCCTTGCCGACTTCCCGGGAATCGGTCGCCACGTGGGTAGGGATGGTCTGCGGATCGCCCACGAGGCGCCCGCCGGTGATGCGGGCGATCTCCGCCGCGCTGAACTCAATCATCGGTTGTGGACTCTATCTGCTCGTTGACGGGGCTGAGGAATCCGCTGGCCACGAGCGCGGCGCGGAGCTCGACCCGGTCGTCTAGGGCGTGGTTGATGCCTTTGACCTCCTGGAACACCTCGTGGCCACGGCCGGCGACGAGGACGACGTCGTCCTCGTCCGCGACTTCCACAGCACGGCGGATGGCGGCGGCTCGAGGGGCGACCTCCTCGATCGTCCGGTGCAGACCCCACATCGCATCTTCGTTCCTTGCGCCCTCGAGGACCTCCTGCCGGATGGCAGCGGGATCCTCGTCATGGGGGTCGTCGTCGGTCACGATGACCACGTCGGCGCCGCGGGCAGCGACCGCTCCCATGAGCGGTCGTTTGGTCTGATCGCGCTGTCCCGTGGCTCCGAAGACGATGATGACCCGGCCCGTCCCGTCGGCAGGACGGACGGCGTCAAGCGCCCGCTCGAGCGCATCGGGGTTGTGTGCGAAGTCGACCACGGCAGCCGGTCTGGTGCCCACCAGTTGCATCCGTCCGGGGACTTCGACGCTGAACGGATCGTCGTCGGCGGCCCGCTGGATACGTTCGAGGGGGATGCCAGCGGCATGGACTAGAAGCGCGGCGAGAGCCGCGTTGGCAACGTTGAACGCTCCCGGCAGGCCGGTCCGGAGCCGCAAGGACTGCCCGTCAGGGCCCGCGAGTTCGAAGGCCGTCCCGAGTCCCCAACGCTCGCTCTGCGTGAGCCTCCAGTCGGCCGGGTTGCCGGCGAGCGAGAGTGTCGTGACCGGGATAGGCGCGGAGTCGGCCAGGCGACGGCCCCACGAGTCGTCGACGACGACGACGCCGCGCGTCGCGCGCTCGGGTGTGAAGAGCCGCGCCTTCGCCGCGAAGTAGTCCTCCATCGTCACGTGGAGGTCGAGGTGGTCCTGGGTCAGGTTCGTGAAGCCCACGGCGTCATACCGGACGCCGTCCACGCGGCGGTACTCGATCGCATGCGACGAGACCTCCATCGACGCCGCTGTCACGCCTTTCTCCCGCATGAGGGCGAGCAGGGCGTGGACGTCCGTTGACTCAGGGGTCGTCAGCCGGCTGGGTATGGGTTCGCCGCCTGCCACGATCTCGATCGTGCCGATGAGCCCGGTCCTGTGCCCGAGCGCTTGGAAGAGGGAATTCGCAAAGTACGTCGTCGTCGTCTTGCCGTTGGTGCCAGTGACCCCGAGGAGGAGCGGGCTCGAACCATTGCCCGGGTGGTTCTCGAAGACGAGAGCGGCGACGGGCCCGACGGCGGCCCTGGCGTCGTCCACCACGAGGACGGGGACGCTCTCGCCATCGTCCATGGCCAGGAGGTGGGCGCCAGCCTCGTCGGTCAGGACCGCGACAGCGCCGGACTCGATGGCCTGCGGCACGAAGGACGCCCCGTGGCGTGCTGATCCGGGCACGGCAACATACAGATCCCCCACCTCGACGCTCCGGGAATCGAGGGACACCCCGGTGAGCTCGACGTCGTCCATACCTTCATGCGGAAGCCCGAGCAGTTCGGCGACTTCCGAGAGCCGTATGGGCCGGGTGTGCTGTGGACGGAAAGCAGACCTCGCCGCTGTGCCTTGGTGGGACCCGGACGGCTCGTCCACGGTACTCGCGTGCTCGCTCACATTCACCTTCGTTGCATTTCGGGGATTCCAACTCTAGTCGCTGGACAGGAGGCAGATCGGACCTGCTCGCGCTCTGCGGGATCCCGAGGGCCCCCGGGAAGCCCGCTACTTCCCGTACTGGGGGTAGGCCACGGGCGTTCCCGTCGACGGCGGAACGTTGTAGAGCCGCAGCGCCTGGGACATGATGCTCCGGAATACCGGGCCCTGCGTGATGCCGTAGATGTTGCCTTGGGGCCGTTGGATGACGACTGCCACGATGAACCGCGGATTCTCGATTGGCGCCATGCCGATGAGCGAGGCGGTGTACCCGTCATAGCCGGGCGTCCCGTCGTCGCGTGGCGCTTGGGAGGTTCCGGTCTTTGCGCCCACCCGGTACCCGGGAATGCCTGCGTCCTTGACTTCGCCCATCGTGACGTCGCTTTCGAGCATGTTCTTCACGAGCTGGGCGGTCTGCGGGCTGATGACCTGGGTGGTCGGCTTGTCGGGAGTCTTGTTCTCGGCGCCGTTGGCTCCGATGTAGCCGTCGATCAGCCGGGGCTGCACCATGGTGCCGTTGTTGGCAATGGCGTCGTAGGCGCGCACTGTCTGCAGCGTGGACTGGGTCACGCCCTGACCGAACAGGACGGTGTTCTGCTGGCGGATGTCCCACTTGTCAGGGGTTGCGAAGATCCCGGACGCCTCGCCCGGCAGGCCGATGTCGGGCGCCTGGCCGATCCCGAATTTGGTGAAGTAGTCGTACCTCTGCTGGTTGGTGAGCGCCTGACCCGCCAGGACGGTCCCCGTGTTCATCGAGTAGCCGAGGATGCCTGCGAGCGTGCGCTTCTCCGTGCCGTGGGTGAAGGCGTCGCTGAATGTCTCGCCGTCGATCGTCACGGTCGGCGGCACCGTGTATTCGCTCAGGGGATTGGCCTTGCCCTCTTGGATGAGGGCCGACATCGTGAGCGCCTTCTCCACAGATCCCGGCTCATATGCCGCCGTGACCGCGCGGACGCCGCGGTCCTTGGCCGCTGTCTTGGAGGGATCATTCGGATCGACAGGGTTCGTGTCAGCCATCGCAAGGATGTCGCCCGTCTTCGCGTCCATGACGATCGCATTGCCCCACTCTGCGTGGAGCTGGTCGACCGAGGACTGCACCGCCTGTTGCGCGTAGTACTGCAGGTCCGAGTTGATGGTGAGCTTCACCGTCTGGCCGTTCTGGGCCGGAGTCAAGTCGTCTGTTGCGACCGGGATCCGCAGGCCGTCGGCTCCGATCTCGTACGTGCGCTTCCCGTCCGTGCCGGAGAGCTGGGAATTCTGGGTCTGCTCTATGCCCGCAAGTCCCGTGCCGTCGCTTCCCACGAAACCCACAAGGTTGCCGCCGACAGCCCCCTGCGGGTACACGCGCTGGGAAGTGCCCTCGGAGTAGACCCCGGGGAAGGCGAGATCGGAAACGTGCTGCTCGACGTCCGGGGTCACGTTCCGCGCGACGTAGTTGAACTTCTTGGTTCCCGTGACAGCGGCGGTGACTTGATCCACCGTCATACCGAGCGCGCCTGCCAGATCCGAGATCGCCTGGCTGCGGGAGACGGTAACGAGGTTGGTCCCGTCGCCTTCCTTCTCTGTCCGCTGATAGTCCGTGAAGTTGGACGCCACAGTCTGGTCGACCGTGATGTTGTAGCGAATCACGCTCTGGGCGAGGACCTTGCCGGACGCATCCACGATCTCGCCGCGCTGCGCCGGGAGGACTGTCGTCTGGAGTCGCTTGTCGAGCGCAGCCTGAGCGTAGCCGCCGATGTCGAGTCCCTGCACCATGATGAGCCGCCCACCGATGACAAGCAGGAGGACGAGCATGATGCCGACGCCGAGACGGAGACGCTTGGTCGCGTGTGGGAGCCTTACGGGAAATCCTGTGGAACCCCTGCTGCGCCCCGCCGTCGTGCGTCCTGTCTGCGCCGTGCTCTTGCTCGCCTTGGCCACGCTTAAGTCCCTTGCTCGTTCTTCTCGCCCGGCGCCGGGCCTAACCGGCTACTGGCCAGGCGTCCTCTGCTGCGGCGCGGGAACTGTCCCGCCGTTGAGCACCACCGGCGTCGCCGGGGCGGTAGGCGCCGCAGCCTTCGGCGCCGGAGATGCTGGCGTCGCCTTGGCAGCGGCGTTGGTCTGCTTCAGCGCGTCCGAGGGCGACGGCGAGGGGGCGGGAGTCGCGTCGTACCCGGCAACTTCGGGGGACGCGATGACCGCACCCTGCGACGCGCCCTTCTGGGCGGGCGTCGGCTGGCCAGTGACGAGGAGCGTCTTCAGGTCGATCTGGCCCTTCGACGTCGCCGCCACCATTCCCAATTGTGCCGCGCGGGCGGCCAGATTCTGGGGAGCCTCGTAGTTTTGGACACGCTGCTGCAGGTCCTGGTTCTGCTGCTCGAGGGAGAGCTGCTGGTTCTTGAGCTCCACCAGCTGGTACTGCCCGGAAGTGACAGAGATGTTGAGCACGAGCACGGCGATGAGCGCCACAGCGAGGACGCCAAGGCAGAAGACGGCGAACGGGGCACGTCGGCGTACCGGAAGGGTGCGGACGAGGGAGAGCGGCGCCCGTTGCGGCGTACTCGCCGGTGCGGGACGTCCCGCGACGGCGGAGGTGCCCGACGTCATGGCCTTCGTCTGGGCTGCTGCGCTCATCGTTTGCTCCTGATCTTGATGCGTTCGGCGGCTCGCAATCGGGCCGAGGCGGCCCGAGGGTTTTCTTCGATCTCTTCGGCGGTCGGAACCTCGGTTCCGCGGGTGACGACTTTCAGCTCCGGCCTGTGCTCCTCGAGTTCGACCGGGAAGCCCGGAGGAGCCGTGGAGCGCGACCGGGATTGGAGGGCGTTCTTGACGATCCTGTCCTCGAGCGAGTGGTAGGACATGACGACGATGCGTCCGCCGAGGCGGAGCGAGTCGACCGCCGCCGGCACAGCCCTCTCGAGAACGTCGAGTTCCTCGTTGACCTCGATGCGGAGCGCTTGGAACGTCCGCTTGGCCGGATGGCCTCCCGTCCGCGCCGCGCTGGCCGGCACTACCGCTCGAATCGCGTCCACAAGCTCGCCGGTGGTCGCGAACGGGCGGGAGGCGCGTGCCTCGACGATGCGCCGCGCGATCCTCCCAGCGAATTTCTCTTCGCCCCATGCCCGGATGATCCGGGTGAGGTCCTCGACCGAGTACGTGTTGACGACATCCGCCGCAGTGTGGCCGCGAGACGTATCCATGCGCATGTCGAGCGGCGCGTCATACGAGTAGGCGAATCCTCGCTCGCGCTCGTCCAGCTGGAGCGAGGAGACGCCAAGATCCATGAGGACCCCGTCCGCCCCATCCAGGCCCAGGCTGTCGAGCACTTCCGGAATCTCGTCGTAGACGGCGTGGACGAGCTTGGCCCGTTCGCCGAAAGACGCAAGCCGCTGGCCCGCAAGGGCGAGAGCCTGCTCGTCACGGTCGATGCCGACGAGCGTCAGGTCCGGGAAGCGCTCGAGGATCGCCTCGCTGTGGCCGCCCATCCCGAGGGTTGCATCCACGACCACAGGAGCGCGGCCGGCCATGCGAGCGGCCTCGACGCCGGGCGCAAGGAGCGCCACGCAGCGCTCCTTGAGCACGGGGACGTGGCGCTCTGAGGTCGGGCGGCTTTCGTCCTCTTGCGGCATGTCCCCTCCTTCGCTGCCGTGTTCCTGCACTTCGGCGAGCCGGGATCCCCCTCCGCACCGTGGGTCCCTCCCTGGCTCCGGGGAAGGTGAGCCAGGACGGGGCCGCGGGCGGCTGGAGATCTCGGTCCGCCGACCGTTGCCTCAGAGAAGCCCTGGTAGGGCGTCCTCGTCGGTTTCCGAGAAGGAGCTTTCCTTCTCGGCGAGGTAGTCCTCCCACGCCTGGGCGTCCCAGATCTCAGCCCGGGCCCCTACGCCGATCACGGCTAGGTCCCGGTCCAGGCCTGCATACTTCCGCAGGTTCTGGGGGATCGTGACGCGCCCCTGCTTGTCGGGCACCTCGTCAGAGGCTCCAGACAGGAAGACCCGGAGGTAATCACGGGACTGGCGCGAGGAGATAGGGGCTTCTCGCATCTGCTCGTGAATCCGTTCGAACTCTTTCTGGCTGAAGACGTAGAGACAGCGTTCCTGGCCCCGTGTCAGAACCAGCCCGTCGGCCAGTTCGTCGCGGTATTTGGCCGGGAGGATGAGCCGCCCCTTCTCGTCCAGACGCGGCGAATACGTACCGAGCAACACCGGCACCACCACCCGTCTGGCCCGAGGGGCTGCACGTCCCTATTCCGTCCACTTCCCTCTTACAGCCACCACTTTACTCCACTCTTCTCCACGGTCAACGCAACACGGCACTTTTCTTCCTTGGATGCACACGTAAAAACCCCGGAATCTCGCGAGAGAGCCGGGGGTGGGGGGAAGTGGAGCCGAGGTGGAGGCTGAAGGATGCCGTGCGAAGGTCGTGGAGCCGGGCACCACGACGTGGCCGGGGGAAACGGCTCGAAGACGCCGCTAAAAACGGCGTTAGGCGCTAAAAACGGCGTTAAAAGCGGCGGGACCCGCGAGTAGCGGGTCCCGCCGAAACTAGGTCAGCCAGAATGGGGAGCGAAGTGGGGAGGAAAGTGGGGGGCCTTCCTGGCCCTCAGCCTTGTTCCTTCCGACGCTCGTCCCAGCGCGCCTCGAGCCGTGAGAGGAAACCGCTCTTGGAGCGCCCTGCGCGCGGCGCACGCATTCGGCCCGGGCGCCTCAGAGTCCCGTAGTAGACGCTCGCACCCATGATCAGAAATCCGATGACTCCGACGAACACGTTTGAGAATTGGACCCCGCCCAAGAGCAGGACCAAGAGTCCCACGATGCCGCCGAGCACTCCCAAGACGACATGACGCGTCGAGAATCGGCGTAGCGCGTCAGCCCCCATGGAGTCCGCGAATTTGGGGTCTTCCTCGTGCAGCTGCTTCTCAAGCTGCTCGAGCATCTTCTGTTCGTGCTCGGAGAGAGGCATCGCGACTCCTTCTTGCCTACTGCGACGGACACAGGACCGCCATCAGCACAACGCACCGGACCGACGTCCAGTTCCGCGAGCATCGGTTGGGGCTCAACGAGCTGCCCCGCCCGTCCGTGATAGTTCTCCGGCTGCCCGCCGATTCGATGCTTCACCGATATTCAAGGTCTTTTAAGGATATGCTTTCGGGTTCTCATCCAAAAGGGGCGGTGGGCCCGTCGGGCCCTTTCGCAGGACCACCGAGAGAGGGCGGACGACGCCGCTCGTCGCCGTCGTCCAGAAGGCTCGCCGGCCGCAGGGATGAGCTCCCGAAGCGCGCAGTCACGGCGTCGAGCGCCTGCTCTGCGCTCCGCCAGTTCTCGTCTCGCCTTTCGAGGCTCAGCTGGACGGCACCGCCCCCGCGCACGAGCCGCTCACCACGGAGCCCGATGAGGCGGACACTCTGGGGCCTCGGACCGAGAGCTGCGAGCAGTCGGACCCCCTCTTCGAACAGCACTTGGGCCGAATCGGTGGGAACGGTCAACCCCCGTGATCTCGAGAGGGTGGAGAAGTCGGCGTAGCGGAGCTTGAGGGCAACAGTTCCGGCCTCGAGTCCGGAGGAGCGCAGGCGCCCGGCGATGCGGTGGGCGAGCCTCAGGAGCTCGCGGCGCAACACCGCTTCCTCGCTCACGTCCGCCCCAAAGGTCTCCTCGGCCCCGATGCTCTTCTCATCGCGCTGGGGCGTGACGCGCCTCTCGTCGATTCCCCAGCTGAGCGCCTTCGCGTGCAGCCCGGAGGCGCCGAGCGCCCTGTGGAGCGTGGAGTCGGGCGTATTCGCCAGATCGGCAACGGTATGGATGCCGAGCCGCGCGAGGACCTCCGCTGTCTTGCCCCCGATACCCCACAGGGCCTTGACCGGCAGGGAGTGCAGATACGGCACGGTCTCCTCTGGGCGGATCACTAGGAGCCCGTCGGGCTTGCAGCGGGCCGAAGCGATCTTCGCCACAAATTTGCTGGATGCGACACCCACGGACGCGGTGAGGCCGAGGCGTTGACGCACGGCGGCCTTGATCGATGCAGCGATCTGCTCGGGCGCCCCGAGCCTCCGGACCGCTCCTGAGACGTCGAGGAAGGCTTCGTCGACGCTGAGCGGCTCGACGAGATCGGTGAATTCGCCGAGGAGCTTCATGAGCTCCCGAGAGGCCTCGTAGTACAGCGCGTGCCTGGGCTCCACGACGATGGCATGCGGGCACAGCCGCAACGCGTTCGCCATGGGCATTGCACTTCGCACGCCGTAGGCCCGCGCCTCATAGCTCGCCGAGAGCACCACGGACCGTTCCGAGGGAAAGCCGACGATCACCAATTTGCCGCGCAGCTCAGGGCGCTCTCGCTGCTCGACGCCAACGAAGAACGCGTCCATGTCGACGTGGAGAATTCCGCGTCGGCGGAGGTCCTCAAGCGGTTCGAGCGCCGCTCCCCCGCCGGCTCCCCCGACGTCCTTCGCATCCACTCCCCCATGCTAGGCCGCTGGTCCCCGCCCCGTAGACTTGACCGGGACTCAGCCGGAACAACAGGAGGATGCGAGTGCCAGTGCGGAAGATGACGGTGCCGAGGACGACTATGCCGAAGATGACAATTCCGAAGAGGACAGCACAGCTGAGGAATCGTCGCGGAGGGATCGTCCCGGTCGTCGCCATCGCCGCCGTGCTTCTCGCGGGCTGCTCCGACTCAGGCACGGCAAGCGCGCAGGCGACCGCTTCTCCGGCTGCGAGCGCAACACCCTCCCCCACGGCCACGGATGCCGCCTCGCCGACGGCGAGCGCAAGCGACACCCCGTCGTCGTCCGCATCTTCCACCGTCAACGCTCTCGTTCCCGGATTCCCCACCAAGGTCATTCCGATCATGCCCGGTTCGACACCGCTATCTACCAGCTACGACGCCACCACCACCCCAGCGAAAGCCTCCCTCATCGCCTCGACTTCCTCGGCTTCGGCCCAGATCCTCTCCTATTACTCAGGGCAGTTCACGAGCCAAAGCTTCACCGCGGTTGCCCCCACCAAGGTCGGGACGACGGACAGCCAGGACTTCGTCCGCTCGAACGGCAAGGAGACTGTGAACGTCGCCGTCGTCACCGTCGATGGGCGCACGACCTACACGGTCGGCGCCTCCGTGAACCCCTCGGCCCTCAAGTAGCATGTCGGCCCAAGCAGCCGCGTCGGCCCAGCAGGACGAACAGGCTCGCTTCCGCGAATCCCTCGCGCACGAGCTCACCCGCTTCATCGAAGGGCGAGCCGCGGCGATGGCCCGCGTGTCCGCCGATGTCGCGCCGCTCATGGACGCGATCTCTGGCCTTGTGACAGGAGGGAAGCGACTCCGGGCACTCTTCTGCTACTGGGGCTGGCGTGGTGCTGGTGGCGAAGTCCTCGGCCGCGAAGCAGTTCAGGCCGGAGTCGCGCTCGAACTCTTCCAAGCCGCCGCGCTCATCCACGATGACATCATCGATCGCTCCGATATACGCCGGGGCGGTCCCAGTGTGCACCGAAGGTTCGGGCAGCTGCACCGCGACAACCGCTGGGCACTCGACGAAGAGCGCTTCGGGCAGGCGGCAGCAATCCTCACGGGCGACCTGTGCCTCTCCTTCTGCGAGGAAGCATTCACTGCAATCGGCCCGGCCGCCGGGTCGACGACGGCCGCTCGCCGCATCTTCAACACCATGCGCGCAGAAGTGATGGCCGGCCAATACCTCGACATCCTCGAGGAAGTCGTGGGGCCGAGCCGTGCGCGGAGCGAGGCTGTCGCCGCCGCCGCCAATGTCATCCGCTTCAAGTCCGCAAAGTATTCGACGGAGCATCCGCTCGCAATCGGGGCCGCGCTCGCCGGCGCCGATGAGGAACTGCTTGCCGCTTACTCGCGCTTCTCGCTTCCGCTCGGCGAAGCCTTCCAACTGCGCGATGACGTCCTCGGGGTCTTCGGGGACCCCCAGACGACGGGCAAGCCTGCTGGCGATGATCTGCGCGAGGGAAAGCGCACAGTGCTTGTCGCCTACGCGCTCGAACGGTCGACGGCGGCGGGAGCGGCGCTGCTGGAAGAGAGCCTGGGCAGGCAGGACCTTGGCGACGACGATGTCGAGCGCCTACGCGAGATCATCAGCACGAGCGGGGCGCTCGACGCGACCGAGACGCTCATCGACGGTCTCTCGACGCGCGCATTCGAAGCGCTCGGCGAGCTTCCCGTACCCGCGGACGTGTGCGCCGCGCTTCAGGGCCTGGGCCTCGCAGCTGTCCAGCGCGCCGCCTGAGGCGACCTACCAGGCGAGGATCTGCGCCCGCCGTCGGATCTCGGTCTTCCGGCCCTCACGGAGGGCGTCGATCGGACGGCCCTTGAGCGATTCGTCAGGCGTGAAGAGCCACGTGATGAGCTCCTCGTCCGAGAACCCGGCATCGGCGAGGACCGCAATCGTGCCCTTGAGGCTATCCACCACGTGGTCACCGTCGATGAAAAGTGCGGGAACCGAGCGGATGTTCCGCTCACCGATCCGGAGTGCCACGAGTGCCCGCTCATCCAAGAGCCCGTGCACCTTGGTGATCTTGCAGCCGAGCCTTTCGGCGATCTCGGGCAACGGAAGCCACTCTGACACCAGCTCTTCAATCTCACTGACCGCATAAGCGTGCCATGGAGCAGGCCGCGGCTCCTAGTCCGCCGTCTGGGCGCCTTGTGCTCCCCTCGGATCCATGAGAGATTCACTTGAGTCACATCCGTATCTGAAGTTGTCATATGGCACTTCTGTAACAGCAGACACATGGTCACAGGGAGGACTATTCATGTCGGCCACCCGTCAGGCACTGCCCGGGCACAGGTCCAAGCTGCCCACCGTCGCCGTCACGACGGCCACGCTCCCTGCCGTGGTCCTCTCGTCGCTCGCCCTCGCACAACCCGCCACCGCCGCGATTGCCCCTGCGCAGCTCCAAGGCGCCCACACGGACGTGGAAGCAAAGGTCGCCCAGGCTGACGTCGTGCCAGCCTCCGAGATCGCCTCCCTCGTCCCGAGCCGTCTCGCGCCCGCGGTCGTGGCCGCCGCTCCATCCCCACCAGCCGAGTACACGGTTGCCCGTGGTGACACCGTGATCGGCATCTCTACGCGGTTCGGGCTCGACTGGCATCAAGTCCTCGAGCTGAATGGGCTCCATGAGAGCTCGCTGATCTTCCCCGGCCAAAAGCTGCGACTCGCCGGCAGCCCTTCCCCCGCGGCCACCCCAGCCCCCACACCGCCCCCAGCTGCCCCGCAGTCGGGTGGAAGCTACACGATCCGGCCGGGAGACACGCTCTATGGCATCGCGGCGAGGCTCAAGGTCTCGCTCGGTGACTTGCTCTCCGCCAACGGCCTCAGCCTCTCATCGGTCATCTATGCGGGTCGCACCCTCAAGCTTCCTGGTGGCTCCCCTGCTGTCACGGCAGCATCGGCCGCTCCGGCGAAGCCTCTCGTCGCAAACAGCTTCCTCGGCTTCACGTACCCTGACGCCGTGGTCTCGTCAGCGAACGAGAACAAGCGGATCCTCAATGCCGCCCCCGTTCCGACGCGGGAGCAGATGAAGCAGATCGTTGCCGACACGGCTCGCACTATGGGCGTCGACCCCGTCCTCGCCCTCTCCCTCGCGTATCAGGAGTCTGGTTTCAACCAGCGCGCGGTCTCCCCCGCCAATGCCATCGGCGTCATGCAGCTCGTCCCTTCCTCCGCGGACTGGGCCTCGGGGTTGGTGGGGCGAAACCTCAATCCTCTCGACCCCAGGGACAACGCAACCGCGGGCATCGCGATCCTCCGCGCGCTCCTCGACGCCGGCCCCTCCCAGGACATCGCGATCGCTGGCTACTACCAAGGCCAGAGCTCGGTTGCGAAGCGCGGGATGTTCGACGACACCAAGGCGTACGTCAAGGCGGTCAAGGCGAACATGTCGCTCTTCCGCTGAACTGCGGGGCATCCGCTCCGCGTCCCCTCGTTCGTCTTAGGATCGTAGGGTGAACGGACAGCACACGGACGGCCTCGTAGGCGGCCTCGTCGGCGACCGCTACGAGGTCGAGTCGCTGCTCGGGACGGGCGGGATGGCGACGGTCTATCTCGCCACCGACACAAAGCTCCAGCGGCGCGTCGCCCTCAAGGTCCTCCACCCGCACCTGAGCCGGGATCAGAACTTCGCGGAACGCTTCGAGCGCGAGGCCATCGCGGCGGCTCAGCTCTCGCATCCTCACGTCGTCTCCATGCTCGATCGCGGCCAGGATGGCGGCGTGCTGTACCTCGTCATGGAGTACGTCCCCGGACGGACGCTCCGCGAACTCCTCGACGAGAACGGCGCGCTCGCGCCGAAGCAGGCGCTGGCCCTCATCGATGCCGTGGTGGAGGGCCTCGCGGCCGCACATGCTGCAGGCATCATCCACCGCGACGTCAAGCCCGCGAACGTGCTCCTCGCCGACGACGGTCGCGTCAAGGTCGGGGACTTCGGTCTCGCCCGCAGCCTCAGCGCGACGAACGTGACAGACACCCTCTTCGGCACCGCGGAATACATCGCACCTGAAATGCTCACGGGGCGCCCGGTCGACGCTAGGACCGATCTCTACGCAACCGGCGTGATGCTGTTCGAGATGCTCACCGGGCATCCGCCGTTCACGGGCAGCGAGCGCAGCTACGTCGCGTACCGCCACGTCAACGAGGACGTGCCCGCCCCTTCGATGCTTGCCCCCGGGCTCGCCCCCGAGCTCGACGAACTCGTCGGGTGGATGACCCGGCGAGACCCCGATGGCCGGCCGCCGAGCGCTCTCGCACTGCTCGGCGAGGTCCGTGACATCAGGCGCTCCCTCACAGACGAGCAGCTCGACTACAGGGCTCCAGGGGCGAAGGTGCACGGCGTCGAGGCCGCCACGAGCCTCATCGGGCCCCACGAGTCGCTCACCGAGCAGATGACGACACATCGGACCCAAGCGCTCGGCCACAGCCCAAACAGGGCTCAGGGAACAGAAGTCATCACGGCCATGGGTTCGGGACACACGAGCGTCATGCCGCGGCCGGCGCCGCCCGCCCCCCGCAGCCCGCGGGAGCTGCGGCGACAGGCGAAGGCGGAGGACCGGGCCGTGCGTGCCGCGGCCGCACGGCCCACTCATCAGCTCGGCAAGGGGAATCCCCGGCGACGCGGAGCGATCTGGCTTGCCATCGTCGTCGTCCTCGCCCTCCTCGCCGCGGCCGCAGGCTGGTTCTTCGGCTTCGGACCGGGCGCCCTCGCGACCGTGCCGCCAGTCAAGAACCTCACCGTTGCACAGGCCCGGTCGCTGTTCGAGCAGTCGGGGCTCGCCTTCACGAGGCACGATGTCTACGACGACACGGTCTCCTCCGGACTCGTCGTGGCAAGCGACCCAGGAGCTGGGAGCCAGATCCGCAAGTTCGAGGGTGTCCAAGTCATGGTGTCGAAGGGCCCCGAGCTCTTTCCGCTCGCGGATCTGACGAACAAGCCACTCGACGCGGCCAAGTCAACTCTCGCGGAGGCGCAGATGTCACTTGGGACGGTCAACCAGGCATATAGTGACAGCGCTGCGCCGGGAACTGTGATGTCCCAGAACCCGTCGGCGGGAACTCCCGTCAAGCATGGAACTGCCGTCTCGCTCACGGTCTCGAAGGGGCCACAGCCGGTCGCTGTTCCACGCGTCGTCGGACTCGGCCAGGACGACGCCGTCTCCGCCCTCCGGGCAGCCGGGCTTCAGCCGGCGATCGCCGACTCGCCCGTGTTCGACCGGAACATCCCCGCCGGCTCGGTCGCAGCCCAGACCCCGTCTGCAGGCCTCAACGCCCCCAAGGGCTCGACCGTGACGTTGACCCTCTCCAAGGGTCCCCGCATGGTGCACGTGCCCAACTTCGTCGGCCAGCAGGCGAGCGTTGCGCAAGCAGCCTTGGAGAAGCTGGGCTTCACCGTCAAGGTTGAGAACATCCTAGGCGGCTTCTTCGGCACGGTGCGGGCGCAGGATCCAGCTGACCGCGATGTTCCCGAGGGGTCGACGATCACGCTCACCGTCGTCTAGGCGAGCGCGATCGCCGGTCTCGCGATCGCCGGTTCCGGGGATCAGTCTCGAGTCAGCGCCTCCGAGACGAGGAAGGCCATCTCAAGGGACTGCATGTGGTTGAGCCGAGGATCGCACACCGACTCGTAACGGTCCTCGAAGGCTGCCTCGTCGATGGGGTCGGAGCCGCCGAGGCACTCCGCGACGTCGTCGCCCGTCATCTCCATGTGCAAGCCGCCGGGGACCGTGCCCAGCGCGTGGTGGACTTCGAAGAACCCGCGCACCTCGTCCACGACGTCGTCGAAGCGGCGCGTCTTGTAGCCGTTGCGGGACGTGACGGTGTTGCCGTGCATGGGATCGGTGACCCACAGCACCTGTGCCCCGGACGCTGTCACCTTCTCCACAACAGGCGGGAGCTTCTCCCGGATGTTCTTCGCGCCCATTCGGGTGATGAAGGTGAGCCGCCCGGGCTCGCGCTCGGGATCGAGCTTGTCGATGAGCCGCAGCGCGTCGTCGCCCGTGACGTTCGGACCGAGCTTGACGCCGATGGGATTGCGGACACGCGAGAGGAAGTCGACGTGGGCGTGGTCAAGTTCCCGCGTGCGCTCCCCGATCCAGAGGAAGTGGCCCGAAGTGTCGTACGGGAGGCCCGTGCGTGAGTCGATGCGGGTCAACGCGCGCTCGTAGTCGAGGAGGAGTGCCTCGTGGCTCGCAAAGAACTCGACGCGTTTGAGCGCCTCGAAGTCAGCCCCGCACGAGTCCATGAATTTCACGGCACGATCGATCTCCCGCGCGAGCGACTCGTAACGGGCATGGGCCGGGTTCCTCGTGAACCCCTGGTTCCACGCGTGCACGAGCCGCAGGTCCGCGAATCCGCCCTGCGTGAAGGCCCGGATGAGGTTCAGGGTTGCGGCCGAGGTGTGGTACGCCTGCAGCATCCGGCGCGGGTCGTGGGCACGTGACTCCGGGGTGAACTCGTAGCCGTTGACGATGTCGCCACGATAGGCGGGGAGCGTCACGCCCTCACGCGTTTCCACGTCAGACGAGCGCGGCTTCGCGAACTGACCTGCCATGCGGCCCATCTTGATGACCGGCATCGCCGCACCGTACGTCAGGACGACGGCCATCTGGAGGATCGTGCGGATGCGCCCGCTGATCCGATCCGCCGTGGCAGCCTCGAACGTCTCCGCGCAGTCGCCGCCCTGAAGAAGGAAGGCCCGGCCCTGCGCCGCGTCCGCGAGCCGGTGGCGCAGGAGGTCGACTTCGCCCGCGAAGACGAGCGGCGGGAGGATCGAAAGTTCCGCGACCGAGCGCTCGAAGGCCTCGGCGTCAGACCACGACGGCTGTTGCGACACGGGCAGCGAGCGCCATTCGTCGAGACCCGGATAGTCCGCGGCACCGCTCTGGGAGGTACTCGTGAAAGGGGCCGGCGGGGGCGTGGAGAGTTGAGTCACGAGACAAGGCTAGCTCAGCCGAAGCGGGGCCCCGGCAGCATGACGACGGCGCCTCACCCGCCCGCCGTCGTCTCCCCTTCGCGAGCCTTTCCGGTCCCGCTGCCCGCCGCTTCTTCGGCGGCGAGCTGCGCCTTGACGGTAGCGGCATAGACGTCGACGTACTCCTGCGCCGAAAGGCGCTGGAGCTCCTGCATGATGCGGTCGGTGACCGCCCGCTGAACAGCCCTGTCCTCGGCGTTCTCATAGAACTCCGAGAAGTCGAGCGGCTGCCCGAAGATCACGCCGACCCGTCGAATGCTCGGGAATCGCTGACCGATGGGCTGGACCTTCTCAGTTCCGATCATCGCGACTGGAACGACCGGAACGCGAGCCTCGAGGGCGAGGCGGGCAACGCCCACCTTGCCTCGGTACAGCCGCCCGTCCGGCGAGCGCGTGCCCTCGGGGTAGATCCCGAGCAGGCCGCCGCCCCGGAGGACCTGGGCCCCCGCGCCAAGTGACGCTGTCGAGGCCGTCCCGCCGGAGCGGTCCATGGGGAGCTGATTGGTGAGCCTGAAGAAGGCTGCGGTCAAGCGGCCCTTGATTCCGGCGCCGGTGAAGTATTCCTGCTTCGCGAGGAACACGACCGGACGGCGGACCATGAGCGGCATGAAGATCGAGTCCGAGAACGAGAGGTGGTTGGAGGCGAGGATTGCCGCGCCTGCCTCCGGAACATTCGCGCGCCCCTTGACCCACGGCCGGAACAGCATTCTGACGATTGGCCCGATGAAGATCCGTTTCAGAATCCAGTAGATCAACGCTTGCCTTCCGTCGACAGCGCGAGCGTGCTTCCTGACATCACTCTAGCGATGCCACGATGTGTCCATGAGTTCGCGCGCCGACGAGTCCGGGCCCCGCTGCGGCGTGGCCGTCTGCCATGGGTTCTCCGGGGCGCCGTCGTCTGTCTTGCCCTGGGCTGAGGGACTTGCGGCCCGCGGCTTCGACGTGGAGGTGCCCCTCCTTCCCGGCCACGGCACCGATTGGCGGGACCTCGAGGGCCGGCGCTGGCGCGAATGGGCGGAATGCTTCGAAGACGCCTGTGCGCGCGTAGCGGCCCGGACGGACCTGCTGTTCGTCGCCGGGCTCTCCATGGGCGGAGCTCTTGCCCTCAGAGCGGCTGCGAGGCTCGACGTCGCGGGCATCGCCGTCGTCAATCCGGGACTCGGGTTCTACGACTGGCGAGTGCGCTATCTCGGAGTGATCCGGCTCGTCCGGCGCACAACGCTGCCCATCAATGAGCCGGCGGCGCCCAACCCGGCGGGCGACGAGGGGGACTATCCGGTCACGCCGCTCGCGGCCGTGCACGAACTGCGGTTGCTGTTCAGGGACACCGCACGCTCCCTGCCCCGTGTCACCGCCCCGCTCATTGCGTTCAAGTCCGACGTCGACCCGGTGATCCCGCCCTCCTCCCTCCGCCGCATTCTGCAGACGGTGTCGAGCCGCGAGGTCGACTTCGTGCCGCTGCACAAAAGTCCTCACGTTGCCACCCGGGATGCGGAAGCCCCGCTCATCGTCGAGCGGACCGCTGAATTCTTCGCGCGATGCGCAGCAAGCCATGCGACTCGCACGCCCGGATCCCGATCGGGGCATAATGCTTGACATGAACAGCGTCTCGGCGACGGTGGGCGTCGTCCTGAGCCATGGCTTCACGGGCAGCCTCGCGGCCGTCGCTCCGTGGGCCGAGGCCCTCCGGGCGGAAGGCTTCCGGGTCGTGACGCCGCTTCTCCCCGGTCACGGCACAACGTGGGGCGACCTTGCGAGGCGCAGCTGGCACGAATGGTACGACGCGTTCGAGTCGGCGTACCTCGAGCTTTCCGAGGAGTGCACCGTCGTCGCCGCCGGGGGGCTCTCGATGGGCGGGGCCCTCGCCCTGCGCCTCGCCGCGCTGCACCCGGTCGCGGCCGTCACCGTGGTGAATCCGGCGCTCGTCGTCGACGACCCGCGCTCGCACCTCTCCGGCGTCATGCGGTACGCCCTGCGGTCCGTGCCCGCGATCGGCAACGACATCAAGCGCCCGGGCCAGGACGAGCAGGCCTACGACCGCACTCCCGTCGCCGCAGCACATCAGCTCAAGCTCCTCTTCCGGGACACCGTCCAGCTGCTTCCGCGGGTTACGGCACCGCTTCAGGTGTTCCGCTCCGCCGTCGACCATGTCGTGACAAGCGAGCGCAGCGTCGGCGCCATCACGCGCAGCTATGGCGGCTCGGACCTTCGATTCGTGAGGCTGCCGGACAGCTACCACGTCGCGACTCTCGACAACGACGCCGATTCGATCTTCACGCGGTCCGCGGCGTTCATCCGGGACGTCACGGCTTCCGCCGTCACAAGGACCGAGCACACCGAGGAGCACGCATGAACGGGCGTCCCGACCCGGACCGCGCGGACCACGCGGCCGACGACGACATCTGGCGCGATCTCGTCGCCCGCCTGAGGGAAGACGACCCGCGGTTGGGCCCGGGGTTCCCGGACGAGGATTTCGGACCCGCGCCTATGGAACCCTCGGCCGCAGAGCGTGCCGCAGCCGTCCGCGCGCTCGAGCAGCCGGAGGACGAGGCTCAGGCGCCCGATTTCGAGGAATTCGACCCCTTCGGACTTGCCCGCCCCCGGGGCACGGTGTTCCGTGATGACCAGCCGGAGGGTGACGGCGAGTTCGTGCCCGAGGAGCCGGAGCCCATCCTCGCCGGGGCCGACCCGGCAGCCGTACTCGCTTGGCTCGGCGCGCTGGGCTCGCCTGTGGGCCTCCTGCTCTCGGCACTCTTCTGGAGGGACATCCCGGCGTGGGCCATTGCCGTGCTCGTGGCGGCATTCATCGGCTCAGTGGGCTACCTCATCATGCGCCTGCCGCGGGAAAAGGACGAGGACGACGACGGCGCCCGCCTCTGAATAGTTCGACTCTGAATAGTTCGACGCCGGCAATCAGCGCCCGGCAGCCCAGCCGACTCGGGGGCTCGAGCCCGACACGGCCCACCCCGCACGCGGGTTCACCCGGGAGAGGTCAGCGGCACCGATGAGCCCCGCCTGAGGGCCGAGCTCGGCGCGCTCAATGCGCGCCGCCGGGCGGAAGCCGCGGCCGGTGAGGTTCCGCGCGAACGCGCGCCGGGCGGGCGCGAGCAGGAGATCCCCCGCGTCGCACAGGCCGCCGCCCACGACGAACGTGCCGGGATCGAGGGCTGCGGCGAGATTCGCGAGGCCGAGGCCGAGCCACTCCCCTACGTCCTCGAGGAGATCGTGCGAGGCTTGGTCGCCTTGCCGGGCAAGCTCAGTCACCACTGCGCCCGTGATCGCATCGACGTCCCCTCCCACAGATTTGAGGAGCTCCTGGGCAACGGGCGAATTGGCCCGAGCCAATTCCCGGGCTTCACGGCCCAGCGCATTTCCCGAGGCATACTGCTCCCAGCAGCCCCGGTTGCCGCACTCGCATCGGTGCCCTCCCGGCATGATGACCTGATGCCCGAATTCCCCGGCGACCCCATAGCGCCCGCGCTCGAGGCGGCCGCCGATCACCATGGCGCCGCCGATTCCGGTGCCGAGGGTGATGCACACCAGTCGCTGCTCGCCCCGCCCGGCGCCGAATCGCCATTCCGCCCAGGCTGCGGCGTCGGCGTCGTTCGTGAGAAGCACGCGTCGCCGCAGGAGCCGCTCGAGGTTGTCCCGCAGCGGCTCGTTGCGCCATGCAAGGTGCGGGCTGAACAGCACGGTTCCGCCGTCGAGATCCATCCAGCCGGCGGCGCCGATCCCGACGGACGCAATGCGGTGGTCCACGCTCAGCTCGTTGACGAGTTCGACGATGACCCGCTCCACCTCGCGCGGCTGGGAGCCCGGAGTTGCACGGCGTGCTTCCCGGATGATCTGGCCTTCGGCGTCCACCACCCCGGCTGCGACCTTCGTCCCCCCGATGTCGATGCCGATTGCGAGTCCGCGGCGGCGGAGCCGTGGGCCTGCTGGACGGCGGGGCGGGAACGGGCGGCGCGGAGTAGGCACCGAGCCAGTCTAGTAGCCGGTTTACGGCTCTCCGAGTAATGTTACTGACCAGTAGCATTCGGAACGTGGCACAGGCCACACGGCTGCGGCCTTGGCTATGGTTGAGGTACGCACCTCTCGAGGGCAAACAAAGGAGCCAACGTGCGCGAGAAGATCGTCCCGCCCCTTGTCCCCCACGCGGTAGCAAGGAACATCACGGACTTCCTCATCGAGCAGGCGGAGAAGCCGGCCAACCCAGCCCTCTTCTCACGCAGGGATCCCGACGGCTCTTGGCAGGACGTTCGAGCGACCGAGTTCCGCGCCGACGTCGAGCGCCTTGCAAAGGGGCTCATTGCCAGCGGGGTCGGGCAGGGCGCCCGGGTGGGCATCATGGCACGCACGTGCTACGAATGGGTGCTCGTCGACTTCGCGATCTGGTTTGCGGGCGCAGTATCTGTGCCGATCTACGAGACGTCCTCCCCTTCCCAGGTTGCCTGGAATCTTGGCAACTCGGAAGCTGTCGCCGCCTTCGGCGAGACGGCCCATCACGAGGACATGATCCACCTCGCGATCGAATCCTCGAACCTTCAGGTCACCAATGTCTGGCAGATGACGCCCGCCGGACTGGACCAGCTCCGAGCGGCGGGTGCCCAAGTGAGCGATGAGCAGCTCGAGGCCCGTCGGAGCGCCGCAGACCTCGACTCGCTCGCGACCATCATCTACACATCAGGAACCCTCGGCCGGCCCAAGGGCTGCGAACTGACCCACGGCAACTTCGTCGGCCTCTCCGAGAACACCATTGCGGCCGTGCCCCAGGTCTTCACTCCGGGCGCAAAGACGATCATGTTCCTCCCCCTCGCCCACGTGTTCGCGCGCTTCATCTCGGTGCTGTGCGTCGCCTCAGGAATCCGAGTGGGCCACACCCCGGACATCAAGAACCTGCTCCCTGACCTGCAGAGCTTCCAGCCCACCTTCATCCTGGCCGTCCCCCGCGTGTTCGAGAAGGTCTACAACTCGGCAGCCACAAAAGCCGAGAACGAGGGCAAGGGGCGGATCTTCGGGCTCGCCGCCGAGACCGCGATCGCGTGGTCGGCGGCTCACGACGACGGCGGAAGCCCCGGCCTCGCACTCCGGCTTCGCCACCAGCTCTTCGACGTCCTCGTGTACCGGAAGCTGCGGGCCGCGATGGGGGGCCATATCCGCTACGCGGTCTCGGGGGGCGGGCCGCTCGGCAAGCGGCTGGGCCACTTCTTCCACGGAATCGGCCTGCTCGTCCTTGAGGGCTACGGCCTGACCGAGACCACCGCCCCCATCGGCGTCAACACGCCGTCCCGGATCAAGATCGGGACGGTCGGCGCACCGCTCCCCGGCAACGCCGTGCGTATCGCAGACGACGGTGAGATCCTCGCCAAAGGCGTGTGCGTCATGCGTGGGTACTACAAGCTGCCCGACCTGCAGGCTGAGACCTTCACCGACGGCTGGTTCCACACGGGCGATATCGGGGAGCTCGATGAGGACGGCTTCCTCACCATCACGGGGCGCAAGAAAGATCTCATCGTGACGGCGAGCGGGAAGAATGTGGCACCGGCACCGCTCGAGGACCAGATCCGGGCCGACGCGATCGTCTCGCAGGTCGTGGTCGTCGGCGAGGGACGGCCCTTCATCGCCGCGCTCGTGACTCTTGACGAGGAAGCCCTTCCGGGCTGGCTCGAACGGCACGGGCTGCCAGCCATGGATCTCGCCGCGGCTGCCGAGAACGAGGCCGTGCGGACCCATGTCCAAGCAGTGATCGACCGGGCCAACGATTCCGTGTCGAAAGCCGAGGCGATCAAGGCGTTCCGGATCGTCCCCACGGACTTCACCGAGGAATCTGGGCACCTCACGCCGTCGCTCAAGGTCAAGCGGGCCCAGATCATGGCCGATTTCGGCACCGTCGTCGAGGAGATCTACGCGGCTCCGAAGGCCGCCTCGGTCTGACCCGAGGCCTCCTGCGCCTCAGCCGACGAGCTCGTCGACAACGAGGGCGGCGAGTTCAGTCGCGGCGGCGCGGGTCGGTTGGCGGAGCTTGCCGAACTCGATCTGCGAGCCTTCCGCGAGGTGGCGGTCGTGTGGGATCCGGAGCACGTGCGCGACGCGCGTGCGGAAATGCTCCTCGATCTCGTCGACATCGACGCGCGTGCCCTCGCCCGCGCCGAGGTTGATGACGACAATCGCCTTCTTCACGAGGTCTTCACGGCCATGGGCCTCAAGCCAGGTGAGGGTCTCCGAGGCGAGTCGCGCCTCGTCGACGCTTCCGCCGGACACGAGGACTACGGCGTCGGCCTTCTCCAGGGTGCCCTTCATCACCGAATGGACCATCCCCGTTCCGGAATCCGTGAGGACGATCGAGTAGTAGCGCCCAAGGACGTCCGTCACCGCCCGATAGTCACCGTCGTCGAACGCGTGCGCCACCATGGGGTCCGGGTCGGAGGCGAGCACGTCCAGGCGCGAACCCTCGCGCGCGGTGTACTCGGAGAGCTGCGCGAACGAATCGACCGAGAAGCGGTCCTTCACCAGATGGCGCGCGGTGTGGGTTGCGCGGCCGGGGTTGCGGTCCGAGAGCGTTCCGCGATCCGGGTTCGCGTCCAACGCAATGACCCGGTCCTCGCGCAAGTCCGCGAGCGCCATGCCGAGGAGGGTCGTGACCGTGGTCTTGCCCACCCCGCCCTTGCGCGAGAGCACAGGCACGAATCGCGTCCGCTCCCCCAGACGCGTGGCGATGCGGTGCTCGAGGGCGCGGCGAAGCCGGACGTGGTCCGGGTCGCCGAGGTTCACGTAGCCGAGCGTTGCCCGGTATAGCCAGAGGCGCCAACCGGCCTCGGGCGGGGCTGCCGCCTTCTCGATGAGGCGATCCGATGTGAGCGACGACGCCGGCTCCGGCCCCTCCGGGCGGGTCCGCCGCTCGCTGGGGGGCTGGGCATCTGAGGCCACGGGCTCGGGAGCCTCGGCGACGTCGGCGTCCGGCAGCGCTTCTGGCGCGCGGGCGGACACCTGCAGGTACCCGGCAGGGGGCTTGCCCGGCGCCGGAGGAACGGACGCGCCAGCCATGGGTGCCGGCAGAGCGAGCCCGGCGAGGGAACCCGCAGACGCACGCTCCCGGGCGTCCGCTACCGAGACCACCTCGAAGGGCGTGCCTGCCTCCTCGGCGGCACCGGCATCACCGGCCGCCTCGACGGCGTCGTTCTCTTGATTCTTCTCGTCGGTCATGGCTCCCGCTCAGGCTCGACTGCTCACCGGGGCGGGCGGCGCCACTGCGTCGCCCGCCCCGGCTCTTCGACCGCAGCCAGTGTAGCGGGTCGGTTCCCGCTCAGGTTCAGGAGCTCTTGATCACCAGAAGGAGGTCTCCGCCCTGGACCTGCTGAACGCCGTTCATCACGATCCGCGAGACGGTACCGGCCGTCGGCGTCGTGATGGAGGCCTCCATCTTCATGGCCTCGATGGTCGCGACGGTGTCGCCCGCCTTGACGACATCGCCCTCCTTCGCCGTCACCGTCACGGCACCGGCGAACGGCGCGGCCACGTGGTTCGGGTTCGTCGGGTCGGCCTTTTCAGCCTGGGCGACGTTGCTCTCGACTGACCGGTCGCGGACCGACACGGGACGCGACTGACCGTTCAGGAGCGCCAGGACCGTTCGCATGCCCTTCTCATCCGGTTCGGAGACGGCTTCGAGCTGCGCGATCAGCCGGACGCCGCGCTCGAGCTCGATCACATGCTCCTTGCCGCGCTGGAACCCGTACAGGTAGTCGCGTGTGTCGAGCACGGACAGGTTGCCGTAGGCCTCGCGGTTCGCGAGGTATTCCTTGGTCGGGCCGGGGAAGAGGAGCCGGTTGAGCGTTGCACGGCGCGTTGCGGAGTCTCCCCGGAGGGCCTCGGAGTCCTCGGAGCTCAGAGTCTCCTCGCGGACCTTCACCGTGCGGCCCTGCAGCGCCTTGCTGCGGAATGGCTCGGGCCAACCGCCGGGCGGGTCGCCGAGCTCGCCGCCGAGGAAGCCGATGACCGAGTCGGGGATGTCGTACTTCTGCGGGTTCTCCTGGAACTCGGCCGGGTCCGCGTTGAGGCCGACAAGGTGGAGCGCAAGGTCTCCGACCACCTTCGACGACGGCGTGACCTTCACGAGGTGACCGAGAATCCGGTCCGCCGCCGTGTACATGTCCTCGATCGCCTCGAAACGCTCGCCGAGGCCAAGCGCGATGGCCTGCTGGCGCAGGTTCGAGAGCTGCCCGCCCGGGATCTCGTGGCGGTACACGCGGCCCGTCGGGCCCGGAAGGCCAGACTCGAACGGCGCGTACACACGGCGCACAGCCTCCCAATATGGCTCGAGAGCACTCACGGCCTCGAGCGAGATGCCGGTGTCCCGAGGCGTGTGCGCGAGGGCGGCGACGAGGGCCGACGCCGGAGGCTGGCTTGTCGTGCCAGCAAGTGACGCTGAAGCGACGTCGACGGCGTCGACGCCGGCATTGACTGCGGCGAGGAGCGTTGCAAGCTGGCCGCCCGCCGTGTCGTGGGTGTGCAGGTGGACAGGGAGGTCGAACCGCTCGCGCAGGGCGGTCACGAGCTTCGCAGCCGCGGCCGGACGCAGGAGCCCCGCCATGTCCTTGATCGCGAGGATGTGCGCCCCCGCGTCAACGATCTTCTGGGCGAGGTCGAGATAGTAGTCGAGAGTGTAGAGCTTCTCGTCCGGGTCAAGGAGGTCGCCCGTGTAGCAGAGGGCCACCTCGGCGACGGCCGTGCCGGTCTCCCGTACGGCGCGGATGGCAGGGGCCATCTGGTTCACGTCATTGAGCGCGTCGAAGATGCGGAAGATGTCGATTCCGGTCTCGGCAGCCTCCTTGACGAAAGCGTCGGTGACCTCCTCCGGGTACGGCGTGTACCCGACCGTGTTGCGACCACGCAGCAGCATCTGGATGCAGATGTTCGGGATCGCGGCACGGAGAGCCGCGAGCCGCTGCCAGGGATCCTCGCCCAGGAAGCGGAGCGCCACGTCATACGTCGCACCGCCCCACGCCTCGACCGAAAGCAGCTGCGGTGTGAGCACCGAAACCGCCGGGCCCGCGGCGACGAGGTCGCGGGTCCTGACGCGCGTCGCGAGGAGCGACTGGTGGGCGTCGCGGAACGTCGTATCGGTAACGGCGACGGGAGCCTGCTCGCGAAGAGCCCTCGCGAAACCCTCCGGGCCCAGTTCGAGGAGGCGTTGCCGGGAGCCGGCAGGAGCATCCGCCAAGTCGACGGCGGGAAGCTTGTCGCGCGGATCAGCGTGTACCGTGAGTTCGCCATTGGGCTTGTTGACGGTTACGTCAGCGAGCCACGTGAGCAGCTTCGTTCCGCGGTCCGCGGAGCTCCTCGCGTGGAGCAGCTCTGGACGCTCGTCGATGAACGAAGTCGCGACGTTTCCGGCGACGAAGTCCTTGTCATCGAGCACGGCCTGAAGGAACGGAATGTTGGTGGACACCCCGCGGATGCGGAACTCGGCAAGAGCGCGGCGGGCGCGCTTGACCGCGGTCGCGTAGTCGCGTCCGCGGCATGTGAGCTTGACGAGCATCGAGTCGAAGTGCGGGCTGATCTCCGCGCCCTGGTAGACAGTGCCGCCGTCGAGACGTACGCCTGCACCGCCCGCCGAGCGATAGCCGGTGATCTTGCCGACGTCGGGGCGGAATCCGTTGGCCGGATCCTCGGTCGTGATGCGGCACTGGAGCGCCGCACCCTTGAGCTGAATCGACTCCTGGGAGAGCCCGAGGTCCGCGAGGGTCTCGCCCGAGGCGATGCGCAGCTGCGCCTGGACGAGGTCGACGTCGGTCACCTCCTCGGTGACCGTGTGCTCGACCTGGATGCGGGGGTTCATCTCGATGAAGACATGCTGACCCGCGCGGTCGCCGACCGTATCGACGAGGAATTCGACGGTCCCCGCGTTGACGTACCCGAGAGCCTTCGCGAACTTGACCGCATCCCTATAGAGCGCCTGACGGATTGATTCGTCGAGCTGGGGCGCAGGCGCGATCTCGATGACCTTCTGGTGGCGCCGCTGAAGGGAACAGTCGCGCTCGAACAGGTGCACGACGTTGCCCTCGCCGTCGGCGAGAACCTGGACCTCGATGTGCCGCGGACGCAGCACTGCCTGCTCGAGGAAGACCGTCGGGTCGCCGAAGGCGGCGTCCGCTTCGCGCATCGCGGCATTGAGCGCCTCCGGGAGGGCGTCCCGCGCATCGACACGTCGCATGCCGCGCCCACCGCCGCCGGCGACTGCCTTGACGAAGATCGGGAAGCCGATCGAATCAGCCGCCTCGATGAGTTCCTCGACATTCGAACTCGGCGCGCTCGACTTGAGTACGGGGATGCCGGCTTTGCGGGCAGCCGCGAGCGCGTGGACCTTGTGGCCCGCAAGCTCGAGCACCTCGGCCGGCGGCCCCACGAAGGTTATGCCCGCTTCCGCTGCGGCACGGGCAAGCCGGGGATTCTCCGAGAGGAAGCCGTAGCCGGGGTAAATGGCGTCCGCACCGGCTTCCTGGGCAACGCGGATGATCTCCTCGACGTCCAGATAGGCACGGACGGGGTGGCCTTCCTCGCCGATGAGGTAGGCCTCGTCCGCTTTCTGACGATGGATTGAGTTGCGGTCTTCGTAAGGGAATACGGCAACGGTCTTGGCACCAAGTTCGTAGCCTGCGCGGAACGCTCGGATAGCGATCTCTCCGCGATTGGCCACCAGAATTTTCGAGAACACGTCGACTCCTGATCGGGGGCACTGAAGGGTGCGGCTAGGTGGTGCCTAGTCTCTACACCAGCAAAGTACCAACTCAACGCCGTGTGCTCGGAATCACTGCGGTCGCAGCTTGTAATGTGCACGACGCATGGCCGGGCGTGTGGGCCGGAATGGTCGCTCGGCCCCACTAAGATGGTGGAGAGTCGGCCAGCGGATAGGTGTGGATTCTCCAGTGCAAGTAGTCAGCATCAGCAGCCTCAAAGGTGGGGTTGGTAAGACGTCTGTGACCACGGGACTGGCATCGGCGGCGCTAGCCGCCGGGATCCCGACCCTCGTCGTCGACCTCGACCCGCATGCCGATGCCTCGACCGCGCTCGGGGTAGCCTCCGACGGCAAGCTCGAAGTCGGCCGTGTGCTGAAATCTCCCCGCCGTGTGAAGCTTTTCGACAACATCGTCAGCAGCAGCTGGGTCCGGAGAGCGGCCAGCCTCGAGGGCAGGGGAACCCGCAGGCTCGATGTTGCCTTCGGCGGATCCCTCAGCAGCCTGTACGACCGGCCTGACCTCGGCCGTCGCGACCTCCGCCGCCTCTCGCAGATGCTCGATGGAGTCGAGGACTACGGTCTCGTGCTCATCGACTGCCCGCCCTCGCTCAACGGCTTGACCCGGATGGCATGGGGCGCCAGCAATCGCGTCCTGCTCGTCGCAGAACCGGGGCTGTTCTCGGTTGCTGGCACGGAGAGGACGATGCGGGCGATCCAGCTCTTCCGGCAGGAGTTCGCACCGAAGCTCGCACCCGCGGGCATCATCGCCAACCGGGTGCGCGCTTCCTCAACGGAGCACGCCTACCGGCTCGAGGAGATGAAGCAGATGTTCGGCCCGCTGCTCCTCGCCCCGCACATCCCCGAGCTCGCAAACTGGCAGCAGATCCAAGGCGCTGCTCACGCAGTCCACCACTGGCCCGGAGACGCGGCGCGCACGACAGCCGCCCTCTTCGATCAGCTGCTCAAGGCCGTCATCAAGCAGAGCCAGGAATTCCGTCCTCGCGCCTCTCGCTGACGTTTCGTCACTGGGCTTTCGATACGACAAAGGGCACCCCATCGTGGGTGCCCTTTCTCATCCCTGGCGCTCGCGCCGTCGTCGTTCCCCGACTCAGCCGGTCTTCCGTGCAGCCCGACGCCGGCCCAGCTCATCGCCTGGGAACGTCTGGTCTTCTGCATGCTCGCTGGGCAGTTCCGCGAGGCTCCCCTCGACCTCGCGCCACACGCGGCCCACAGCAATTCCGAAGACGCCCTGGCCACCTTGAACAAGGTCGATGACTTCGTCGGCTGAGGTGCACTCGTAGACCGAGGCGCCATCGCTCATGAGCGTGATCTGGGCAAGGTCCTCGACCCCGCGCTCGCGCAGGTGTCCGACAGCGATCCGGATCTGCTGCAGCGAAACCCCGGTGTCGAGGAGCCGCTTGACGACCTTGAGCACGAGGATGTCGCGGAAGCCGTACAGCCGCTGCGAACCGCTGCCTGCGGCTCCGCGCACGGTTGGCTCAACGAGGCCCGTCCGGGCCCAGTAGTCAAGTTGCCGATACGTGATGCCTGCCGCCTTGCAGGCGGTAGGGCCACGGTAGCCCGCTTCTTCGTCGAGCACAGGCAGGTCCTCGCTGAACAACAGGCCCTGCTCGCCGACGGGGACATCAGCGCCGGGCCCGCTGATCTGACGCAGCTTTCCCGACTCGCCCTTGGGACTCACGTCACCCTCCTTCTCTCGCCCCCCGCGGGGATGCTGCACCGCCCCAGAGAGGGAGGCTACTGAAGAGCAGCACTGTAATTACATCCAGCAGTGCAACTACCAGTGTCACCCCAGCCAGTCGGCGATGCAATGGGAGCTTCCAACGACGACGTTAGAACCGACGGGAGGGGAAAGCAAAGACCGCGGCCCTGAGCCGATGCCGTGTCGGACTACTCGTCGAAATCCTCAGGTTCCACGTCCGCGAGGAACTCCCGGAAGCGGCGCATCTCGCGCTCCTCTTCCTCCGGGCTCGGCGACGCCTCCTCCGTGCCTTCCTCGCTGCCTTCCGCGAGCTGGACACCAGCTTCCTCGAGAACGGCGTCCGCGCACCAGATGCGGCAGTTCACCCGAAGCGCGACGGCGAGCGCGTCCGAGGCGCGGGACTCGATGACCGTGCCGTCGTCAAAGCCGAGCTGGGCATAGAAGACGCTGTCCTGGACTGCAACGATCGTCGCGCTCACGACCTGACGGCCGAGGCCGTGCACGACATTGACGAGCAGATCGTGCGTGAGGGGCCGAGGAGGGACGACGTGCTGCTGGGCGAGCGCGATCGCGCTCGCTTCCGCGGTGCCGATCCAGATGGGGAGATGCCGTTCGCCCTGCTTCTCTTTGAGGAGGACGAGCGGTTGGTTGGACGGCAGCTCGATGCGCACGCCGACGACCTCTACTTCGATCATGACCCCTCCATCCTCGAGATGCGGCCGTGCACGAGCGCACGGTGGAGCGTGAGGCATAGGTCGCTGATCTCCCGGGCCGTTTCGGCGGTCCGCGCCCGGGCCGCTTCGTCGCGACGCGATGCGATAGGAGCCACGGCTCGTTCGACGAGCCCGAACTCGCGCTCGGCGGCCGCACGGAACTGGCCAAGATGGCGCGGCTCGATCCCGTGGGACTCGAGCTGCACGCAGGCCCGCGCGACCTGGAGGGCGTGCTCGTCGTACCGGCCATCTTCCTCGGAAATGAGCCCATAGCTCCTGAGGGCCTCCACGAGCGAGACGCTGGCCCCGGACTCCGCGCGGAGCTGCTCCTCTGAGAGCGCGCGCGCCCTCGTTGTTCGAAGCTCTGCCGCGACGTCGTCGCTCACCGCCCGCGGCGCGAGCGTCAGGCCGCCCGGGAGACTTTCCGGCCGCTCTCCACGGTCGATCGCATCGAGGTAGTCCTTGATCACCTTGAGCGGGAGGTACTGGTCACGCTGCAACGCGAGGACGAACCTGAGGCGCTCAACGTCCCGCTCACCGTACTGCCGATAGCCGGCAGGGGTCCGCTCGGGAGAAATGAGGCCCTTCTCTTCCAGAAAACGGATCTTCGAAGCCGTCATGCTCGGGAATTCCCCGGCCAAGGCAGCCAGAACTTCACCGATGTTGAGGCTCGACGCCCCCCTGCGCTCCGAATGAGCCAGTGCCATGCGCGCCCCCTAGGCGGAGTGCCTCACCGTGCTCGTTGCAGGGCTCTGGTAGTAAGTGAGCCGGAACTTGCCAATCTGTACTTCTGCCCCGGTCCACAGCACCACGCGGTCCACTCGATCGTGATTGACGTAGGTCCCGTTCAGGCTCCCCGCATCCACGACCTCGAAAGCACCGCTCGGCGTACGGCGGAATTCTGCGTGCCGGCGCGAGACCGTGACGTCGTCAAGGAAGATGTCTGCGTTCGGGTGCCGACCGACCGTCGTAGCCTCCGAATCGAGAAGGAAGCGCGCGCCCGAGTTAGGCCCCGAGTGGGCGATGAGCAGGGCCGAACCGAACGGGAGCGCATCGATAGCAGCCTCTTCCTCCGAGGTCAGCTGGCGGGCCCGAAGGGGCTCCTTGCCGATCGGCGGGAGATGGATAGACGTCGTTTCAGACGCAGAGATGTCGCGCTCCGTGGCCTCTCCTGCGTCCAGACCACGACGCTCCTCGCTGCCCATCATTCCTCCTCTTCGGTGTATCCCCAGATGTCTACCCTACCTGCTGTTCGTACTGCGATGCACTGAGCAGATCGTCGACCTCGGCGGTGTCCTTCAGCTTGACGTCGATGAGCCAGCCTTCCCCGTAAGGATCGCTGTTGACGAGGGCGGGATCGCCGTCGAGCGCTTCGTTGCGGCCCACAATGGTGCCGCTCACGGGAGCGTAGATGTCGCTCACGCTCTTGGTCGATTCGACCTCGCCGACGACCGCGTTGGCGCTCACCTCAGTGCCCACCTCGGGCATCTGGACGTAGACGACGTCACCGAGGGCGTCCTGGGCGAAGTCAGTGATGCCGACGCGCACCACGCCGTCGCCGTTCGCGGCCGAAACCCACTCGTGCTCGGCGGTGTAGGCGAGGTCGCCTGGGACATTGCTCATGGTGCGCCTTTCGTCGAAGGAGTGGCCTCGGAATCCCGCGGGGCCGTGTCCGCTGAAAGTATAGGCATAACGAAACCCCTGTTCAGGGTGGGGTTTTCTGGCACGATGGACGAGTCAGGCGCGGGCCACGGTGGGGTGAACCGCCGGGCTGAGACCCTGCCCCTCCCGTGGCCATCGAGGTCAGGACGAAAGGCGGTGCCATGCCCGAGCTCCCTGAAGTCACAGCACTGGCGGCGTACCTCGACGGACGCCTCCAGGGAGCGCGGATCGAGAGGGCATTCTTCCCCTCGATCCACGCCCTCAAGACCGCTGATCCCCCGTTCTCCGCGCTCGTCGGCCGGCGCGTCGAC
Source organism: Sinomonas humi (assembly GCF_000802235.1). Classification (GTDB taxonomy): domain Bacteria; phylum Actinomycetota; class Actinomycetes; order Actinomycetales; family Micrococcaceae; genus Sinomonas; species Sinomonas humi. Next base: position 143,416 of record NZ_JTDL01000104.1, read on the forward strand.
TCGGTCGGGCGGCGGGGCAAGTTCATCGTCATTGTCACGGTGCCTGAAGACGATGGCACGGATGGCGGCGCTGACGACGACGGCGCAGGCCGACTCGCCGTCGTCGTCCACCTCGCGCTCGGCGGCTGGGTGCGGCTCGCCGACAAGCTGCCGGACCCCAAGCCCCCGCGCGGCAAGGGGTACGTGGCTGCGCGCTTTGGCTTCGAGCGCGACGGCGAGGTCACGGGCATCGATCTCACGGAATCGGGGACCTGGAAGCGCCTCTCTGTGTCCATCGTGCGGCGGCTCGAGGATGTGCCAGCGATCGCCGAGCTCGGACCCGAGCCGCTCGAACCCGACTTCACACTCGAGAAGTTCCGCGGCCTCCTCAATCACCGGCAGCAGATCAAGGGGCTCCTGCGGAACCAGAAGGTCATAGCCGGGATTGGAAACGCCTACAGCGACGAGATCCTGCACGCGGCCAAGCTCTCCCCCTTCGCGATTGCCTCGACACTCTCCGACGAGGAGAGCGAGCGCCTTTACGGCTCGCTTCGGAGCGTCCTCCAAGAGGCCATGGACGATGCTCTCGGCCACCCGCCGGAAGAGCTCAAGGACGAGAAGCGACGGAGCATGCGCGTCCACCGCCGTACAGGCGAGGCATGCCCGGTCTGCGGTGACACCATCCGCGAAGTCACGTTCTCGGACAGCGCCCTCCAGTACTGCCCGACGTGCCAGACCGGCGGCAAGATCCTCGCGGACCGGACCACTTCGAAGTTCCTGAAATAGGCCTCAGACCACATCCATGAGCGTGAGTGCCCGCTCGAGCAGCAACTCGGCCGCTCCCGCGTCGTAGCCTGGCTGGCTCGGGTCCGCGAAGAAGTGCTCGCTGCCTTCGTAGAGGAACAGCTCCGCGCCGGGCGTGGTCGCAACGAGCTCGCGCGCGGCCGCGAGATCGCCGTCGGGGGCGAAGAACGGGTCGCCATCCTTGCCGTGGATCTGGACTGGGACGCCCGGGGGCCACGACGTGCCGAACTGGGCGACCGGAACGCAGGCGGCTATCAAGCATGCACCGCGTGCCCCCGCGCGAGTCTGCGCGAGCTGCTGGGCGGGAAGGACGCCGAGCGAATACCCCACGTAGACGAGCCCCGGAGCCAGGTCCTCGACCGCGCGTGCGCCCCGCGAAAGGATCTCGCCGAAGCCGATCTCCTCAGCGTGGGCGACGCCGTCGTCCACGCTGTCGAAAGTCTTGCCGTCGAAGAGGTCCGGGGTATGCACAACGTGCCCCGCACGCTGGAGCTCCTCGGCGAAGTCGAGGAGCCCAGATGTGAGCCCGAGGGCGTGATGGAAGAGGACGGCTTCAGCCACTACTCGCAGCCCCTTCCGCTCATGCGCGCCCCGCCTCTGTCGCTGTCCGTTCCTCCTGGTCTACGTACCCGTAGAGCTCCGGCAGGATCAGCCAGGCCGAGAGGAAGCCGATGAGCGAGAGGACAGAGACGGCGAGCGTCGCGCCCACCTTGCCCCAGGCCGCCGTCATGACCGGGAAGATGAAGGCGCCGAAGAACGAGGCCGCCTTCACGAACACGTAGCCGAAGCCGGACGCCGTAGCGCGGAACCGCGCCGGGGCGACCATGGACGTGATCGTCATGCCGTTCGAGGCATCCCAGTAGTGTCCCCACATGAGAACGCAGGCCCCGATGACGATGAGCCACTTGATGTCCGCTCCGAGCGCGAAGGCGCCAATGAGCAGGCCAACGAACGCGAGGCCGAATCCCCACATCGCGACGCCCTTGTGGCCGATCCTGGCGATCATGATCGGGGCGACGAATCCCGAAATGGTGGCAAGGACGTAGATCGCGGCGGTGACGAGGTTCGTGCCCGTGATGTTCGAGCTGCCACCGCTCGTGCTGACTCCGACGCCGGCGGTGACCAGGATGACCGGCAGGTAGAACCCGAACGCCGTGAACTCGGCGCCTTGGCAGGCGTTGGAGATCCAGCCGAAGATCGTGGCCCGACGCTTGATCCGGTCGGCCCAGATCACCTTGAGGAAGTCCCGCACCCTTGGCTTCTCGATCTCGACATCCTCATTCGGGAGCATCTCGAGCGGATCGTTGAAGAGACGCTGCGAGACCTCCTTGGCCTTGACGAACTGGCCCCTGTGGATGAGCGACATCGGCGTCTCAGGGAGGTTGAGGCGGGCAAGCAGCAGGATCAATGCCGGAACTGCGCCGATCGCGAGGGCGACGCGCCACAGGATGTGGTGGTCCATTCCGGTCGCGTACATGATCGTGATGACCACGATCGAGAAGACCTCGCCCAAGCCGAACATGAACTGCCAGCGGCTGCCCATGACCTCGCGGGCGCCCTTGGACATCGACTCCATGATGTAGGCGTAGCCGTTGGAGATGTCGCTTCCGAGCGGAATGCCGATGAGGAACCGGACGACGATCAGGTCCCACACGCCGACCGAGAAGCCTTGGACGATGGCGAGGATGATGAAGAGCACCATCGTCAGGATGAACACGGCCTTGCGGCCGAGCTTGTCAGCGACAAAGCCGCCGATCAGAGCGCCGATGAGTGCGCCGCCCTGGACGCCCGCGGTCACGAGGCCCAGCTCGAAGGCGTTCGGGTGATACTCGGCACTGATGAAGACGAGGACAAACGAGATCGCGTAGAGATCCCAGGCCTCGATCAGGATGGTCGCGATCATCATCCAGCCGCCCCTGAAGCTGGACACCGTTCCTGTCTTGTTCAGGAGGGTCTGGGTCGCATCGTCGGAGAGCCGGCGGATTGTCGCTTGGTCCATCATCGCCCCTCGCTTTGTGGGCCCCGTGAGTGCTCACAGGACGCTTCGGCCCCGGAAGTCCGGGCACAACGGCTCTCTACCCAGAAAGGGAGCTTCGAATCACCTCCGAGGTTGCCCAGGTCAAGCTCGCGCCGGATACCCCTCGACGGGGCCGTCAGTATTCGGCTTCCAGCCGAGCGCAGGCGCCACATGCTCGGCGAAGGCCTCCAGCACGTGGAGGTTGTACTCGACGCCGAGTTGGTTCGGGATAGTGAGCATGACAGTGTCTGCGGCGGCCACTGCGCTGTCCTTCAAGAGCTCCTCGATCAGCTCGTCGGGCTCCCCTGCATAGGTCTTGCCGAACGTCGAGCGGAAGCCGTCGATGACGCCGACCTGATCGCCGTCCGGCCGCGACCCGAAGTACATGGCGTCTCGCGAGGACACGATCGGGAAGATGCTGCGGCTCACCGACACGCGCGGAGCGCCCGCGTGCCCCGCCGCCACATACGCGGCCCGGTAGCGGTCGATCTGCTGGCGTTGGAGCTCGTGGAACGGGACCCCGGCATCCTCGGTGAGCAGCGTGGAACTCATGAGGTTCAGGCCGAGCTTCCCAGCCCATTCCGCGGTGTCGCGGGTCCCGCTCCCCCACCAGATCCGCTCGCGGAGGCCCGGCGATCGCGGCTCGACCGGCAGGCGGGTGCCGTGCGGGAACTGGTGCGGGTCGCCGTCGGCCACGCCCTCCCCGTCAATTGCGCGCAGGAAGAGCGCAAACTTCTCACGCGCCATGTCCGCACCGCGGGGGTCGGCGGAGCCCGTGTAGCCGAAGGCCTCGTAGCCGCGCACCGCGGGCTCGGGTGAGCCCCGGCTGATGCCGAGCGCGATGCGGTTGGCGGCAATGATGTCGAGGGCCGCAGCCTCCTCCGCGAGGTAGAGCGGGTTCTCGTACCGCATGTCGATGACGCCCGTGCCGACCTCGATGCGCTGCGTCCGCGCGGCCATCGCTGTGAGCAGCGGAATCGGCGAGGCCTGCTGGGGCGCGAAATGGTGCACCCGCACGTAGGCCCCGTTGACGCCGAGTTCGTCCGCGCCGACAGCGAGGTCGATCGTCTGGAGGATCATGTCCTTCGCGGACTGCGTCTGCGAGCCGCGGAAGGGTGCGTAGTGCCCGAATGAGAGGAATCCGAAAGCCTTCACATCAGCCGCAAACCACGCAGAGGGCGCAGGCATTCCCATGGAGCTCTCGGAGGGTGCGAGGAAACGACAAAGGCCATCGATGTCGGAAGATCGATGGCCTTGTTGTCGGGCTGACAGGATTTGAACCTGCGACCCCTTGGAGGATTTCTGAATTCTCCGGAAGGCTGCGGAAATTTCGCGTTTTCCCTGATCAGACGGGGAATCGGGCGACTCCCCCACATGGAGTGTACCCGGTCATCTCCGGTCGGTCACGGGTGTTTTCGATGGGTATCTGGTGGGCGGCCCGGCTGCCCGTACAGACGGATTCACTGGTGGGAGGTCTTATACTCGCCGGAAGATTATGTGGACAACAGCATTTCGTCAATTATCCGATCCGAGTTCAAGGCGCGAGTTGACGGACTGCCTGCCGCGTATTGGAGGCCTGTTCCCAGGCCTCCGGTTAGGGTTGGAAAGGGATGTCATCTGTGTGGAGATTCACGTCCCTTCCTAACCATGGAACACCCTCGTTCATGTCCGTTTGGAAAAACCCCGGGGAGAGGCCGCGTTTATGTCACGTTTGGTCTGGCCGTGGAAGCGTCTCCCGTTGACCCGGTTCGAGGCGCTTACTCGGCCGAGGTACGGGCTGATGCCGCCCAGGCGGAGCGGCCAGCCGCCGCCCAGGATCATGCAGAGATAACTTGGGGGGTGATCCCGGCTCAGCTTTGACAGCCGCGACGTACTATGACGCCATGGCACAGCACGGGGCCAGTCGAATAGGGGCCCACACGCCGACGTTAGCGGAGCCGACGGTGGTCCAGCAGAGGGACTCCCGGCGCCTGCGGGGAGGGCATGATGGGTAGAGCACCTCGCCAACTCACTGGCGCTGCCGTGAACGCCCAGCCGACACCTGCCGTTGATGTCCCCGCACCGCTCAGCTCCGACGAGCGGGATGTCTTCCTCTCAACGCACAACCTGCCCGATCACGGCTTCGACGACTGGAGCCGAAACGGCAAGGACATCACCTATTTCCTCGAAATGGTGGACAGCCGGAACCTCGCGCTCCTGCGGGACATTCTTGCCAAACGCGAAGTCCCCGCCGACATTCTCACCACTATCGTCATGCGCACGTGGCGCAAGGAGCACGGCAACGACATGTTCAACGCCCTGCTCCTTGCCCGGGAGCTCCGACGCGAGGGCGGCATCCCCATCGCAGATGAAGAGTATGAGGAGCGCGGTGACGGATTCGTCAGCGCCTGCATCGGGCTGATGCACAACTACAGCCCTAGCCATAAGGAGCCGATGCCGCGCATCGAGACGGCCGCAGAATTGAAAGGAGCAGCGGCGGTCATCCAATTCATCGGAGCAGTCGGCACTGACAGCCCTGCCATCAAGCGCGCCAGAACCTACAGCTCGAACGGGACCACGGATTGGAATCTCGCGATAGTCAACCCACATCTGGACAAGTTCCTGCGCGTCAACCCCCTGCTCGTGGGGCAAGTCGCCTCTTTCGTGCGGGTGAATGAAATCGGGACCAGCAACGCCTCGCTCTCTACGCTGCTGGAGCACCTGAAGTCCGAGGGGTACGAATTCACCCTCCCGCAAGCTCGAACCAAGAGGAGTGTGCCAGCCGAGCAGGCAGATGAGGAGGAGCCCCCACCCACGCTGATCACCGACGGTCAGATCGTCCGCTCCCTGAAGCGGACCCTAGGGGTCCGGGACGAGGCCCTGTTCGACGAGCTGGAGCCGATGCTGCCCGAGCTGTTCGACCTGCTGCGCGAACATTACGAGCAGCTCGACAAGATCGCGTCGATGATCGAGAACAACTGGCTCCCCGACCCGGAAGCAATCCGCGGCCGCGTGGAGGGCACGAAGCTCCCGAAGTCGGCTCAGTACCTGCTCCGGGGCGAAGCTAACCGGGAACGGCTCGCTTACTACCTGACAGAGGAGGGGCACGCTCTGGCCGGCTCGTGGGTAGAGCATGCGGAGGCCGGGCGGATCGATGCGGCCATCGAAGCGCTCCACGACAAGGATATCGTCCTCCTGACCAACGCCCTTCGGGAGGGGATCATCGACGCCGACTCTTGCTGGGAGATCGTGCGGAACTCAAACGGAATCCGATACAACATCGTCCGGGAGTGCGTCCTCCTCGCTAGGGCTCTGCCCGACCTGAAGCTAGACCCCACCTTCCTCGTCGAGGTGGTGAACGGGCTGCGCCACGCCGCCGACTACCCGCACCCGGTCTTCGACCCTCTCGATATGAGCAGCGAAGAACAGATCTCCCGCTACGCCGCCGTCGCCAGAGCGATCCACTACTACGACCAGAACCACCGGGACGCCCGCTATGACCTGTCGCCGAACCTCGTCCGGAACCGCCGGACGCAGAGTCACGAAATGCGCGGACGCCAGCTCAGAGAGGAGACCGCGGAGATCATCATGGAGCATCCTGAAACGGCCGAGAGGGTAATTCGGCTCCTGCTGGAGGAGGGCATCCACCGCAGAGAAGACGTGCTCGCGCGCCTTTTCGCTGACGAGGGGAGCGAGGACGCCAAGTGAACCTGCCGGAGAGCCATATGGATGTCGCCGCCGCGGAGGCGGATGTTTTGTCCCGCGTAGAACGTAAGCTTTCCTCACAATTCGAGGTACGAAGGGGGACAGGGATTTGGGTTTTCTGTCGAGGCGGCTTGTGCCGCGAAGCGTCCGCCGGGCGATGCATCCGGTCTGATCAGCCAAGCGGATGGCGAAGAAGGCGCTGATCCCGAAGCCGGTGCGCAAGGCGATGTGGACGGCGCATACGGTGGCGAATCCGATCAGTTCCGCGCCGTACTCGCTGGGGCGGTCGCTGTCAAAAGCCGAATCTAGATCAAGCCGAGCTGCCGAACCGCCGCGCAAGTTCGCTCAGGCATCTCCATAGTGGGCAATTACCTTCTCAGTGAAGGTGGGCGATGCCGGTTTGCTGATCTCGTGTCGAGGTTCTTCCTTCGGCCTAGCGGCTAGTCCGGGTGCCCCGGGATCGAGGTCCATCACGGACGCCCCTTTCCGAGCTGCCTAGTCCGGGGTCACGCTTCGGGGATTGCGGCACTTGGCTCGGGGCTCGCAGAACCTGTCGGGGGCTGGGCGAGGAGGCGTTCCTTCTCGGCCGCGACGATGTCTCGCGCCAGCTCGGCTTCGGAGATATCGAAGGCTTCAGGCGCGCTGTCGGCTGTTTCGCTGACGCGGGCGAAGTCGTCGAAGAGCTGCTGTTTGCGGGCAAGGATCTCAGTGACGCGTCGATCGACTCCTTCTTCGGAGAGAAGGCGATGGACTTGGACTGATTCGAGTTGTCCCATGCGTCGCGCCCGGGCGATGGCCTGCCATTCGGTGGTGGGCTTGAGCTGTGGTTCGCATATCACGACAACCGATGCGGCCTGGATGTTGAGCCCGATTCCACCTGCGACGATCTGGGAGACGAGCACGGCGCCGTGCCCTGCGACAGAGAATTGATCGACCATGGCCTGTCGGGCGGCGGCGGGCACTGAGCCAGTGAGCGGACCGTAGACTTCGCCGGGCAGGGTATGGGCGACTCGATCGAGCACGTCGCGGAATTGAGAGAAGACGATCACGCGCCGACGGTTGTCTTCGGCTTCCTGGACGATCTCGACGAGGCGCTGCATCTTCCCGGATCGGGTGCCGCTGGCCATTGCCGCCCTGCGCATTGCCATGAAGTTCCCGGCCACAACTGCATCGAAGTAAGCTTCCTCGTCTTCCGCGGAGAAGGGGAGCCATTCCTCTACCTCGACCAGCTCGGGGAGCTCGGTGAGGACGTCTTCTTGGTTGCGACGCAGGTAGGCCGGCGCGACCTGCCGACGGAAGCGTTTCGGCGACAGGCCGCTGCCGTCGACGGCAAGGTCGGGGCGAATGTAGCCGACCAGGGTCCGGAACTCGTCGATGCGGTTCTCCAGCGGTGTTCCCGTCAACAGGACGGTTCTTTCAGCCAGATCGATGATCCTGGCGACGCGGCGGGCGCGCTGGGTCGCAGGGTTCTTGACGTAGTGGGCTTCGTCGACGACGACACAGCCCAGGCCATCGAGCATCCGGACGTAGGGTTCGACCCACAGCAGGGTTTCGAAAGTGGTTACGGCTACCCCGCTGCTTCGAACCCAGCCGAGGGCGGCTGCGTCCCGGCCGGGCCCATGGAGGCGGTACGGCCGGAGTCTGGACTTGGCGCGGACCTCACGGACCCAGTTGGTCACGACCGCGGCCGGGCAGATCACCAGTGAGTGGTGGGCTCCCTTGGAGCGGAGGTGGGCCAGGACGGCGAGGGCTTCGACGGTCTTCCCGAGCCCCATCTCGTCGCCGATGATCACCTTGCCCTGGACGAGGGCGAACCTTGCACCGAAGCTTTGGTACCCACGCAGCGACGCCGAGAGGTGCTGGGTGTCGAGCTCGAGGCTGCGGACGGCCTCTACGATGTCGTCGGGGAGGTCTCCGTGGGCCTTCTGCTCGTCCTCGGTGACGAACCCCAGCTCGGAGAGCATTGCAAAGTAGTCCGCCGGCCGACGGAAGAAATCCTCCCACGGATCGGCCGCCTCATCCGCCGGTGCCGTCGTGGGAATCTGCCGGGCGCGCCGGATAACGGCCTCCACAGCCCCGGTGAACTCCTCCACTGACCGATCGCTGGCGAGCACTGCGAGGTGACTAATCTGGCCATCGAGCGCACGGGCAACGGGTACCAGGGACTCCTTCAAAGCCAGGTCAGTGGTGGCGCCCTTGATGCTCCTGATGGCGTCCCAGGCAGCCAGCCGTCGAAGCAGTTCGGTGCCTGCGGCAGTGCGGTCCTTGATGTCGATCCGAACGGGAGTCTCATCGTGTGTCATCTGCCAGAGCGTTCGGGCGGCCCCGAGCATGCGCGTGGCGCTGGTCTGCCCGATTCCGGGCAGATGGGCCAGCTGGTTCCCTCGGTCAAGGACAGCCTGGACCGTGTTCAGGCGGGCGTCCGTGAGGGGTCCGATGCGCAGGCGGTCCCGGGTCGCCTCCTTGAGCCGTTCGACCGGCATGTCGGACAGGAGGCGCCGCACCTCGTGCTTCCGCACTGCCTCGCCCGTGGCAATGGCGTCCGCACGGAAGCGCTCCTCTCGCCGCAGGGCAGCGTCGATGGCCTCAATGGCATCAGACAGCTGAGCCGGGGCCGCGACAGCGAGCAGGTGCTGACTCGCGCCGAGATCGGCGAGCCGGCGACCGAGCCCCACCCAGTCGGCCAGTGCAGCTTCAACAGGGACCTGGGAGGGGCCGCCGTCCTGACCGCCGAGACGGACAAGCAGCTGCGGAAGACCAGCCGAGTGGGCCCACTCGCGGTAGCGGTTCAAGAAGGCGGCAGCGCCGGCGCCGGCTTCGCGCTTCCTGCCGCCAAGGAAGAAGCGCCGCAGACCGATCACCGCTTTGGCATCATCGATTGCCGAGGCGACATCGGTTGTGAGGAGGTCGAGGACCTCCCGTTCCTCGGGGCTGATCCGTGGCAGTTGGGCGTGCCGTGCGGTGCAGCCCAAGTAGGGTTCGTCTCCGGGTCGCAGGGGCAGGACTCGCCAGGCAACTTGGCCTTCGTGCCGCACATCCACGGTTCTGCGGCGAAGGGCGGCGACGGCCTCGTCCCCGGCCTTCTCGGTCGAGGAGCGGCGGGCCTGAACGGATCTGGCCTGGGCGAGCCAGCGTGTGGCCTCTTCGGAAGTTCCACGCAGCCGCTCGCGTTCGTCCCGTTCCACAGCGCCCCCCTTTTATCCGCAGCTTTAGTGCAAAGATTAGTGCCGATCCCCGACAATCCCGCTGATTCCGTCGGCCCGGTCCGTTAGAGTGAGTCGGCTATCGATCAAGGAGGTCCATCGTGCTGCTGGAAGAGCTCAAGCCCGGGCTGCGTATCGCGGGCCTCATCCCGGCCGAGGCCATCACGGTCATCGCCGCCCAGTGGCACGGTACTGGTGCGCTTGAACTGACCTACAAGACCGCTGCGGGCGGCCTCGGCCAGCAGGTCGTCTTCCGCAAGGATCAGGACGCCTTGAGCGTCGCCCAGGCCGGCGGGCGTGCGTTCGATGCTAGCGCGAGCGACTTCAAGCTCGTGGCCGAAGCCCAGCGGATCTCCCTGGCAGGCCTGTTCGACCCGATGCTGGCCGTGGCCACCAGCGACGTGCAGCCCCTGCCGCACCAGATCCGTGCCGTGTACGGGGAGCTGCTGCCGCGGACCCCGCTTCGCTTCCTGCTGGCCGACGACCCGGGCGCGGGCAAGACGATCATGGCCGGGCTCTACATCAAGGAACTGATCCTGCGGGACGACGTGAAACAGTGCTTGATCGTTGCCCCCGGCGGGCTCGTGGAGCAGTGGCAGGACGAGCTGTTCTTCAAGTTCGGGCTGCGCTTCGACCTGCTGACCAACCAGCTGATCGACGCCAACGTCAACTTCAACGTCTTCGAGTCCAACCCGCTGTTGATCGCCCGGATGGACCAGCTCTCCCGCAACGAACAGCTCCAGGCCCAGCTCAAGGACACCGAGTGGGACCTGATCATCGTCGACGAGGCGCACCGGATGGGGGCGCACTACTTCGGCGGCAAGCTGGAGAAGACCAAGCGGTTCCAGCTGGGCGAGCTGCTCGGCGACATCACCAGGCACCTGCTGCTGATGACCGCTACCCCGCACTCAGGGAAGGAGGAGGACTTCCAGCTCTTCCTGACCCTGCTGGACCGCGACCGGTTCGAGGGCAAGAACAAGGTCACGGCCGACACCAGCGGACTCATGCGCCGCATGGTCAAGGAGGATCTGCTCACCTTCGAGGGGAAAAAACTCTTCCCCGAGCGCATCGCCGAGACCGTGCCCTACGAGCTGACCGCGCTGGAGTACGAGCTGTACGAGCAGGTCACGCAGTACGTCCGCGAGGGCATGGACCGCGCCGACAGAGTTGGCGGCAAACGGAAGAACACCGTCGGGTTCGCCCTCACAGTCCTCCAACGCCGTCTCGCCTCGAGCCCCGAGGCCATCTACAAGAGCCTTGTCCGCCGCGCCGAGCGGCTCGAGCGCAAAAAGCAGGAGATTCTCAACGGCACCTACTCCGAAACCGAGCCCAGCGTCGACCTTGAAGGTCTGGACGCCGACGACTTCAACGCCGAGGAGACCGAAGAACTGGAGGAGGAGCTCGTCGACGCCGCGACCGCCGCACAGACGGTCGAGGAGCTCAACGCCGAACTCGTCGAGCTCGGCGAGCTCGTGAAGGCCGCCAAGCAGGTCCGTGACACGGGCACCGACCGCAAGTGGACCGAACTGTCCACGATCCTCCAGGACAACGTGCTTGTCACTGACAAGAACGGTTGGCCGCGCAAGTTCATCGTCTTCACCGAGCATCGCGACACCCTCAGCTACCTCCAGGCCCGCATCGGCTCGCTGCTGGGCAGGCCGGAGGCGGTCAGAGCGATCCACGGCGGCGTACGCCGCGCCGATCGACGCCAGATCACCGAGGAATTCACCAAGAACCGCGACTGCCAGATCCTGCTCGCCACCGACGCCGCCGGCGAAGGCCTCAACCTCCAGGCGGCGCACCTCATGGTCAACTATGACCTGCCGTGGAATCCGAATCGGATCGAACAGCGGTTCGGCCGCATCCACCGCATCGGCCAGGAGGAAGTCTGCCGCCTCTGGAACCTCGTTGCCTCCAACACTCGCGAGGGCGAAGTCTTCACCCGCCTGCTGGACAAGATCGAGGAGCAGCGCAAAGCCTACGGCGGAAAGGTCTTCGACGTCCTCGGCGAAGCCTTCAGCGAGACTCCCCTGCGCAGCCTGCTCCTGGACGCCATCCAGTACGGCGAGCGGGCAGATGTTAAGGCCAAGATGCAGGAAGTCATCGACGCCAGCGTCGGTGAAGGCCTCAAAGAGCTCCTCGCCGAGCGTGCCCTCGCCTCCGAACACCTCGCAGAGGCTGACCTCGCCGCACTCCGAGCGGCGATGGACGAAGCCCGCGCCCGCCGGCTCCAGCCGCACTACATCGAGCTGGCGTTCAAGGCCGCCTTCACTCGGCTCGGCGGGCGCATCGCCAAACGCGAGAAAGGCCGCTACGAGATCGCCAACGTCCCCCAGCAAGTCCGCTCCGCCAACAAGGGACCGATCGCGACCAAGTACGACAGGATCGCCTTCGACCTGCCCCGGGTCCAGCCCGACAGCCTCGCCCGGGCGGACCTTCTCGCTCCCGGCCATCCGCTGCATGACGCCGTCATGGATGAAGCGATCCGGCGATTTGGTGGCAGCCTCAATCAGGGCACGGTCCTGGTCTCCTCGACACTGGAGGAACCACAGCTGCTGGTCGGGGTGATCGAGGAAGTCGCCGACGCCACCGGCGCAAGCGTCGCACGACGCTTCGGCTACGCCTACGTCGACAGCTATGGCACCGTCACCCCCGCCGGCCCAGCACCCTACCTTGACTGTGTTGCCGCCCCTGACACCCCAGCGACCGCGGCTTTCCGGCAGCTTCCTTGGCTGCCAGATGCTGAGGACAGGGCCACAAGCTGGATCATCGCCAACCAGCTCCCCGCCTATCTCGCCGAGGTACAACCACGCCGTACTGCCGAACTCCACAAGACCCGCCTGTTGGTCACCAGGCGGCTCGAAGGCGAACGTGACCGGCTCCTTCTCGATGCCGCCATCGCCGCAGAAAAGGAGCGGGCGGGGGAAAAGGCCAAAGAATCCTCCGAGAGCCTCAACCGAAAGGCCGTCGAGCTCGACCTCCGCCTCCGCCGGCGGCTGGAGCTGCTCGACCAGCAGGCCCTGATGTCCACCAAACCCCCGCACATCCTCACCGCGGCCCTGGTGCTGCCCCTCAACATGCTCGAGAATGAGCTCCCGGCTCATGCCCCGATCCATGCCAAGGAGACCAAGGAGATCGAGCGCCGCGGCGTCGACCTCGTGATGGCCCGCGAACGCGAGATCGGCCGCAAGCCAATCGAGCAGGCGTTCAGCAACCCGGGCTTCGACATCCTCTCCACAGCAGCTAACGGCGACACCTACCGGATCGAGGTCAAGGCACGCATCGACGGCGCCGAGGATTTCTTCATCACCCACAACGAAGTGATGACTGGCAAGAACGCCGTGCCCCGGTACCGCCTCGCCCTCGTCCGCGTCGACCCACGCGGACCCCAGCACGACGAGGTCCGCTACCTCGACGACCCGTTCGCCACCACCGACCTCGGCGACTTCGACGCCACAGGTCTCCGCGGCGACTGGGCCAAAATGTGGGCCAAGGGAACGGATCCGTTCTGATGGAGCCCATGGAAAGATCGCCGTATGTCGTGGGCGAGAACGAACCGCAGGCCGGCTACGGGCAGCGCCACCCTCAGTTGGCAACAGCGCATCAGAGATTTCCGGCGTTCCCTCTCCTGATGCATCGCACGACAATCTCGTCCCGACCTGCACCGGTTCTGTCGATTCACGCCGCTAGATTTGGTCAGGAAGTTGCGACGTCAACCTGCCGTCGCGCAGTCGAGTCCACACTCGGACTCAGAGGGTCGAGGAAGTAGTGCAAAAGAAGAAGTTGATCGAGGTGGCCTTGCCGCTGGAAGCGATCAACCGAGAGTCGGCGCGCGAGAAGTCGATCCGGCATGGGCACCCCTCGACCCTGCACCTGTGGTGGGCGCGCCGTCCGCTCGCTGCGGCCCGGGCGGTGCTGTTTGCCCAGCTTGTCGATGACCCCAGCGGGCGCCCCGAAGAGTTCCCAACCGAAGAGTTGCAGCGCAAAGAGCGCGAACGGCTCCATGAGCTGATCGAGCGGCTCGTTGTCTGGGAGAACATTCGGGATGACAAGCTACTCGCCGAGGCTCATGCCGAAATTCTCAGATCAACGGACGGCAACCCGCCGGAGATCCTCGATCCATTCGCAGGGGGCGGGACAATCCCGCTCGAAGCTCAGCGACTTGGCCTCACAGCTCATGCTTCTGATCTCAATCCGGTCGCTGTCCTCATTAACAAGGCTCTGATCGAGCTCCCGCCGAAGTTCCGCGACCAGCCACCGGTCTTTCCCCAGCTTGCAGACTCGGAGTTCCGTTCATGGAACGCAACAGATGGCCTTGCTGCCGACGTCCGGGCGTACGGCCAATGGATGCGCGATGAGGCCGAGAAGCGTATCGGTCATCTCTACCCCAAGGCCACCCTCTCTGACGGCACGAAGGCGACGGTAATCGCTTGGATCTGGGCACGCACCGTCAGATGCCCCAACCCGGCATGCGGCATTGAGATGCCCCTCGTACGCTCCTGGTGGCTGGGCAAGAAAAAGGGCAAGGAAGCTTACGTCGTCCCTACTGTGCTCCCTGACCGGACTCAGCCGCAGCGGATCGAGTTCAAAATCGGATACGACATTGCCGAGGCGCCGACGAAGGAATCGGATGGCACGATGTCTGGTCGCCGAGGCGGGATGTGCATCGTGTGCGACGCTGTGGTCGAGAAGGATTACATCAAGGCCGAAGGTGTGGCGGGCCGAATGGGCGCGACACTGATGGCAACCGTCGCTGAAGGATCAAGACAGAGGATCTATCTGGCGCCGACGCACGATCAGGTGACCGCTGCAGCCGTTGACCATCGCCTCGACGCCCCAGCCCAAGAGCTCGGATACGATCCCCGGAACATCTGGACGCCGCAGTATGGGCTTTCGACATTTTCCGACCTCTTTACCAAACGGCAATTGGTTGCCCTTACTACGTTCAGCGACCTTGTCAGCGAAGCTCGGCAGCGGATTCTCAATGATGGCGGGAGCCAAGAGTATGCCGACACCGTCGTCACCTACTTAGGACTAGCAGTCAGTCGCGGGGCGGATCGGCAATCAGCCGTCTGTTCCTGGGATGCGAGCCCATCGAAGGAGCAGGTTCGTGGCGTCTTTGCTCGGCAGGCGATACCAATGACCTGGGACTTCGCGGAAACCAACCCCTTTGCCAAGTCGAGCGGCACTTGGAGCGAGAGCGTTGATTGGGTGGCTAAAGTCCTCGAGCGGCTTCCGGTTGAGGGTGAGGGCGAGGTCCAGCAAGCGGACGCCTCCACTCGCGACTACTCGAATGTGGTTTTGAGCACTGATCCGCCTTACTACGACAATATCGGATACTCCGATCTGTCGGACTTCTTCTACGTGTGGTTGCGACGGACCCTGAGAAATGTGCATCCCGCGCTGCTGTCTACTCTCCTTGTCCCGAAGGCTGAGGAACTTGTGGCGAATCCCTACCGGCACTCCGGCAAGAAAGGTGCCAGGGACTTCTTTGAGGAGGGCTTCCGAGCCGTATTCGAACGTGCGCGAGCCTCAGCGCGAAGCGACATTCCAATCACTGTTTGGTATGCATTCAAGCAAAGCGAGACAGATGATTCAGGTGAAGTTTCCACGGGTTGGGAGACATTGCTTGAGGGAATGATCCACAGTGGCTGGGAGATCACATCGACCTGGCCCAACCGTTCGGAATTAAGCAACAGGATGATCGCCAGCGGCACGAACGCGCTTGCCTCATCGATCGTCCTGTCGCTTCGCCCGCGCGAGGAAAGCTCGTCCACGACGGACCGCCGAGGATTCATTGCGGCCCTGGAATCCGAACTCCCGGATGCGCTACGCAAGTTGCAGCAGGGCCAGATCGCGCCGGTCGACCTTCCCCAAGCAGCGATTGGGCCCGGAATGGCAGTGTTCAGCCGTTACACTGCGGTTCTCGAACCTGACGGCACAAAGATGACCGTGCGAGCCGCTTTGGCTCGGATCAACGAGATTCTCGACCAGGTGTTAAACGAGCAGGAAGGCGATTTCGATGCCACGAGCCGCTTCGCCATCGCTTGGTACAGGCAGTATGGCTACGGCGTGGGGAAGTTTGGTGACGCAGACAATATCGCCCGGGCGCGTAACACGAGCGTCCAGGTGCTGGACCGAGATGAAATCCTCACGAGCCGAGCGGGCAGCGTGCGGCTCATCAAGCCCGCTGATCTGACTTCGGCCTACGACGTGCTCAAGGACCCGCACACCAGCAACTGGGGGGCGCTCCACCACTTGATCAAGGTGCTGGAGCAGGACGGTATCGCACCAGCAGGAGACTTCCTCCAAGCCGCGCTCGGCAGGACGGACGGCGCGATCGATGCAGATCTGATCAAAGAGCTGGCTCACCTGTTGTTCCGCATCGCCGAGAGCAACGGCTGGACCAAAGATGCGTTGTCCTTCAACAGCCTTGTGACGAGCTGGCCCGAGATCCTCGACGTCGCCCGCATGCAGAAGAAGCCGACGGCCGCCCAAGGCGCTTTCGAGTTCGACGAGGAGGACTGACATGGCGCTGAGCAATCGCGACCGGATCGATCGGATGTTCCAGATGATGGCTCCGGCGCTGGATGACTTCATCTCGGCTGTCATCGGTCAGGCCGATCCGGTATTGGGTTCCGAGTGGACGAAGCTGGTTCAGGGCAAGGACCTGAAGAACGGTGTGCCTACGGGGAAGGTCTATGACCCGCTGGACCCGCAGGTGCAGTTCCGTATGCTTACCGAGGCCAACATCACCGGCGGCTACAAGCAGGGTTGGTATCCCTTCAACCAGACGCTGGGCAAGGCCGGCGAGTCGTTCGCGATCGAACTACGCGAGGTGCGCAACAACTGGGCGCACAACGGCTCCTTCACCGATGACGACGCCTACCGCTCCCTCGACACAGGGGAGCGTCTGCTGAAGCTGGTCGGCGCGATAGCCGAGGCGGAAGAGGTTCGAAGCATCCGGCTGAACCTCCGCCGGGTGACCGCTGACAAGGACGACAAGAAAGTCCTAAAAGCCGCAGTGACGAACCCAGAAGCGGCGGGTTTGAGGCCGTGGCGCGAGGTGCTCCAGCCGCATGATGATGTAGCGACAGGCAACTTCCATGCCTCGGAGTTCGCTGCCGACCTCTACAAAGTAGCGACTGGTGGGGAAGTCGACTCGGACTACTCAGACCCGGTCGAGTTCTTCAAGCGCACCTATCTCACTGAGGGCCTGCGCGACCTGATCGGCCGCGCAGTGCGGCGCCTCTCCGGCGACGGTAACGCCTCACCCGTCATCAACCTCCAAACCAACTTTGGTGGCGGCAAGACCCACTCGATGCTCTCGCTGTGGCACGTCGCCGCTGGACTCCCGGTCGGGGAGTTCCCTCAGGAGACCCAGGAACTGCTGACCAGCAATGGCTACACCGGGACGAAGGTCAACCGCGTGGCGATTGTCGGCAACCACTTCAGCCCGTCCGGCATGACCAAGGACGATGGCACGCAGGTGAATACGATTTGGGGCGAACTGGCGTGGCAGCTGGGTGGGTCAGAGGCCTTTGCCCTAGTTGCCAGGTCGGATGCCGATCGAACCCATCCCGGCAGCGCCCTTCATGAGCTGCTGGCCCGATACGCGCCGGCGGTCATCTTGATCGACGAGTGGGTCGCCTACGCCCGCTCTCTGGTGGGCCGTGACGACCTGGCCGGCGGCACCTTCGACGACCAGTTCACCTTCGCTCAATCCTTGACCGAGGCGAGCAAAGGGACCTCCGGCGTACTGCTCGCCATCTCGATCCCAGCCTCGGAGACCGGCGACGACGGAGACAGGATCACTGTAGGGAACGCCGAGGAGGTAGGCGGCGCCAACGGACTGGAGGCGCTCAGACGCCTCCAGAACGTCGTGCGCCGGGTTGCCGACCAATGGCGTCCCGCCTCCTCCGATGAGGCCTATCACATTGTCAAGCAGCGCCTCTTTAAGCAGCCTGATGCCACCGCCCTGGCCTCGATCGGTGCCACCGCGAAGGCGTACATCGAGATGTACCGCAAATACACCGACGACTTTCCCCGTGAAGCCAGGGAGCCGGCGTACGAAGACCGGATCAAGCGAACCTACCCGGTCCACCCGGAACTTTTCGACACTCTCTACGAGGAATGGTCGTCGCTGGAGCGGTTCCAGCGGACCCGGGGCGTCCTGCGGTTGATGAGCACGGTCATCCATACGCTGTGGATCGGCGAGGACGCCTCGCCGCTAATCATGCCCGGCTCGATCCCGCTCGCGACCGCCAACGTAAATGCTGAGCTCACGCAGTACCTCCAAGACTCGTGGAAGGCCACCATCGACGCCGACGTCGACGGGCAGAATTCGGAACCGGCACGCATCGACGCCGAGAAGCCCCTGTTCGGGCAGAGAGCCCTGACCAAGCGCCTTGCCCGAACAGTGTTCTTCGGCGCTGCGCCGACCGTTGCCCCGGGCTCGGTGCATAAGGGCATCGGGACCCAGCGAGTCTTCCTCGGCACCGCGATTCCCGGCGACGTCCCTGGAAACTTCCATGCAGCACTCACCCAGCTCGGCGACCGGGCGACCTACTTCTACTCTGGCTCGGGCAAGTACTGGTACGACCTCCAGCCCAACATCTCCCGTACTGCCAAAGACCAGGCCGAACGGCTCCATAGGGAGGACGTGTGGGCGGAGATCGTCCAGCGTCTCCAGGGTCAGGCTCGCGCCCGTGGCGACTTCGCCGGAGTCCACGTCTGCCCGGAGACCAACGCGGACGTCCCGGACATCGACGAGGCGCGGCTTGTCATCCTCCACCCCAAATTTGACCACAAGCGCGCCACGGAATCCGCAGCGAAGGAGTTCGCACAGAAAGCGACTGAGCATCGGGGGAGCGCCAATCGGAGCTACCGCAATATGTTGGTCTACCTTGCTGCTGACGAGGCCCGGCTGGAGGAGCTGGCCGCTGCTACTCGCGATTACCTTGGCTGGAAGCATGTCCTCGACAACGAGGCCGATCTGGATCTGACACAGAATCAGAGGAATCAAGCAGCGCAGAGGAAGGCGCAAGCCGACCAGACCGTGACTTCCCGGCTGCTGCAGACGTTCATCTGGGCGCTGGTCCCGGCTCAGCCTGACCCCGGGGCGCCGTTTGTGATCCGCGAGACCAAGGTCGAGGGCCAGTCCGACTCGCTCGCAGATCGCGTGTCGCGTCGGCTAGGGAACGATGGGGACCTCTCCGTCCGGCAAGCTGCTGCAACGATCCGGCTCGCGATCAGCAAGGTGCCGCAGATTTGGAAGGATGGTCACGTCTCTCTGGGGTCGCTCTGGAGTCTCTACAGCCAGTACCCCTACATGCCGCGCCTGCGTGATCGCCGCGTCCTCGATGCGGGCGTCATCGACATGCCGATGATCTGGCAGACCGACGCCTTCGCATTGGCCAGTGGCTACGACCAGGCCGCTGACCGATACATCGGATTGTGGGTACCGGAAGACAAAGTAGTTGCGCCGACAGCGAGCGATTCTCTGCTTCTGGTCAGACCCGACATCGCGCAAAAACAGCGTGCGGCCGAGCCCGGGCCCACAACACCGGTTCCTCCTGGGCCCACGGCTCCTCAGGAGCAGCCGTCCGGTGCAACTTCACCGAGTCCAATTGCTGCCGCGGCACCGACGCGCTTCTATGGGGTCAAGGCGCTCAATCCCGACAAGATTGCCTTCGACTTCAAGAACGTCGCCGACGAGGTCATCGCGCACCTTCGTGCTGGCACAGACACGAATCTCGTCGTGCGCATCGAAATCGAGGCTACCGACCCGACGGGCTTCAACGAAAGCCAGATCCGCACAGTTTCGGAGAATGCCCGAACGCTTAGATTCGATCAGTCAGGCTTCGAGGAGTCCTGAGACCCGCCGGCGGCCACTACGGTTCATACTCTTCTGTGTGAGTCTGGTCGGCCGAGTGGCAAGAGGCCCTTGCGCGCCTCCGAGGTGCGGTTCGGAACCTTCGCGCCAGCCGAACTGGGGGGGTGCGGCTTGGTCTTTGTCGGCCCTTAGACGAATCTGGACAACGTCCTGGTCGGTGATGCTTTCCGCCGCTCCTCGCTCGTTAGCTCGCTTAGAGGCTCGGACCACGAGCCTCCCGACCGGGTGCGGCTCCGCGCACGACTGGACGCTCGGCTTCGGCCAGCTGAGGCTTGCGGGCTGCGGCCTTCCGCGCCTGTTCTGCATGGGTGCGCTCGATGCGCGCGACGGCGTCGCGAGGGGTGATCGACTTCAGCGCCTCGGCCTCGGTTCGCGCGTCTTCTGCGGTCTTTGTCCAACGACGGGCCTGGCGGTCTGGGTTGGCCTGTTCGTACCGCGCGGCGGCCCGGCGGACCTGGTCTACGCCGAACACGCGGGCCATCGCGGCCAGTCTTTCCTCCCTGACGGATAGTGTCGGGCGCCGCGTGCCCGTCGCGAGAAGCTCGGCGACGCGGCCCCACCGCGCCGCCCTGCGCTCGGCGGCCTCGGCGCGGGCGATGAGCGCGGCGATTTCGTCTCGCACCCGCCTGGCTGGGCCGTCGTCGGCGAGCCCGCGGACCACCTGCCCTGCGCAGGCGGTGGCGACGGCGAGGCCGCGGTCGGCGCGGTCCCGTTCCATCGCGGCGACGAACTGCTCGCGGGCATCGGCGGGGCTATCGGCGATGACGTGCAGCACATTCGTCTGGCGGCCGCGGGTCATGCCGACGTAGACGGCCGCCGCGCTCGTCTGGTCGGTGAGCAGCGTGTGCGACGCCGTCACGGTCGCGCCCTGGACTCCGTAGGCGGTCGCCGCGTAGGCAAGGTGCGCGTGCTCCCCCACGTAGTCGGCGGGGAGGTGGACGCTGGTGGCGTGCTTTCGGCTTGTGCCGGTCTCGCGCACCCACAGCGATCCGTCGGCGTCGACCTGCTGCACCGTCCAGGTCTGCCGGTTGGCGACCCCGAGCCGGGCGTCGTTGCATCGGGTCTGGATCAGATCGCCGGCGCCGACGCCCAAGCCGTCGCTGCCAAAGGCCGTGCGGGTGCCGTCGACGGTGCCCTGCTGGACGCGGCGGGCGCGGATTCGCTCGTTGAGGGCGGTGGCTTCCTCGATGGTGGCGACGGTGATCGCCTCGCCGTCCCGGGCGGTGCCGGCGATGTGCGCCTGGGCGTCGTCCGAAGATGCGTGGATCCGGACGAGGCCGAGTGCGGCGAGCTGGTCGAACACGGCGCCGGGGTCGTGGCCGTCGCGCAAGGCGAGGGTGAGGTCGGCGTAGGCGGGATCGGCGAAGCGGTGCACGCTGGTCATCTGCCAGGTGCGGCCGCGGAGCCGGGCTGCCATGTCGAGCACTCCCCCGCGGCCCACGGCAGGCAGCTGCGCGCGGTCGCCGACCAGCGCGACGCTCGCCCCCGACTCGCTGGCGAGGGTGAACAGGGCGAGCGCGGTGTCCTGGTCGAGCATCCCGGCCTCGTCGACGACGATCCGCTCGCCCCGGCCGATCCGCGCGGCGGCGGGCGGGCCGTCGTAGACGCGACCGGTCTCGGGGTCGACCGCACCGCGGGCGAGGCGGGTCCAGACGCCGTCGTCGTTCCATCGCCAGCCGTGCGCGTGCACGAGCGCCGCAACCGAGTCCGCGGGCACGCCGAGTTCCTCGGCCGCGACCTGTGCGGCCTTCCTCGTCGGGGCGATCACCCGCACGGGACGCCCTTCGCGTTCGGAGGCGGCGATCGCGGCGGCGAGCATCGTCGTCTTCCCCGCACCGGCGGCTCCCTCGACGACGACGAGCCCATCCGCCGAGGCAACGGCCGCGGCCGCCCCCGACTGGTCGGGGTCCAGGCCCTTGGCCTGGGCGAGGCCGTCCAGCGCGGGGGGCTCGGGCTCGGCGTCGGCGATGCGGGCGGCGAGGAGGTCGCGGAGCCTGGTCTCGGCGCCGATCACGCGCACGCTCGTGAGGTGTGCGACGTGCTCCGGCGCGGGTGCCCCGGGCGGCAGGAGCGAGAGGCAGTCCTGAAGGGCGAGCCGGGTAGCGAGCGCGACGAACTCCCGCACATCTTCGCCGGTTGCGCGCACGCCGTGCTCGGTCACCAGCTGGGTGATGTGCTCGGTGACCGTGTGCACGGTCCACGCGGAGGCGCGGGCGGCGCAGCGGTCGAGGGCGCGGGAGGCGATCTCCTCTATCGAGAGGCCGTCGAGCGCAACCACCGCGGGCGGCGCCGGCCGCTCCAGGGTTGCGGGGTCGTATCCGGCCCGACGGAGTTCAGCGATCCACCCGGCCTCCTCGGCGGGGCTGGTCGGCTTCTTCGCTGGCCGCTCGTGCGCCCAGGCCTTGGCCTGCAACCGGGCCGTGACCACCGGCCCAGGGATCTCGCCGGGGTGCGCGGCCTCCCATTCGGCGTTCAGGCGGGCGAGGTTCCGCTCCACCTGGACGGCCCGCTTGCTCATCGCCGTGTTGAACGGCTGCAGCTCGGCGACCTCGCCGGTGACGGGATCCAGTGTCAGCCCGTGCCCGTCGAGCACCTCGGCCAGCACAGGATGGGCCGCGATCACGGCCGTGCCGAGCGCGCGGATTGCGCCCTGCTGGGCGAACAGTGCCGCCGTGTCGAGGGCACGCCAGGCGCCGGCCGCGCGCACCCGTGCGCCGATCTGGAGGTGGATGTGCCGGTGCGGGTCCCCGGCCCGGCTCGTGCGGTGCGCGACGGCGACCGTGTGCAGTTCCTCGACGGGGACAACCTCCTGCGCGCCCCGGGGCCCGACCCGGGTCACCGAATGCCGGGCGAGCCAGCGGCGGATCTCGGCGGCCGCGTCCCGCTGTGCCGTGTCGAGCGCGGCCGACACCTCCGGATGCAATGCCGCGGCAATCGAGAGCGACTTCGGGGCGTTGACCACCATCTCCGCGAAACGCGGCGAACCGCCACGGGCCTCGCCCGTCAGGCGCGGGGCACCCAGCTGTTCCCCGGTGATCGGGTGCGCCCAGTCGACCCACGCCGCGTACGCCTCCGGGGAGAGGTCACGGACGGTCGTGACGTTGCCGTCTCGGTCGAGCTGGACGAACTCGGCAACGGTCCCCTCGCCGAAGTAGTAGTCATCGGCGCGCGAGCAATCGGATTCGACATACCGGCGCGCGGCCGAGCCCTCCCCGCGGAACAGCGTCACCCCGCCCTTCACGCCCGCCTCCCTCGCCCTCGGTGAGAGACAGGTGCGCAGGACCTACCGGCGGTAGCATGCGTCCATTCAGTAGAAACCGCTCGGGAACGGGGAGACCTGTTCGGCAGGTGCTAGACGTCGGCGCAGCGTGATCACTGCGACGTCCACGATGACGTTGCCTACAGATCTGGGCGCCCTTCGGGTGGGGTGGGTCGGCTAAGGGAATGGGCACCCCGGAGGCGCTCACCTATCCCGGCGGCTACGGACACCTCCGAGCGCGTGACTTGGTCTGCTCCGGGGGATCTTGGTATCGGCCGTATGATTTTCCTGCAGCCGAAGAGTTGAATGGGGGGCTTTCGTGTCGAAATGTCGTTGTAGGCGCCGCCTTGCTGTTCAAGTGGTCTGTGGTGGGCGGCCTCGCAGCGCTGGTGCTCCCGACCCCTGCTGTGGGCTGCGTTGCCTTGCATGTCTTGCCGCATCCATGCCCGAAGTGATCGTAGCTACCGGGTACGAAGCGAGCCGTCTGAATGAACGGCCCGCGAATGCCCAGGACTGCAGCACGAACAACTCCGCGGACTCAGCGATGCCCGCCGCACCAAATACCCGGCCTGACGGCCAAGGCGACGAGACGCGCGTCGAGCTGAAGCAGCAGAGGGCCGCTCGCCGTCGCCCTGGACAGAAGACCGACCTGCCGGTGGCGGACCCGCTAGTCAACGGGGACGACGGCGCGCTCCCGTCCAACTGGCAGGATCTCGCCGTCCACTGGAGGCCCACAAACCGCAAGGACCGCGAGCGCCACCTTGGTGGGCTCGGCGAAGAGACACAGGAGACCGCCGAGCAGGCGCCTAGGGGGAACACATGCCACGCAAGACCATGACCTATCAGTCCCTCGCGTGCAATGAATCACATCGCAAGGACAACACGTTCCGGATGGACGATATCCACGGGATCGACGCCCTCGATCTCTTCGAGGAGTGGGCCCGGGGACTCCCCCTCGACCACTTCAAGGACCCGACCAAGCTGACCTACGGGACGAAGCCCGAAGTCGAGCGCCGCAACAGGCTGGTCCTGATCACGATGCGTACCGGGCATTACGGGACCGAGGGCGATCACGTCGTAGACACGCTCCTGCACGAGGCCTCCTACCGAACCAGCTCGGTTGACGCCCAGACGGTCGAGACGCGCTGCGCGCTCCTCGTCCCGCCGGGAGCGCAGGAGGCTTTGTTCTTCATCGAACGCCAGGGAAATGAGGGCTGCGGGGGCAGGGTCCTGGACTCGTTCCTTGCCCACCTGCGTGTCGCGGCGCAGTCGGAGCCCGGGACGAATGGCCGGCCCCTCCAGCTGACCGTCGACAGGCAGACGGTCGTCGAGACGGACGCCTGGCTGCAGCAGGCTCAACTTGAGACGGTAGCAGTCAGTCGCAGGGCCACCATCAACGCTGCGACTAGCGACGTGGGCGATGTCCATCCGATCCGCCCGTTCGAGGTCGGCTACGGATCCACGTTGACGCCCCTTAAGGGGACCCGTTACCTACCTGAGTGGGTACGCTCGCTGATCATCCAGAAGAAGCTCGCCTCGGCGCCAGACCTCGGATTCGGGGCCGAGGACTACGAAGAGATGACCATCACCCTTGGCGACGGCCAGCGCCGCAAGTCCATGGTCATCGGGAAGGAGCGCACTCCGCCGATCCGCATCCTGCTCAATGACCACGCGGAGCAGGCTCTGCCGATGAACACGTTTGTCGATCGCATCGACGACGAAGCCGAACGCTACTATGGCAGGAGATCGCAGAACTACGACCGCGCTTGGACGCGGAGGTCGCGCATCGACTAGGGCCGGCGGAAGGCCGCTTCACTCGGGGGAGGCTCATGGGATCCAAGGTCAACGTCCTTCCGATCGTCTCCGGCCATTTCGCGACCCTTCGCGACTTCCGGACCGGCAAGATCTCGGCGCTGGACCTTCTGACCCAGATCGGCATTCCTTGCGCAGTCGGCGTCGTTGCGTGGCTCGTGGACCTGAAATTCGCGGGCGTCTACGCGAACATCATTGCCGCCCTGGCGATCGTCTTCGGCTTCGCTTTCGCCGTGACGGTGTTTGTTTTCCAGCTGCGCATGCAGATGGCAGAGATGCAGATCTCGTCCGAATCACAGGACCGTGTGGCTGAGATCGCGCCGCAGATTGACACCAGAGCTCCAACCTTGGTCAACGAGCTGTTCGCCAACTGCCTCTACGCAACTCTCCTGTCGGGCGTAGCCACACTCCTAGCCTGCTCCATCGAGCCGCTCGCGTGGCAGAGGCCGGGCGATTGGGCTCTCACCGCCGTCATCGCCCACCTGATCCTCGTGCTCATGATGTGCTTCAAGCGGCTCAATTCTGCCTTCCTGAAAGTCTCAGACTTCACGCGCTTGAACCGTCGCTGACTCCCAGCGACCTTGGAGAGGTACATGCAGACTGGCTCGAGCACTGGATCTCCTTTGCGGGCAAGGTGAAGATGCGCGAGCAGACCAAGGGCGGCGGCCGCTCCTACGTCCCCGACTTGAACCCACGGGTGTGGCCGAAAAGGCTGCATATGCTGCATTATGACTGGGACCACCGACACTCAAGGCGGACCGGCCAAGAAGCGGTTCCGGCCCTCCGCGTCGAACGCGTGAAGTTGAGACCCAGTTCCGTGGTAGAGCCCCACCGTCCTAGCGAACAAGGGGCTTGAGAAGCATCGCACCGTCCCACGAAGGAGATTTCCATAGCGTCTTCGGGATTCTTCGAGAACGAAACCTCGAGCAAGCGGAGATTCTGCCCTACCTCGGTCGACACAAGGACGGGCCGACGCACAGTAGCCCTTGTCAGGCTCCATGCAAGGTTACGTATGCCTCATTGTCTTTCGTGTTTTCGAGACGACATGGAATACGGGCACCTCTTCTTGCCGATTTGGGAAGCGAACTGAGCCTCGGTGCACCCATGCGTGCAGTGGCTAATACAGGTTGAATCGGTGCCATGGCATGTTATCTTGATCTTCGATTTCTCTGTTGTCCAGGTCGAACCTCCAACTAAACTGTGAGGACGGTTTTCCGTGCACCCGGACTTTCGCGAGTGCATCTTTTAGGTCAATATGAACATAGAGGTGGGTGTAGCCTTGTTCCTTCAGCTTCTTCAACAGCGCCGGTGCTCCCGTTTGAGGAAAGTCCTTCAGCTTCACATTCCATTTTGGCTGGAAAGCTGCGATGAGAGCGGCCTCTGCTGCATCGACGGTCGTCTTCGACAGTGGAGAATTCGAGATTTCGGTAAACTGTTCGGCCAGCAACTTACGCACGGACAGTAGGTCCGCACCGTCATGACCCGTTCTGATGCATGCATGGACCGATTCCATTTGTTGGTCAATCGTAATGAACCCCACCGACCGGTTCGGAGAAAAATCTTGCATCTCGCTCAGGATTCTTTCCACCGTCTTGTGACCCCCGGTTAGACGATCTATTGCTTTTCTCTTGCCGTCCTGTCCATAAGACTGTCCGATGTAGACTACGTCGAATGTGAAAAATTCCTCCACGGCAGCATTCACCCAATCCGCCTGCTCCTGCTCACGAGTGTTAGATGTTTTCCCTACCTTGGCTGCCGTGACCTTCCGCGACTGCCCGCCATCGGCTGGAGCGGGTGTCAGCGTTCCTGCTGCGACATCAAAAAACAACTCCATTCCAGGGAAGGCAACTTCAGGCGCCGTCAGCGTGCGGTCCCCTCGAGCATTGATCGATGCCCTCACTACTTCCGCCACAGTGACCCTCCGCGAGTGCCCTGCACCATCGGCGGGAGTGAGAATCAGCACTCCTTCTGTCTCACCAAACGACAAGATTTCCCCTGGAAAGGCATGTTCGGGAACCGGCACGGTGCGGGCTTCTTGACCGGCCGAAGTCTCGTAAGTGATGTCTAGGTTCCATACCGCCGGATCGGACGACGCATTGAGAGCGGTTGGGGTTAGTTCAGGGCCGACGACAACGAAGTAGAGATGGTGCTCTGCGTCACGAGATAGCTCTACTGCCAACTCGTCTTGAAAGCGCTGGGGCGCGGACCACGCCAAGCTGGAAGTGTTTGCAATGCCTAGGGTGATCGGGCTTTCTGCCATTGTGTCTCCTGCTGTCGATGAGTCGCTAGGTAGTTTGGTAGCACATCGCGCTGAGTTTTTCCGCAGGGGTGCAACGGCTCTCATCAGCCTTAGCGCGATTTGCGCTGCTTTCCCCGTGCCTAGCCAACCCTTTTGCGCGCGATGCCGAGGAACGGTACCTTTACCGACGCCCTTCAAGCCTCTCGCACAGCCGAAGACCTAACGCGCATCTCGGAGTCCATGTGGGATGCCGGCGTGTGGCTGGACGTGTACGACGAGGGACTTCGATATGAGGGCCAGCGAACGGGCACACGCGAGAATCTCGACAGATTCAGCGGGGTCATTGACCGTCACGTTCGCGGTTGCAGCTCAGAACCGAAAAAGTGAGAACTCGCCCTGACCTATGTTCCTAGAGGGGAACAGGTGTCGATACGACTATCGAGCGCGCTTGTACAGGCCGCGGTGACAGGGCCCCTCACAACCCCTGGGTCAGTCCTCGTAGTCGCCTTCAGTGAGCTCCTCATCCAGGCCAGCGGTCGAAGGGCCCATTTGCGCCCGGGCTGGTTCCGGATTACGGATCTTGAACATGTCGCGCACACGGGCCGCGAGATTCGCACGCCGTTGCTCGAAAAACGCGGTGAACTCGTCGACGGAGTGCGGCAGCGGCGACGGCAGGGAATGCCGTGCGAGGAACGCGCTGCGTTCGTCCTGGGATGAAAACTCCGCCGCAAGCCATTCGTCCGGTGCCCTGTCGGACTTGCCGATGTTCTCTAGCCCGGGGAGCAGCTGCAGGTTAGGCAGGCGATCCCGCAGCGATGCGAGCTCTTCGATTTCTTCGGCAGTGAATCGTGGTGTCCCATTCGCGTTCCTGTGACTCGTCAATGCCTTCTTGTCGAGTCGTGCGGCGGGGAACACGTGGTCGATGTGGAACTGGTTGCGGGTGTCGACATGCGGGAACAGGACTGCAAGCACTGGAAAGGTCCGAGCTTTGCCATACTCCAGGCTCAAGATGTCATCGACCAGGGCATCTGTGACCGCGAGCGACTTGCCGCGGAAGGCCATCGCCTGCTCGATCGCCGCGACCGGGAACGCCGAGCCACCGTTCGACCTGAGGACCTCGCGCAGGTCGCGGAGCAGGGTGTCCAGACCGGAGCCCCAGACGCCGCGCACGATGAGGGACCGGAGAACCCAGGACCGAAGGGCTTCGCGGTCCTCGCGCGACCCAGGCGACTCGCGGTACGCATGTCCTAGCCTCCGGCGGTGCACATAGTACGCGACCGGAATGAGGACGCTGTCCGCGGTGAGTGCCCCACCTGACAGGCCGAAGTCGCTGAGAAGCCCCACCGCGACGTGGAGGGATGCACTCATTGCATGCCAGCCGGCCTCGAGCTTCGCCATGTTGGGGGCACCGAAGTTCTTGACCTTGAACCCGATGTCGCCGACGTCCGCAAGCACCAGTCCTGATTTGAGGATCGTGTCCCGTGAGAAGTTGAAGCCGTTCCCCGTCTGGTTGAGGGAGTCGACGAGGCCGTGGACAGCAGCACGGGCATCCCCCTCCCACTGAGCTGTCGCGATGGACAGGAGAAGGTCGCTATAGGACAGGACGGTGCCCCCGGAGTTGACTCGCACGAAGATGTCGAGGACCCGTTCAATGTCCTGCACGTCCTCTTCGTAGAAGTGGAGGCTGGCCCTGTGGTGGATCTCCTGCCAGAGCTTGGCGGCGAGCGCGACTGCTGTCTCGTTGTTCCCGACGCCGTACTTCGCCGGAATCTGCATCATGGCTGCCGGTTCGGCTGCATCGAAGATCTCCGAGACCGGGAACCATACCTTGCCTTCGTCGGCCACAGCTGCTTCCAAGTCCTCCTTGGTCAGGAATTGGAAGTGGTATTTGAGGCCGAGCTCATTCTCGGGGGCACCTCCCAGAAGGTTCAGATAGAGACGGCGTTCGGGATAGGACCAGGGCTTGTTCGACCAGCCGCCATGGACCTTGTAGGCGTAGGTACCGCGAAGTCCGATATTGAGAGAGGTGAGTCTCTGCTGACCGTCGAGGACGGCGACGACCTCCCGGTCGGTCGGTATGTCCACCGTAGGGTTGTGCCGATTGTCGAAGGCGCTATAGTCCTTCATGAATCCGTAGAACTTGAACTTGCTGACCGTCTCTGGAAGCACCTTCCACGAGAGGAAGCTCCCAATCGGGTATCCGCGCATGATGGAGTCGAATACGCGGATAATCTGGGAGGGTTTCCAGACGTACTCCCGCTGGATCGCCGGAAGGATGAGCTTGCGCTCCTGGATCTGTCGCAGCGCTGCAGCGATCGACATTGGCTCCTTGTGTCCCACGCAGCAGACTCTACTTCGCCGCGATGCGTCGCCCGGCGCTGCCGCGCGGAGCGTCGCCATCGGGTTGTGGTCCACGACGTTCCCTGCACCGACACCCGCAGCGGTGGCGATGATGGTCCGGACGCTGGCGCTTGTCCGGGGCGAGTTCGCCAAGCGCACCGTGAAGGTGGGCGTCCTGGTTTGCCATCGGCGGGCATAAGCCCAAGTCGCACGGTGCCGCCACGGTGGCGGCACCGTCGATCGTAAATCGGATCGCCCGGAGCCTCCAACCCCCAAAGATGTGCATCCTCGTCAGCGAACAGACCACCACCTGCTCCACCACCGTGGGAGACCGCGGCACCGCTCTGCACAGCGTCTCAGTCCCCACGAGTTCCCCTCCAGCCGTCGATAAGGTCGAGCCCACCCGTTCGGCAGGGCTCTCGCGCCATCCAGCGTCGCACACGGGCGGGCGGCTGGGGAAGGTTACGTGTCCTTCGCGAATGCGCGCTCGAGCAGCTCGGCGGTGGCCGGGTTGACCATCTCGTTGCGGCGGATGTAGTGCTGGATGGTGATCTTCGGGTCCGTGTGGCCGAGCAGCTCGGCGGCGAGGTCGACCCCCGCCTGGGCGCTGATCGCGGTCGCGACGGTGCGGCGGAACATGTGCGGGGTGACCCCGGTGATCCCGGCGAGCTCCATCACCCGGCGGAGCTGGCGGCGGACGTTGTTGGTCGTCAGCGGGGTTCCCTCCCTGCTTGAGAACAGCAGGGCGTCCAGGGACGGCTCCTCGAGCTTCGCCAGCCGGCGCCGGACGGCCTCGGCGGTGAACGACGGGATCGCCACGGTGCGGCGGGATTTCGCCGTCTTGGGGTGGTCCTGCCGCGCGGTCGGCTCGCCGCGATGGCTGACGATGGTGCCGGCGATCCGGATCGAGGGCGGGGCCGCGGTGATGTCGATGTCGCGGCGGCGGATGGCCAGGACCTCCCCAATGCGGGCGGAGGTGCCGAGCATGACCTCCACGATCGCCCCGAGCTGCCCGTCGGGCCTGGGCCCCGAGGGCGATCGGCCGGCCTCCCAGAACGCGACCGCGGCGCGGATGGCGTTGACCTCCACCGGGGTGAGTGCGTCAGGGGTCCTGGCGGGGCGGTGCAGGCGGGCGACGTGGTCGACCGGGTTCCGCGGCAGCACCTCGTGCCGGACCGCCAGGGCCAGGGCGAGCCGGAGCACGACGCGGGCGTGCTTGGCCTTCGCGTAGGACTGCTTGGCGAGCTGCTTGAGGAACTGGTCGCAGCGGGCGACCCCGATCTCCCGGAGCGTGAGCCCGGCGAAGGCGGGGAGCACGAGGGTGCGCATGTCGCGCTCGTAGAGCTGTCGGGTCGCGGTCGCGAGGCGACCCTCGAGGTCGATGTCCTCGAGCCAGTACTCCACCAGGTCGGGGAAGAGGCTGTCGGGCGCCAGTGTCCCCGTGGTCGGGGCGAGCAGGTTGCGTTCGGCGCATTTGGCCTTCAGGGCGCGGGTCGCGGCCGCGGGGGTCTCGCCGCTGGCCTGCACGAGGCGCGCGACACCGTCCCAGTCCCGGTAGCGGGTGCGGGCCTCGACCCGTCTACTGGGAATGCGCCGGGTGGTGATCTCGCCGTAGGTGCCGATCGACAGGCGCGGGCGGCTCATAGCGTCACCGCCGAGCCGGGGGCTGCTGCGGCGCGGGGTCGCGTTGCGCCTCGATCCAGGCGGTCACGTCGGCCACGGCGAACTTGAGGTGCTTGCCGAAGCGGTACGCGCGCGGCCCGAGCCCGCGGGCGCGCCAGTCGTAGATTGTCGAGACCGGGACGCCGAGGTAGGCCGAGAGCTCGCGGAGGTCGAGCAGCGGCGGCAGTGCAGAAGAAGGCGGGAGGGGTGCTGGAGCAGTCATGCCCGGCAGGTGCACCGGGCGTCCCGGAGGAACCGGGAGCGTCCGGGACGGACGCCGTCGAGCCGGACGCCGGGGCAGCGTGGGCGCCTCGCGGGCGGGGTTTTTGATGGGTTTTTGATGGCCGGTTCAAGTCTCACCAACGCAGAAGCCGCGGGAACCCTTGGGTTTCCGCGGCCCCGTGGTCGGGCTGACAGGATTTGAACCTGCGACCCCTTGACCCCCAGTCAAGTGCGCTACCAAGCTGCGCTACAGCCCGAAAGTGCCCGCCCGTTATCGCTGTTCGCGCCCGTTCAAGCAACCGCTTCAGCATATCGGACGAGGCCTCTGAAGGCGAATCGAAACGGGCCGGACGCGCCCTGCCCGCGGGACGCTACTTCTTGCGCGAGCGCTTCTCTCGAACACGCATGCTGATCTCGATCGGCGTGCCTTCGAAGCCGAACGTCTCGCGCAGCCGCCTCGTGATGAAGCGACGGTAGCCCGGGTCCAGGAAGCCGGAAGTGAAGAGGACGAACTTGGGCGGCCGGCTCTGGGCTTGGGTGCCAAAGAGGATCCGTGGCTGCTTGCCTCCTCGCACGGGGTGCGGGTGCGCCGCCACGAGCTCGCCGAGGAACGCGTTGAGCTTGCCTGTCGGGATGCGCGTGTCCCATCCGGCGAGGGCCTTGTCGAGCGCGGGCACGAGCCGGTCACGGTGCCAGCCCGTCTTCGCAGAGAGGTTCACCCGCGGGGCCCACTCGACGTGCGCGAGGTCCTTCTCGATCTCGCGCTCGAGCCACCGACGGCGCTCGTCGTCCATGAGGTCCCACTTGTTGAACGCGATCACGAGCGCTCGGCCGGATTCGATCGCGAGGTTGATGATGCGGACGTCCTGCTCAGCCAGCACCTCATCGGCGCTCAGCAGGACGACGGCGACCTCCGCCTTCTCGAGCGCGGCCTGGGTTCGCAGGGAGGCGTAGTATTCGGCGCCCTTGGCCATGTGCTGACGACGCCGGATGCCCGCCGTGTCGACGAAGCGCCAGACGCGGCCGCCGAGTTCGATGAACTCGTCGACCGGGTCACGGGTCGTGCCCGCGAGCTCGTTCACGACGACGCGCTCCGAGCCCGCGAGCTTGTTCAGCAGGGAGGACTTGCCGACGTTCGGGCGTCCGATGAGCGCGACACGCCGGGGACCGCCCGAACGCTCCAAGCCGGCGATTGCCGAGAACTCCGGCAGGACCTCCATGGTCGCGTCAAGGAGGTCCGCCACCCCGCGTCCGTGCATCGCCGAAACGGGGTACGGCTGGCCGAACCCGAGGCCCCACAGGACGGCAGCGTCCGACTCCTGCGCGAAGTCGTCCACCTTGTTCGCCACGAGAAGCACTGGCTTCTTCGACTTCCGCAGCATCCGCATGACAGCCTCGTCGGTCGCGGTCGCCCCCACTGTCGAATCGACGACGAACAGGACCGCGTCGGCCATGCTCACCGCGATCTCGGCCTGCTCGGCGACGGAGGCGTGGATGCCCCGCGCGTCATGCTCCCAGCCGCCGGTGTCCACGAGGGTGAACCTCCGGCCGCTCCACTCAGCGGGGTAGGAGACCCGGTCGCGGGTAACCCCAGGCACGTCCTCGACCACGGCCTCGCGGCGGCCGAGGATCCGGTTCACGAGCGTCGATTTGCCCACGTTCGGGCGTCCGATGATCGCGAGCACGGGATCCATGCGAGTGGGAGCCTCGGCGTCCCAGTCCTCGCCTTCTGCGGCGAGAAGTCGGGCGTCCTCCTCATCGAGCTCGTAGTCTTCGAGCCCGGCACGGAGAGCTGCGGCCCTCTGCTCGGCTTCGTGGTCGTCCATCGTTGCGAGGTGCTCGGCGATCTGGTCGCCGCCCTCGGGCTCGTACTCTTCAGCGGCGATATCGCCCACGGCGTCGCTCATGCTGACTCTCCTTCGTTGATGTCAAGAAACAGGCTGGTCAGTGCCCGGCCTGAGGTGCGGCAACCGCCGCGTGGACGACTGCGAGGACCGCCTCGACGGTCTCCTCGAAGTCGAGGTCTGAGGAATCGACTGTGTACACGCCGTCGGCCGCCTGGCTGAAGCTCGCGACCGCCGAGTCCTTGCGGTCGCGCTCGAGGACCTGCTCGTGCAGGTCCTCTGCCGTCTGCGTGCCGCCAAGCTGCAGGCCCCGACGGCGCATCCGAGCCTCCTCCGAGGCCGTCAGGAGGAGTCGGACTTCCGCGTCGCGGGCAACGACGGTCGTGATGTCGCGGCCCTCGACCACCATGCGGCGGCCGTGGACTGCGATGAGGGCTCGCTGACGGCGGATGAGCTCATTCCGGACGCCGAGATTCGTCGCGACGGCGCTGACCGACTGAGAGATCCGTGGTTCGCGGATCTCCGCCGTCACGTCGTGGCCGTGGACCACGACGCTCTCGTGGTCGGCACTCGTGCTGAGTTCGAGGTCGAGGCCGCGGGCCGCCGCCTCGACGAGAGCGCTGTCCGCGAGATCAACCCCCCGATCGAGGCAGTCCCACGTGACCGCGCGGTACATCGCACCCGTGTCCAGATACGCGACACGCAGGCGCCGCGCCACTTCCTTCGACACGCTGGACTTGCCCGAGCCGGAGGGACCGTCAATCGCGACCACGAGCGGGCGTCCGACGCGAAGCGGCTCTTCGCCGGGCACCGGCGTGTAGCGAACGCTCGTGCCCCTCGACGTGCTCGACGAGCTGAATTCCGTCACTGCAGCACCCGCCATCCCCGCTCCTCCAGTTCCGCCACCAGGTCATCGTGCTTGCTCGGAAGCACGGAGATCTCCACCATGCCCACGTTGCGCCCCGACGAGTGGTCGAGGCGCAGGTCCTCAAGGTTCACGCCGATCTCTCCGATCTCCGTGAGCAGCTTGGCGATCTGCCCGGGCCGGTCATCGACGAGCACGGTGAGCCATGCGAACGCTTGCGGCGGCCCGCCGTGCTTGCCGGGAATGCGCGCCTGGCCCGCATTCCCCTCGCTCATGAGCTGTGCGAGGTCGAGCCGCGCTCCCGGCGCCGTCGGCGCCTCGAGCGTGCCGATGAGCCGCTCGACGTCCTCCCGCACACCGTACAGGTGCTTGACGAGCTTGTCCGCGTTCGCACCAAGGATCTGGATCCAGAGGTCGGGATCGCTTGCCGCTATGCGTGTGGTGTCCCGCAGCCCGTTGCCGGCGAGCGAGAGGAGCCGGAGGTCGGTGCCCTGGAGACGGCTCGCAAGGAGCGATGACATGACCTGCGGGAGGTGGCTCACGAGGGCAACGGCCTCGTCGTGCTCGTCGGCGTCGAACTCCACGACGGTGGCACCGAGGTCGGCCCCAAGCGCCTTGGCGAGGCGCACGGCGTCGTCCGACGCCTCCCGGTGAGCGCACACGACCCACGGCATCGATGTGAAGAGCTCGCCGCGGGCAGCCACCGGCCCCGATTTCTCGCGCCCCGCCATAGGGTGCGTCCCCACATACCGGGAGAGGTCCACCGACCGCCCGCGCAGCTCCGCGAGGATGGCGGACTTCACGCTCGCGATGTCGACGACGACGGCGCGAGGCCAGCGTGCGAGCGCACGCTCAACCACGTCAGCCGTCACGTCCGGCGGAGCCGCGACGACGACGAGCTGCGGCTCGACCCCGCGGTCCGCCTCGAGTTCGGCCACAGGCCGACCGGCGCCGATGTCAACGGCGACCGCTTGATGGGTGGGCGAGGGATCCTCAAGGAAGACGGGGACGCCGCGGTGCTCGAGCCCGAGTCCGATGCTCGTGCCGAGGAGGCCCGTGCCGATTACGACGACGGGGCCGCCCAAGTGCGTCGGAGCCATCCCCTAGAGCCCCACAGCCGCCATGAGGTGCCCGACTTCCTGCTTGCCGAGCTTCCGGATGGTGCCCTGCTTCTGGTCGCCGAGGCCGATCGGCCCGATCTTCGCGCGGACAAGCCGCTGGACGGGGAAGCCGATCGCGTCGAACATCCGGCGGACGATCCGGTTCTTGCCCGAGTGCAGCACGACCTCGACGAGCACGAAGCCCGGGGTCGAGTCGACGAGCTTGAACGAGTCGACCTTTGCGAGGCCGTCTTCGAGCTCTATCCCGCGCCGGAGCTGCGCACCGACGCCGTGCGGCATCGGCCCGCGGACCTGCACGACGTACGTCTTCGGCACCTCATACGAAGGGTGCGAAAGGCGGTTGGCCAGCTCGCCGTCGTTCGTGAGGAGGAGAAGCCCCTCGGTGTTCGTGTCGAGCCGGCCGACGTGGAAGAGCCGCTCCGGAGTGCCCGGGCGGAGGTAGTCCGAGATGCACGGGCGGCCCTCCGGGTCGTCCATCGTGGACACGACTCCGCGCGGCTTGTTGAAGGCCATGTAGACGAGGTTCTCGTTGAGCTGGACCCGCACCCCATCTACGTGGATGACGTCGGTCTCCGGGTTGACCCGGCTGCCGAGCTCGGTGACGAGCTGGCCGTTGACCTCAACGCGGCCCTGCTCGATGAGCTCTTCGCACACGCGGCGCGAGGCGACGCCCGCGTTCGCCATGACCTTCTGGAGGCGTACGCCCTCGTCGTTCATCTCTGCGCGCGTACGGGGCTTGTGCTGCGGCAGCGGAGTCGGAGACTTCCGCTCCGGGCGCTGAACGGCGCCGAGATTTCGGCCGAAGCGCTCGTTCGCGAACGGAGCAGCTCCCGTCCCCTTGGGCTGGGGCCGCTCGCCGCGCTTCCGCTGGGAACCCTTCGGAGCGCCCTTGGCGCCGCCGCGGGCAGCGTTCCCGCGGCCCCCGAACGAGCTCGAATTGCTCTGGCCCGCGCTCTTGTTCTGGGTGGGGCGTTGCCCCCTGTTGCGTGGTGAACCCTGGCGTCCCGCCTGTGTCATGACCCGGCCTCAAGTTTGTTGGTAAGGAAAGGGCCTCAAGGCCCCCATCTACGATACCGGATAGGGCACTCCCGCTTGGGTCAAGCGTGAGCCACGTCTCGCTTCAAGCCGGCAACTGAGCAGACAGCCGCTCATTGCTCCAGCTCGATGGCCGCGAGGTCCTCGATCCCCGGCAGGTGGGGCGAGAGCTGCGGAAGCTCGGACACCGAGCCGATGCCGAGCCGCTCAAGGAAGTACGACGTCGTCTGGTACAGGATCGCGCCCGACTCCGGGTCCGTCCCGGCTTCCTCGATGAGCCCGCGGGTCACAAGCGTGCGCACTACGGAGTCCACGTTGACCCCGCGGATTGCGGCGACGCGAGAGCGCGCAACGGGCTGCCGGTAGGCGATGACGGCAAGCGTCTCGAGCGCCGCCTGGGTGAGCCTGGCCGTCTGGCCTTCGAGGACGTACTTCGAGACCATCTCGGCGAACTCCGGTCTCGAGTAGAACCGCCATCCGCCGGCCACGGAACGGAGTTCGAACCCGCGGCCCTCGGCCTCGTACTCGGCCGCGAGCCGGGAAAGCAGGTCCTCGACCTCGGGCTGTGGCAGTTCGAGCGTCACCGCGAGCTCGGCTGCGCTCACGGGCACCTCGACGACCATGAGTACCGCCTCGAGTGCGGCGGCGTGCGGATTACCCTGCATCCTGCTTCTCCTCCTCCCCCGTGCCTTCTCCTGCGCCTTCTCCTGCGCCTTCCCTCAAGCCTTCCCCCAGGCCTTCCCCCAGGTTCTGCGGTGAGCCGACCGCGGTCGGCGCGCCGGCGTCGTCGTACTCCTCGCTCAGCCGATCGGCGCTCCAGTCCTGCCCCGCCGTCCACCGCACCCTGAGCTCCGCGAGCGGGGCGGCCTGTTCGAAGGCCACGGCGCGGTCGCGGAACATCTCGAGCAGCGCAAGGAAGCGGGCCACGATCATGAGGCGCGAATCGGCGTCGGCGGTCAGGACCCGGAAGCTCTGCGGACCGCCCGCACGCAAGCGCTCGCCCAGGATTGCAGCCTGTTCCCGCACGCTCACTGGCGGCGCGTGCAGGTGCGCGAGTCCGACTTCCGACGGCGGAGCCTCCTTCGGCGCGAACGCCTTCGCGGCAAGGGCGGCGAACTGCTCCGGGGTGTGCTGCCAGACGAGCTCGGGCAGGAGCGCGGCGAACGCCGGCTCAAGGCCCACGGCCCTCGGGTAGCGGCGTCCCTCGGTTTCGAGAGTCTCTCCGAAGATCGCCGCGATCTCCTTGAACGCCTTGTACTGCAGCAGCCGGGCGAAGAGCAGATCGCGGGCCTCGAGCCGCGCGACATCCTCCTCATCCTCGACCTCCCCCTGCGGCAGGAGCCGAGCCGCCTTGAGGTCAAGGAGCGTCGCGGCGATGACGAGGAACTCGCTCGCTTCGTCGAGCGCCCACTCCTCGCCTCGTTCCTGCATGGCGCGGATGTAGGCGATGAAGTCGTCGGTCACGGTCGCAAGCGCCACTTCGGTGATGTCGAGGCGGCGCTTGGCGATCAGCCCGAGGAGAGCGTCGAACGGGCCCGTGAAGTTGTCCAGCCGGACCTCGAAGCCGGAGGCGGTCTCGGCAGTCAGTTCGCCAGCACTCGGTTCGCCCGCGGGCGGCTCGCTAAGGCGCCCCACCGCGGGCCACGAGCTCACGCGCGAGCCGCCGGTAGGCCTCCGCGCCCGCATGGTTCGTTGCGTAGCGGGTGATGGGTTCGGCCGCTACGGTCGCGTCGGCGAACTTGATGGTGCGCTTGATGACCGAATCAAAGACCTTGTCGCCGAAGGCCTCGATGAGGCGCGCGAGCACCTCCCGGCTGTGCAGCGTCCGCGAGTCGTACATCGTGGCGAGGACGCCGTCGACGACGAGGCGCGGGTTGAGGCGGTCCTGCACCTTCTCGATCGTCTCGACGAGGAGGGCGACGGCGCGCAGCGCGAAGAACTCGCAGATGAGCGGGATGATCACGCCGTGCGCGGCTGAGAGCGCGTTGACCGTGAGCAGGCCAAGGGAGGGCTGGCAGTCGATGAGGACGAGGTCGTAGTCGTTCTCGACTTTGCGGAGCGCGCTTGCGAGGACCTGCTCGCGGGCCACCTCGGTGACGAGCTGGACCTCCGCCGCGGAGAGGTCGATGTTGGCCGGGAGGAGGTCGAGGTTCTCTATCTCGGTCTTGCGGATCGCGTCGCGGATGTCGACGTGCCGGTCCATCATGACGTTGTACACGGTGAGGTCGAGTTCGTGGGGGTTCGTCCCCAGACCGGCCGACGCCGCGCCCTGGGGGTCGAAGTCCACGATCAGGACCCGGCGGCCGTACTCCGCGAGGGCGGCAGCGAGGTTGATGGCCGAGGTCGTCTTGCCGACCCCGCCCTTCTGGTTGACCATCGCGATGATCCGCGCGGGCCCGTGGGACTCGAGCGGGGCGGGTACGGGATACTCGCGTTCGGGACGGCCCGTGGGACCGAGTACGACGTCGGTGAGGTCTTCGGTGATGCCGTCCAGAGTCGCCGAGCTCTGCTCTGTGCTCACGTATCCATCCACACTTTCGAATCGCTGTCTGCGGCTTCCTGAGACCCAACCCTACACGCGCACGACTCGCAACTCGGTGACCTTGAGACATACCCTCGCTTGAGCCTTGACCCTCAAGTAGAGCCTCAATGTTGCCCTTAAGCGCGCACGTCCCGCGGGAGCAAAAACCCGCGGGACGTGACGTTTGGACGGAGAACGACCGTCGGAAGGTGACGTTTGGACGGTTAGAGGCGTGCAGGCTCCGGAAGCTCCGCTCGAGGCGACTCCTCTACGGCGTCGGCGCGATCGTCGTCGTCGGCGAGCATCGTGGTCTCGTCGAACGGAAGGCGGCCGGAGAGCACCTCTCGGACCCGGGGGCGGTCGATCTCACGGGTCCACACGCCCATCAGGATGGTCGCGACGGCGTTTCCGGTGAAGTTGGTGAGGGCGCGGGCCTCGGACATGAACCGGTCGATGCCGACGATGAACGAGACGCCGCCCACGAGCTGCGGGGCGTGGGACTGGAGGCCGCCCGCGAGCGTCGCAAGGCCTGCGCCGCTCACACCGGCCGCGCCCTTGGAGGCGATGATCATGAAGACGAGGAGTGCGATCTGCTCGCCGAGGTTCATCGGCTGGCCCATTGCGGTCGCAATGAAGAGCGACGCCATCGTGAGGTAGATCGCGGTTCCGTCAAGGTTGAACGAGTAGCCGGTGGGGACGGTCACGCCCACGACTGGCTTCGACACACCGAGGTGCTCCATCTTGGCGATGAGGCGCGGCAGCGCAGCCTCGGAGGACGAGGTCGAGACGATGATGAGGTACTCGCGGGCGAGGTACTTCATGAGCTTGAAGATGTTGACGCCGCCGACGGCGCGCAGGAGCGTTCCGAGGATGACGACGACGAACAGGAGGCACGTGATGTAGAACGCGACCATGAGCGTCAGAAGGCTCACAACGGCCTTCCAGCCCGTGGTTCCAACGACGGCGGCAATCGCACCGAACGCGCCGATCGGGGCGACCCACATGATCATGATGAGGATGCGGAACACGAGCACCTGCGCCTGGCGGATGAACTCGAGGAGCATTGCGCCCGCCTTGCCCATGCGCTGGAGCGCGAAGCCGACAAGGAGTGCGACGAAGAGCGTCTGGAGCACCTGAACGGACGTAAGGGCTGAGACGAGCGTGTTCGGGATGATCCCGAGCAGGAAATCGGACGTACCCGAGGCCGCGGGTGCCTTGTACGTCGCATCCTTGAGGTCGAGACCGGATCCGGGGTGGATGATGTTGCCGACAATGAGACCGACGGCGAGCGCGAACGTGCTCATCACCATGAAGTAGACGAGCGCGAGGCCACCGACCTTGCCGACGGTTGCGGCCTTCGCGATCGAGCCGATGCCGAGCACGATCGTGCA
This sequence comes from Sinomonas humi, assembly GCF_000802235.1. Taxonomy (GTDB): domain Bacteria; phylum Actinomycetota; class Actinomycetes; order Actinomycetales; family Micrococcaceae; genus Sinomonas; species Sinomonas humi. The sequence continues at coordinate 183,309 of NZ_JTDL01000104.1, forward strand.
GAAGATCACGGGGGCGATCATCATCTTGATCAGGTTGACGAACGCATCGCCGAGCGGCTTCATATTGGCCGCGACCCCGTCCTTGCCGGGGAACATGAGACCGACGACGACGCCGAGCACCACGGCGACGACGACGGCGATGTAGAGCCAGTGGGTGCGATCGGCCTTCTTCTTCGCCGGCTGCTTCGCCGGCGCCAGGGGCACGCTTGCCATGAGTCCTCTTCCTCGAGTGGGGGGCCGCGTCCCTGTGACCGCGGCCATACCACCTTCCCGTAGAGTGTGAGGGGGACCACCCTTGCGTTCATATTGGTCACAGGGATTCCCCTCGACACGAAGAGGAGAGGAAGCGCGATGCGGCAGTTGAGCCTCGCGCGGAGGCTGTTCCTCCTGCTCGTTCTCGCGGTCGTCCTCTTCACAGCCTTCACCGGCACGGCGTTCTACTTGGACGCCAGAGATCAGCTCCACCAGGCCGCCGGGAACCGGACCCTCGCTGTCGCCGAGGCGATCGCGGACAGCCCTCTCGTCGCCAACGCTGCGCTCGAGGCAGGGCGCACGAATCCGACGCCCGCCCTCCAGCCGTACGCGGAACAGGTCATCTCCGACGCCAAGCTGGACTTCATTACGATCATGGCGCCCGACGGGACGCGCTGGACCCACCCGAACCCTTCGGAGATTGGCGGCAAGTACATCGGGTCGACTTCCGAGGCGCTCGCCGGGCACCCGTTCACCGAGACGTACACGGGCACTCTCGGACCCTCTGTGAGGACGATCGTCCCGATCAAGGCCCCAGGCTCGGGGCGCGTCCTGGGGATGGTCGCAGCCGGAGTGACGGTCACGAACCTCGACGTCGCGCTCGCTTCGCGGCTCCCCGCGCTCCTGGGGATCGCCGTCGTCGTCCTCCTCCTCGGCTCCGTCGGCGCTGCCATCCTCGAACGGCGCCTCTCGAAGGCGACCCACGGTTACGGACTCGAGCAGCTGAGCCAGCTCTTCGCCTACTACGAGTCGGTGCTGCACTCGGTGCGGGAGGGCGTCGTCATGGTCGATCCCCGGGGGCGGCTCGTGATCCGCAACGACCAAGCCTCAGAGCTGCTCGGCCTCCCCAACACCGAAGCGAGCGCCCCCGCTCCCCTGCTGGCCGACGTGGACCTGCCGGAGAGCCTCCGCGCGCTCCTCGCCAGCGGCCGCACGGCTCATGACGAGATCCATTTGACGAAGGACCGCGTGCTGGTTGTGAACCAGGAGCCGGCGTCCGTCCCCGATCGCCGTGGCGCCCGGCGTCTCGGCTCCGTCGCGACCTTGCGCGATCAGACGGAGATCGAGACGCTCGGCTCGGAGCTCGCGACCATGCGCACGCTCTCCGATGCCCTCCGCAGCCAGACACACGAGCACGCGAACCGCCTCCACACGATCGTCTCGCTCCTCGAGCTCGGCCGCACGGATCAGGCGCTCGAGTTCGCGACTGAGGACCTCTCGCTGAGCCAGTCCCTCGCGAACGAGCTCGTAGTCTCCGTCCAGGAGCCGGTCCTCGCGGCGCTCGTCATGGGCAAAGCGGCGCAAGCCCACGAGCGCGGGGTGCGCCTCGATGCCGAGGCCACGGGAAGCCTCGCAGACGCTGGCCTCGAGCCTCAGCACCTCGTCACCATCGTGGGCAACCTGCTGGACAATGCGATCGACGCGGCCGCGGCGGCTGAGCCTCCCCGGTGGGTCGCGCTCGAGCTCCACGAGGAAGCCGGAGGCGTGCTCATCGAGGTCTCTGACTCAGGGACCGGCGTGCCGCCCGCCGAGCGCGAGCGGATTCTGCAGTTCGGCCATTCGACGAAGCCCCACGGGACAGCCGGGCGTGGCCTGGGCCTTGCGCTCGCGCGTCGGTCCGCCGAGGCGCTGGGCGGTACTCTCGCCGTTGAGGGGACGGGCGGTGCGGTCTTCACCGTGTCGATCCCCGCGCGAAACGGAAGGAAAGGATGAGCGGACTCCGCGTCCTCGTCGTCGAGGACGAGGCGATCGCCGCCGATGCGCACGCCGCCTACATCGGGCGTATCGACGGTTTCACCCACGTCGGCACAGCGCACGACGGCGCCTCGGCCCTGCGGCTGACAGGGGAGCTCGCGGCGGCGGGGACCCCGGTAGACCTCGTGCTGCTCGACATGAACCTGCCAGACCTGCACGGGCTCGACGTCGCACGTCGGCTCCGTGCGGCGGGGCATCATCCGGACATTCTCGCGATCACGGCCGTGCGCGAGCTTCCCGTGGTCCGGCGGGCGATCTCAGCCGGCGTCGTGCAATACCTCATCAAGCCGTTCACGTATGCCGCGTTCGCGGAGCGGCTCGAACACTACCGGGAGTTCCGCGAATCCCTCTCCCGCTCCGAGGGGACAACGTCTCAGGACGCTGTGGACCAAGCCCTCGCCGCCCTGCGGACTCCCGTGGGAACACCGCTTCCGAAGGGCCTCTCCCCCGATACCTTGGACTCGATCCGAACGTTTGTCCGGACTCGCGGCACGGCCGTCTCTGCGAACGAAGTCATGGAGGCCGTTGGCGTCTCACGCGTCACGGCACGGCGCTATCTCGAACACCTCGCAGACACAGGCGTTCTCACCCGTGCAGCCCGCTATGGGACCCCTGGCCGGCCCGAGAAGGAATACCGCTGGACGGGCTAGCAGCTGCGAGCGTGTACCGGGCCCGTACCTCAAGCCAGCGGCCCCTGCCGTCCGCGCCGTCACAGGCCTAACGTGGTAGCGAGGGATCTTCCCTCTGCACGGCAACAAGAAGCAGTGCAACAGGAAGCACAGTGCAATAAGAAGCACCGAGCAACAAGAAGCACCAGGCACAGCACGAAGGGCAGGAGGAGCGATGAGCACCGAGAACACGGAGCGTATTGCCAGCGAGGCCGACGTCCTCGGCACGCCCAGCCCCCGGAACACGGATGTCTCCGCGATCCCCGACGGCTCCGGCAATGACCGGGACGACGACGAGCGGGACGACGAGCGCTTCGACGCGGGCTGATCCCCACGGACCGTCGCCACACGAACAGAGGAGCACGCGATGACGCACGACGTCGACTACGGGAATACGGAGGACGACGACCTCACGGAGCCGCTCGATGGCCGCAACAGTCAAGCCCCTGAGGAGGGCTCTTCGGACAACCCCGAGATCCTCGACGAGGTCGATCCCCTTCACGACCCGCACCGTCTCATCGAACTCGACGTGGAAGACGAGGAGCCTAACCCCGATATAGACCTCGGGTACGACTGACGGGATGGCCTTCTCAACCGCTCCGGTCGCAGGAGTGCTGCTTGCCGCGGGCGCGGGACGGCGCTTCGGCGGCCCGAAGGCGCTCGCGGCGACGCCCGACGCCGGCGGCTGGCTTGAGCGCGGCGTGGGACTCCTGCTCGACGTCGGCTGTGCCCCGGTTGTCGTGGTCCTGGGCGCCGGCGCAGAAGAGGCCCGAAGCCTCCTCCCGGCGTCCGAGCCACGCGTCATGCCCGTGGTCGCCGACGATTGGGCAGAAGGCGTGGGCGCCTCCCTCCGAGCCGCCCTCAACGCCCTGGACGGCATGCCGGCCGCCGCGCCCTGCATAGCCGCCCTTGTGACCCTCGTCGACCTTCCCCGCCTCGCGCCCGAAGCGCTCGAGCGCGTGGCGGGGACCGACGTCGTCCCTTCGTCGCTGCGGCGCGCGGTCTACGAGGGGAGTCCGGGGCACCCTGTGCTGATCGGGCGAGACCACTGGCATGACCTGCGGCACAGCCTCAAGGGCGACGTCGGCGCGGGGCCCTACCTGCGGGCGCACCGCGCCGAGCCCGTCGAGTGCTCCGGGCTCGGCGGGGACGAGGACGTCGACACGCCGGCTCAGTCCCTGCCCGGCTCCTCGAACAGACCGCCTGCGTGATCCTCTTCGGCCTGCTTCGCCAAGACGTAGTGGATTTTCTTGCCTGTCGCAGTCATCGGAAGATCGTCGATGAAGCGGTAGGCGCGCGGGCGCTTGTAGTTGGCCAGCCCGTCGTCGCCGACGCACCACTCCTCGAGCTGCCTGGCCGTGAGCTCCCCGTCCCTCCGCACGACGTAGGCGACGACTTTCTGCCCCCACCGCTCGTCGGGCAGCCCCACCACGACGGCGTCCTTGACCCCCGGGTGCGCGGCGAGGACCTCCTCGACCTGGACGGGGTGCACGTTCTCACCGCCAGAGATGATCATGTCGTCCTTGCGGCCCAGGATCGTCACGAACTCGCTCTCGTCCCACACGGCCAGGTCGCCCGTGTAGAACCATCCGTCGTAGAACTTCTCTTCGTTGATGCCGGGGAGATTGGCATAGCTGAACCCGGACTTCGCCGAGCGCATGATGACCTCGCCCTGCTCCGTGTTGTCATGGGCGACGTGCTCATCCGGCCGCGCGCGGCGGTCGGGGAAGATGCGGACGACGGCGACGTCGTCGTCCGTCGATGCCCTCCCCGCAGTCCCGGCGTGCTCGGGCAGGTCCTCCGGCCTGAGGAAGGTGTTCCAGAACGTCTCGGTGGTGCCGTAACCGTTGAAGATGCGCGGCGTGAGCGTGCGCTGATAGCGCAGGGCCGCGGCCTTGTCGAGCGGGGCGCCCATGGTCACGATCCCGCGGAGCGGCCCGAGATCGCGGGGGCTGCGCTCCTGCTCGTCCGCAAGCATCTCAAGAGTGGTCGGGGCGCCGATGAGGAACGTGATTCCGTGCTCCGCGACCCAGTCGAGGGCCGTCCCGGGGTTGAAAGCGCGCATCGGGACCACGCTGCCGCCCACGTAGAAGACCGGGTTCGGGCCCCCCGAATACAGGCCGCCTCGATGGAACCAGGGCGTCATGTTGAGCGTGCGGTCGTAGGGCGTGAGCGGGAAATGCATGATCACGTCGTGGGCCGACATGACCTCCACGAGCGAAGGAAGCGAAACGCCCTTGGGCATCCCGGTGGTTCCGGAGGTGTAGAGGCGAGTCGTCTCGTCGTAGACCGTCGACGAGGGATCGTAGTCGGGGAGGTTGCCCTGCGCCGCCGCGCGGGCGTGGGCGAAGTCCTCCACCTCGGTGAGCTCCGCGCCGTCGTCCTTGGGCTCGCCCACGGCGAGTAGCAGCGGGGCGGAATCGACCTGCTTGAGCGCACGGCTCACATTCACCGAGACCTCTCGGTCGTACACGAAGACGACCGGCTCGCTGTCCCGCAGGATGTGGGCGATCTCGCCGGGAGCGAGTCGGAAGTTGATCGGCACGCCGACGGCGCCGATCCGCTGGGTCGCGAGGTAGAGGAGCACGAACTCGAGACCGTTGAACAGCTGGTACAGCACGCGGTCGCCCTTGCCGACGCCCCGTTCGGCGAGCGCGAGCGCCGTGCGGTCGACTTCCGCTGCAAGCGCGCCGTAGTTGAGCTCGACTCCCGTGACCGGGTCGAAGAACGCGGGGCGGTCCCGGTAGCGGCGCACGTTGCGGCGGAAGCCGGCCTCGTACGTGAACTCGTGCTCGAAGTAATTCCTGAAGCGACCGGCGTCGTATGCCATGCCGCTGCCTCCCTTCGCGGTTGAACAACTACTCGCGAAGGCTACTCCTTAGGATCCCCGTCAGCTGACGAGCGTCCTCGCCGCGCCGTCCATGTGATCGTGGATGGTCTCGCGGGCCAACGCGGCATCCCCCGACTCGATCGCGTTCACGATCTTGCGGTGGCGGTCGATTCCCATGTTCTCGGTTGCCCGCTCAGAGCCCGCGAACATGATCGACATGCGGATGGAGCCCTCGAGCGACTCCCACGAGTGGAGGAGCGTCTCGTTGCCCGAAAGCCTGCAGAGGAGACGATGGAAATCGAGGTCGGCTTCGATTCGGTCCTCGAGACCCCGCCCGCTCGCATCCTCCATCGATTCGATGGCAGCCCGCAGCTCGCCCACCGCGCGAGCCCGGCGGGGCTGCTCGATGAGCGTCTGGGCGGCGAGGGATTCGAGCGCGGCGCGCACCCCGAAGATGTCCCGGATCTCCTTCGCATCGAGATGCCGGACGCTCAGGCGGCCGCGCGGCCCTGCCGAGGCGAGCCCTTCCTGCTGGAGCTGGCGCAACGCTTCGCGCAGGGTCCCGCGGCTTATCCCGAGCCGTTCAGACAGCTCGGTCTCGACGAGATGGCGGCCTGGCTCGAGTTCACCGGACGTGATGGCGCGGCGCAGCGCAACCAGAGCCTGTTCCCGCAGGCTCGTCTTCTCGAGACCCAGCAGGGCTGCCGTGGCCGCCATTTCGAACTCCTTGGATAGGTGCCGCATCACACGGCATTGTCAACTGTCATCATAGGCCAGCCCACTTGGAACCCGGCCGAGCGGCTCACCCGAGCTCGGCGAGGACGCGTTCGACGATGCGGTCCTTCGAGAGTCCGTACCGCTCGTGGAGCGTCGGGAGCGCGCCGGCGTCAAGGAACGCATCCGGCAGCCCGATCGGGACGACGCGGCGAGCCTGGCCGCGGCGGACAAGGGCCGACGCGACGGTCTCGAACAGGCCTCCGACCACTGTGTGGTTCTCGAGCGTCACCGCGAGGCGGTCACCGGCCAGCTCGGCCAGGACGGTCTCCTCGTCGAAGGGCTTGAGTGTGGGCGTGTGGACGACGGCGACATCCACTCTGTGCGCGGCCAGCGCCTCTGCGGCCTGGAGGGCTCGCATGGTCATGAGCCCGGAGGAGACGAGCACGACGTCGCGCCCGCCCCGCAGGACCTTGGCCTTGCCGAGTTCGAACTTGTAGTCGTACTCGTCCAGGACGGAGGGCACCTTGCCGCGGAGCAGCCGCAGGTACGTCGGCCCCTTCGAGGCGGCGAGCTGCGGCACCGCCTGGGCGATGTCGACGGCGTCGCACGGGTCAACGATGGTGAGGTTCGGCATTCCGCGGAAGATCGCGACGTCCTCCGTGGCCTGGTGGCTCGGCCCGTAGCCCGTGGTCAGGCCCGGGAGGCCGCCAACTATGTTCACGTTGAGCTCGGGCTCGGCGATGTCGAGACAGATGAAGTCGTACGCCCGCCGGGCGGCGAAGACCGAGTACGTCGTGGCGAACGGGACGAGGCCCGCTTGAGCCATTCCGGCCGCGGCGCCGAAGAGCAGCTGCTCGGCCATGCCCATCTGGAAGTACCGCTCCGGGTGCGTCTGGGCGAAGATGTGCAGGTCGGTGTACTTGCCTAGGTCCGCGGTCAGCCCGACGATCCGCTCATCCTGCTCGGCGAGCTCGGCGAGGGCGTTGCCGAACGGGGCCGGGATGGTGCGCTGGCCGGGGTCCGCGAACGATGCGATCATCGCCGAGGTCTTGAGCTTCGGGCCCTTCGGGGCCGTTGTGGTCGCTGCGCCTGTCGTCACAGTGCCGCCTCCTGACGGGTCTCGGTCCTTGCACGATGGCCCTCGTCGAGCTGCTCGCGGCAGATCGCCCATTCGTGTTCCTCGATGCGCATGAAGTGGGCCTTCTCGCGCTCCTCAAGGAGGGGAACCCCTCGCCCCACCTTGGTGTCGCACAGGATCACGGAGGGAGCGCCGTCGTCCGCGGCCTGAGCGGCGACGGCGTCGAACGCGGCGAGGAGCGCTGGGACGTCGTTGCCGTCCACCCGCTGCACGTTCCAACCGCAGGCGGCCCACTTCTCCACCACCGGTTCGGTGCGCAGGACTCCAGCCGTCGGCCCGTCCGCCTGGAGGGCATTGATGTCGACGACGGCGGTCAGGCGACCGAGGCGGTGGTGGGCCGCGCCCATCGCGGCCTCCCACGTCGAGCCCTCGTCAAGCTCGCCGTCGGAGAGGAAGTTCACGACGCGGGCGGGGTTGCCCCTGGCCCGCAGGCCGAGGGCGTAGCCGACCGCGACTGTGAGCCCGTGGCCGAGGGACCCCCCGGAGATCTCCATTCCCGGGGTGTACGTGGACATGCCGGACATCGGCAGCCGCGAATCGTCCGAGCCGTACGTCTCGAGCTCCTCGACTGGGACGATCCCGGCCTCGGCGAACGCCGCGTACAGCCCGATCGCGTAGTGCCCAGTCGAGAGGAGGAACCGGTCCCGCCCCTCCCACTCGGGCTCCGCGGGCCGGAACGTGAGCTGGTCCGTGTAGAGGGCCGCGAGGATGTCGGCGGCACCGAGGGCCTGGCCCACGTAGCCCTGGCCCTGGACCTCCCCCATTCCGAGGGCGTAACGGCGGATCCGATACGCCGCGTCCTCTACTCCTGCGATCCGCGACGCCTTCATGCGCGCACCTCGTGCGGGGTTTCCTCAGTGGCCTTCGCTGCGGCCTCGCGCACCGCGCGGCCCCACGTCTCGCGGGTCGAGAGCGCGGCCCACAGGCCAATCGCGCCGTACAGGCTGAACAGGAGGGCCGGGCCCAGCCAGCCAAGCCATACGAAGAGGATCGTGGTGATGAACGGTGTGAAGCCCGAGACCATGGCTGAGATCTGGTAGGCGAGGGAGGCACCGGACGAGCGGGTGTTGGCGCGGAAGAGCTCCGGGAACCAGGAACCCTGCACGCCGGCGAGGGAGTTCTGGCACACGGCGTACGCGATGACGATCGTTGCGACGACGAACAGGACCAGCCCGGTGTTGACGAGCAGGAACATGGGAACGCCGAACAGCACCGCGAACAGGCACGACCAGATGTAGATGGGGCGCCGTCCGATCCGGTCCGTGAGCTGGCCCCAGGCGGTCGTTGCCCAGATGCCGATCGCCGATGCGATGCAGAGGGCGATGAGCGTCTCCGTGGTGTTCGCAAGGTGCTTGCTGTTGAGATACGAGATCATGTACGTCACCGAAACGGCGTAGCCGGCGGTCTCGGCAATCCGGAGCCCGATGCCGCGGACGATGTTGCGCCAGTCGTGCTTGACGACCTCGACGAGCGGGGCCTTGGTGAGCTGACCCGATTCCTTGACGTCCTCGAAGACCGGTGACTCCGGCACCTTGGTTCGGATCACAATGCCGACGGCGACAAGCAGGATGCTGGCCAGGAACGGGACGCGCCATGCCCAGCTTCCGCCGAGGTGGACGCTCACGAGGAACACGAGGTTCGCAAGGAGGAGCCCCACGGGGAACCCCGACTGGACCATGCCCGTGAACTTGCCCTTGCTCTTCCAAGGGGCATGCTCGTACGCCATCAGGATTGCGCCGCCCCACTCAGCGCCGAACGCGATGCCTTGGATGATGCGCACGGTGACGAGCAGCGCGGGCGCCAGTAGGCCGACCTGTGCGTAGGTCGGAAGCAGCCCGATCGCGAACGTCGCAAGGCCCATGGCGATGAGCGAGGCGACAAGGACTGGCTTGCGACCCAGGCGATCACCGAGGTGGCCGCCGATGAAGCCACCCAGCGGTCGCGCAGCGAAGCCGACGCCGAGGGTCGCGAAGGACGCAAGGGTGCCCGCGAGGGGATCAGCCCCGGGGAAGAAGGCCTTGCCGAGATAGAGAGCGGCGGCAGTGCCGAAGCCGATGAAGTCGTAGGTCTCGATCACAGCACCGACTGAGGAGCCGATCGCCACGCGACGTGCGTCCGGGGTGCCATGGACCGGGCCGCGAAGGGCCAGAGCCTCGTTGCTCAATTGAACTTCCTTCCAGAAATGTCGACGGTTGACATGGTAGCCAGTGTGCGCCGCATCACGTCCCACTGTCAACAGTCGACTCTTATAGTTGACTGTCGACAGTCAGCTCCCCTACCGTGGTGTGCATCACCTCACCGGAAGGACACGACGATGTTCCACCCCCGGCTTGGCTGCTCCTCGATCAGCTTCCGGCACCAAGACCTCCCGACGGCGCTCGCGACCATGTCAGGGCTCGGCTTCGAGGAGATCGACCTCGGCGCCCTCCCAGGGGTTTGCGACCATGTGCCGTTCGTCCTCGACGACGACGCGGTCACGGCTGTTTCGAAGCAGGTCGCTGCGAGCGGCCTCCGCGTGCGGTCAGTGAACGGGGACATCGGCGACCTCAACGCACCCCTAGGCCTTGCTGCCGGGGCGACCCGACAGGAGCACCTCGACCGTCTCCTCGACCTCACCGAGGCCGTCGGCGCCCTTGCCCTGGTCCTTCCCTGCGGTGCCCTCGACCACGAACCCGTTCGGACACTCAAGCAAGACCTCGACCTGGTCTCTGCCGAACTCGCTGCCGCAGCCGTCGCAGCGTCCGACCGCCGGCTCGAACTCTGGACCGAATCGCTCCACGTTCTCCGCCTCTCCTGGAACCTAGATCGTGCCCTCGCCCTCGCAAAGCGCCTGGACGGGACCGGCGTCCGCCACGTCCTCGACGCGAGCCACGCCGTCGCCTCGGGTGGAGACTTCGGGGAGGCCGCCCGCGCACTAGGCGACAGGATCGCCCACGTCCATCTCAGGGACGCGGTCGAAGGCGACATCCACCGCAGCATCGGCGCGGGGAACGTTGACTTCGCCGGCGGCCTCACGACCCTGCGAGACCTCGGCTACGCCGGCCACTTCACGCTCGAACTCGAGACCCGAGATCTCGAACACTCCCAACGGCCAGCGGCTGCGGCCAAGGCAGCAGACTTCATCACCGCCATCATCTGACAACAGGAAACAAGATCTGCCGAGAGGCAAGCAAGGAAGCATCACCATGAGCAGCACGCAACGCACCGCCATCCTCACAGGGGCAACCTCCGACCGGGGAATCGGCCTCGCCACCGCCCGCCGCTTCGCCCGCGAAGGCTGGGGCGTCGTCGTCCTCGACCTCGACGGCGAGAAGTCCGCCAAGGTTGCGCAGGACATCGCCAACGAATTCAACGTTCCCGCGTTCGGCCACCAGATCGACGTCGCCGACGAGGCATCGGTGAGCGCGGCCGAGAAGGCGGTCGCCGCCGAGGTCGCCACGGGCCACCTGCCGCAGGTCGGCGCTGTTGCGAACATTGCGGGCATCACCTCGCCGGTCCCGTTCCTCGAGACCGACCTTGCCCTCTGGAACAAGGTCATGGCCGTCAACGCCACGGGCACGTACCTCGTCACCAAGGCGTTCCTTCCGGCCATGATCGAGGCCGGCTGGGGGCGCATCGTCAACATGTCCTCGGTCTCGGCCCAGCGCGGCGGCGGCGTCTTCGGCCGCGTCCCCTATTCCTCGGCCAAGGCCGCGATACTCGGCTTTACGAAGGCCCTCGCCCGCGAGGTCGCGCCGACTGGCGTGACTGTCAACGCGATCACCCCCGGCGCCGTCGACACCAACATCCGCGTTGGCAGCACCGACGAGCAGGAAGCCGCCATCGCGCGCGACATCCCGGTCGGCCGCACGGCTACGACCGAGGAGATCGCGGCCGTCATCACGTGGCTCTCGTCCGAGGACGCCTCGTACCTCACTGGCACCACGGTCGACATCAACGGCGGAAGCCACATCCACTGACATGACACTCATCTCGAATGATCCCGCCGACTTCGCCGACGAGGCCCTCGCCGGCTTCTGCGACGTTCACGCGCCGCTCGTCCGCCAAGTGGATGGAGGGGCGGTCCGCCGGTCCGCGCCCGCACAGCCCAAAGTGGCCGTCCTGCTGGGCGGCGGGTCCGGCCACTACCCAGCGTTCGCGGGTCTCATCGGAGCGGGTTTCGCCGACGGCGCCGTGGTAGGGAACATCTTCACGTCGCCCTCGGCCCAGCAGGCTGTCGCCGTCGCTCGAGCGACCCATTCCGGGGCCGGCGTCGTCTTCGCCTATGGCAACTACGCGGGCGACGTCATGAACTTCGGCGTCGCGACTGAGCGCCTGCGTGGTGAGGGAATCGAGACCGAGAACGTGATCGTGAGCGACGACATCGCCAGCGCTCCAGTCGGCGAGCGCGAGCGGCGCCGTGGCATCGCCGGCGACTTCACCGTGTTCAAGATCCTGGGCGCGGCAGCCGAGGAAGGAGCCGACCTCCCCGAGGTCGTCCGGCTCGGGCGCAAGGCCAACGACTTCACGCGGACGCTCGGCACGGCGTTCGCGGGCTGCACGTTCCCTGGTGCGGACCACTCGCTGTTCTCGCTGCCCGAAGGGATGATGGGTCTCGGCCTGGGAATCCACGGCGAGCCCGGGCTCGAGGACCTGCCCCTCCCCCGCGGCGAGGAACTGGGCCGCACGCTCGTCGAGCGAGTCCTCGAAGAGCGCCCAGACGGCGCGGGAGACCGCGTGGCCGTCATCCTCAATGGCCTCGGCAGCACTAAGGCCGAGGAACTGTTCGTCCTGTGGCGGACCATCGGCCCGCTGCTCCGCGACAAGGGACTCGAACTCGTCGCCCCCGAGGTGGGCGAGCTTGTGACGAGCCTCGACATGGCAGGCGTCTCGCTCACGCTCATGTGGCTCGACGACGAACTCGAAAGACTCTGGCTCGCGCCCGCCGAGACGCCCGCGTTCCGGCGCGGGAGGATCGATGCCCAGCGTCTCATCCCGAGCGCCACTGAGCTGATTCCTGTTCGGGCGCCCGCGCCGTCGGCCATTCCGCCGGGATCGGAAGCATCGCGCAACTATGCGCGCTCATGTCTCGAGGCACTCGCCGCTGCCCAGCACACCCTCCACCGGCTCGAGCCCACGCTCGCGAGCCTGGACTCGATAGCGGGGGACGGCGATCACGGGCGCGGCATGGTCCGCGGCGTGGACGCTGCGGTGACCGCTGCCCGGGAAGCGGCCGATGCTGGCGCCGGCGCCGGGAGCGTTCTCACGGCCGGTGGCGATGCGTGGGCCGACAAGGCAGGCGGGACGTCGGGAGTCCTGTGGGGCGCGGGGCTCCGGGCGTGGGGACAGCGCCTGGGAGACGAGGAATCCCCGGACGACGGCGCCGTCGCAGCTGGCGTCGCATCGTTCGCCGATCGGATCTCCGCTTTGGGGGGCGCTCAACCTGGGGACAAGACCCTCGTCGACGCACTGGTGCCGTTCGTTGCGGAGCTCACGGCCGGCGTCGACCGCGGGGTTCCGCTCCCACAGGCTTGGGAGACAGCGGCTGCGGCCGCCGAAGCCGCTGCTTCAGCGACAGCCGAGCTGCGTCCCCTCAAGGGACGCGCGCGTCCGCTGGCCGAGAAAAGCCTCGGCACTCCGGATCCGGGGGCCATCTCGCTCGCCGCGGTGTTCTCTGCCATGGGCCCGGCCTTCGCGCCAGCGGGATCGGTCACTCGATGAGCGACTCGATCAGCGGGCCGCGGGCCGCGACGGCCCACGACTCGTTCTCCGTGGAGCGCTCGGTGCTGTCGAACAACTGCCAAGTACTCACGATGGGTCAACGGGTCGTGGGCCTCGAGCTCGCCCGGCGTCTTGCGAGGGAGTGGGTCGGCTACACCTTCGATCCGACGTCCGCATCCGCGGCGAAGGTCAAGGCGCTCACCGACTACGAGGGCCGCTGAGGAGGGCTCAGGCCTCCTGCCGCCAGCCGTACTGCGGATCGAAGCCGAGGAGCCGGCGAGCCTTGTCGATGCCTAGCATCGTCTCGTGCTCGCCGAGCTCCTTGGTGATCCTGACGTTCGGGAACACTTCCGCTGCCAAGGATGCCGACGAGCGGCTCATCACGGTGTCCGCTGCGGCGATGATGTACGCCTCGAAGCCCGGGCGTGCAGCTTCGAGGGCCTTTTCGACTGCTTGGCCTCCGTCTCGAGCGTCGATGTAGCCCCACAGGTTCCACTTGCGGCCCCGGGGATCGGCGTCGTAGGAGGGGAACTGCGCGTAGTCCTCGGGGAGCATGACGTTGGAGAACCTGAAGGCCGAGACGCTCAGCTCTGGGTTCCACCGGCACAGCTGGCGCGCCATCTGCTCCTCGAGATACTTCACGAGGGAGTAGGTGCTCTCGGGGCGAGGCTCGTACTCCTCGTCCACGGGGATATAAGGCGGGTCGATGTCGAACGGGAGCCCCAGCACCGTCTCGCTCGACGCATACACAATCCGGTTGATGCCGAGCTTCCGGGTCGCCTCGAAGATGCTGTAGGTCGAGAGCATGTTGTTGCGGAACGTGGCAGAGTCCGGAGCGAGGCCAGGTGCCGGGATCGCGCCGAGGTGCACGACTGCGTCGATCCCGTCGTAGCGGTCGTCGACGCCGGCGAGCGCGTCGATCACCTGGCCGTAGTCGGTGAGGTCAGTCTGGATGAAGCCCGGCTCGCGGGCCCCGACCCGATCGAGGTTCCACACGTCGTGGCCCACCGACCGCAGATGGTCCAGGACCACATGCCCCAGCTTGCCGCTGCCACCCGTCAAGGCGATCTTCATACCGCTCCCTCCTCTTGCAGGTCAGATTGTCCCTGCCTATCAGACTCGCGAGCCCTCGGGAAGGTCCGACCACACATCGGACCCTCTCTGGAACGGCCTCCCTAGGTGACAGCCGCCTCAGAACGCACGGTCTCGAGAGCCCGTGCCCAGCGCACAACCTGATCGAAGACGGGGAGCACCGAGGAAGCCTGAAGCTCGCTCGGAGCGAACTCGCCATCCTTGAAATCCACGAAGAGGGAGAACATGCCAGTCTTCTGCACGTGCGCGACCTGCAGCTCGGAAAGGATGCCACGGAGGTGCTCGACTGCGCGGGCGCCGAAGGCCGAACCGTAGGAGACAATACCGGCAGCCTTGTCCGCCAACTCGGGCTTGAGGTACGTCAGCGCGTTGGAGAGCGCAGGTGAGACCGAGTGGTTGTACTCGGGCGTTACGAAGATGAAGCCGTCGAACTCGTCCATGCGGGCCGAGAACTCCTTGACCGACGCGAATGCCTGCTCGTTCCCCGGCTCGCCCAGGAGGGGCAAGCGGTAGTCTGCGATGTCGACGAGCTCGAACTCGGCATCCTCCCGCTCGCGGCCCTGCGCCACGACCCACTCGGCAACCTGGCGATTCTTCCGTCCGTCCCGGGTGCTGCCCGTGACGACTGCAATCTTGGTCACGCTTCCTCCTGATTGACGCATCAACGATTCTTGGATGATTCAGACTTACACCGATAAGATTGATGCGTCAAGTTCATTGCATCACCCGGGGGCTGCACCATGGAGGCACACGCCACGCCCGCCGAACCTGTCGCAGACGCGCCTGTCGCAAACGCGGCGGAGACCGGCGTCGGCACCGATTCTTCGGCGAGTCAAAGCCGCTGGCTGGACCCGCGCGAGCGCGAGGTGTGGCTCGCGTTGCGTCACCTCCTCTGGAGCCTGCAACCCGCCGTCGACCGCCAACTCCAACGCGACTCGGGGCTCTCGGGGCCGGAATACTCGGTGCTCGCCACGCTTTCCGAGGACCCGCAGGGAATGGTCCGGTCCGGGACCGCGGCCCGCATGCTCGGGTGGGGCCGCAGCCGGCTCTCGCACCTGCTCCGGCGTATGGAGGCCAAGGGCCTCATCGCCCGCTCATGTTCACCCGATGACGGCCGCGGCCAGGACATTGCCCTCACCTCCGCGGGACGCAGTGCCATCGTCGAAGCGGCACCGGGGCACGTAGATTTCGTCCGGAGCGTCGTCTTCGATCCATTGAGCCCAGAGCAGCAGGACGCCCTGCGCGAGGCCTGCCACAGGATCTCGGCTGCGATCGAGTCTTCCGGCACCTGCGAAGCTGTGTGCGAAGCCGAGGATTCTGGCTGCGATGAGGGGCCTGCCGCCTAGACTGGCCGGGTGACCTGGCACCGTACGGCATCGCAATGGTTTCGCCTCCCCACCGAGCGCCTGTGGAATGTCCTGGAACGGGTGGACCGCTGGCCGGAGTGGAACCCAGCCGTCGGAGCGGCGGCCCTCGACGGCCCCCTGCGCGAGGGCAGCATGGGGCGTTACTCGCCATCGCACCGCCTGCTTGGGCCCCTCCACCGCCGAACCGCGCCGTCATTCCGCATCAGCGCTTTCGAACCCGGGCGTCGCATCGCTCTCCAACAGCCCCAGCCCGGCGGCAGTCAAACCATCGAGTGGACGCTCGAAGAACGCGACAACGGAACACTGTTCACTCAGCGAGTCACGCTCGACGGTCCCCTTTCCCAACAGTTCGGCCTCACTGCAGGCGAGCCGCTCGTCCGGGGCTTCCCCGCCCAATGCGCGCGCCTGTATCGCCTGAGCAGCCTGGCGAACGACGACGGCGCACCCGACGCGCTCACCGTCGTCGCCGGCGGCACGGGCTTTCTGGGCACGCTCCTCGCGGCGGACCTCGTCTGCGACGGCCGCCGCGTCGCGGTGTTGACCCGCAAACCGCAGCCCTCGCCCTTCGAACAGCTCGCGTGGGATGGGCGGCAGCCGGGAGCCTGGAGCGAACGCCTCGGCGCCGAGGATGAACTCGCCGTCGTCAATCTCGCAGGCGTGAGCCTCGATATGCCTGGTACTCCCGAGAACCTCGCGCGACTCGAGTCTTCGCGCACGGAGCCCACGCGGGCGCTCGTCGAGGCGAGTCGGTCCTGGAAGCGGCCTGCTGCACGCTGGCTCCAGCAGAGCGCCGTGGGCATCTACGGCGACTCGGCAGAGGAGTTCGACGAGCACACCCCGCCGCCGACCGCGGCGCCTGGGCTCGCCGCCGTCGTCCGCGGCTGGGAGGCTGCCATCGACGGCGCGAATGCGGACCACCTCGCGGTCTTCCGTACTGGTGTCGTGCTCGCCCGCGAAGCCGCGCTCCTGGACCGGCTCACGGCGATCGCGCGTCTTGGCGGAGGCGGCCCCCTTGGAACCGGCCAGCAATGGTTCAGCTGGATCCATGCAGTGGATTGGGTGCGCGCGGCGCGAGCCGCCCTTGGGTTGCCTACCGCGCACGATGAGTCACGCGTCGAGCTCCCATCAGGTGTCGTCAACGCAACGTCCCCGCACCCGGTTCAGAATAGGGAGCTCATGGCACACCTGCGCGAATACGTCGGCGTTGCAGTAGGCATACCAGCCCCCGCAGGCCTCCTCCGCGCGGCCGCCACCGTCTTGCGCACGAACCCTGACCTCGCTCTGGACAGCGTTCGCGCAGTGCCCGCAGTGCTGCAGGAAGCTGGCTTCGTGTTCCGGTACCCACAGCTTGCCGGGGCGTTCCGGGAGATGGCCGCGTAAGGACGCCTTCGGGAAACGCCGAGGAGGGCCTCGCGCGCTTCCCCTCGTCCGCAGGGACAGATTCGGCGGAGTCTGGTTCGGTGGAGTCTGGTTCGGTGGAGTCTGGTTCGGTGGAGTCTGGTTCGGTGGTGTCGGGTTGGGTCGGGTCAGAACGGCGGGGGTTCGTCGCTGCGCTGGGGCTTCACGCTTTCGGGCGGCGGGGCCGCCGGATGGCCGCTCTGCGGGCTGGCACTCTGCGGGCTGGCACTCTGGGGGCTGGCGCTCTGGGGGCTGGCGCTCTGCGCGGAGTCTTCCGGCAGCGCCTCGCCACGCCCGGGTTCGCGGCGTCCTGACTCAGCGCACACCACGTCACCGGATCCTGTCTCACAGGGCACAAGATCCGCACGTTCAGTCCCACCGCGCCCACTGCGCGCGAAGTCGCCGGGTCTAGTCCCACCGGGCACAAGATCCGCGCGTTCTGTCCCACCGCGCACGAAGTCGCCGGGTCCAGTCCCGTCGGGCGCGAAATCCCGCAGCGCTCCGAACCTTGGCGCTTCGACTCGGCCGGCAATCGCGCCCCGGCCGGGTTCGCTCACATGGGTCCGCCCGAGCGGGGAGCGCCAGCGGAGGGTGCCCTCCGGTTCGTAGGGACCTTCTGGTTGGTGGTGGCTGTCTGGAGGCAGGTGGCTGTCTGGTGGGTGGTGGTAGGTCCAGGCGTCGATGGATTTGAGGGCGTGGTGTTTTCGGCACAGGAGGGCGAGGTTGACCACACGTCGTTAGTATGACCCCTATGTCGACGCCAGGTTCCGCCGCGACCTACGCCCGCATCTCCTCGGACCAGACCGGCGAGGGCCTCGGGGTCCAGCGACAGCTGGAGGACTGCCGCAAGCTTGCTGCCGAGCGTGGCTGGACCGTGGGCGAGGAGTATGTGGACAACGATCTGAGCGCCTTCAAGGGCAACGCGCGGCCCGAGTACCAGCGCATGCTGGGAGACCTCGCCTCAGGGCACCGGGACGGGGTGCTGATCTACAACCTCGACCGGCTCACCCGCCAGCCGATGGAGCTGGAGCAGTTCGTCCAGCTGTGCGAGCGCGCCGGGGTCTCACAGGTGGCGACCGTGACCGCCGATATCGACATGGGCAACGACGACGGGCTGTTCATGGCCCGGCTGCTGGCCGCGTTCGCCGCGAAGGAATCCGCCCGCAAGTCGGCGCGCATCAAGCGCAAGGCGCTCCAGCTGGCCGAGCAGGGCAAGCCCCACGGCGGTCCGCTTCGCCCGTTCGGGTTCGAGGATGACAAGGTGAGCGTCCGGTCCGACGAGGCGGAGCTCATCCGGACACTCGTGGCCCGGTTCCTGGCCGGAGAGTCCGCGCGGTCATTGTGCACGTGGCTGAACGAGGAAGGCATCGCAACGGTCGCGGGCGGGCCGTGGATGACCACGACGCTCAGGCAGGTGCTCCGGTCCGGGCGGATCGCCGGGCTCCGGGAGCACAAGGGCGAGATCGTGGGACCGGCGGTGTGGGAGGCGATCATCACTCCCGAGCAGCGCCAGCAGGTGCTGAACAGGATGGAGGCGAAGAGGGTCTCGGGCACTCGGTCCCCGCGCCGCTATCTCCTCTCGGGCCTGCTCCGCTGCGGCAGGTGCGGGAATCGGCTGTTTTCGTCGCTGCGTGTGGACACTCGCCGCTACGTGTGCCACTCGGGCCCCGACCATGGCGGCTGCGGACGCCTCACAATCGTGGCGGGACCAGTGGAGGAGTGGATCAGCGCCGCCGTTCTGCACCGGCTCGACACCCCCGAGCTCGCCGACGCCCTCGCCGGACGCCGCGCCGCCGACGAGCGGCAGAACGAGCTGTGGGCCGCGCTTGAGGCAGACAAGGACCTCTTGCAGGAATTCGCGCTGATGGCCAGCTCACGGGCGATCGGCATCGCAGAGTGGAAGACCGCGCGCGAGCCGGTCGAGGCGCGCATCCGGCGAGCCGAGCAGCAGCTGGCACACCTCAGCGGGACGAGCCAGCTCGAGGGCCTCGTCGGTGCAGGGCGAGAGCTGCGCGAAAGATGGGACGGGCTGAACCTCGAGCGGCAGGCCGCCATCGTCAAGGCCGTCCTGGACTATGCGACCGTGGGGCCCGGGACGCGGGGAGCGCGGTCTCTGGACCCGTCCCGGCTCATTCCCACATGGCGGCTGTGAGCCCGGCGCGGTGCTCCGGCCGCTGCCGCGGCCGTCCGCTCCGACGCCACCCCCAGCAGCGCACCGACACGGGAGAGCACCCCGGGGTCGGTCACCCGCACCGGCACCCCCTGTTCACGGCAGGACTCGGCCACCCACGCCGCCAGCTGCTCCGGATCGACCATCAGGCACCCCACTGAGCCCAGATCGCCGGAGCCCCGGCCCAGTCCTGCACGTCCGAGGAGGACCAGCGCCGGTCCGGGAGGGAGCCCAGGAACTCTGAGGCCTGCCGAGCACATCAGCGGCCGAGGTCCCGCTCAGATGCAGCGAGACAGGCTGGAAGCCTTGGGCGACGTCATAGCGGTGCCGCCCGAGGTCCCGGGACTGGGGGTCGGTGAAGGTCTTGGCGACGTACTTGGACAGGTAGCCAGCCGCCCGCCGCGCCTCCGAGAGCCTTCCCGATCCGACCGGGAGGTCCCCGAGCAGCTTGATGTGCACGAACCCCCGGCCCCACGACTTCGCGATAACGGAGCGATTCACGTACCGACCGACAGCGAAGACCGACAGCGAAATGGGCATGGAGCCCATGACCGGTCTTGTGCCATTCCGGCACCCAAGCATAGGGGAAGGCCTCCCCTCCCAGATGGCCCCTCAGCGTTCGAAAGAACTCGCCCAGATGAACGCGCAGGACCTTCGGGTCGTGGCACCCGTCCCCGGCGTAAGTGAGCGTCCCCAGACGGTTGAGACGATTCGCGGCGCAGTACCGGCGGAGCCTGCCACGGGCCCGGCGTCCAGCCTCCGCAGCAGCACGGGTCGGGTCGGCAGCCAACCCCTTCGGAACCGGCACCCGCTCGGGCTGGTCCGGGGAGCGGAAACACCCCCCGCCCTCGGCGGCATCAGGGTAAAGGACGAATGACCAGCCCGCGTCCGGGCGGGCGAGGGCGGACAGTGACGAGGATAGCGGCGTGGAAGGCATCGGCGGACCTTGGGGAGACGACTCGGCATGGAATCGCCTAGGCCCCGGCTCACCGCAAGAAAGGACTGTCTGGGAACACGCGGCCTAAGCATCCGGTCTCGCTCCGGATGGGCCCTTCGTGTCGTCTTAACCCAATGAGCATTCCTGGACGCGGGCCTACCACGCTGCTCGACTCCCCAGGAGAGCCACTCGCATTAGTTGTCTATTTTTGGAGTCCTGGGCGGGTTCACCCCAGCGCCTCACTGGACGCATGCTCATCATGGCACACGAACTACAGCGCTGTCATTACCTCTGGATCGACCGTCGCCATCCGTCGTTTGGTCACCGATGTTTCCTTCGGACGGCGGGAAGCGTCCGGGCGAAGGTGGGGTTCAAGCGTCCGCTCCCGCTTCTGGCCCGTCCGGCGGCGAGCCGCCTCGAAACGAGGCCTTCGCCATCCACCGGGACCCTCCCCGACCGCTGGCGTCTACCGTCCCACCGGTTCCCTTCAGTCCCCCCGAGTTATGTTGCTACTTCAAGTGAAGTCGTCGCCACGACTTCGTCGCGGCGACGATTCCAAAGCGCAAGGGTGAACCTTGGGAAACTGCATCAAATGAAAATTGCCATGGGTAAAATCTGCACTGCCGGTCCGGCCACGATCGGCTGGGCGACACCAAGATTCAGATCGCCGTTAGAAACTGAACTGATCAATTGTTCAGCCATCATTGGGCCAGCAACGCCGACCACGGTACGACGAGTGAGATTAATCGAATCTTCCTGAGCCACGATTTTGGTGACCTTTCCGACCACACGGAACTCACCGGCGCGAAGGTACTCACGAGTGTTTCGAGAGTAGAATTCAGAGGCTGCAGTAACGACGGCTTCCAGTCCTCCCTGCGCCTTAAAGAGAAGATCATGAACAGGCGCATTCGAGATATCCGAACTCATACGCTTCATGAGTCTCGCCCCGTCGGAGGAGAATGAGTCGTTCGGTTGGGCTTGCACTGCCTGCGCTGGAACCGAAGCGGCGGCGCGCGTGGCGGGGTTGCCCGAACGTTTGCCCCTGGCGGCCGTAGTGGCGGGTTTCTGGCCTTGGTCCTCATCGGAATTCGCAACATATGGCATCAAAGAATCAAAGAATGCTAAGACGTCTTCGATTGGATTCCCGAGATATTCCCCCGACAGTTCAACCAACTGACCACTTCGCAATTCATTGAGCTGTTCTGGCTGCCCGATATCAGTGACCTGATTGTCGTCCCTCAAGTACTCGTAAAGGAGGTTGAAAAGACTAGCGGAAGTATGATGGCGCTCGGTTTTTGACTCGATGGAGGAGCTGTCTTTACTGCTGTCTCCCCCTTCCGCACCCGCGTCGACTGAGCCTAACGCAAGCAGCCGCGCACGGAGAGCGGCACGGCCTTTCTTGAACTTCTCTTCTGCGCCAGAGACGGTCTGCTTTGTCTGTTCTGATAACCAGACGCCGCCCTCAATATGCGCTAGGAAGCTGAGCATCATCGGCACATCAAGGTACACAGGGTGAGCAAGGCTGTAGCCCGACGTTTCTTCACTCATGGAAAAAACCATAGCGCGGTTAGCCCCCTGGAATGGCAACAGGCGATGGGGTCAGTTTAACGACTGGCGAGGTTGTGGGGGTCGGTGGTGCCTCCGTCCTGCCATTCGGTGGTGTGGTCGGGTTCGCAGGCGTGGGCGGGGCGGGTGCAGCCGGGGAACCTGCAGCCGCCGTCGCGGTGGGCGAGGTAGCGGCGCAGGGCCTGGGGCGGGCGGTAGGCGGTGCGCCCGACCCCGAGCGCGGCCCCGGTGTCCCAGTCGGTGAAGAGCCGGTCCCAGTTCGGGGCCAGTGCCGCGAGCCGGCGGGCCGTGGCCGCGTCGATCGGCCCGTAGCCCTCCAGCTCCGCGGACCCCGACCCCACGGACCCCGACCCCACGGGACCCTCCGATCCCACAAGCCCCTCCGGGCCCGCGGGCTCGTGGGGGCGCTCGGGCCCTTGGGGACCCTGGGGCCTGTCCCCTTCGGTGGGGTCGCAGCCGAGAGCGTCGCAGCCCGTCGCGTCGTCGGGGGCCGGGCCGCCGGCGTGGCTGCTGTGGGGTGGCAGGAGGGTGCGGACGGGGATGGTGAGGGTGATGTGGGGGCGGAAGGGGCCGGGGAAGGCCTCGTCCGGGACGCCCAGGAGCCGGTGCACGAGCGCGTCGGCGCGCAGCTGGGACAGGGTCCGTTCCTCCGCCGCCGCAACGGACGCCGAGGACCCGGCGCCGCCGCCCTCCCCGGCGCTGGCATCGCCGGCGCCTGCGGCGTCCGCCGGGCCGCCGCCACGGCCGCTGGCATCGCCGGGGCGGGGTTTGCCTGGGGTTGGGGTGAGGTGGCTGCGGGCGGTGCGGGCGTCGGCGTCGAGGCCCTGGTAGAGGGCCAGGCCTGCCTCGGCGGGCAGGAACGCGGTCAGGGTGCACATCCCGTCCGGCTCGGGGGCGAACCACACGCCCCGGTCCCGGCCCGCGGCCTCCTTCCGGGACCCGATGCTCTCCGGGTGCTCCCGCTCCCGCAGCCGCCGCAGGGCCGAGCGCAGCTCCGCCGGGGTCCGGCGCCTGCCCGTGCGGGTCACCGCCCGGTCCAGGCCCCGGCGGGCGAACCCGGCCGCGTCCCCGGGCGGCAGGGTCCGGGCCTGGTCCACGATCACCCGGGCGTGCTGGTGGCCGATCCGCCCGGCCCTGAGGGCCTCCAGGACCTCCCGGTGGGTCGAGGCGAGCTCGCCCGCCTCGTTCACCAGCCGCGCCGCGGCCGCCTCCGAGACCCCGGTCGCGGTCGCGGCCTCGGCCACCGCCAGGGCATGGGCCTCGGCCCCGCCGAACCGCACCGGCTGGCATCCCCGGCGCGGGACCGGCTCCTGCCCCAGGGCCTGCTCGAGGCGGCCCAGGGCCTCCAGCTTCGCCGCGGTCGCCCAGGCGATCACCCGCTCCGCGCACTCCACCACCGCCAGCGCCTCCCCCGCCGAGAGCGAGGCCGCCGCCGGCAGGGCCAGGGCCCCGTGCGCCGGAGAGGAGAAGGCATCCTCGAACACCACAAGCGAAACCCCAGGCCCCCCATCCCCCACCGGAGCCACACCCCCCGAGCCGGCGGACGGGCCGCCGGGGGCCCAGCCGCAAGGGGAGAGGCCGTCGGAGGGGGCGCCGTCGTCCCAGCCGCCGGCGGCCTCGGCCCAGCCCTGCGTCCACGGCGCAGGGCAACCCTCCTGCCACCCGTCCGGCAAGTCCGCCGGCAAGGCCGCCGGCCGGTCCTCCGGCAGGCCATGTCCGCCCGCATCCAGTGGTTCGTCCACCGCCCGTCACCCCCTCATCGGCCCGAGAGTCCCGCTCCCCGAAACCCTGATCCGAGCCTACGGACGGCCCCCGACAAAATAAGGCAGCCCCCTCGAACCCGGAGCCCGAAGAACCAGCAGGCACGAGGCGGCCCGGGTCTGATCCGCAGGGGATGCAGAGGCGGCCGATGCGGGGCAGCCAAGGGGACCCCTGAGGGCGGCGGGTGCAGGGGTCCGGTTCAGCAGCCTTCGCCGCGGGGGTTGGCGTTGCAGTCCTCGGCGTAGAGATGCACCTCGGAGCGCCACACCGAGACCTCCCGCGGCCGGGAGGGGACCAAGGCCGTGCCGGCGATCGGCTGCCACGGGCCGCCCTCGACCGAGAACTCCCCGGCGAACACCGTCGCCAGGCCCACCGTGTAGTCCCCGGTCCCCCGGTACACATGGCCCGTGGCCGTCCTCTCCCCCCACCGCTGCTCCGGCAGCGGCCCGCCCGGGGCAGCGCTGGCCAGGGCCGCCCCGTCCCCGTAGTCGAACCGGTGCTCCACCGGGCGCACCCGCACCTCCACCCCCCGGCCCAGGACCGAGACCCGGAACGACTGCTGCG
The DNA here is from genome assembly GCF_000802235.1 of Sinomonas humi. Classification (GTDB taxonomy): domain Bacteria; phylum Actinomycetota; class Actinomycetes; order Actinomycetales; family Micrococcaceae; genus Sinomonas; species Sinomonas humi. Next base: position 207,224 of record NZ_JTDL01000104.1, read on the forward strand.
CCGGCTCCGCATACACATTCGTCTCCGCGCCCCGGAGCGTATGCCGCCCCGGCTGCACCCCCAACCCCGCCGGAACGATCGGCAACTCCCGCAACTGCCGCTCCGTCACCACAACCACCGCCCCGCCCGGGCGCTCCGGCGCCTGCCCCGGGTACAGGCACCCCGACTCCAGCCGCTCCGGCTCACCGCCGGGAAGCTGCCGGTACCACTGCACGAGCATCCCACCAGGCTCCCTGCGGCACGCCGCAGCAGCAGCACCGCACACCGGCGAATCCCCCAAACCCGAAGGATCACCCAGACACGCATGCCCATACGAATACCTATACCCATCAACCACACCCTCAGGTAATGGTGGAAATTCAAAATCAAGCCTTCCGCTCGCAGTCCCATTTACCGAGACCGACGTGTCATCGAAATACACGTCGGCCGGTTGGACATAGGTTGGAGAAGCACCAGAGAGCGCGAGCGCAATGACGGCAGCCCCGCTTCGCCCAAACATTACGCCTGCCCTAGTTGGCGCATGACCCAGCGCCCATCGTGGAAGCTTGCGTAGGCAGCCTTTGCGTTTCCGCTGTTTCCTCCCTTACGGGAACTCCTAGGCTCACCTTCAGCGCTGAACACGTACGACGGAGACTCATCGAGGATGAAGTATCCAATTACTTGTCCAAGTGGATCACGAATCATATTTGATTTAAATCCCGAAATGTTCCATGCCGGGCCCTGCGCCCAGCCAGCCGCGTCGGCTATGCGGTCGATATCAGTCGCGTAAGCGGAGCAGACTTTACAGTCGGAGGCAGAGATATGACGAAGTTCGTTGCCAGAACTGGCCTCAAAAGCATAGGTGGCGACATCGAACCAGTACTGAGTGAACGCCTCGAAGCCCTCCGCCGTGTTCTGCTTCGCGACCTCCGGCAGCGCCGGCGGAGGCACATTGCGGGCAGGGCCGCGCGAGCTGGCAGGAGTGGGCCGCGGGTCCGGTGAAGCGGCAGCCGAAGCGCTAGCGGCACTCGGAACAGCAGCCGGGGCAGATGCGGACGCTGATGCTTGCCCGGCTCCTTGAGCACCTGCGTCACTGGGCGCTCCGCATCCGGTCAATATCAACAAGCAGATCAGGAGAAGAGAACAGCGGAAAGGGCGGCGCGGTGCCATGACATCCCCCAGTCAGTGGTCCGGAAACGGTGCCGATATCGACAAGTGATCGATCCGTTTCCGAGACCCTAACAAGGCGAGAGGACACTGAGGTGCGACTACGTAGGTGCCACTATCGACGCGGGGCCTCCGTCAGGCTATCCTGACACCATGGCGAGCACGTCAGAGCATTGGCGCGAAGGACGGAAGGCGTGGGAACGCTTGCGCCTCTGGTTCGGCGAGCCGCCCGGCGCCGCCCGTGAAGGATCTGAGGCACTCGACGCACTGAGCGATGTGGGGCGAATGCGGAACCTGCTCGACCAGGCGGAACTCGCAGCCGTCCGCGCGTCGCGACGACGGGGGTCTTCTTGGGCCGAGATCGCCGCCCGCCTCGGCGTAACCAGACAGTCTGCCTGGGAGCGCTGGCGTGACCTCGACGATGCCACCCCCGCGCCCACCCCCGACACGGCTTTGGCCGAGGAACTGAGAGCAGCGGCGGCCGCGGAATTGGTCAATGAGCGGGAATTCGCCAATGAGCGCCGGAGACGCTCGACCGTCGCGGTACCCAACGTCGTCGGCTTCTCCTTCGCGCAGGCGAGGGAAGTCCTCGCGGACAAGCACCTCGTCCCAATGGCCTCTGACTCCAGCGGCGCCCCTCTTGTGGCGCAGGAGTGGCTGAGCGCAGTGGTGACCGACCAGAGCCCGGAGTCGGGAGCACGGGTCCCCGCCGGGACGAGGGTGACGCTGTGGCTAGGCCGGGGCGGTTCAGCGGGAGTACGGGAACCCCGGCGGCCCAACCCGGACCCGCGCAGCCGCCGGGCCGTGCGCGATGAACGCACGGGCGAAACGCTCCCCTGAGGACCTATCGGCCCACTGCATAGGCGGTCATGCCACGGGGATCGGCGCCAGCCCGCAAAAGACCGGCTTCGGGATCCCTCGCGACGGCGCAGAGGCGGCCGATCTGCCAGTCCCCTGCAACCCCCACACGGTGGCCGCGCCTCCGAAGTCCGTCGACGACGTCCTGCCCCGCCCTCCCTTCAACGAGCGCAACTCCCGGTTGCGCCTCGTGCGGGTAGAAACTCGAGGGAAGATGGACCGAGTGAAAGGCAGGCGCTTCGATAGCCTCCTGCAGCCCCGCTCCCCTGAGTGCAACTTCAAGGAAAAAATGGGGCTGCCACTGGTCTTGCTGATCCCCACCCGGCGAACCGAACGCGAGCACAGCTTCTCCGCCGCGGGTCGCGAGCGACGGCGAGAGGGTAGTGCGAGGACGACGGCCCGGGGCAAGGGTGTTCGGCAGGCCCTCCTCGAGCCACGCCATCTGAAGCCTCGTGCCGAGGGGGAAGCCGAGCTCCGGAATGACCGGCGAACTTGAGAGCCAGCCCCCGCTCGGCATCGCCGAAACCATCATTCCCCAGCGGTCGACGACGTCGAGATGCACGGTGTCCGTCCGCGCCCTCCCATCGGGGTCAGGAAGCGAATTTGCCTCGAGCAGCGCGCGGACCGCGTTTGGCTCGCCCAGCCCGTTCACACCTGCCGCCTCGAACTCTCCGCGGACAGTCAGATCCGGAAGGCGCGGCATACGTCCGCCGGGTGAGCCGGGTCTCACCTCGAGCGATGCCTCGTCCGAGATAAGTCGCGCCCGCTTGGCACCATAATCTGGGGAGAGCAGTTCTTCGAAGGGAACGTCCGGCCCGTCTCCGTACCACGCGTCGCGGTCCGCGAGCGCGAGCTTGGTCGCCTCGAGAATCGTGTGGATGTATCCCTCGGTTCCCGGGGCGAGACGGCCTTCTCCGAATCCCGGGACCGCGTCGAGGATCGTGAGCTGTTGGAGGAATGACGGTCCCTGGCTCCAGAATCCGCACTTGTGGACAGTCCAGCCGCGGAAATCGACGGACACGGTGTCCTCATAATGAGGCCTCCAAGCGGCGAGGTCAGTCGCGGTCAGCAGGCCGGCATGGTCAGTGCCGCTCGAATCCCTGTACGGCGTGCGGCAGAAGGCGTCGATCGCCTTCCCCACGAACCCTTCAGTCCATTCGCGGACGACGGCGGCCACCGCCTCGCGTCGTCCGGCGCCCCTTGCCGAGGCACTCGCCTCAGCTTGGACAAGGCCGCGCCAGGTCGCAGCGAGAGCGGGATTTCGCAGGAGGCTTCCGACGGGATGGGGTACTCCCCCAGGAGCATAGAGAGTGGCCGAACTCGGCCAGTGGCGGACGAAGTGCGGGGCCATCCGCTCCAGGGCGGCAGCAAGCCGCGCGGTCACCGGCACCCCTTCCTCCGCAACTCTCACCGGTGCGTCGACAACATCAGCAAAGCTCAGCGTTCCGTGGTCGGCGAGGAGCGTGAGCCATCCGAGGGTGGCGCCCGGGATCACCGCCGCGAGCAGGCCAGTCCCAGGCACCTGATCGAGGCCGAGATCCCGGAAGGCGGCGACATCGGCCCTTTCCGGTGCCGGTCCCTGTGCGCACAGGACGCGCGGCGGGGAACCTGGCTCGGCGAAGATGAGGGTCAGATCTCCGCCCGGGCCGTTCTGCTGGGGTTCCGCAGCCTGGAGCGCGAGACCTCCTGCGACTGCCGCGTCGACAGCATTGCCGCCCCGCTCGAGCATGGCCATAGCGGCCTGAGCACCAATCCAATGGGTTGCCGAGACCATGCCGAAGGTGCCGGCCAGTTCGGGGCGCGTCGTGAACACCATGGATCCACGCTATGCCCCGGCCACCCATCGCGAGGCTTTGTATACAGCAAGGGGCAACTTTATGGAAAATGGGCTTGCGCAAAGGCCGCCTTGCATGCCAGTGTATACAGAGTGAAGGCCAGTGACCGGGCGTATGCGTCCCTGCGGGAGGACATCGTCGAGTGGCGGCTTGTGCCGGGGACGGTGCTGGGCGAGGTCGAGCAGTCGGAGCGGCTCGGCGTCTCGCGGACTCCCTTGCGGGAGGCGCTCGCGAGGCTTACGGCGGACGGGCTGGCCACGGCGCAGCGGGGGCGCGGCGTCGTCGTGAGCGAACTCTCCCTCGGCCAGCTCGGGGAGCTCTTCGAGCTCCGGGAAGCGCTCGAGTGCAAGGCCGCTGCTCTGGCAGCCCAGCGCGGGGACCCTGCCCGGTTCGCGGACCTGCGGGACCGGCTCGCCGCGGCACCGGCCCTGCTCGCGGACCGCGACCCGCAGCGCCAGGAGTACTACGCGCTCGCGTCCGAGCTGGACGCCGCGGTCGACGAGGCGATCTTGAACACCTACCTCGCCCAGTCGCTGGCCGGGCTCCGGGTGCACCTGGCCAGGGTGCGCAGGCTGGCCCGGGACGACGCGGCGCGGCTGCGGCAGGCCGCCGTCGAGCACGCCACGATCGCCGGGGCGATCGCCGATCGGAACGCTCCGCTGGCCTCGGCCGCGACGGCGGTGCACCTGAGCAACAGCCTTCAGCACATCAGAACGAACTACCCGAAAGAGGCCGCCCATGGTTGAGCTGCACAAGGTCCGCGTCCACCGCAGCGAGGAGAACCTGCCCCGCCAGGGCCAGCTCGCGTACAGGATCGCGCAGGTCGCCGCGGACCCGGTCGAGGTCGCGCCCGAGGTCGCGGAGATGGTCATCAACCGGATCATCGACAACGCATCGGTTGCGATCGCCTCCCTGAACCGGGCCCCGATCGTGGCCGCCCGCGCCCAGGCCCTCGCGCACGCGCCCTCCTCCGGGGGCCGCGGGGCGCTGCTGTACGGGATCGGCGACCGGGTCTCCCCGGAGTGGGCGGCGTGGGCGAACGGGGTCGCGGTGCGGGAGCTGGACTACCACGACACGTTCCTGGCCGCGGAGTACTCCCACCCAGGGGACAACATCCCCCCGATCCTGGCCGTCGCCCAGCACGTGGGCTCCACGGGCCGGGACCTGGTCCGCGGGATCGCGACCGGGTACGAGATCCAGGTCGACCTCGTCAAGGCCATCAGCCTGCATGCGCACAAGATCGACCACGTCGCCCACCTGGGCCCCTCGGCCGCGGCCGGGATCGGGACCCTGCTCGGGCTCGACGTCGAGACCGTCTTCCAGGCCGTCGGCCAGGCCCTGCACACCACGACCGCTACCCGCCAGTCCCGCAAGGGCGAGATCTCCACCTGGAAGGCCTATGCCCCCGCCTTCGCCGGGAAGATGGCCGTGGAGGCCGTGGACCGGGCGATGCGCGGGCAGACCTCCCCCGTGCCGATCTACGAGGGCGAGGACGGGGTCATCGCCTGGCTCCTCGACGGCCCCGACGCCGAGTACGAGGTCCCCCTCCCCGCGCACGGGGAGGCCAAGCGGGCCATCCTGGACACCTA
>NZ_JTDL01000105.1 GCF_000802235.1 Sinomonas humi
GAGTCCGCGCCCGTGAGATCGAAATTGCACGCACACCCGCTCGACGCCGGAAATACTCCGATTGTTGCAAGACCCCCGTGGATCATAGGAAAGAGGAGACATGAAGCTCTGCTTGAACCAGGCAACGACAATGCCTTATTCCCTGGAAGAGACCGTCAAGGCCGCCGAAGAGGCAGGAATCGAAAATATCGGCCTCTGGATTGAACCCGTCGAGGAAGCCGGGACCAGCAACGTACAGCGGCTCCTCAAGGAGTCAGGGATCACCGCCACATCGATGAGCCGCGTGGGATTTCTGGCGAACAAGCGCGGTAAGGAGCTCACAGACGCGCAGGATGCCGCGCGAAGGGCTCTGGACATGTGTGCGGAGCTGTCCGTCCCGACGCTCGCGTTCGTGGCGGGGGGACTCCCGGAGGACGACCGCTCGATCCGGAACGCGGAGGACCGCGTCCGCCACACCCTCGAGACGCTCATGCCCGATGTCATCGACAGCGGCGTGAAGATCATGCTGGAGCCGATCCACCCGCTCTTCGTCAACGACCGCTCGATCGTGACAACGGTCGGCCAGGCTCTGCGAGTACTCGACGGACTGCCTGCTGAACACTTCGGCGTACTGGTGGACTCCTGGGCGACATTCTGGGATCCCAACCTCGAGCAGTCTCTGCGCAGAGCCGGCGCCGAAGGCCGCCTGAGCGGGTATCAGATCAACGACTTCACCCTGCCGCTTCCGCTGCCAAACAACATGAACGGACGCCTGATGCCCGGCGATGGATGCATCGACCTCGTGTCCATGACGCGGTGGGTGGCGGAGGCGGGGTATTCCGGAACCGTCGAGGTCGAGGTCTTCAACGACGAGATCTGGAAGCTTCCAGTGCAGCGGATCCTAGAGCTGGCAGTCGACTCTTTCGAGCGCGTCATAGGGCGGAACTTCCCGAACTGAGAGACCGGAGGCGGCCTGTCGGGGGGCAACGCTCCGGAGGCCTTCATCGCCGCATCCACAAGTCCGGTTCTCAGGGGCGGCCGCTGGGGTTTCAGGAGGACTTGACCGCCGCTTCCGGCTTGGATGTGCAGCCGAACTGTCCGCACGCGATCTCGTATGAGTCGCATCAGTCGAGGAGGACCCCGTGTCAGGGATGCCCATCACCCCATCTGAAACTGCCGGCGGCCACAGCGAAGCTCCGAGCGACGCCCGCATTCCGTTTGCAGAACTCGTCGCCGCGATCGAAGCCATACTGCTCAACGGAGGGTTCTCGCAAGAGGTTGCCCATATCCTCGCCTGGAACCACGCCTGCTGCGAACGGGACGGGGCGTTCAGCCACGGAGTATTCCGTGTGCCCCAGTACATCGAGACGCTCAGGACCGGCTACCTCAACGGCGCAGCATCACCGAGGCTCGAGCAGGTCAGCCCTTCGTACATGCGTATCGACGCGGGCGGTGGCATCGCCCAGGTGGCGCTAGCGCGAGCTCGCCAGAAGATCATGCATGCGGTTGAAGAAGAGGGCGTCGCTCTCGTGGCGATCCGTCACTCGCACCACCACAGCGCATTGTGGCCCGACCTCGAGCCGTTCGCTGAGAGTGGCTGCATCGCTCTCACAACGGTCACCGGTGGCGTTCCCACCGTCGCGCCGGTCGGGGTCCACGAAGCCGTGCTCAGCACAAATCCTTTTGCCTACGCCATCCCTGTGGCCGGTGCACCCCCGCTGGTGGCAGACTTCGCCAC
>NZ_JTDL01000106.1 GCF_000802235.1 Sinomonas humi
ATCGTCGTTGAGGCGTGGGGGCCGGAGGCAGCGAGGGCCGTGAGCCTCGTGCGGGAACAGGTAGAGCACGGCTTCGGCGAGGTGTGAAAGAAGTGTTTCACCATAAGTGAACGCCTCTGTGCTCCGCGCCACAGAACAGGTTGAATCGGTGCCATGAGTGCTGATGTCCAAGAAGAGCGCGAGACCTCGCAGCCCGCGCCCGAGAAGGCCCCCGAGACTCCGTTCCACGACTTGGACCACTACGTGGCCATCCCCCGACTCAGTGGCCTGGTGCTGAGCCCCGACGGCTCCCGCCTCGTCACGACCGTCGCGACTCTCAACGGGAAGGGCACCGAGTACGGCTCGGCGCTCTGGGAGATCGATCCCGCAGGTGAACGCCCGGCGCGGCGCATCACACGCAGCGCGAAGGGTGAGGCCGGGGCCGCCTTCGCGGCGAACGGGGACCTCTTCTTCACTTCCGCCCGGCCCGATCCGGAGAAGCCGGACGAGGAGCCCGTCAACGCCCTGTGGCTCCTCCCGCGGGACGGCGGCGAGGCACGCGTCGTGCTGAGCCGCGCCGGCGGTGTCGGAGGTGTGCTCACGGCGCGCGCTGCGGACGCGGCGTTCGTCCAAGCCTCCGTCCTTGCCGGGAGCGAGGGCGAGGAGGACGACGAGAAGCGCCGCAAGGCGCGCAAGGACAGCAAGGTCGCTGCCATCCTCCACTCCGCCTACCCTGTCCGCTTCTGGGATTCAGACCTCGGCCCCGACGAGCCGCGCCTCTTCGCCGTCGAACGCTCCTCCACGGAACCCGAGCCCGGCAAGCCTTCCACCATCGACGAAGGGCCCTCGCTCGAGCTCCGCAACCTCACGCCGGACATCGGGGCGGGCCTGCGCTTCGGTGAGGCGCACGTGAGCCCCGACGGCAGGACGCTGTACGCGGGAGTCCTCAAGTCGCTCCCGAAGGCCGACCAGCGGAGCGAGCTCGTCGCGATCGACGTCGCGAGCGGCAACCGCCGCACCCTCCTCGGCGAGGATCGCAAGGACTTCTTCCCCGGCCCGGCGAGTCCTGATGGGCGGACGCTCGCCGTCGTCGTCGAGCCCCACACGACGCCCACGGACTCCTACCGGAGCGAGCTGCACCTCCTCGACCTGGAGAGCGGCGAGCTGCGCCGGCTCGCCCCCGAATGGGACCGTCAGGCTCATCCGCAGACGTGGCTTCCGGACGGCTCGGCGCTTTTGGTGACCGCGGACGACGCCGGCCGCTCGCCTGTGTTCCGCATCGATCCGGCGAGCGGCGAGGTTTCGCGGGTGACGTCCGACGACGCCGCGTACACCGACGTCGTCGTCGACCCAGACGGGGCAACCGCATACGCCCTGCGAAGCTCTTACCTTTTCCCTGCCGAGGCGGTGCGCATCGATCTCGCGAGCGGGGACGTCACGCGCCTTTCGAACCCGACGGAGCGGCCGGAACTCCCGGGGCGGCTCGAAGAGGTGACTGCAACCGCCGAGGATGGCACCCCGCTGCGCGCTTGGCTCGCCCTGCCCAATGAAACCCCAAGCGCCGCGGAGGGAGGGAAGCACCCCCTGCTCCTCTGGATCCACGGCGGCCCGATCGGTTCGTGGAATGCGTGGACGTGGCGCTGGAACCCCTGGCTCATGGCGGCGCAGGGCTACGCCGTCCTCCTGCCGGATCCCGCGCTCTCGACGGGCTACGGCCAGGATTTCATCCAGCGCGGCTGGGGCCGGTGGGGCGCCGAGCCGTTCACCGACCTCATGGCGGTCACGGACGCCGCGCTCGAGCGGCCCGACCTCGACCCGGAGCGGACGGCGGCCATGGGCGGTTCGTTCGGCGGCTACATGGCGAACTGGGTGGCCGGCCACACCGACCGTTTCCGGGCGATCGTCACGCACGCGAGCCTGTGGGCGCTCGAGGGCTTCGGCATGACCACCGACATGGCCCACTATTGGGCGAAGGAGATGGACGAGGCCATGCAGGAGGCGTACTCGCCGCACCGAGCCGTGGGCAGCATCAGCACCCCCATGCTCGTCATCCACGGGGACAAGGACTACCGCGTCCCGATTGGCGAGGGGCTCCGCCTCTGGTACGAGCTGCTCAACAAGTCGCAGTTGCCCCTCGACGAGTCGGGGCGCACTCCGCACCGTTTCCTCTACTTCCCAGACGAGAACCACTGGATCCTCAAGCCCCAGCACGCGAAGGTCTGGTACGGCGTCGTTAGCGCGTTCCTCGCCGAACACGTCCTGGGCCAGGAGCGCGAGCTGCCAAAGGAACTCGGGCTCTAGGATGGCTGCATGACAGCCGCCCAAGCCACGACCGAGCCCACCGCCGCCCCCACCTTCCGGGTGCGACGTGCGCGGACGAGTGACGTCGCGGCCATCAAGCGGCTTGTTGCCCCGCTCGCGGACAGGCGGATTCTCATCTCGAAGGAGTCCGTCGCGTACTTCGAGTCGATCCAGGAGTTCCGGGTGGCCGAGACCGAGGGCGGCGAGCTCATCGGGTGTGGGGCCCTCCACGTCATGTGGGAGGACCTCGCCGAGGTGCGCACGCTCGCCGCGGCCGATTCGTGGCGGGGTCGCGGCGTGGGCCACGCGCTCGTCGAGCGGCTACTCGCGGACGCGTCCGACGTCGGAGTGCAGCGGGTCTTCTGCCTCACCTTCGAGGTGGGCTTCTTCGAGCGGCACGGGTTCGAGGTCATGGCCGACCAGTCGGCTGTGGACCCGGAGGTCTACTCGGAGCTCTTGCGCTCTTCTGACGAGGGTGTCGCCGAGTTCCTCGATCTTGCGAGGGTCAAGCCGAACACGCTGGGCAACACGCGCATGATTAAGTGGCTCGCCGGGCGCGCTCGCGAGTAGCCCGCCGGCGTAGCGGAGGGACGGTCAGTGCGGGAGCGCGAGGCCGCTCGCGAGCTCTACCGCGAGACCGTCCGCGAGGAGGCCCACGATGCACCGTTCGAGCTGTTCCGGGGCGGGCGCGAGGCCGTGGAGGCGCGCGAGCTCGGGTCCCGTCGAGACGCTTCCGGTGAGCGCCGGGGCCGAATCCGCGGGGGCCGGTCCCTCGAGGAAGATGCGAGGCACGGGACGGGGAGCCGCGCGCAGCACAGCCAAGACGGCGCCGCGGACTTGGCGGTCCGTTCCGTGCCAGGCCTGGCCTTTCGGCACGTACGACGGCGGGGGCTGGCCCGCCGCGCGCCACGCACAGTCGTCCGCGACGGGGCAGGCCGCGCACTTGGGCGATCGCGCGGTGCAGACTAGGGCGCCCAGTTCCATGACGCCGGCGTTCCACCGCACGGAGGTCGCGTCGTCGTCCGGGAGGAGCGCTTCGGCGAGCCGCCGCTCGGCAGCCGTGAGGGTCGGTGCCGGGAGGGCCGCGCCGCTGACCAGTCGCGCGTGGACGCGTCGGATGTTGGTATCGACCACGGAGGCTCGGCGGCCGAACGCGAAGGCCGCAACCGCCGCCGCCGTGTAGCCTCCCACGCCAGGCAGCGCGAGGAGGCCGTCCTCGGAGTCCGGCAGCTCGCCGCCGTGTTCGGTGGCGATGACAGTGGCGGCGGCGTGGAGGCGCAGCGCTCGGCGCGGATATCCGAGGCGTCCCCAGGCCCGGACGGCCTCTCCGGGAGACTCGGCAGCGAGATCGGCAGGCGTGGGCCAGCGCTCCATCCACTCGCGCCACACCGGGAGCACCCGCACGACCGGCGTCTGCTGCAGCATGATTTCGCTCACCAGCACGCCCCACGGGCTGCAATCCGGATCCCGCCACGGGAGGTCGCGGGCCTCCGCGGCGAACCAGCGGACGACGGCGCCGTGCAGCTTCGCGGTCAGGGCTCCTCCTCGGGTTCGCGCGGGCATGGTGGGCGATTCCACTCTAGCTGCGCGGCGCGGCGCAACCACGGCTTGGTCAAGGTTTCCTAGCCTAGAGACATGGCAGCACGCGGAAAACCGAGTCCCGCCGTCTATCGCCGCCGGAGGCTGGTCGTGGGGACACTCTTGGCCCTCGTGCTCGTCGCCATTGGCGGGGGCGCGTGGGCACTCGTGCGCGGCTCCAATCAGCCGGCAGCCGCAGGGCGAACGTCCGAGGACGGCGGCCCGGTCGCGGCAGCCACCTCGTCATCGGGCGCGTCGCCGGAAGCCAGCTCGGCCCTGCCCACTGCGACGCCGAGTGCGGCGCCTACCGCGGCAAGCGCTACGTCGTCCGGCACCGCTGGTTCGACCGCGGAACCGACTTCGACTCCCACGCCGACCGTCACATGTGACCCGGCGAAGTTTGCGCTGACCGCGTCGACGGACAAGCAGGTCTACGGCCCGACCGAGAACCCCGTGCTCACGCTCAAGGTAACGAACCAGAACAGCATCCCGTGCACGCTGAACGTCGGAACGTCCCAGATGGAGTATCTGATTGTGAGCGGTGCCGACCGCATCTTCGATTCCAAGGACTGCCAGAACGGCTCGGCAGACCTTCTCAAGACCCTCGCCCCCGGCGCGAGCGAGACGGCGAACTTCCCGTGGCCGCGCGTGCGCTCCACCGAGGGGTGCAAGGCGGTCTCGGTCAAGCCCCTTCCAGGCACGTACGTCCTGACGACGTCGCTAGGGCCCCTCGACAGCCCGAAGACCGTATTCGAGCTCCAGTGATCCCCAGCCTCCGCTAGAGGAAGCGGTCGAGCAGGCTGGCCTCGGCCATGCGGCTGAGCCCCTCGCGGACGGTCCGCGCACGCTGCTCGCCGATGCCGTCCACGGTCATGAGGTCCTCGATCGTGGCCGCCATCAGGTTCTGCAGGCCGCCGAAGTGGTCCACGAGGCGGTCCGCGACGGCGCGCGGCACCGGCTTGAGGCCTGTGATGAGCCGGTACCCGCGGGGCTCGACCACAGCATCGAGCGTGCTCTCGCCACCGGCATAGCCGAGGATCGCGGCGATGCGGTTCAGGTCGATGAGATCGGTCGAGGAGAGCTCGGTGAGGGCCTGTACTGCGGCCTCAATGGTCTCGCTCGTCGCTTCGTCCCCTGCGTAGTCGCGGATCACGACGTCGCTTCCGGGCCCGCGGCCGACCGTTAGCTCTTCGAGCTGGAGGGAGAGCAGACGGCCGTCCTCGCCGAGTTCGAGCACGTACTGGCGGATCTCCTCGGAGATGCGCCGCACCATTTCCTGCCGCTGGAGCGTCTGCGCGACGTCCCGGACCGTCACCATCGCCTCGATCTCGAGGGCAGAGAGGGAGTTCGTCACCTGATCGAGGCGCGCGCGGTAGCGTTCGAGGGTTGCGAGAGCCTGGTTGGCGCGGGCAAGAACCTTCTCGGAACCCTCGAGCACGTAACGCAGCCCGCGGACGTACAGGGCGATGATCTGCATCGACTGGCTTACCGAGATGACGGGGAGACCGGTCTGGATCGCGACGCGTTCGGCGGTCCGATGGCGGGTGCCGGACTCCGAGGTGGGGAGCGTAGGGTCGGGAACGAGATGGACGGCCGCGCGAAGGATCGTCTTCGCCTCGCGGTCCATGACGATCGCTCCGTCCATTTTCGCGAGCTCTCGGAGTCGGGTCGGGGAGAAGTCGATCCCGATCTCGAAGCCGCCCGAGCAGATGGATTCGACGGTGCGATCGAAGCCAAGGACGATGAGCGCACCTGTACGGCCGCGCAAGATCCGCTCTAGGCCGTCGCGGAGCCCGGTTCCCGGTGCTACCCGGCCCAAGGTGGCGGCTAGCACTTCCTCGGGACTCCGAGCCATATGACATTCCCTTTCGCGGCACAGCAAAGGCACCCACGTGGGCACTGTGTCCCATGCTATATGCGCGTGCGGACGCGCAATGTTCGCCTACGGCAACGATTCAGCGACCATTCTGCTTATCCGACCGAACTGATGAGCAGCCCGAGCGCTTCAGCCACGTGGCTCACTTCGCGCACGGAGAACCCGGGCGGGATCTCGCCCGGGCCGGTCGGGCTCGCGGGAACGACGGCGTGGGTGAAGCCTAGGCGGTGGGCTTCCTGGATTCGGCGATTGATCCCCGGCACGGGCCTCACCTCGCCAGCGAGGCCTACCTCGCCGAACGCGATGAGGCGTTGGGGGAGCGCTTGGCGGGTCTTCGCTGAGGCGACGGCGAGAGCCACGGCCAGGTCTGTGGCTGGTTCGCTGAGTTTCACGCCGCCGACGGTCGCCACGTAGCTGTCGTCCTTGTGCAGCACACACCCCGCACGCTGCTGCAGGACGGCGAGGAGCATCGCCACCCGGGACGAGTCGAGGCCGCTCGTCGCCCGGCGGGGCTGGGCATTCGAGGTTTCGGCGAGGAGTGACTGCACTTCCGCGAGCAGGGGCCGCCGCCCCTCGAGGGTGACCGTGATGCATGTGCCCGAGACGGGCTCTTTCGTCCGGGAGACGAAGAGCCCTGAAGGGTCCGTGACGCTAGCGATCCCTTCCTCGCCGAGGTCGAAGCAACCGACCTCGTCAGTGGGGCCGTAGCGGTTCTTGACCGCCCGGATGAGCCGGAGCCTCGAATGCCGCTCGCCCTCGAATTGGCAGACTACGTCGACGAGGTGCTCGAGCAGGCGGGGGCCCGCGATCGATCCTTCCTTCGTCACGTGTCCCACAAGGAGCGTCGTCATGTTGCGTCGCTTGGCCGCCGCGATGAGCGAGGCCGCGACCTCCCGGACCTGGGAAACGCCGCCCGCGCTGCCCTCGACCTCGGTACTCGAGAGCGTCTGGACCGAATCGACCACAAGGAGCCGCGGCTCGAGCTTCTCGACCTGCCCGAGGGCCTGCCCGAGGTCGGTCTCGGCCGAAAGGTAGAGCCCGGGGCACACCGCTCCGATGCGCTCCGCGCGGAGCTTGACCTGCGCCGCCGACTCCTCGCCCGTCACGTAGAGAACGGGCGAGGAGGCACCACTGGCCCCAGCCCCCGCGGTCCCAGCGCCCGCAACCTTGGCCGCTACGTCGAGTAGGAGGGTCGACTTGCCGACGCCAGGCTCGCCCGCGAGCAGGATCACCGCCCCCGGCACGAGCCCGCCCCCGAGGACACGGTCGAGCTCGCTCACCCCCGTCGGGAGGAAGGCAGCGTCGGTCGCGTCGACGTCGGCGATCAAGCGCGCGGGCTCGCGGACGGTGACAGCCGCCGTCGTCCGCGCTACGGCCGCCCCGACCTCCTCGACGGTGCCCCACGACTGGCACTCTCCGCAGCGCCCCACCCACTTGACGGTCGTCCAGCCGCATTCGGCGCAGCGGTATCCGGCCGCGGGCCGGGACGAGCGGGTGGAGGTCTTCGAAGCCATGGACCTAAGGCTAGTGGCGACTTACGACATTCCTGCCCGCACTCTCGCAACGCCCTTCTCGCAAGGTGCCGTCACAACGCAGGAAGCAGCGCGACTGCCTCGTCGTGGCCGTAGCCCGCGGCCTCGAGGAGGTCCACGAGCATAGGCCGAATGAGGATGACGAGCGCCTCGCCCTCGAGCCGTTCGACGTGGAGCTTGCGAGGATGCGCGCGGGATGCGATTTCTTCGAGCATGAGCCCTGCCGAACGGCGGTTCACGCGCCGCTCCTCGCGGTCTTCCGTGGAAAGGCCCGCTGCCACGAGGTCGAGGGCCTCCGCTGTGTTCTCGAGAAGCTCCGCGATGTCTTCGGCGGCCATCTCGGAGAGCGCGGCATTGTTGATCGCGCTCGCGATCCTCCTCGCGACGACACGGCCGTTGCGGAGAGCGAGATCGAGGTATTCGACGGCGTGCTCGAAGGACTCGATCTCCGAGCGGTAGCGGCGGTAGGCGGGCGCAAGGCGTGTTACCTCGCCCGAGGTCTTGAGCGTTGCCCGGATGGCGTCCACGAGGCTCTGCGAGCTCCTCCCGCGTACGAGCGCGTGCCACGCTCGCGTCGAGTCTGCTTCAGTCAGCGCCTCGGAACACTCTCGGAGCATCTCGGAGAACGCGCCGACGAGCTCGTGGAGGTCGTGCCGCGGCTGGACGCGCGGGTCCCGGGGGAGGAGCGCGGTGATCAGGAGCGAGACGAGACCGCCGACGACGGCGTCCAGGCTCCGCGTGAAGGGCCCGCCGACCGGTGCGGGGAGCAGGACGACGAAGAGCGACTGGATGCCCAGCTGCGTTGCGAAGATCACGCCGCGGTCGAGGAATCGCGCCAGCAGGAGCGAGACGACGAGCACGATCGCGGCTTGTGCGATGCCGGCCCCGAAGAGTGTCCTCATGAGGTCGCCGAGCACGATGCCGAGCGTGCATCCGGCCGAGACTTCGAGCACCTTGCGAAGCGTCAGGTCGCGCCCGAAGCCCAGGGAGACGAGGGCTGACGTGGCAGCGAAGATCGGGCCCACGTGGCCGAGGACCTGCTCCGCGATGAGGTAGGCGGAGACGGCGCCCACCGCCATGAGGAGCACCGGCATGAGCGAAGCGCGCGCACGTGCCCAACCGGCCCGGGCTCGGTCCCTTGCTGCCCCCGGCATCTTGGCGAGCTTCGCTCTCCCGGAAGCCGAACGCGTCGAATCCCTCTGCGGCGGTTTCCCCCGTTGAGCGATCTCCATAGAGGCAGTTTAGGGAGGCGGCCTGAGGCTGAGGAGGATGTCCACTACTTGGACAGGAGTGTGATGTGCAAGACTCACCCGCCAGATGTCACCGATCCTCTCCCACGCGTTCACCTTGCGTTAACCAGCCTCGCGGAATCTCTTTACCTGAGGCTCTTACGTTCGAAGTCAGTACGACTCGTACGCACCCGATGGTCAGCGCCATTCGCACGGCGCACCTCAAATCACCCTGGAAGGGGTCATTTTCGTGAAGGCTCTCCGTTTCGGCCGCCTCTCGGCCGTTGCTGTCGTCGCCGCTGGCGCGCTTGCCCTGTCCGCGTGCGGTTCCGACAACGCGACCGGTTCCTCTGGCTCGGCTCCCGCTACGTCCTCCGGCCCCAAGGTCACTGGCACGCTCACCGGCGCGGGTTCGACCGCCCAGTCCGCTGCCATCGATGCCTGGAAGCAGGGCTTCACCGCCGCCAACTCCGGCGTCACGGTGCAGTACAACCCGGTCGGATCAGGTGCCGGCCGCAAGACGTTCATCTCGGGTGCGGGCCAGTTCGCCGGCTCGGATGCTGCGATGTCGACCGATGAACTCACTCAGGCCAAGTCCGTGTGTGGCCCCGACGGCGCGCTCGACATCCCGGTCTACATCTCCCCGATCGCCGTGGCGTTCAACCTCCCGGGTGTCACGAGCCTCAACCTCGCGCCTGACACGATTGCGAAGATCTTCCGCGGTCAGATCACCAACTGGAACGACCCGGCGATCGCTGCCGACAACTCCGGCGTGAACCTGCCGAACCTCAAGATCACCCCCGTTCACCGTTCGGATGACTCTGGCACCACCCAGAACTTCACCGACTACCTCAACAAGGCCGCCCCCTCGGTCTGGACCGACGCATCGAACCAGACTTGGCCGGCCTCGCTCCCGGGTGAGAACGCCAAGGGCACCTCCGGCGTGGTCAAGACGGTCACCGACACCCAGGGCGCCATCGCCTACTCCGACGACTCCGCCGTGAGCGGCAGCCTCGGCAAGGCCAAGGTCAAGGTCGGCGGCTCGTGGGTTGCCCTCTCGGCCGAGGGTGCCGCCAAGGCCGTCGAGCTCTCGAAGCCCGCCTCGGGCCGCGCCGCGAACGACCTCGCGCTGAGCCTTGACCGCACCCCGACGGACTCCTCGGCCTACCCGATCGTCCTCGTCTCCTACCACGTCGTCTGCTCCGCTTATAAGGACCAGGCGACCGTCGACCTCGTGAAGGCGTGGGAGAACTACGTGGTCTCGGACGCTGGCCAGCAGGCCGCTGCCGCAGCCGCGAAGAGCGCCCCGCTCTCGTCGGCCCTCGCGGCCAAGGACAAGACTGCGATCGACTCGATCAAGGTCAAGTCCTGATCGCATCCTGAACGGCGCGAGCCCGCTTCGACCATTTCGGTCGGAGCGGGCCTTGCGCTGAGTGAGAGAGGACGTGTCAAGATGACGAGAACCGTCCATGAGACCGCCCGTGCAACAAAGGGACGAGATTTGACTGCAACCGAGACAAAGACACCGGAGAGCCCAGGCCGGCTCCGGGCGCTGTCGTCCCGCCAGGGCGCCGCGGGAGACAAGGTCTTCTCGGGGGCGGCCCTTGCGGCCGGCGCGATCATCCTCGTGGTGCTCGTCGCCGTCGCCGTCTTCCTCGTCGTCCAGGCTATGCCGGCGCTGCTCGCCCCGCAGAGCCAGATCGCGAACGGAGAGGGCTTCTGGCCCTACATCTTCCCGCTCGTCGTGGGCACGATCATCGCCGCCGCTATCGCGCTCCTCATCGCCACGCCCATCTCGATCGGCGTCGCCCTCTTCATCTCCCACTACGCACCGCGGCGTCTCTCGCAGATCCTCGGGTACATCATCGACCTGCTTGCGGCCATCCCGTCCGTCATCTTCGGTGCTTGGGGCATCTCGTTCCTCGCGCCTGCGCTCGTGCCCGGCTATACGTGGCTCTCTTCGGCCCTCGGCTGGATCCCGATCTTCGCCGGCCCTCCCTCGGCGACGGGCAAGACGCTGCTGACGGCGTCGATCGTGCTCGCAGTCATGGTCATCCCCATCATCACGTCGGTCTGCCGTGAGATCTTCCTCCAGACCCCCAAGCTGCACGAAGAGGCCGCGCTCGCGCTCGGCGCGACGCGCTGGGAGATGATCCGGATGGCCGTTCTGCCGTTTGCCCGCCCGGGCATCATCAGCGCCGTCATGCTCGGCCTCGGGCGCGCCCTCGGCGAGACCATGGCCGTCGCTCTCGTGCTGTCCTCAGGCCCCCTCATCGCGAGCCTCCTCCAGTCCGGCAACCAGACGATTGCCGCCGAGATCGCGCTCAACTTCCCGGAGGCGAGCGGCCTGAGCCTCAACACACTCATTGCCGCCGGCCTCGTACTCTTCATCGTCACCCTGGCGGTCAACCTCCTGGCCCGCTGGGTCATCAGCCGCCACAAGGAATTCTCGGGAGCGAACTGACATGACAGCCATCGCGACCTCCAGGCGCCGTACTGCGCTGACCCGCAATCGACTCCCGCGCTACGCCCCTTGGGCATCGCTCGCCGTCGGCCTCGTGGTGGGAGCTGCGCTCTCGACCCTTGTCGGCTTCAACTTCTTCGGTTGGGGCGTCTTCTCGGCGATCATCTACACGATCGTCTACGTCTCGTGGAGCGGCGCCGTCGAGGGCGGCCGGAAGGCGCGCGACAAGTTCGCCACGTGCCTCGTCGTGGGTGCGTTCATCGTCGTCGTCCTGCCGCTCTTCTCGGTCATTTGGACGGTGCTCGAAGGAGGCATCAAGGGCCTCCTCACACCGGGCTTCCTGGGGACGTCGATGAACGGCGTGAGCGGCATCCAGGACAACGAATCGGTGAACACCGGAAGCCGGGTGCTGGGCGGCATCTACCACGCCATCGTGGGAACCCTGCTCATCACACTGTGGGCAACGATCATCTCGGTGCCCGTGGGCTTGCTCACCTCGGTCTACCTCGTCGAGTACGGTCAGGGCAGCCGGCTCGCCAAGGCGATCACGCTGTTCGTCGACGTCATGACGGGCATCCCGTCGATCGTCGCAGGCCTCTTTGCGGCAGCGCTGTTCGCCACGATCTTCGGGCCAGGTACTGAGACCGGCTTCGTCGCCGCGGTTGCGCTCACGGTCCTCATGATTCCCGTGGTGGTCCGCTCAAGCGAGGAGATGCTGCGCATCGTCCCCAACGAGCTCCGTGAGGCCGCGTACGCGCTCGGCGTCCGGAAGTGGCGGACAATCCTCAAGGTCGTCATTCCCACCGCGATCTCTGGAATCGCCTCGGGCGTCACCCTTGCAATCGCCCGCGTCATCGGCGAGACGGCCCCCATCCTGCTCACGGCCGGCTTCGCGACGAAGATCAACTACAACGTGTTCTCGGACTGGATGGCCTCGCTTCCGACGTACATCTACTTCCAGATCCTCAATCCGACCTCGCCGTCGAACCCGGATCCGAGCATCCAGCGTGCGTGGGGCGCCGCTCTCGTGCTCATCATCTTCGTCATGATCCTCAACCTCGTGGCGCGCCTCGTCGCGCGGATCTTCGCCCCGAAGACCGGGCGCTGACCGCCCCCAGATCGACCTTTTCGAACCGAAGGAAAGCATGTCCAAGCGAATCGACGTCAAGGACCTGAACGTCTACTACGGCAACTTCCTGGCCGTCGAGGGCGTCTCAATCAACATCGCGGCACGCTCCGTCACCGCGTTCATCGGCCCCTCGGGGTGCGGCAAGTCGACCTTCCTCCGCACGCTCAACCGCATGCACGAGGTCCTTCCCGGTGCGCGGGTCGAGGGACAGGTGCTCCTCGACGGTGACGACCTCTACGGCTCGGGAGTCGATCCCGTGGCCGTGCGCAGCCACGTGGGCATGGTGTTCCAGCGCCCCAACCCGTTCCCCACAATGTCGATCCGTGACAACGTCCTTGCTGGGGTGAAGCTCAACGGCGGCCGGCTCTCGAAGTCGGACGCGCAGGAGGTCGTCGAGTCCTCGCTCAAGGGTGCCAACCTCTGGAACGAGGTCAAGGACCGTCTGGACAAGCCCGGCTCGGGGCTCTCGGGCGGCCAGCAGCAGCGCCTGTGCATCGCCCGGGCGATTGCGGTGAAGCCTGACGTCATCCTCATGGACGAGCCGTGCTCAGCCCTCGACCCGATCTCCACGCTCGCTGTCGAGGACCTCATCAACGAGCTCAAGGAGCGGTACACGGTCGTCATCGTGACGCACAACATGCAGCAGGCCGCTCGCGTCTCGGACAAGACCGCGTTCTTCAACATCGCCGGTACGGGCAAGCCGGGCAAGCTCATCGAGTACGCGGACACGACGACGATCTTCAACAACCCGAAGGAGAAGGCGACCGAGGACTACGTCTCGGGCCGCTTCGGGTAGACGTTCTCCGATCCTCGCCTCGCCTACGAGGCGAGCGGGTCGAACGCGAGTGCGAGGACGAGGCCGAGAAGCGCCGTGACAAGCGGCGTCGCGATCCAAACGATCACCAGCCGGGCCAGGAGCCGCCCGTTGACTGCTGAGTACCTCTGATTGCTGCCAGCACCGAGGATTGATGCGGCCACGGTATGCGTGGTCGAGAGGGGCCACTTTAGCCACAGTGCGCCGAAGAACAGCATGAGCGTGGTCACGAGCTGAGAGACGAAGCCGCGAAGCGGATCCGTGCGGATCAGCCGGTGGCTCAGGGTATAGGTAACCCTCCACCCGCCGGCCAGAGTGCCGATGCCGAGCGCGAGGGCAGCGACCGCGACGATCCATCCCGGCACCGCAGTCCAGTCGGTCTGGTTCCCGACCGCCGCGACAACCAAGACCGCGATGATCCGTTGCCCGTCCTGTAGCCCGTGCCCGAATGCGACCGCAGCGGTCCCGACCGATTGAGCTGCACGCAGCGTTGCATGGGCCTGGCTCGGTTGGCGGTACCGCGCGATCCAGGTGGTGAAGCTCGTGAGGAAGAACGCGACGCCGAAGGCCAGCACCGGCGAGATGAGGAGCGGGAGCCACACCTGGAACCAGAGGAGGTTGGCGAGGCCGTCCTCAAGCGCGTGCCCGCGGATCACCGCCGCGAGGCTCGCGCCGACGAGTCCGCCGACGAGGGCGTGAGTGGACGACGACGGGTAGCCCCGCCACCAGAGGTACACGTTCCAAAGGCTTGCGCCCACAACGGTGGCGAGGAGCACAACAAGGCTACGTGGGCCGTGGGGCGCCGTGAGCCAGCTGCCGCCGAAGTAGTTGAGGAGCCACGCGCTCGTCACCGTGCCGACGACGTTGAAGAAGGCCGCGAGGACGACGGCGACGCTCGGGGTGAGAGCGCGGGTCCGGACGGTGAGGCCCACCGCGCTCGAGGCGTCGCGGAAGCCGTTGAGGAACGCGAAAACGGACGTGAATACGACCACCGCCACAAAGAGCGCGATGCTCACCTCATGACTCCTTGACGATGATCCGGCCTACGTTGGAGCCCACGTCCTTGAGCGCGTGGGCCGCGCCGAGGAGCGCCCTCGCCATTTCGATATTCCGCGCGTAGGCGGTCAAGGAGAGGTCGCGCATCGCGTTGGCACCCCATATGCGGTGGGTGTGGTTTGCCCGCTTGGCCAAGCGGATCATTTCGATCCAATAGTCCTCGAGGCTGTCGAGGTGCCCGAGGCCCTTCATTGCATCCACCGTGAGCTCGGCCTGGCGGTTCACGATCTCGAGCTGGTCCGACGCCTCCCGCGCAAGGCGGTCCAGCCGGTTCACGAGCATGATCTCTCCAACCGCCACGAGCTGTTCCATGGCTTCGCCGAGACCCTCGGATAGGTCGAGGATGTCCTCCCGGGGGAGCGGGTTGACGAAGCTCGTGCGCAGTTGGGTCAGAAGCGAACGCTGAAGTTCGGTCGCCCGCCGGTCGATCCGCATGAGCTCCTCGAAGATCCGTTCGTGCTCTTCGCGAGGCGCCCCGAACATTTCCGAGAGCACCTGCACCGCGAGCACCGACTGCTGCGCGAGATCCGCCAGGAGTTCGAGCGCGGCCGTCTCCTGGGGGAAGAGGCGCAGCTTCATGAATCCTCCGGGGTGCGAGGCCGTGCGGGCGGGGCAGGGCGGGCGGTGCGGGCGGGGCAGGGCGGGCGGTGCGGGCGGGGCAGGGGTCCGGCGGCGGCCGGCATGACGCATGGTACGCGAACAAGGTGAATTCGGCCCTGACGGCCCGGAATCCTCACCGAATCCGAAAACGGCGTCATGGTCTCCTTGGTCGGTGCTCAGTATGACTGGGGTAGTTGGTCTCCAATCTGGGGGGTTGAACACTGATGCCGAACCTGGGCCAACACGGAGCCGCCGTGTTCCAAACACGGAGATTGGGCTTTCGTGCCACCGAGTCCCTGTGTCACGCCCTTACGTTCGTCCAGAAGCAGTGCGCGCGGTGTTTGCGTCATCCCTCGTCTGATGAGCACGACGACGGTCCCGGCCGTCGGCTCGATGGTGAGGGCTGCTGGGGGGCAGACAACAGCGAAAGGTCTTCTAGTCTTGTTTGAGCAGGTCACTGACCGCGTGCTGCGCTACGTCGCGCACAATCTGGGGGTTCGGATCGTGGGGGCGCCGGGGAGCGGCCGAACCACCGTGGCGAAGAGAGTTGTCGACGAACTCGAAGGCCGAGGGACACGCGTATACGCGGTCTTCGCGACTCAGTCACTGGCCGAGGTTCCGTTTGCCGGCATCGTCTCCATGGGGATCGACCTTCGTCCACGGGCCGCGGGAATCCTCGGGATCGCGGACCTCCTCTCGGAGCACGTCTCCCGGGTTGGGCCGCGCGTCATCCTCGTCGACGAGATCGAAAGCCTCGACCGGGAGTCCCTGGCCGTCATCGACATCGTGCAGAAACGGACGGAAGTGCCGCTCATTGCAACCATGGGTGACGTTCCGTTCGAGTCTCGGACACCCGCCGTCGTCCTCGGTCGCTGGCCCGAGGCCACGGTCGCGCTCGCCCCGCTCCGGTACGAGCAGGTCAACGCCCTCCTGCTCCAGATGCTGGGCGCGCCGGGAGAAGTCGATGTGCCCGCTCGCATCCTCGCGAAGTCGGGAGGCAACCTCCGCCTCGCAGTGCGCATCATCGAGACGGCCGTCCTCAGCGAGCGACTCGTGCTCCGTGACGGGAAGTACGCGATCGACGGCTCCCTCATGAACGAGCACCTCCACGCGACCATCGAATCCATGCTTCATGGGCTGCGACCGGAGGAGTTCAAGGCTCTCACCACGCTGTCGGTGTTGGGCCCGACGCCGGTGGCGGAGCTCGCCGTCTCCGTGGGGGCCGACGTCCTCGACAGCCTCGAGCACCGTCGACTTGTGTCCGCCCTCCCAGGACCGGACGGGCACCTCTTCGCCTCTGTGTTCCCTCCTGTCATCGAGGATTACCTCGCGGGCCACGTACTGAACTCTCGCCGGATACTCCGCGACTCACTGACCGGTGGGCTCGATGGTCCCCAGCACGAGGACGAGCTGCCGCTTTCTGACGGCTCAGCATCGGCCGAGCTGGCCGCGTTGCGGGAGGAGCACGGCGGCAGCCATGCCGCGACTGTGAGGTACTTCCACAAACGGCTTGAATCAGTCGAGCAGCTCTACTACGCGGCGTGGGAGGCCGAGAGGACGATGTCCAACGCCGTGGCCTTCCTTCGGGTCTATTGGGGAGGCGCGCTCGACCGCCTCCGCATCCGCAAGGTCTTCGAGCATACTGACCGCACCGGCAGCGCGCCTGAGGACCTGCTGTTCTTCAACATGACAAGGGCCCTGTGGGCGGTCATGGATGAGAACGACTTGGCGGGCGGACTCGCGATCCTCGAGGAGTTCGCGGAGGCGGAGCCCGAGTGGGCGGAGGAGGCCCGCGCCTTCAGCCTGCTGGTCCGTTCCCAGCACACCGGTATGCCTGCGGACCTCGACGCCGAATTCGCAGGCTTGCCGGTGCGGCAGCCGACCAGCGGGGTCATTGCCGTCGCACGCGGCCTGCTCGAGCTCTTCCGGATGAAGCCCGAGGCCGCGCTGGCTGCGATGGACGCGGCCGAGGGGTTCGAGGTCGTGCCGCGCTTCGAGCCGCTGATCCGCGGGCTGGCTCTCTTCGCGAGTGGCCGCGTCGACGAGGCGCTCGCGTACTCGCTCCAGCGCCGCCGCACCGCGCTCCGCAACGTGGACCAGTTCAGCCTCGTCACGCAGAGCTACGTCGCTTCGCTTGCGCTCCTGTCGCGGGGCCTGTTCGACGAGGCGGAATACCTCATGGGATGGGCGTTCTCATTGAAGCGTCCGGGCTTCCTTCTCGGGTCCTTGTACAACGCAATGCTGCGCCTCTCGGCGCTCCGGGCGGATGCGGCGTCGTCCTCTCTGGGCGAGCAGGCGACGGCAGCGAACGACGTCGGGCCGTTACCTGGGATCGGCAAGGGCGTCTACGAGCTCGTGGCACGGAAGCCGGCGAGCGCCGAAGCCTTCGACCAGCGCGCGAGCGCGCTCCTCGCTGATCAGAAGGCACACGGGTTTATCCTCGAGGCCGTCTACTCGGGTCTCTTCGTGCTCTGCCTTCTCCCCACGCCTCGCGTGAAGGCCCGGCTCGAGAAGATCCTGCGTGAAGAGGGCATCACTCGGCATGATCAGCTCCTCCGGGTGGCCGACGCCGTTCTCGAAGGCGACATCGCAGTGCTGGACCGCTTCCCTGACGAATACGAGCCCGACGGGGATGCCTACAAGATCGCTATGCTCCTGCGCGGGGCCGTGCGCAAGCACCGTGTGAGCAGCCATGGTGGCCCGACCGTCGCGGCCATCGAACGCGCCGCCGAGCGATTCATGAGGAAGCACCGGCCCGATGGGCAGTTCATTGCGTTCGAGCCCGGGGTCCCGTATCTGAGCCTCACCGATCGAGAACGAGAGATCGCCCTGCTCGCGGGAACCCGTACGAACCAGGAGATTGCGGACCAGTTCGGATTGAGCATTCGGACGGTGGAGAGCCACATTTCGAACGCGCTGCGGAAGACGAATGCTGCGTCCCGAAAGGCGTTGTTCGAGCTTGTTCGTGGCGACCAGTAGGGCAGCGTCCCAAGGGAGCGGGCACCACTGAGGCCCCAGGGGAGCCAACACGGAGAAGCTGCTTGTATTCCACGGAGGGTCCCAAACCCGCCTCTAGCCTGACAACAGGCCGTGATTACTTGTCACGAACTGACGCGGACGGGCGGGGGCGTCCGTGTCATCTCGTGGCAGCGGGGAACGCGGCCTGGAAGCGCGCCCGAGTCGCTCCATAGGGGGGTGGTAACCGGGGGACTGGGGGATGAAGGACTCGGGCGCGCTTCTCCCTGAGGGCACGGGGGCTCTCGGGTGAGTACGGGGGTTGAATGGAGGAGCACGAAGGCTCCGCGGCGTTGCCGCGGAGCCTTCGTAATTCAGGTCGACCCGAGTCTGGATCATCCCGAACAAGTTAGGAGCGCCGAACCGGGAGCGCCTCTCGGCGGAAGGCCGCTCGAAGCGGCTAAAAGTTGGAGCCCGGGGCTACCGCGGTCCGACGCCACCTTCAGTCTTCTACGGGGTCCCGCGGTAGTCAACCTTGACTAGGCGGGGCCGCGGGGCTAGCAGGCCTTCGCCTAGTCGAGTTGGCCGCGCCGCCAAGCCTTGGCCGAGGCTTCGAGGTCCTCGGCCGTCTTGACGAGTTGGTGGGCGTTTCGGGTGAGCTTGGTGGCGTGCTGCGCGTTGCCCCATTCGGCGCTGTCCGCGAGCTTCGCCTGGCCTAGGGCGACGACCCGGCAGAAGGCCGCGGAACGTTCGAGCGCGACGTCGAATTCGCCGTCGAACGCGCCGGAGAGAATGGCATCTGCCATGACCGTCAGCTCTTCGGCACCCGGCGGCTCCGCGACGCCGGCGACGGCGTGCGAAACCTGTGCGGTGTCCTTGCCGGCCTTGAAATAGACGGAGATCCGCTCTGGATCGCTGCGAGTGGCCGCCCTGAGAGCGTAGAGGCGCCAGAGGGCGCCCGGGAGCGAACGCGCCGGGCTCTCGGCCCACATCTCTGCAATCGCATCGAGCCCCTGCTCGTCGGCGAGCCGGACGAGTCTTCGCGTGATCTCAGGGTCATCGCTCTCGCGTCCTCGGCGAACGAGGGCTTGGGCTGCAAGGTGTGCCGCCTCCGAAACCCGGGCGGGGTCTGCTCCGCCCGCAAAGGGTTCGAAGTCGAGAGGTGCGAAGGGCTTTGGCTTGTGCGGCCTCACCGGACCAGTGCCGTTTCCGGGACCTCCTGGATGCTCGCTCATGCCAAGTACGGTACTCCTGTTGCGCGCACCTGCCCACGTGCATCCCCTGTAGCGGCGCGTGCGGTGAGGCCTGCTGCGCTAGAGTACTGAGTGGACCGGGCTAAGCCGGTCAGGGGCCTTTAGCTCAGTTGGTAGAGCAGCGGACTTTTAATCCGCGGGTCGTGGGTTCGAGCCCCACAGGGCCCACCGCGAAAGCATGTACCCGTCCCGTCCGCGTGAGCCGGGCCCCGCATGGGTAGGACCCCCTCATGAAGACAGCCTTGCTCGTGATCGACCTCGAGAACGCCTTTTTTGAGAACGGTGCCCTGGCTGCGGAGCGGGACCGAGTGGTGAGGGCGTGCAATGAGCTCATCGCTGCGGCGCGCGAAAGTGACGCCCGGGTCCTCCTGCTGCGGACCGAGCATGAACGGGACGGCTCGACGTGGACGCTCTCTATGCTCGACGACGAACAGGGCTTTGCGTTCCACGGAACGGAACAGGCGCAGCTGCTTCCCGAACTCGACACGGAGGGACTTCCGCAGCTCGTCAAGCGTCGCGATAGTGCCTTCTGGGGAACGGACCTCCTCCAGCGGCTGCGGACGTGGGAGGTTGAGCAACTGCTACTAGCTGGGGTCTCAACCCACCTGTGCCTTGCGCAGACAGCTTCAGATGCGTACGCCCACAACTTCCGCGTAGCCTTCGCAGGAGAAGCGATGGGCGCCGAGACGCCGGAGCGCGCCGACGCCATGCTCGACGTCCTCCTCAAGGAGTACCGGCAGACCAAGCTCTCACAGGAGGAGGCCCTCGCACTCCTGAGGGGGTGACTCAGGGAAGCCTCCCGCAGGAGGCACCGAGTGCAGCGCGTTCAGTATCGGTGAGGGCTTCGAGAAGGTCGCGCACGACGTCGACCGTCACCCAAAGCTCCTCGGCGAGCTCCGCCGGGTGCTGGGTCCAGCGGTAGGCCTCGATGAGGTGCTCGAATGGGACGAGGCGACGGGCTGTCTCCTCCCGTACGCGCCGCTCGACGCGCGGGCCTTGGCAGCTCGTGTGCCCGTGCTCGAGATGGACGAGCTCATGCGTCAGGGCGCAGCGACGCTCCGCCTGCTGAAGGCGCTTGTCGAGCCAGATCCGGCGGCGCCCATCGGTGCGAGCCGGAGCCCCGTCCGGCATGACGACGAAATGCAGGGTTACGTGAGTCAGCTCGCGCAGTGCCCCCCAAGGACTGAACACGGGGCCAGCCTAGGGAACGGGGCCGACATTCCTGGCCAGCGAGCCGCTCATTCCTTCTCGGACGGAGCCTGGGGTTCCTCGCCCCGGTCTGACCATTCCTGCTCGCGCTCAAGGTGCCCGTCCGGGCCGCTGTAGGCCGCTAGACGCTGCCAAGACGGCGGCAGCGCGTCGTCGTCCGCCTCGGGTGCATCGCCCGTCTCGGACAGCGACTCCACGGAACGGCGATTGAGGTCGACGAGCGCGCGCAGCATTTCGATGGCAGCGCGCCGCGCCTTGGGCGGGAGGTTGTCGACGCCGGGCGGCAGCTCGTCGGCGAAAGGCGGGCCGGGAACGGGCTGGCCAGCCGCCGTGAAGGCAACGTCTTCGGTGACGCCTGCGAGCCAGGCAATCGCGCGGATCGTGCTCGGGCGCGGCTTCGACTTGTAGGTTCCCTGCCGGATGGCATTGATGGTCGTGACGGTGATCTTGAATCCCTCGGCCTCCGCGATCTCCGCGAGACGCAGGCCCGAGGCATCGCGCTTCCCCGCGGCGGCCTCAACCAAGTCTCGCAGGCTCAACGGCTCGTTCACGGGCTCGGCTCTCTCCTCATCCATTGCGACACACCAATAGGCAACAACCTACACACTCATCCTGCCCGGAATGGCGCGGCCTGAACCGCTTGTAGGAACAACAAGTAATTGACAATTCGCTTAATTTAAATTGTAGGATGGGCCAAGGGTAAGGGGGAGGCCCTGCAGCGGCTCTCCCGGCGACCATCCGAGAGGGGAGCGCATGAAGGTGAAGGACCCGGCGATGCTGCGGAGATGGCGGAGGCAGGAGAACCTCTCGCAGAAGCAGCTCGGCTTCCTGGTCAACCGTTCGCAGACCACGATCCATCTGCTGGAGACGGGCCGAATGGCAAAGCTGAGCGAAGAACTTGCCATAGCTCTCGCGGTACGGCTCAAACAGCCGTGGGACGAGCTGTTCGAGCTCGAGGACAGTGAGAAGCTCAGCCGCCGTGGCAGAGGGCGAAAGCGAGCGGCCCCCGCACCCGGTCGGTCCGCCGTGGCAGCGGCTGAGCGGACGGGTGCGCCTAGCGTTCGAGACGGAAGCCGATCTTGACGGTAACCTGCCAGTCGGCCACGCGGCCGTTCTCGATGTGGCCCCGGACCGACTTGATCTCGAACCAGTCGAGGTTCCGCAGCGTCTCGGAAGCGGTTTCGATGGCATTGCGGACGGCTTGGTCGACGCCGTCAGGGGAGGTCCCGACGATCTCAGAAACGCTGTAGGTGTGCCCTGCCATGATTCCTCCTGACGTTGAGGGGCCGCATTGGCCCTATGGGTGATGGCAGACTATCGCCGTGACCATGCCATGGCCAGAGGCGGGCCAGCCCTCCGAACCGGAGGTTCCGGACCCGCTCGTCGCCCGGCTGAGGGCCGCCGGGTGCGTCTTCGCCGAGGAGGAGGCGCGCCTGCTGCTCGAGGCCGCGGACGACGACGCCACTCGCCTGGAGGCCCTCGTCCAGCGCCGCGTTGGGGGAGAGCCGCTCGAGTACGTGGTCGGATGGGCGGAATTCGGGGGCCTCCGGATCAGCGTCGCCCCGGGAGTGTTCGTTCCTCGGCGACGGAGCGTGCTTCTCGCCAGGGAGGCCGCCACGCTTGCGGGCACGACGACGGATCGGACCGCCGTCGTCGTCGACCTCTGCTGCGGAAGCGGCGCCGTCGGCGCACTCGTTGCGCACGCCGTTCCGGGAATCGAGCTCTACGCGGCGGACATAGACCCGGCCGCGGTGGAAGTCGCGAGCGTCAACATCGCCCCGTACGCGGGCCACGCCTTCGTTGGGGACCTGTTCGACCCACTCCCCGCGAGCATCAAGGGACGGGTGGACGTCGTGGCGGCCAACGCCCCCTACGTGCCCAGTGAAGCAATCGCCCTCATGCCGCCCGAGGCGCGCGACTACGAACCGCTCATCGCGCTCGACGGCGGGGAGGACGGGCTCGCGATCCAGCGCCGGGTGGCCGAGGCGGCCGTGCCTTGGCTCGCGCCTGGAGGCGCTCTCTTGATCGAGACGAGCAAGCAGCAGGCGTCGACGACGGCCGCGCTGCTCAAGGAAGCGGGCTTGAGAACCCGGATCGTCCGAGACCCCGAGATCGGGGGAACGGTAGTTATAGGACAGACGATGAAAGGAGCACCATGAGCCAGCAACCTCAGTCTCCGTCTTCGCCACAGGAGCCGAGCAGACCAGATCAACCCAGCCGACCAGGTCAACCCGGTCGCCTTGACCAGCCCAGCAGGAATGGTCCGTCCCAGCAGCCGCTGCAGCGCGAACGGCAGGCTGCGCCGGCGCAGACCGGCGCGGAGCCTCCCGTGACGCGCGCGGGCGTCGTGTGGGCCGCCGTCATCGTCGCCCTGATCGTCCTCATCCTGCTCATCGTGTTCTTCCTGCAGAACCAGGACACCGCCCGCGTGCAGTTCTTGGGCCTCGACGGCTACGTTCCACTCGGCCTCGCGCTGTTCATCGCGGCGGTTGCGGGCGGGGTCCTGGTCGCGATCGCAGGGGCGGTCCGAATCCTCCAGCTCCGCCTTCTCGCCCGCAGGGCCCGACGAGCGCCCAAGCCTTAGCGGCCGGGCGCTCGTCGTGAAGGGCGGAGCGGGCTAGGCGCGGCTCAGGACGAGCGCTGCGTTATGGCCGCCGAAGCCGAAGGAATTGACGATCGCGGCGCGTGCGTCGACTTCCCGCTTGATGTTCGCGACGACGTCGAGCTTGATCGCGGGGTCGATCTTGCCGACGTTGGTGGTTGGCGGCACGACGCCTTCGCGGAGGGCCATGACCGACGCGATCGCGCTGAGGGACCCTGACGCGCCCAGCAGGTGACCGGTCATGGACTTGGTTGACGTGACGGGAGCATCGATTCCGGTCTCGGCCAGAGCCTCGGCCTCGTTGACATCCCCGGTGGGCGTGGCCGTTGCGTGGGCGTGCACGAAGTCGATGTCGCCGGGGGCGAAGTCCGCGGCCCGCAGCGCGAGCGTCATGGTGCGGGCCTGGTTCGAGGGGTCCGCGCCGACGATGTCGAACGCGTCCGATGTGACAGCGGCCCCCTCCAGATACGCGAAGATCTCGGCCCCGCGAGCACGTGCATGCGCCTCGCGCTCGAGGACCAGCAGGGCGGCGCCCTCGCCGAGTACGAACCCGTCGCGGTCCGCGTCAAAGGGGCGGGATGCGGCTTCTGGATCGTCGTTACGCTTCGAGAGGGCCCGGATCTGGCCGAAGGCGGCGAGCGTGAGGCCGGTGATCGCGGCCTCGCTTCCGCCCGCGACGACCATGTCCGCGTTGCCCGCGAGGATCATTTCGCGTCCCATCGCGAGGGCCTCCGCGCCCGAGGCGCAAGCACTCGTCGGCGTCCGGGCGCCTGCCTTCGCTCCGAGGTCGATGGAGAGCCAGGCGGCCGCTCCGTTCCCCATGAGCATCGTGACGGTGTGGGGGGAGACGCGGCGAGGCCCCGAGGCGTCGAGCGCGTGAGTCTGGGCGATCGTCGTCGTGATCCCGCCGATCCCGGTTCCCACCACGACGGCGAGGCGGTCGCCGTCGATCTCGGGCCGGCCAGCCATCTCCCACGCCTCGCGGCCTGCGATGAGAGCAAACTGCTCGCAGCGGTCGAGCCGCTTGATCTCGCGCACGGCGAGGGCCTCGGTGAAGGAGCTTGGGACGGTCCCGGCGATCCGGGTGGTGAGCTCGGAGGCCCAGTCATCCTCGAGGACTGACACGCCGGACCGGCCCTCGCGGAGGGCTTCCCAGGTCGACGGCGCATCGGTTCCGAGGGGGCTGACTGCCCCGAAGCCGGTGATAGCAATGCGGTCCATGGGTTCAAGTATTCCTGTTGAGGCACGTTTCCCGCGGTGCGGGAGCGGTCAATGGCGGCGCTCCCGTTTTGGCGGATTCCTACAGTCGGACTTCCAGAAGTTCCGCCGTGCGGCGCTCATCTTTGTGTCCGTCCGACAAAGCGAAGGGTGTGTCGGTGCGCGCGACTAGGCTGGGCAGCATGACGACGGCGCTCATCACGGGCGCGAGTTCTGGCCTCGGAGCCGAATTCGCGCGCCAGCTCGCTGCCCAGGGCCACGGCCTCGTGCTCGTCGCGCGGGACGAGGACAGGCTTCAGCGGCTCGCCGCTGGGCTCCGCTCGCGGACCGGCGTCGAGGTCCAGGTGCTCCCCGCCGACCTGACGGATCAGGCGCAGCTTTCCGCCGTCGTCGACCGCGTCGCCGACACGGCGCGACCGGTCGGGATCCTTGTCAACAATGCCGGGATCGGCCTCCTCCATGACTTCGACCGGAACCCCCTCGAGGACGAGGTCCGGCACTTGAGGCTGCACGTCGAGGCGACCATGAGCCTGTGCCACGCGGCGCTCGGTGCCATGACGGCGCGGCGTGAGGGGCGGATCGTCAACGTCGCGTCGATT
Organism: Sinomonas humi; assembly: GCF_000802235.1. Lineage (GTDB taxonomy): Bacteria > Actinomycetota > Actinomycetes > Actinomycetales > Micrococcaceae > Sinomonas > Sinomonas humi. Next base: position 24,395 of record NZ_JTDL01000106.1, read on the forward strand.
GCCGCCTACCTGCCGCGGGGTTCCTACTCGGCAGCGAAGGCGTGGACCCTCTCCTTCAGCCGGTGGGCCAACCTGCACTATAGGCGGGAGGGCGTTCTCGTCACGGCGCTCTGCCCCGGATTCGTGCACACGGAATTCCACGAGCGCATGGGCATGTCAAAGCGGCTCATCCCGCCGTTCCTATGGCTGCGGGCGCCGCGCGTGGTGCGCGAGGGCCTGCTCGACAACCTCCGCGGGAAGGCGGTGTCGATCCCGTCGCGCCGGTACAAGGCCGTGGCGCTCATGAGCCACGTGCTGCCGCGACGGCTGCTCGTCGGGCCGCGGCGTCGCCCCTCGCGCCAGCCCCCCCTACGGCAGCTCCATGATGCGGATGGGTGATCCGGCCGCGAAAGCGGCGATGTCCTCGACGGCGTCCTGGTAGAAGATCTCGTACTGCTCCTGCGTGACGTACCCGATGTGCGGCGTCAGGATGGCGCGCGGTTCGCGGCGCAACGGGTGGTCAGCCGGGAGCGGCTCGACGTCGAAGACGTCGAGCGCTGCGAGCCCGAGTCGGTCGTGGGAGAGTGCGTCGAGCAGAGCGGCCTCGTCGACGAGGGGGCCCCGGGAGGTGTTGACGAGGATCGCGTCCGGGCTCATGAGGGCGAGTTCCTCCGCCCCTACGATCCCGCGCGAACGCTTCGAGAGCACGAGGTGGACGGTGAGGACGTCCGCCGTTGCGAAGAGTTCGTCCTTCTCCACCCGACGGACGCCGACCTCGGCCGCCCGCTCCTCGGTGAGGTTCTGGCTCCAGGCCACGACGTCCATGCCGAACGCGAGCCCGACCTTCGCGACGCGCGAGCCGAGGTTGCCGAGACCGAGCACGCTCAGCCGCTGCCCTTCGAGCCCTCGCCCGACCGTCGTCTGCCACCCGCCGGAACGGATCGCCCCGAGTTCGACATCGAGTCTCCGGGTCGCGGCGTGGATGAGTGCCCACGTGTGCTCCGCGGCCGGGGCGGGCACGTAGCCGGTGTGGCAGACGGTGATCCCACGGGCCGCCGTCGCCTTGAGATCGATCGAGGCGTTCCGACGCCCGGTCGAGACGATGAGCTGCAGGTTCGGGAGGCGCTCGAGCCGCTCGGCCCGCAGCGGGGTGCGTTCCCGCATGACCACAAGGGCGTCGAACTCCTCGAGCGCGGCGACGACGGCGTCGTCGTCGTGCCCCAAGTGCTCAGAGAAGAAGGTGACATCCGCGCCGAGCGAATCCCAATCCGCGAAACCGGCGGCGACGCCCTGATAGTCATCGAGCACAGCGATCCTCATGGGCCCAGCCTACGGCGGGCTAGGATCGGCGGGTGAGTCCCCGCGCCGAGTCCATCCGTCCACGGCTGAGCGAACTGCGCCTCGGCGACCTCGTCGCGGGATACGCGAGGGATCTGGATCCGGGGGAGCGCGCAGAGGGCCTCGCGTTCGACGGTGTAGACCTCGCCGAGCGCGGGCTGGCGGGGGTCGCCCTTGTCGAGTGCACGCTCGACGGCGTGACGGCCGACGGCGCGGACCTCACCGGGGCGTCGTTTGTGGAGACGCGCATCGACCGCCTTGGGGCGGCAAGCCTCACTGCCCCGCGCTCGCGATTCCGCGACGTCGAGCTCGGAGCCTCCCGCATCGGCTCGGCCGAGCTCTACGACACGACGTGGTCGGGCGCCGCCGTCCGGGGCTGCAAGCTCGGGTTTGTCAATCTCCGCGCCTCTGAGCTCAGTGATGTGCTGTTCGAAGACTGCGTCATCGAGGAACTCGACCTCGGGCGTGCGAAGGCGACTCGGGTGGCGTTCGAGGGCTGCGTCCTCGAGACGCTTGATGTTTCCGCTGCCGAGCTCCGGCACGTCGACCTAAGAGGTGCGCGACTCGGCAGGATCGTGGGGATGCCCGGTCTCCGGGGCGCGATCGTGAGCGGTCTCCAGGCCGCCGAGCTCGCCGGGGCGATGGCTGAGCAGTTGGGCATCACGGTCAAGGACTGAACCGGCTCTGGTCCCTCCCAAAGGGGCTCTCAATAATTGCGCCGCCACCGCCGCGGGGTGTGACCCTGCGGTGGTGGCGGCGCGGCTGGCCCGGGGTGTGGTTATTGGGCGTCGTGGTCGGTTTCGAGGATGGTGACGAGGTGGTCGAGGGCTTGGTCTGCGTTGGGGCCGGTGGCGCGGAGGGTGACTTTCTGGCCGTGTTCGGCGCCGAGGGACATGAGGGAGAGGATGCTGGAGGCGTCGAGGGCTTCGTCTTCGGGGTCGCCTTCTTTGGCGATGGTGACCTCGATGCCGGTCTCGGCGGCGGCTTCGGCGAAGATCGCGGCGGGG
>NZ_JTDL01000107.1 GCF_000802235.1 Sinomonas humi
AGCCCGGGTGGATCGTCATGACCAGGCCGTCCTCGACGGACATCCCTGCCATCTCCCACATCATGTGCGCCTCGAACGCATCCCGGTCCGCCCCCGTCGCCTCGCCCCGGCGGGCCTTCTCGAACAGCGCCTCCGCCTCGCCCGGTTCGAGCCTGAGCGTGAGCGGGGTGCGGACGCCGTGGTCCGCGGAGACCGCGCCGTGCTCCACGAAGTACCGCCGCCGGTTCTCAAGTGCCCTGAGGTAGCCGGCGAACCCCGCCACCCCGCCGGAGGCCTCCGCCGTGAGCCGCTCGACGCGCTCGGCCCACTCCGGATGGGCCACGTTGATGTACGCGTCCGGCCGGAACGTCGGCACCACCCGGCCGCGGAACGTCTCGTCCTTCGCGAGCCGCTCGTGCGCCTCGAGGGAATCCAGCGGGTCGTCGGTCGTGGCCAGGACCTCGATGTTGAAGTCCTCGAACAGCTTCCTCGGGCGGAAGCCCGGCTCGGCCAGCTTCGCCGCGATCGCCCCGTACACCGCGTCCGCGTTCTCCGGCCCGAAGGACTCCACCATCTCCGCCGGGAGGCCGAAGACGTGCTCGAACTCGCTGCGCAGCCAGTACCCCGAGGCCGTCCCGTCGAAGAGCGGCCACGCCTCCGCGAAGCGCCGCCATCCCTCGAGGGACGCCTCCGGCCCTTGCTCGCCGAACCCGAGCTCGCCCAGCGGAACCCCCGAGGCATGGATGAGCCGCGTGACGTAATGGTCCGGCGTGACCAGGAGGGCGGTCGGGTCCGGGAACGGCACGTCGTCCGCAATCCACTCCGCCGGGACGTGCCCGTGCGGGGACAGGATCGGGAAGTGCTCCACCTCGGCCAGCAGGTCCTGGCCGATCTGTCGAGTCCCGGGATCGGCTGGCAGGAGACGGTCCGGCTCGGCGGCAACAGAGCTTACAGGAGTATGTTCTTTCGTTGTCACTGGTGAGTCGAACCTCAGGCCTTGTAGGGATCCGCATCTTTGTGATCGGTCACCCCATCTTCAGTGAACGATCACTTTTCGTCAAGTGCCCTTGTCGAGGCTCCCGGCGAGATGCCCAGGCGTGTCAGCTTGCCGGCACGCCGTGCCTCGACAGCCGAACGGCCTCTGCTCCCACTCTCCTTTGATCTAAGTGTTCGCTCTGGATGCCTGTTGGTGGCGGGAAGTCAGGAGAAGGAAGGAAGACAGGCTCAAGACGACGGCTATTGACACTAAGGTGAACGATCACTATCGTCGACACAAGTCCTCACGGTCCAAGCACGGCAACCCGCCGGCGGGAGGAGGGCCGCCAAGTACAGCGTCGTATGTTCCAGAAAGGCATCTCCGTGACACACAGCAGCGGCACCAAGGCGTTCAGCCGGAAGGCTGGCATCCTCACGTCCCTAGTGGCAGCAGCGGTCCTCGGCGTGACCGCCTGCGGAGCGCCCAATACCTCGACCGCGGCAGCGTCCCCATCGGATGCGCCCTCCAAGCCGAGCAAGCCGATCCAATTGACCATCCTCGACGGCGGCGGTGACCTCAAGGGCGGCGGGCAGGCTGCCATCGACGCGTTCGTCAAGGCAAACCCGGATCTCGTCTCGGGCGTGACCTACCAGACCGCGGCGGCCACCGACGTGGCCGGGAAGATCCTGGCCCAGGCCTCAGGCGGATCCGTCTCCACCTCCCTGGTGCTGGGCGGTCCCGACGTCCTCGGGGCGCTGGAGAAGCAGAAGCTGGTCACCAAGCAGATCCCGGCCTACTCGTCGAGCCTTCCGGACTTCTCCGGGATTCAGGACACGGGACAGAGCGCCTTCCAGAACGCGGGCAACGGCAACGGGGTCCTGGTGAACTACGATCCGAACGGCCCGTTCCTAGACTACCTTCCCTCACTGAAGGCCTCGGATGTCCCCACCACGCCGGATGCCCTCCTGGCATGGGCGAAGGCGAATCCCGGCAAGTTCTCCTATGCGCAGCCGGCCAACTCGGGTTCGGGACGCGCATTCATCGAAGCGCTCCCCTACATGCTGGGCGACAAGGATCCCTCCGACCCGGCGAACGGCTGGGCCAAGACCTGGGCCTATCTGAAGGAACTGGGCAAGTACGTGACCAGCTACCCGTCGAGCTCCTCCCTCCTCGCCCAGCAGTTCGGATCGGGACAGCTCGAGCTCATCCCGACGATCATCGCCCACGACGTCTCGTTCCGTAAGGCGGGAACCTACCCCGCCAACACCGGCATCGCCCTCTTCCAGGACCAGAACTGGATCACCGACGGCCACTACTCGATGATCCCGGCCGGGGTCAGCCCCCAGACCCTCTATGTCGACCTCAAGCTCGAGTCCTACATGGTCTCGGCGGATGCGCAGAAGGACCGGCTCACCACCGGCGTGCTCACCACCGCCAACAAGAACGCCACCGTCGACAACTCGGGGCAAGCGGTGAAGGACTTCGTGCAGGCCTGGGGGCGTCCCGACTTCTACCCCCAAGCCCTCAAGACCGGAAGCGCCAGGGTTCCGCTGACCCCCGACGCGCTCCAGACTGCTTTCAAGCTGTGGCAGGAGAATGTCGGCAGCTCCGTCGGACAGTGACGGCCAGACCAGCGACAACACCATTCATCGGAAGTTCGGTATGACAGTGACGACCACTTCGATTCGCCTCACAGAAAAGCACCAATTCGACCGGCTGCAGATGCGCAGCGTCTCCCGGGCCTACGCCAAGGACACCCTCGCCCTGGCCGAACTGGACCTCAGCCTCGAACGCGGAGAGTTCGTCGCCCTCCTGGGACCGTCCGGGTGCGGCAAATCCACCGCCCTGGCCTGCATGGCAGGCCTCCAGCCCCTCACCAGCGGGTCCATCTGGCGCGACGACCAGCGCATCGACACCCTTCCCACCGAGAAGCGGGGCTTCGGCATGGTGTTCCAGAACTATGCCCTGTTCCCGCACATGTCCGTGCAGAAGAACGTCGAGTTCGGCCTCAAGATGCGAAAGGTTGCCAAGGCAGAAAGGGCTGCGCGCGCATCCCGGGCCCTCGAGCTCGTCCAGCTCAGCGAGCACTCGAGCAAGCTGCCCGCCCAGCTCTCCGGCGGCCAGCAGCAGCGGGTCGCGATCGCCCGCGCCCTGGCCATCGACCCCGAAATCGTCCTCATGGACGAACCGCTGTCAAATCTCGATGCCTCGCTCCGCATCGAGCTCCGGACCGAGATCAAGCGCCTCTACCAGGAGCGCGGACTCACCGTGCTGTACGTCACCCACGACCAGGAAGAGGCCCTCTCCCTCGCGACCCGCTTGGTCGTGCTCCGGGCCGGGAGGCTGGAGCAGACCGGCACCCCTGAAGAGGTCTACACCAACCCGGCCTCCGCGTACGTGGCCGGCTTCATGGGGTACCGCAACCTGTTCGAGGCGGTCTGCGAATTCCCCCGGGCCGACGGATCCGTCGTCCTAGACCTTCAAGGGCAGAAGCTGCTCGGGAGCCTCAGATCGGACACGGCGCTCAGACCCGGCGCTAAGGTCAAAGTTGCAATCCGCCCTGAGGACGTCACGATCGACGGCGCACCCGGCAGCACCGGGCTGCTTGCCACCGTCGAGGTCGTCGAGTACCACGGACGGGAACTCGCCGTCCGGACCCGCACCGACGGCGGGGTCGTCATCCATCTGCGCACCGAGAAGCCGGTGGCAGCTGGGGAGCGGGTGCGCCTGTCGATCGTGCCGGAGCGGGTTCTGGTCTTCGCCGAGGACGAGGGACGGAACAATGGCGACGGCTAGCACGACAACGCGGCCGGCGGGAACGGCCCCCGAGACGACCAAGCACCCGCTCAGCCACCGGCTGTCCGAGCGGGGCATCGACTGGAGCCTCCTGCTCCTCCTGCCGGCAGTCCTGGCCCTGGCAGCGCTGTTCGTCTACCCGTTCGTCTACGGCGTCTCCATCTCCTTCGAGCCGCGCTCCGGGGGGCCGTTCCAGAACTATGTCGATTTCTTCTCGGACCCCTACCAGTTCAGCTCGGTCCTGCGCACTATCCAGCTCGCGCTGCCTGTGGCCGTCTTCAGCGTCGCGTTCGCAGCGCCCATCGCCTACCAGGCCCGGCGCAACTTCCGCGGGCGTCAGGCGATAACCCTGATCATGATGCTCCCCCTCACATTCGGCAGCATCCTGATCGCGCAGGGCATGAGCCGGGCCTTCGCCCCGTTCGGCTGGGTGAACCTGGCCCTCAAGGCGCTCGGCCTGCCCGCGGGCAACTTCATCTACAACTACTGGGGCACCTTCATCGCAGGCGTGATCACGACGGTGCCGTTCTCCTTCCTGATGATGATGGGCTTCTTCGGCGGCATCGACCGCTCCCTGGAGAACGCCGCCGCGACCCTGGGCGCATCCCGCACCGCCCGATTCTGGCAGATCATCCTTCCCCTCGCCCTGCCCGGAGTGCTGACCGCCTTCATGCTCGCCCTCGTCGAAGCGTTTGCGATCTTCCCCTCTGCCATCCTCGTCGGCCAGCCCGACAACCAGACGCACGTTCTGACGATCCCCATCTACCAGGCAGCGGCCCAGCAGTCGGACTACACGGCCGCATCTGCCATCGCCATCGTGCTCACCCTCATCGAACTCGTCGTCCTGGGCGTGATGACGCTGGTCCGCGCCCTCCTGTACAAAGGACCTGCCGTCGGAGGCAAAGGCTAATGACCACCTCGCTCTCGCCCACGCGCCGCAATCGCCACCTCTTCGCTCCGCCGCGGCTGTTCGCCCGATTCAGCCTCGCCTCCTTCATCACGTGGTTCGCGGCTGCGTGCTTCGTAGTGGTCCTGTTCTCGGTGCTGCTCTCTGTCGTGGTCGCAGCCTTCGCCCAGAGCTGGGGGGGAACCTGGTGGCCGAAGAGCTTCACGCTCGACTGGATATCCCAGGTCCTGTCCATCCCGCAGTTCACGCCATCGGTCGTCACGACATTCGAAGTGGCCATCGTCGACGTGCTCCTGGCCCTGCTGCTGGGAGTCCCGGCAGGATACGTCCTCGCCCGAAAGAACTTCCCGGGGCGGTCGGTTGTCATGCTCGGGAT
>NZ_JTDL01000108.1 GCF_000802235.1 Sinomonas humi
CGCCCGGAACGACGGCCCGAACCCTGCTCCTCCCCCACTGCCCCACCGCCCTTCCATGCCCAGCGCAGCGACCCGCACCCGCGGGCCACAGACGCCAGTCTGTCAAAGCACCCGGCCCCTGCCGGGAGCGACACACCGGTTATGGCACATAACCGTCTAGCTTGCTCCGCCGGGCGGCACCTGAGTGCTTGAAGCCAGCGTGTCCTCCACACGGGTATGGATGGCTGTGGTTACGGTGGGTCCCATGGCCACCTCACTCGACGCCCAGAAGATCGAAGCTGCCCTCCGCCAGCGCCTCGACGCCCGCATGGACTCCGTCCGCGCCCTCGTCCGCTCCCGCCAGGAGCTCGACGACGCCAAGGCCGCCCTGAAGGCCGCCGAGGACGAGGACGTCCGGCGCTGGAACGCCGCCCTCATCGCCGGCTGGACCCCCGAGGAACTCCGCGCCGCAGGGCTGACGGAACCGGAGAAGAAGGCCCGCGTCCGCAAGCGCGCAACACGCCGGAACACCACCGAGCAGGCGCCCTCGCCCGACGCCGTGCCCGTCGCGCAGCCCGCGTAGCCTCTCGCCCACCTGTGCACAGCGAAAGCTCCATTCGCTCCGCGGCTTTCCCTGCACACAGGATGGACGACAGGAACCACCCGACCGTCTGCGCACAGCCGCCAGGTCACCATTGCCTCGGATCGTCGCCGGTGCGGCCGGCGCCCGTGCACAGACTCCCCCGGCCGCTGGTCACCACACAGGCCCCCGGGGTGCGGCTAGCGTCCTCGGCTGACGTCCCTCTGCGGGGCCGGCCGGTAGGCCCTGGCGCCGTCGTCGGAGGATGCCCTGATGCTCCGGCCCGGGGCGGGAAGCTGGCAGCGTGCAGGCTCGCCATGTCGGCCCGCTCGAGATCCGTCTGCGCCTCGGGAGCCGGCCCCTGCTCGGCGTGCGCGGCGATCGCGGCATCGACCCGCTCGACCTCGGCGCGCGCGGCGGCGAGGGCCTCGGCGCTTGAACGGCCGGCCGAGCATGAACTCGGCCTCGACGATCTTCGCCTCCGCCTCATATGCCCGCTCGAGTTCGCAGCTGCCCACTCCCTGAACTCGACCCCAGCGAGGTTGCCGTGGTGCGCGCGCTCGAACCGGGCCAGCCGTGCGTGCTCCTAGTCGGCGTTGGCCTTCTCCAGCACCAGCGGGTTGCCGGAAGTGGTCGCCTTGGCCTGGGCGAAGGAGAGCATATTGTCCCCGATGTCCTCGAACTCCCGCACGACGCGACGGTCCTTCATGATGGCATTGAGAAACGGCTCTCGCGCTCCAGACCCTGCCACATGAACCAGTCGACGAACGACCCGACCGTGACGAACTGACGAGGCGCACCTCGCGGCCTGGTTGCCCTGACGGATGAGCTACCTCGAGGTGCTTTCGGTCAGCTCGGGCTCCCAGCCCCTCGCCCGACTCGTGGTACCAAAAGTGCCAGTTGCGTCGCCCCTCTCACGACTCTCCAACGCATCCGGGCTGATCACAGGATGGAGGCACGATCTGGTTCCGCTTGTTAGATGGAATGGTCCGGTGGGCCACCCAGACGCGCTCCAGGTCCACCCTCTTTGCCGAGTCCTTCATTGCCCGCAGCGCATTATCCGAGTACCGCATCAGGCTCGTGCCACCAAATACAAATCTATGAGAGTAGTGATCGTCGTTGGCCTCGAGACCCAGATGACGTCGCAGCGCCACAGCCCTACTTCGAGGAACTCCCGCCCTGTCGGCTAGGTCGTTCGGTCCCATGTAGAACTTTTTCTCGAGGTCCACAGTTCTGATCGCCGCGGCGTCGGCATTTGGGTCAGCGGTGTAAGTAACAGGCAAGCCTCCTGTCTTTACCAAACGCACCTCCACCGTCAACCCCGCGCCTTGAACATCAGATGAGAAGCCAGTCAGCTTGGGAAAGACCTGTTGGCGCTCTTTCCCTTCTCTGATGCCCCGAGCGACCCGTCGAACGTCTGCCTCACTGATCTCAGCCGCATCGGGGTCTGCCAGTGCCTCCGTAGCGAGAAGCGATCTGA
>NZ_JTDL01000109.1 GCF_000802235.1 Sinomonas humi
TGCCCACCCGTCCAAGCGTCACCTCCCGACGGTGCCCACCCGTCCAAGCGTCACCTCCCGACGGTGCCCACCCGTCCAAGCGTCACCTCCCGACGGTGCCCACCCGTCCAAGCGTCACCTCCCGACGGTGCCCACCCGTCCAAGCGTCACCTCCCGACGGTGCCCACCCGTCCAAGCGTCACCTCCCGACGGTGCCCACCGTCACTACGTGACCAACAAACGAGCCACCACCGCCACTACGTGACCAACAAACGAGCCACCACCGCCACTGCGTGACCAACAAACGAGCCACCACCGCCACTGCGTGACCAACAAACGAGCCACCACCGTCACTAGGTGACCAACAAACGAGCCACCACCGTCACTAGGTGACCAACAAACGCGGGAGGGCCGCCCCGTGTGCAGCGGGGCGGCCCTCCTAGGGTGTCCGGCGCCGTTCAGCTCGCCGGATCTTTTAGCGCGCCTCATTGCGCACTAAAAGTCTTCAGCCGAGGCGCTTCTTGAGGCCCTCGAGCTCGTTGGTGAGGCTCAGCGGAAGCGAGCCGCCGAAGCGGGCGAACCACTCCTCGAGGCCGGGGACTTCGTCGCGCCATTCATCGGCGTCGAAGCGCACGGCCTCCTCGACCTGCTCCGGGGTCATGTCGAGCCCGTCGAGGTCGAGGCTCTCCGCCGTCGGGACGAAGCCGATCGGCGTCTCGACCGCGTCGGCAGCACCCTCGATCCGCTCGATCGCCCACTTGAGGACGCGCGAGTTGTCCCCGAAGCCGGGCCACGCGAAGCCGCCCTCGCGAGTACGGCGGAACCAGTTCACGAGGAAGATCTTCGGGAGCCGGGCCGGGTTGCCCTTGCCCGAGAGCCGGACCCAGTGGTTGAGGTAGTCGCCTGCGTCGTAGCCGATGAAGGGGAGCATCGCCATGGGATCGCGGCGCACGACGCCGACGGCGCCAGCTGCGGCCGCCGTCGTCTCCGAGGAGAGCGTGGCCCCCATGAAGATGCCGTTCGCCCAGTCACGGGACTGGGTCACGAGCGGGATCGTCGTCTTGCGCCGGCCGCCGAAAAGGATCGCGTGGACCTCGACGCCATTCGGCGCGAAGTACTCGGGGGCGAGCATGTCGATCTGGTCGATCGGCGTGCAGAAGCGGGAGTTGGGGTGGGCGGCGGGACGGTCGGCCTCGGGCGTCCAATCGTTGCCCCGCCAGTCCGTGAGGTGCGCGGGGACTTCCTCGGTCATGCCCTCCCACCACACGCCGCCGTCGTCCGTCAGGGCGACGTTCGTGAAGATGCTGTTGCCCTTCGCGATGGCGCGCATCGCGTTGGGGTTCGTGCCCCAGCCGGTGCCGGGGGCGACGCCGAAGAGGCCCGCCTCGGGGTTGACGGCGCGAAGCTCACCTTCCTTGCCGAAACGCATCCAGGTGATGTCGTCACCGAGGGTCTCGACCTTCCAGCCCTCGATCGTCGGGTCGAGGAGGGCGAGGTTGGTCTTGCCGCAGGCCGACGGGAACGCGGCGGCGACGTTGTAGACCTTCTTCTCGGGGCTCGTGAGCTTGAGGATCAGCATGTGCTCGGCCAGCCAGCCCTCGTCCCGGGCCATGACCGAGGCGATGCGGAGGGCGTAGCACTTCTTGCCGAGCAGGGCGTTTCCCCCGTAGCCCGAGCCGTACGACCAAATCGAGCGCTCCTCCGGGAAGTGCACGATCCACTTCTCAGGGTTGCACGGCCACGGGACGTCGGCCTGGCCCGGCTCGAGCGGGGCGCCGACCGAGTGGAGCGCCGGAACGAAGAAGGCGTTCGTCTGCTCGATCTTCTTGAGAACGTCCGTGCCGATGCGGGCCATGATTCGCATCGAGGCGACGACGTAGGCGGAGTCGCTGATCTCGACGCCGAACTTCGGGTCCTCAGCGTCGAGGTGGCCCATGACGAACGGGATGACGTACATCGTGCGGCCGCGCATTGAGCCGGAGAAAAGGCCTTTGAGCTTGGTCTTCATCTCCGCCGGCTCCATCCAGTTATTGGTGAAGCCCGCGTCGCGCTCGTTGCGCGAGCAGATGAACGTCTGCTCCTCGACGCGCGCGACGTCCGCGGGGTCGGAGAAAGCAGCGAAGGAGTTCGGGAAGAGATCGGGGTTGAGCCGGGTAAGCGTTCCTGCGGCGACCAGCTCGTCGGTCAGCTTGCGGTATTCCGCTTCGGAACCGTCCACCCAGTGGATCCGGTCGGGCTGAGTCAGTTCAGCGACTTCCTCAACCCAGGACAGCAGGGGCTCGTAGGTGGTAGGGGCTCCTTCGAGAAGCCGAAGACGAGTTGCGCCCATGTCTTCCTCCTTCGTCTGGGTGGTGTGTCCCTCAATGGTAGGGAAGGTGGTCTGTACCACCGGGGGGAGTGAGGCCTTTGAAACGAGAGTTAAACACTCGAAAGCCCGAGATCTTGGGGTTTTCCAGCCAAGACAAGGTAATTTAAGTGATCAAGGTCACATAGACCGGTCTACTCCTATGTGTCCTCCCGCTTCGATTTGGATGTCCGATGGTCTTCGCGTAAAGTTATTCAGGCCGCGGCGCGGAAAACGCCAAGGCCAACGAGATGCGCCCATAGCTCAGCTGGATAGAGCGTCTGTCTACGGAACAGAAGGCCGGGGGTTCGAATCCCTCTGGGCGCACAGAAGAACACCTCCGGTCATTGGCCGGAGGTGTTCGCATTTAAGCTGCGCCTCGCCCAAGCCCTACGAGCCTGCCAAGGCCGTCACGCCGTCCAGCGTCCCCACGAAAATCCGGCCCCCTGAGAGCGTCGGAGTCACGAAATGCGGCACGGGACCGACCTGCACCTTCTGCTGGAGATGACCGTTGCCGGGATCAAGGCCGTACAGCTCGCCTGTCCCGTAGTCGATGACCCAGACCTCTCCGCCACCGATCACAGGCGAGCCGGCCGCCTGCAGGGAAAGCCGCCAGCCCAGGCCCATGCCGCCCGATTCGCTCACCGTCACCTCCTGCAATCCGTCCTCGCACGGGACGTAAACCGTCATCCCGGCCACAGCCGGGGCCCCGAACGCAGAGCAAACGGTGGCCTGGGCGCGCGCGCCTCCGCTTCCCCCGAAGTGGGCAGCATCGAGCAGGTAGCCAATGCCGCTCTTGCCGTCCGCGAACACGTACGGCCCGAGGCGGACGGGCGTCATCGACCCGAGATCGGCGTCGTCTGCATTGTCCTGCGCCCACGTGCTCGGGGCGAAGAAGTCCGTGCGGTGCAGGGATGCGTCGAGCGAGAGCACAGAGTCCGAGCCGTCGTAGCTTGTGGTCGATTCGCCGTTGCCGACGCCCACGAGCAGTCGGGATCCATCTACGGCCAGTCCGCCAGGGGTCCAGATGCCGCCGAGCCGCGGAGTGGGCACCGAGTAGGAAGCGATTGGCCCCGTACCCGTCGTCGCCACCGAAAGCACCGTGCCGACATAGTCCGAGCAGTCCCCGTCGAGGCCTCCGAAGGCAACGTAGACCCGGCCCTGCATGAGGGCGAGGGCGCCCCGCTGCTGGTACGCGAGGGGATCACCGCTGGGTGGCTCGATCTCGCGACGGACGGCTAGCGCGCCGTCGGCCGCGTTCAAGCCCACGAGCTCGTGGCGACCTCCGCTCAGCTCCGCGACAGCGAAGACCAGGCCTGTTGCGGGATCGTAGACAGGTGTCCCGGTGATGCCGAGCGGGTCGATGTCGCCGCAGGGCAAGGCCGTACCGGGTACTGGTGCCCCGAGGTTTCGCTGCCACACGACATGCCCGTCCGTGGGATCGAGCGCATACACGGTGTCCGATTCCGTCGCGACGATGACCCGGCCGTGGACCACGAGCGGCTCGCCGTAGACAGCTCCATCGAGCCGCGCCGACCATGCATTCCGGAGCGCGCCCAAGCGAGAGAAGTCCGGCGCGGCCCCGGTCCGGGCTCCATCGAAGTGGTAGGTGGGCCAGTCACCCGGCCGCAGCGGCAGCGGGTGGGGCGCGCTGGGGGCCTGGGTCAAGGGGCTGATCGGAGCACCGGACTGGCTCGGTTGCGGCACGGCAGTGCAGGCCGCGAGCAGTACGAGCACGACGGCGGCCAGGGCGCCCGTGAGCGCCTGGCCCGCCTTGCGCGCCTTGCTGCGTTCCATCCCTCTACAGTGACGCAGAACGGCCCGGGCGAGAATGGCCCGGGCGTCTGCGGCAAGTCCCCTAGACCGCTTCGAGGATGCTGACGTAGTTGGCGATCCCGACGCCGCCCATGTTCTGCACGGCCGCGCGCCGAGGGTTGGCCAGCTGCATCGCTCCGGCGGTCCCTGTGAGCTGCATCGCGGCGATGACGTGCTGGGAAACGCCGGTCGCGCCGACCGGATGGCCCTTGGCCTTGAGGCCGCCCGAGACGTTCACTGGCAGGCGCCCGTCCTTGTAGACCCAGCCCTCCTGGATCGCCCGTGCGCCCTGCCCTGCCGGGGTCAGGCCCATGGCCTCGTACATGACGAGCTCGGCGATCGTGAAGCAGTCGTGCACCTCGGCGAAGTCCAGGTCCGCAAGCCCGACCCCGGCCATCGCGAAGGCACGCTCCCACGAGAGCCGGGTCCCGACGAACGCGGTCGGGTCGCGGCGCTCGGCGGGCAGGAAGTCGTTCGCGTGCCCGAACCCGGCGAGCCGCACCGGCGAGGTCGCGGCCCCCGAGCGCGGGGCGAGGGAAAGGACGACGGCGGCCGCCCCGTCGGAGACGGGCGAGCAGTCCGTGCGCCGCAGCGGGTCCGCGACCATGGGGTTCTTGTCCGAGCCGGTGCGGCAGAACTCGACGCCGAGGTCCTTGCGCAGCTGCGCATACGGGTTGTCGACCCCGTTGCGGTGGTTCTTGGCCGCGATGCTCCCAAGGGTGTCGGAGAGAGAAATGCCAGCGACCGGGCCGTAGCGCTTCTCGTAATGCTTGGCGACCTCGGCGAACAGCGCCGTGAACCCCGCCGAGGACGCCTGCCCGGCCATGTCGTAGTCAGCGCCCAGAAGAGCCGCGCCGACCTTCTCCGCCCCCGCCGGCGTCATCATCTCCGCCCCGACCACGAGCACGTTCCGGGCCGTCCCGGCCAGCAGTGCCTTCACGCCCTGCTGCACCGCCGCCGACCCCGAGGCACACGCGTTCTCCACGCGCGTCGCCGGAACGCCCAGCAGGTCCGGGGAGAGCTGGAGCGCGAGCGAGGACGGGAACGCGAGCGGCATCATCCCGGCGTTGAACTGCCCGACGTAGACCTCGTCGATCTCCCCCGGCTCGAGGCCCGCGTGTGCGAGCGCCTCCCCCGCGACCTGCAGGATCAAGGACTCGAGCGTCTCCTCCGTCAGCTTCCCGAACCGGCTGTGCCCCCACCCCGTGATGAGGACGTCCTTGCCGAACTGCTCCCTGAGGCTCATGCGAGCACCCCTTCCGTATCAACAGCTGCTTGGGTTTCGAGGACGACGGCGAACGGCGCCCCTGTCTTCTCCCTCACCTCGTCGAGGCCCACCCCGGGCGCGAGCCTGCGCAGCACAAGGTGCGGGGCGCCGTCGTCGTCCGTTACGTCGAAGACCGCGAGGTCCGTCACGATCCGGTCCACGACCCCCTTGCCGGTGAGCGGCAGCGTGCACTCGGGGACGATCTTGGGCGAGCCGTCCTTCGCGACGTGCTCCGTAAGGACGACGATCCGCGGCGTGCCCGCGACGAGGTCCATCGCGCCGCCCATGCCCTTGACCATCTTCCCGGGGATCTGCCAGTTCGCGAGATCGCCCTCGGCCGAGACCTGCATCGCGCCCAGGACCGCGACCTTCACGTGGCCCCCGCGGATCATCGCGAACGAATCGCTCGAATCGAAGATGCTCCCGCCCGGCAGGACCGTGACCGTCTGCTTGCCCGCGTTGATCAGGTCGGCGTCCTCGTCTCCCTCGTACGGGAACGGGCCCATCCCGAGCAGGCCGTTCTCGCTCTGCAAGGTCACCCGCACACCCTCGGGCAGGTTGTTCGCCACCAGGGTCGGGATACCGATCCCCAGGTTCACGTAGTCCCCGTCGGCCAGCTCCTCGGCTGCGATCGCGGCCATCTCATCCCTCGTCCACGACATCGTGGTCCTCCTCCTAATTCTGGGCGGCCTAGTTCTGGGCGGCGGCCAACGGCCGCGGCCGGACCGTGCGCTGCTCGATGTCCTTCACCCGCCGGCGCGCCTGCACGAGGTGCTGGACGAACACGCCCGGGGTGACGATGTGATTCGGGTCGATCTCGCCCACGCCGACGATCACCTCGGCCTCGGCAACCGTCACCTTCCCCGCCGTCACCACGACAGGATTGAAGTTGCGGGCCGTGTACCGGTAGACGAGGTTCCCCTCGGCGTCCGCCGTGTGGGCGTGCACTAGCGCCACGTCCGCGACGATGCCCCGCTCCTGGACGTACAGCTCCCCGTCGAACTCCTCGTGCGGCTTGCCTTCCGCCACCACCGTGCCGACGCCCGTACGTGTGTAGAAGGCCGGGATGCCGGCCCCGCCAGCGCGCAGCCGCTCCGCCAGGGTGCCCTGCGGGACGAACTCGACCTCGAGCTCGCCCGCGAGGTACTGCTGCGCGAACAGCCTGTTCTCCCCGACGTACGAGGCGATCACCTTGCGGACCTGGCCGGACTCGAGCAGGATCCCCAAGCCCTTTCCGTCGATGCCCATGTTGTTAGAGACCACCGTCAGGTCCCTGGCTCCGGTCTCCCGCACGGCCTCTATCAGGTCCACAGGAATCCCGCTCAGCCCGAAGCCCCCGACGGCGAGGATCGCGCCGTCGTCCAGCGCCTCCGCCAACACCTCGGAGATGTCCTCTCTCAGCTTTCCCATTCGCGTTCTCCCTCGAAACACACCACTTTGTGGACGCCGATGCTGCTTGAATGAAGGTAGAAACTTCCCAGCTGGATAAGCAAGAGCCCTGAGGTGAGAACGCATACTATGGACAGGGGCGGAAGGCTTCTCCATATTGTGGACAGGACTCAAAGGGGACTCGAGTGAGCGAGCGGGCAGCGGTTCCAGGCGCACAAGTAGTCGGCAGGGTCGGTCGCCTCCTGCGCCTCGTCGGCAGCAACCCTGCAGGGGCCACGACCACGTGGCTCGCACGCGAGGCTGGCCTCACCCGGCCCACAGCCCACCGACTCCTGGCCTCCCTCGCGGCCGAAGGCCTGCTGGACACCGACCCCCAGTCCGGCGACTGGGTCCTCGGCACCGAGCTGTACCTCCTCGGGTCCATTGCCGCCTCCCGCTTTTCTTTCGAGGAGCTCGCACGTCCGAGCATTCGGCGGTTGGCGGAGGCCTCGGGCGAGAGCGCCTTCTACAGCATCCGCCAAGGGAGCGAGACCGTCTGCCTCCTCCGGGAGGAGGGCAGCTTCCCCATCCGCTCCTTCGTGCTGCGCGAAGGAGTCCGGTTCCCCCTCGGCGTCGCCTCCGCGGGCCTTGCCATGATGGCCTTCCTGCCAGCCCCCGAGCAGGAGTCCTATCTGGCCCGCTGGAGCGAGCACGCCGGGCGCTTCGCCGAAGGCCACACCGAGCGCGTCGTCCGCCAGGAGCTCGAGCAGACTCGGCTACGCGGCTACTCGGTCAACCCGGGACTCGTGCTCGAGGGGAGCTACGGCATGGGAGCGGCGGTCTTCGACGGCAACGGGAACCCGGTTGGGGCGGTTTCGTTCACCGGGATCGAGCCGAGATTCCGCCCCGAACGGCGCGGCCTCCTCGGCAAGCTCCTCATGGAAGAGGCGCACAGGATCAGCCTCCGCCTGCAAGGCTCACGGGAGCGCTGACGCCACAGATGCTGGCGTCGACCACCCATAGGGCAGGTGTGGCAGGGCGTTCAGACTCGCGGCCAGTCGATTCCGCCGTTGCCGCCACCGAGGAGGGGCGGCTTGAGGATGATCCGGCCATTCTGGCCTGAGTGAGGCAAACCTCTCCCGTGGAGGAGAGCCTGTCAATGCCGCACGCGCGAGGGCGGCGAGCTGCTGCCCTGTGCTTGGCGTAGGCGTCCCGAGCCTGGACAGGGCCCACCCGTCCCCGCGGCCCGTCCCGTAGCATCTGTGGGGTGGAGAGCGAGTACGACGTCATCGTGATCGGCGCCGGCGCGGCCGGCGAAAACGCAGCGGACCGCGTGGTCAAGGGCGGGCTGAGCGCGGCCCTCATAGAGAGCGACCTCGTGGGTGGGGCCTGCTCGTACTGGGCGTGCGAGCCCTCGAAAGCACTTCTCCGCCCCGGAACGGCGCTGCACGCCGCCCAACGCGTCCCGGGGTCAAGGGAAGCGGTTACGGGCACCCTTGACGTTCCCGCCGTGCTCAAGCACCGCGACGACGCCGTGAGCAATTGGGACGACGAGTCGCAGGTCGAGTGGGTCGACGGCGCGGGCATCACCCTCGTCCGGGGCCGCGCACGACTCACGGGCGCCAAACGGCTCACGGTCGACGACGCCAACGGCAACCATTTCGACCTCGTGGCACGCCACGCCGTCGTTCTCGCCACCGGCTCCCGGCCCTCCACGCCCAAGGTGCCCGGGCTCCAGCACACCCCGCACTGGACCACCGCAGACGCCACGAGCGCCCGCGAGGTGCCCGAAAGCCTCGTCATCCTCGGTGCGGGCGTCGCGGGCTCGGAGCTTGCGCAGGCGTTCGCGCGGCTCGGTTCGCGCGTCACGGTCCTCGCCCGCGGGAGCCTGCTCAGCGCGTTCCCGGAGGACGCCCGCGAGCTTGTTGCGGGAGCGCTGCGCGCCGACGGCGTCGAGATCATCGAGGGCGTCTCGCCGGAGCTCATCGAATCAACGGACGACGGCGGCGTGAGGGTCGCGCTCCCAGACGGCCGTACGCTCGAGGCAGCAAGGCTCCTCGTGGCGACCGGTCGCCGGCCAGCGCTCGACGGGCTCGGGCTGCCAGCGTTCGGCATCGAGCCGACCGCACTCCGCGTTGACGACACCGGGCTCGTGCTCGGCAACTCCTGGCTCTACGCGGTCGGCGACTGTTCCGGCCGGGCGATGCTCACGCATCAGGGGAAATACCAGGCACGGATCACCGGCGACGCGATTGTCGCGAGGACCAAGGGCGAGCTCGAGAAGCGGCCCGCGCGATGGAGCCGGTACGCCCGGACGGCGGACGAACTCGCTGTGCCCCGCGTCGTCTTCACGGACCCCGAACTGGCAATGGTCGGCCTCAGCGAGGAGGAGGCGTGGGAGCACGGCATCCGCGTCCGCGTCGTCGACCTCCCCATCTCCGTGGCCGGAGCGTGGCAGCTGGCGGAGGACTACGAAGGCTGGGCCAGGTTCCTCGTGGACGAGGACCGGAGGACTCTCGTCGGAGCGTGCTTCGCCGGCCAGGACGTCGCCGAGCTCCTGCAGTCCGCGACGATCGCTGTCGTCGGCGAGGTCCCCCTCGAGCGGCTCTGGCACGCGATCCCGCCTTTCCCGACCGTCAGCGAGATCTGGCTGCGCTTCCTCGAGGCCTACGGACTCTAGCTTCGGCGCGGAGGACACCGCGTGCGCTCGCGGTCCGTGGTGGTTCTCAATGACAGACTGGCCCCGTGGCTCCTTCGCGATTCCTCCCCCTGCGCCGCAGCGCCCGCGTCACCCTGTGGTGCGCGGCCGCGGCGACCGTGATCACAGGGATCACGGCCTGGTTCCTCGAAGAATGGATGGGGATCCTCACCCTCGCGGCCATCGCCGCATTCGTCCTCTCCGCGCTCTACGCGGTTCGGGGGATGAATCGCTACGTCCTCGCGGCGTTGGCGGCAGCGACGACGGCGACGACGGTCGGCTGCACCCTCGCGTTCCTGCGAGTGCTCGGCGTCGCGTGGGACGACGCGCCCGACGCAGTAACGACCATCTCGAGCCGGGACGCGGACCCCTACTTCTACATTGCGGTAGCCGCCTTCATAGCAACCCTCGTACTCCTCCTCGCGGGCGCTGCATGGCCACAGCGCCGGCCCGCGCCGGCAAGAGCGAGCCGCCGGCCGTCGTCGCGCGCCGGATCGCGGCCGGGGCCAACAAGCTCGCGCGGTACTGGCCCGCGCGCCGCGACGGGACGGGCTCAAGGCTCGCGTTCCTCAGAGGGACGGCCTTCGGCCGCACGCACAAACCCGCCAAAGCAGGCGGCGCCTCGGCCTAGTGCGAGTGGTGCCCGTGCTTCCGGCTCTCGGCCCTCGGCACCGCGAAATCGGTGAGCCGCGCGTCCTGCCCGTCAAGCTCTGCCCACGGCTTCTCGGTCTCGAGGACCGCAAGCCCGGCGGTCGGGAAGTGGTTCGCCGCGTCCAAGTAGGCATCCTGGTCTGAGTCGCGTGCGGCGAGGCGCAGCACGAGATCCTGCACTCCCGGCATGTGCGCGATGACGAGCAGGGTCGTCACCGTGTCCGGGACATGGTTGACGACGGCGAGCATCCGCGCAGCGCTCGCCGCGTAGAGGCCCGTTTCAAGCTTGGGCGTGGGCGCAAGGTCGCCGAGGGCGCCGCACACCCACGTGCACGTCTGCCGCGTGCGCAGGGCGACCGAACACAGGATGAAATCCGGCACGACCTTGTGGGAGAGAAGCCATTTCCCCGCCTCGGGGGCGTCCGCATGCCCGCGCTCGGCCAGGGGCCTGTCGACGTCGGGGACGCCCACGGGCCACGCGGCCTTCGCATGGCGCAGCACAACGAGTCGCCGGACGTGGTGCTTGCTCATGGAGCAAGCGTAGAGGTCCGGACGCTCTCGCCGGGCACGGCCCTAGATCGAGTACTCCGGGGCCGCCCACACGATGACCTCGGGGTGCTCGTAGAAGCGGTACCCCTGCCCACGGACCGTGCGCACGGTGTTGGCCAGGCGACCGAGCTTCGAGCGCAGGCGGCGGATGTGGACGTCGATCGTGCGCTCGTTGGGGACTTCCTCGGCGTTCTTCCAGAGGTTCTCGAGCAGTTCTTCGCGGCTCACGGTGCGCGTGCCGTTCTCGACGAGGTAGTTAAGGAGCTCGAACTCCTTGAAGGTGAGGTTGAGGGAGTCACCGTCGAGGTGCACTTCTCGGCGGGCGAGGTCGATGAGGACGCCG
This sequence comes from Sinomonas humi, assembly GCF_000802235.1. Taxonomy (GTDB): domain Bacteria; phylum Actinomycetota; class Actinomycetes; order Actinomycetales; family Micrococcaceae; genus Sinomonas; species Sinomonas humi. Next base: position 11,015 of record NZ_JTDL01000109.1, read on the forward strand.
CTGGGACGGCTCTCGTTCTGCTGAGCCACCCGCGGCTCGGGCCGGGGGCGGCTGCCGATGGTCGGGTCGCCGAAGGTAGAGCGGACGACGTCGAGCGGGCTCCCCTGAGCGCCTGACGGGGCGACGGCGACGGCGGCGTAGCTCTCGACGCCGGGGACGAGGTTCTGGGCGTAGGCGCGGATCTCCTGGGCGATCCTTGCGATCGAGGAGCCGGCGGCAGCCGCCTGCTCCTCGGAGATCCCCACGTAGAGGACGAAGCCGTGGGCCACCGTGTCCGATGAGACCGAGCGGACGGGCTCGATGCCCGGCGCGACGACTGGAGTCGGCGCCGTCATCGGCGAGTAGTCGTCCGCGACGGGACGCAGCGGCCGCGCTGCACCATACGGCTCCTGCTGGACGGTGGGGCGGGCGCCGAAGGACTGACGGCCCGTAGCGGCCTGGGCGCGCTGGGCGTTGCGGACAGAGATGTGGACGTATCCGGATGCAACCGACATGAAGTGCTGACCTCGTTTGTAACTAGCCGACGCGGGCGGCTTCGAATGCTGAACAGGTTGAGCGAAGAGCCAAGTGCGGGGGTGGGCAGTCAGCTATGCATTCGACAACAGCACATGGTCCGGCCGGCGGGTGGGCCGGAGCGGAAGGCTGCAGGTGCCGTTGAGTTCTTGTTCACATCAGTGAGTGTGCCCCGTAACAAAGGCTACAGGCAAGTAACAATGGGGTCTCTGTCTCGGAATATGAGACAGATACCCGAATTGTGATGGAACTCACCATTCGGTGCATCCTATATGTGAACCGATATCTTCACATATTCTTCGCCGACTCCCGATTGCTCCGAAGAATGTTCGGTTCTACAGCCCTGACTAGAGCCCCTACACCCCAAACTGACGCCGTCTCACCATTCGGACAGGGTCTGACCACTTCCCATTCGAACGCCCCTCAAACAGCTCGCCCCCACTCGGGAGGCTATCCCCGATGCCAGCAGCCCTTTGCGCATCCGCTGTTACCCAAATGTGACAGAACGAGATCCGTACCGTAGGGTAGGGCGAGTGCACGGGACACCCCGTGCTCCTTTGGGTGCAGCCCGCCGAACTCTGCCGGCAGCCCAAGGGTTGAAACAGGCAGAGACGGAGGAACCAATCGGCCGAGGAGGCCTGTGGAGAGCCGTGTGCTCAAAACGGGAGCCGGGGCCTGGGGTGAAGCCAGACCGCAAGGTACGGCCGGATGACTCGCATCCGAACCCGGCAGCTAACTTCGCAGGCGCTAACGAGAGGTTTCTTGCGTGAGCAGCATCACCATGCCTATGGGCGCGCCTGCGCGCCAGCGCGGCCGGCATCGTGCGGCGACCCCGCCGAGCCGTCTCGCCCGCATCACCGCCGGACTCGGCACCGCAACGGGCGGCCGGTACCGCAACGCCGTCGTCGCCGCATCACTCGGCCTCGTTGCCGTCGGCGGAGGCGCCGCTGCAAGCACCGGCCACATCACGCCGGCGGGCACCACGACCGAGGCCAACGGCTCCGCTGCCGCCCCCATCAGCGCGACCGCCGACGCAAAGCTCGACTTCGCCCGCTCATCGGTGGCCTCGATCTCGAAGGCGCAGGTCGACCAGCAGGCTCAGGCCGCCGCTGCAGCAGCCCAGGCAGAGCTCCTCAAGACGCAGCCCGTCAACGACCCGACGGGCGCCCAGGCATACGCCTCGACCCAGCTGGCCAAGTACGGCTGGGGCCAGGACCAGATGCAGGCCCTCATCACGCTGTGGAACCTCGAGTCCGACTGGACCACAACCGCGACGAACTCGAGCAGTGGCGCGTACGGCATCGCGCAGGCACTCCCCGGCAACAAGATGGCCTCCGCCGGCAGCGACTGGCAGACCAACTACCGCACCCAGATCGACTGGGGCCTCGGCTACATCAAGGACCGCTACGGCTCCCCCGCGAACGCCCTCACGTTCCACTACGCGAGCGGCTGGTACTGATCGGCGGCCGCAGCGCGGCCTGCCTCCCCACCCAGTCCGCTAGTCGGGCGCCAAAGCGACCCAAGCCGAAGCGACCACAGACGACGGCGCCGCTCCCCACAATGGGGAGCGGCGCCGTCGTTCTTCTCTGGCAAGAAGGTCTAATTGCCCGGTTCGACTAGTTGCTCTGGCCGGACGAATTGCTCTGGCCCGAACCCGTCGAACCGGAGCCCGAGGTACCCGAGCCCAAGCCGTCCGAACTCGTGCCCGCTGTAGAGGAAACGAGGATCGTGAGCGCGGCGTTCCCGTTCTTGAGGGCGGTGACGCGAACCGTCTGGCCGGCAGCGAGATCCGACGCGCTCAGCGACCCGCTACCGGACTGGCTCTGGCGCCGGCCGGCGAAGCTCGCAATCGTCGTGTCGGAGGAGATGGCGTAGGCCTGGACGTAGCCGTCGTCGCTCTTGACCGTGACCTGGCTGCCTGAGACGGCGGTGATGGTGCCCGTCTGCTCAAGCTCGGTAACATACTGGCCGTTGTTCTGCACGACGTACTCGCCATGGAGCGCTTGGCCTGCGGCTCCCAGACCCATGTTGCCCGGGCCGCCGAAGCCGCGGCCGAAGCCCCCGCCGCTCCCGCCCTGGCCCAGGCCCTGCCCGCTGCCGCCCTGCCCGGGCGCTCCGCCGAAGCCTTGGTTCGACGAGGCCGCCGAGACGCCGTTGCTCGAGCTGTTCGCGGCGTAGTAGGCGGCCCCGGCGCCGGCAGCGACGACGACGGCGACGCCCGCCGCCGCGAGGCCCCTCTGCACAGGGGTAAGCCGGGCGAGGGCACCCCGGTAGCGACCCGTGGGACCGGCCGGACCCGCCGGTCGAGCACCCCAGCCCTGGCCCGGCCCGCTCGGGCCGGGAGCACCCCAGCCATGGCCCTGCGCAGAAGGGTCAGGCGCGCCCCAACCCTGGCCCGGGGCAGAATGTCCCTGCCCAGTCGGCCCCGGCGATCCCCAGCCGTAACCCGGCGCCGTCGGCCCTGTCGCATGGGGGCCAGGGGCACCCCAGCCCTGAGTCGGCTGCTGCACGCCAGGCTGGTTGGGGTAGAGGGTCTCGGTCGGTTGAGACGCGCGGTTCTGGTCCTGCTCCTCGTTGGCGGCCCGCTCTGGGTCCTGCCTCTGGGGGTTCTGAGGGTTCTGTTGTCCGAATGACATCGTGATCCTCCGGTGCTGGTCTGATGGCTGCTACCAGACTCGCCGTTCATCCTGTGGCGCCCCTGTGCCGATCGGCTGGACAGGCTGTGCTTCACGCGCCCCAGAACAGGCCGCGACCGAGGCTCGGGGCTAGGCTGGGCTCCACAGGCTCCCCACAGAATTATCTCAGGCTCGGACTATCCATCCACAGGAGGCTGGAACCATGGCAAGTCCTTATACGACCAACAATCTTCCGGCTCTGACCCACCCGGACGGATCCCCCATCCGTGCCCTCGTGGTCGACGACGAGCCCAGCCTCTCCGAGCTCATGAGCATGGGGCTGCGCATGACGGGATGGAGCGTTCAGGTCGCAGCGGACGGCCCCGCGGCGGTCAAGGCCGCACGCGACTTCCGGCCAGACGTCCTCGTCTTGGACGTAATGATCCCGGGCTTCGACGGCGTCGAGGTCCTCCAGCGGGTGCGGCAGTTCCTCCCTGAGGTCCCCGCGCTCTTCCTCACGGCGAAGGACGCACTCGAAGACCGCATCACAGGGCTTGCCGCGGGCGGCGACGACTACGTCACCAAGCCGTTCAGCATGGAGGAGGTCATGCTGCGCCTGCACCGGCTCGTGCAGCGTTCGGGCGTCGCGGCCCAGGACGACGCCGAGCTCGTGGTCGGCGATCTCGTACTCAACACGGACACGCGGGAGGTAACCCGCGGCGGCGACGACATCCAGCTCACCGCGACGCAGTTCGAGCTTCTCCGCTACCTCATGGAGAACCCGAAGCGGGTGATCAGCAAGGCTCAGATATTGGATCGAGTATGGCAGTACGACTTCGGCGGCCAAGCGAACATCGTGGAGCTCTACATCTCGTATCTCCGGAAGAAGATCGACGCGAACAGGGCGCCCATGATCCACACCGTCCGCGGAGCGGGCTACGTCATCAAGCCCGCGGAGGGATGAGCACTCTCGCGGGCGCCGTCCCACGGCCACGCCGGCGCTGGACGGATCCGAACGCCTGGCACCTGCGCACCAAGCTCGTCCTCGCGACGATGCTCCTCCTCGTCGCGATCTGCTCCGTGGTCGGCTCGGTGCTGTACGCCTCGATGGACGGCTTCCTCACTCAGCAGCTCGACACCCAGCTGTACCAGGCGAGCCACCGCGCGGCCCAGTTCGGCAGCGTGCCGCAACCCTCCGTTCCCGGGTCCTCGACCTCAGGGGCGGCGCAGAACCCTGGCGAGACGACGCCGCGGCCAGATCCACTCGAAGCGCGCGGCCAGGGCGCGGGCACCCTGAACGCGAGGCTCCGCGACAACATCCTCGACGTGGCCGGATTCATCAGCCAGGACGGTCAGCGGGTCGCCCTCCGCAATTCGGACGCCGCCGTCCTCGTCTCGGTCGCGCAGACCGCTGTCCCGTCCGGTAGCGGTGCCCAGCCGGTGCCCGTGGACAAGAACCTCAGCGTCGGTCACTACCGTCTGGTCGCGGTCCAGACGGCGACGGGCGACATCATCGTGACGGGCCTCCCGCTCGCCGCCAAGGACAGCACTCTCGCCTCGCTCGTGCTCACCACCGTGATCGTCTCGCTCGGCGGCCTCCTCTTCATCGGGCTCGTCGGGACCTACGTCATCCGCAAAACCCTCAAACCGCTCGACCAAGTCTCCTCCGTCGCGGCCAAGGTCGCCCAACTTCCGCTCGACGCCGGTGAGGTCGCCCTCGCAATGCGCGTTCCGCCGTCGGCCGCTCACCCCGGCACCGAGGTGGGCAACGTGGGGAATGCGCTGAACCGGATGCTCGACAACGTTTCTGGTGCGCTTCAGTCGCGCCAGGAGTCGGAGATGAAGGTGCGGCAGTTCGTGGCGGACGCTTCGCACGAGCTGCGCACGCCGCTCACTGCGATCCGCGGCTACACCGACATGCTCAAGATGACCGAGCAGCTCTCGCCGCAGGGTTCGGAATCGCTCGGGCGCGTTGAGACGCAGTCCCTGCGGATGAGCCGACTCGTCGAGGACCTCCTCACCCTCGCACGGCTCGACGAAGGCCAACCGCTCAAGCTCGCGCCTGTAGACCTGACCCAGCTCGTCGTCGAGACGGTGAGCGACCAGAAGGTCATCGCCCCCGATCACCAATGGCGGCTCGACCTGCCGGACGATCCGATCGAGGTCAAGGCCGACGGCGCGCGGCTGCACCAGGTGATGGTCAACCTGCTCTCCAACGCGCGAAAGCACACCGACCCCGGGACCACCATCACAACCGGCGTATCCCGCTCTGCCACAGGCGAGGCCGTCATCACCGTGACCGACACCGGGCCCGGCGTGCCGCCGGATCTGCAGAAGAAGGTGTTCTCACGCTTCACGCGCGCAGACAAGGCGCGGACAGGAACCGAGGGTTCCACCGGGCTTGGGCTCTCGATCGTCCAGGCGATCGTGGACGCCCACGGAGGTTCGGTCGAGCTCACGTCCCGGCCCGGGCGAACGGAGTTCGCGGTCTACCTGCCGGCTTGATCGACGGGTGTTCGCCTCACGGCCCCGTTGACGACGGCGCACCCGCCTCCAGCGCGGGCGCGGCATCGTGCGCCGTGCGGCGGGTCGCGAGGAACGTCCCGGCGAGCACGAGCACTGCGCCGACCGCGATGAGCGGCGTGAACGGGTCGCCGCGCAGGCTCACCCCGAGCGCAAGGGCGACGACGGGGTTCACGTAGGCGATCGCCGTCGCCCGGGCGGGCCCGGCCGCGGCAATGAGGCGGAAGAACAGCAGGAACGCCAGGGCCGTGCACAGCAGGCCGAGGAGCACGAGCGAGCCCAGCGCCGTCACGGACGGCAGCGCCGTCGGCCATGTGAGGGCGGCGAACGGCGCGGAGAGCACGGCGGCGATCGTGAGGCAGACCGCCGTCATGGGCAGTGGGGGCACACCGCCGAGCTTGGCGGCAGCGACTCGTGGTGCGATCGCGTAGCCGACCGCCACGAGCAGCATCTCGACCACTGGCCAGGGGCCCGATGCCTCCATTCCCCCGCCCCCGAGCGCAGCGACGCCGCCTACAGCAACGACGAGACCGACGATTCGCAGGCCGCCAATACGCCGCTCGAGGCCAATTGCTCGGGCGATCACGAGCGCCAGAACCGGAGCGAACGCGATGAGCAGTCCTGCGAGCGAGCTCGAAAGGTGCCGCTCGGCGTCGCTCAGCAAGAACCACGGACCCACCATTTCGAGGAGCGCAAACGCAAGCACCGGCCAGCGGTGCTCCCACACGACGCGCAGCTGCCGCCCCGCGAATGGCAGGAGGACGACGGCGCCAATCGCCGTGCGGGCGAATACGACGACGGCGGGGCTCACCTCAGCGACGGCCTCGCTGATGAGCAGGTATGGGACGCCCCAGATGAGGCTCATGGCCACGAAGAGCAGCCAGGTGCGGCGGGTCACGAGCGCCCTCGGACCTCACCGAGGGTGGGCGACAGGAAGGAGATGCAAAGCTTCACCCAACAACTGTAGAACCGCCGACCGACAGCCGCCCCACCTACTCGTTTCGGGTACAGATACCACCCTCCCCAGCCATCTCAGGTACGCCAACTCCCCTCCCCCGCCATCTCGGGTACACCAACTCCCCTCCCCCGCCATCTCAGGTACAGAAAGTCCACCGCCGATGCGATCTCCGGCACGGAGAAACGCTACTCAGTCGGTGGAACGAGGCAACTATGTTGGGACTATGAGGCTCCATTAGGCCCACTAGGCCTGCTCGCGGAGTCCGTCGTGCTCAACCGGTACATGCCCGGCCTCATCCGTCAAAGAAATCAGCACCTCAAAGCATCAATCGAGTTCGGCGGTGGCGCGAACGCCTGAACCCGAACGAGTTGGCGTACCCGAAAGCCCTCAGGACGCGAGTTGGCGTACCCGAAACCCCTCAGGGCGCGAGTTGGCGTACCCGAAACCCCTCAGGACGTGAGTTGGCGTAACCGAAACGAATGGGGGCGGGGGCGGTCACAGGGGCGGCACAGCTTCGCTCTACTGGGGTCATAAGCCCACGGGGGAAAGTCGAACCATGACGCTCACGGATCCCGCCTCCCAAGCCCTCGAGGCTCCGGAAGACCTCGGCGAGCAGACCGCCCAGCCGGGCTCCGCCGTCGTACTCGAGACGCCCACGCTCCGCCCCGGCGTCGCCCTCGACGTCGCTGCGCTGAACCACGCTGGAATCCCCCTGCTCGACGTGACGGTCCCCGTCTACAACGAGGAGGCCGACCTCGAGGCCTGCGTCCGCAACCTCGACGCCTACCTCTCCACCCAGTTCCCCCACACGTACCGCATCACGATCGCGGACAACGCCTCCACCGACTCGACGCTGCGCGTCGCCGAGCGGCTCTCCCGTGAACTCGAGAACGTCTGCTCAGTGCACCTCGAGGAGAAGGGCCGCGGGAACGCGCTGCGACGCGTCTGGCTCGCCTCGGACTCCCCAGTCCTCGCGTACATGGACGTGGATCTCTCCACCGACCTCAACGCGCTCGCCCCGCTCGTGGCCCCGCTCATCTCGGGCCACTCGGACCTCTCGATCGGCACGAGGCTTTCGCGCTCGTCCCGCGTAGTGCGGGGGCCGAAGCGCGAGTTCGTCTCGCGTTCCTACAACTTCCTCCTGCACTCGCTCATGGGCGCCCGTTTCAGCGACGCCCAGTGCGGGTTCAAGGCGATCCGGTCGGACGTCGCCCGACAGCTCCTGCCCCACACGCTCGACAAGGCGTGGTTCTTCGACACGGAACTCCTCCTCCTCGCCGAGCGCTGCGGACTCCGGTGCGCGGAAGTCCCTGTGGACTGGACCGACGATCCGCACTCGAAAGTCGACATCCTCCGTACCGCCCTTGAGGACCTCCGCGGGATGTACCGGATGACGGTGGACATGGCCCGGGGCCGCATCCCCCTCACGCAGCTTCAGGCCGCGATGGCCCGAGGGCCGCTGCCGGCGGGCGAGCGCGCGGAGGAGGCCGGGCGGGGGCAGAGCCTCTTCGGCCAGTTGGTGCGCTTCGGAGCGATCGGCGTCGCGTCGACGCTCGCGTACGCGGCGCTGTACCTTCTGGGCCGGGCGCTCATGGGCGCACAGGCTGCCAACTTCGTGGCCCTGCTCATCACGGCGATCGCGAACACGGCCGCCAACCGCCGCTTCACTTTCGGAGTGCTCGGGGCTGAGAGGCTTGCCCGCCACCACTTCGAGGGCCTGATCGTCTTCGGCATCGGCTGGGCCCTCACAGCGGGCGCCCTGGCCTGGATGAACTCGCTTCCCCACCCGAGCCAATGGCTCGAGCTCGGCATCCTCACCGTCGCGAACCTCGCCGCAACCGCGCTGAAGTTCCTCCTCTTCCGCCTCTGGGTGTTCCGCCGCCGGGCCTGATCCGACCGGCGCTCTCGCACCCCTTCGCGTTGCGTCCCCAGATCTGCGGTGAAGATCCGCCGAGCTCGCGGCGCAGCGGCCAGACCGACCGAAAGGCCAGAACATGACCGCCTCCACAGCCCCCGGCAGCACGGTCCCAGCGCCGCCCGGCACCCCGGTTCCCACACCCCCGGGCGCGGCGTCCGACGACGGCGCGACCCGCCGTCGTCCGTCCCGCCCCGGCTCTCCCGCGAGCCGCCTTCAGCGCCTCGCCTTCGGGCGGGATCAGGCCCGCTGGGTGCGCCCGTCGAGCTTCGGCCTCGTGGTCGCGAGCGCGTTCCTGTACCTCTGGAACCTCACGAATTCCGGGTACGCCAACTCCTTCTACGCGGCCGCGATCCAAGCCGGCAGCAAGAACTGGACCGCATGGTTCTTCGGCTCCCTCGACGCAGGCAACGCGATCACCGTCGACAAGCCCCCGGCTGCGTTCTGGATCCCGGGCCTCCTGGGCCGCCTGTTCGGCTTCAACTCGTTCACGATGCTCCTCCCGGAGGCGCTCGCGGGCGTCGCCTCGGTGGCGCTCATGTACGCGGCGGTCAAGCGCGTGAGCGGCCCCACGGCGGGTCTGCTCGGCGGCGGTGCCCTCGCGGCCACGCCGGTCGCGGCCCTCATGTTCCGGTTCAACAACCCGGACGCGATGCTCACGTTCTGCCTCGTCCTCGCCGCCTACATGACGGTGCGAGCCATCGAGAAGGCGGGCTGGAAGTGGCTCGCCGCGGCGGGGGCGGTGATCGGCCTCGCGTTCCTCACGAAGATGCTCCAGGGCGTCATCATCGTCCCAGCCCTCGGCCTCGCATACCTCTGGGCCGCCCCGACGACGCTCCGGCGCAGGCTCGTGCACCTCCTCGGCGCCCTCGCCGGCATCGTTGCCGTGGCCGGCGCTTACATCCTTGCCTTCACGCTCACGCCCACGAGCGTTCGCCCGTACATGGCCGGGTCGCAGACGAACAGCTTCCTCGAGCTCACCTTCGGCTACAACGGCTTCTCGCGCATCTTCGGCAATCGAGGTGGCAGCTTCGGCGGCGGGGGCACGTTCCGCGGGGCGTCCGACGCCGGTGCTGCCGCCGGCAGCGGCGCGGGGGCGTCGGGGTTCGCCGGCTTCGCTGGTGGATTCCCCGGCGGCGGCAACGGCGTTGGCCCGGGCGGTGCGAGCTTCGGCGGCTCGGCTGGCCTCCTGCGCATGTTCGGCTCGAGCTTCGGCACCGAGATCTCGTGGCTCCTTCCGGCAGCGCTCATCCTGCTCGTCGCGGGGTTCTGGTTCACCCGCCGCGCGGTCCGCACCGACCGCGTACGCGCCTCGCTCATCGTCTGGGGCGGTTGGACGATCCTCACCGCGGCGGTCTTCAGCTTCATGACTGGCACAGTGCACCCCTACTACGCCATTGCCCTTGCGCCCGGGATCGCGGGCGTCGTCGGCATCGGCGGCGCGGAGCTGTGGCGTGGCCGTGCCTACTGGCCGTCGCGGATCACGCTCGCCGCGACGATCCTCGTCACGAGCATCTGGAGCGCTGTGCTGCTCGGCCGCGATGCGTCGTGGCTTCCGTGGCTCAAGTTCGTCATCGTCGTCCTCGGCGTGCTTACCGCGATCGCGATCCTCGTCCGCTTCGACCGCCTCCGCGCGGGGGCAGTCTCTCTCGCCCTCGCTGCGCTCCTCGCGACCGGTCTGGGCACCGCGGCGTTCACGGTCGCGACTGCCTCCGTCGGCCATACCGGCTCCATCCCGACCTCCGGCCCCTCCGCCCAGAGCGGCTTCGGCGGCTTCCGGAACCGGGCGGGATTCGGGGGCGGCGCCGGCTTCGGGGGCGGCGCCGGCCTCGGCGGCGGCACGGGTGGCCCCGGCGGCAATGCGACCGCCTCAAGCGACCTCGTGGCGCTCCTCCAGCAGACCACCACCAAGTGGTCGGCCGCGACGAACGGCTCCAATTCGGCCGCGAGCCTCGAACTGGCCTCGAACACGAACGTCATCGCGATGGGCGGCTTCACGGGCAGCGACCCGTACCCCACCCTCGACGAGTTCAAGACCATGGTCGCGAACGGCGAGATCAGCTACTACATCGCCGACGGCGGCATCGGGGGCGGGGGCTTCGGCGGTCGCGGCGGAAGCGACACCTCGGCCATCACCCAATGGGTCGAGTCCAACTTCCAGACAACCACAGTCGGCAACACGACGGTCTATAAATTGGTGAAGTGACGCCTTTGCCCCTCCAGCCGCGCTCCACAGCCGACGCAGCGACCCGCGCCGAAGGCGCCATCCGCAAGCGGCTCGAACTGGCTGCGGTCCTGGTGGCCATGGGCGTGCTCTACCTCTGGAACCTCGGAGTGAACGGGTGGGCCAACGCGTTCTACAGCGCCGCGGCCCAGGCTGGGAGCCAGAACTGGGAGGCGTTCTTCTTCGGGTCCTCGGACGCCGCGAACGCCATCACGGTCGACAAGCCCCCCGCATCCCTGTGGATCGTCGACCTCTCGGTCCGGATCTTCGGCCTGAGCCCGTGGTCGATCCTCGTGCCCGAGGCCCTCATGGCCGTCGCCACGGGATGGCTCCTCTACCTCGCTGTGCGGCGGCCCGCCCATCTGGCTACCGGAAGCGAACGCGCGGCGCACGCCGCGGGGCTGCTCGCCGTCGTCGTTCTCGCGCTGACCCCGGTAGCGGCACTCATGTTCCGGTTCAACAACCCGGACGCGCTGCTCGTGCTGCTCATGACGGCGGCTGGATACGGTGTAGTCCGCGCGGTCCAGGACGGGCGGGCGCGATGGCTCATCCTGGCCGGCGCCCTGCTCGGCCTCGGATTCCTCACGAAGCAGCTGCAGGTGCTGCTCGTCGTCCCGGGCTTCGCGGCGGCGTATCTGTGGGCGGCGCCCCACCCCATCGTCAAACGGTTCGTGCACCTGCTCGGCGCCCTCGCCGCGATGGTGGCCGCGGCCGGGTGGTGGATCGTCGCCGTGATGCTCACGCCCGCCAGCGCAAGGCCCTACATAGGCGGCTCGCAGACCAACTCGATCCTCGAGCTCACGTTCGGCTACAACGGCTTCGGCCGGTTGAGCGGCGACGAGGTCGGCTCCGTGGGCGGCGCCAACGGATGGGGCCAGCCTGGGCTGCTCAGGCTCTTCTCCTCGACGTTCGGCGGCCAGATCGCATGGCTGCTCCCCGCCGCGCTCATCTTGGGTGCCGCGCTCCTCTGGGTCGGCCGGCGAGCGCCGCGCACGGACCCTGTCAGGGCCTCGGTCGTGGCGTGGGGTGGCTGGGTTCTCGTCACGGGCCTCACGTTCAGCCTCATGCAGGGCATCATCCACGAGTACTACACCGTGGCCCTCGCCCCGGGCATCGCGGCGCTCGTGGGGCTCGGCGGAGGGGTCCTGTGGCACCGCCGGCGCCTCCCGTTCGAGGCCTCGGTCCTCGCGGCCGCAGTCCTCTCCGCGGGCGCCCTGGGAATCGTGCTCATGCTGCGCCCCGCAGGCTTCGTCTCGTGGGTGCCGTGGGTGATCGGCCTCGCGACGCTCGGCGCGGCAGGCAGCATTCTGGCGGTAGGTTTCGCTGCGGGCCGCCTCAGCAGCCGAGCGCTCCCCCGCCCGCTCGGGCGCACGACGGCGGCTGTCACCTTAGTCGCCGCCCTCGCCGGCCCGTTGGCTTTCACCCTTCAGACCGTCGCGACTCCCCATACCGGCGCGATCGTCACCGCCGGCCCAGCTTCCTCCGGCGGCCGGCCGGGCTTCGGCGGCTTCCGCAGCGGCCAGAGCGGGCTCAACAGCTTCCTCGGGATTGGCTCCGGTGGAACAGGCGGCCGGCCGGGCGGCTTCGGAGGCCAAGGCACGACGCCGACGGGAGGCGGCTTCGGCGGTCCCCCGAGCGGCTTCCGCGGAGGCGGCGGCGGTGCCGGCGGCCTCCTCGACGCGCCAACGCCGTCGTCCGCTCTGGTGACCGCCCTCCAAACCGACGCCTCGAAGTACACGTGGGCAGCCGCCGTCGTCGGCTCCAACAATGCCGCGGGCTACCAGCTCGCGACGCAACTGCCCGTCATGGCCCTCGGCGGTTTCAACGGCACCGACCCCGCACCCACGCTCGCCCAGTTCCAGGAGCTCGTGAAGCAGGGGAAGGTCCACTACTTCATCGCCTCGAGCCTCATGCAGGGCAGCTCCGGCTCGGATGACGCGCAGCAGATCGCCCAGTGGGTCGAAACGAGCCACCCAGCCCAGACCATCGGCGGAACGAAGGTCTACGCGCTGGGCTAACCCAAGCTGAGCGAGCAGCAGGCGCGGGTCTGGCTCGCTGCAACCCGCGCCTGCTGCGCACTCGCGCCTAGCCGTTCGGCCGGGACGGGATGTACTGCACGGCCCACTTATTGCCGTCGGGGTCCTGGAAGTACACGAAGTGGCCCCAGTCGAGCACTTGGATCTCGCTGCAGTCCACGCCGTTGCCCTTGAGCTGGTCGTGGGCCTTCTGGATATCGCTCACCACGAGCTGCAGGTTCGGTGCGGTTCCGGGCGCCGCATCGCTGAGGCCCTCCCCGATCGCGATCGAGCACGCGGATCCAGGCGGCGTGAGCTGCACGAACCTCAGGTTCTCGTTGACCCGCTCGTCGTAGTCGGCGTTGAAGCCCACCTTGTTGACGTAGAAATCCTTGGCCCGGTCGACGTCGGCGACGGGCACGAACACCAGCTCAAGCTTCCAGTCCATGCCTCCAAGGTAGGGACGGACGACGGCGAGCGGTACCCGGCGCGGGCAAGCTGCGGACCGCGCGTGTCCGCTTCTTCAGGCGGCTGAGAACCGTGAGGCGTCAGGTGAACTGTGCCATCGGTTGACGCCTCGTAGACCGGGCATGAGCTTAATGCCGCCTATGAGAGGAGATGCCAATGAAGACCACCAAGCTGCCGTCCGACGGGGAAGCAGTGTTCGTCGTAATTGGAGAACCGGGAGAGGACGCGTTCCAGCTGCTGAGCGACTTCGCCAAGAGCAACCAGCTCAGCGCCGCCCAGATCACGGGGGTAGGCGCGTTCAAGCGGGCCACGGTCGGCTGGTTCGATCGGGATGCCAAGGACTACCGGCATATTCCGGTGGACCAGCAGTGCGAGCTGCTCTCCCTCGTGGGCGACATCGCCCTTGCTGACAATGGCCCGCAGGTCCACGCACACGTCGTCCTCGGCCTACCGGACGGCACCACGCGCGGCGGCCACCTGCTCAGCGCAGAGGTATGGCCCACTCTCGAGGTCATCATCCGCGAGACCCCAGCCGCGCTCCGGAAGACGAGCCATCCCGACCTGGGTCTCGCGCTCATCGATCCGGACCGCACCAACCACTGACGGGAGTCGTCGATTGCCCCTGCCCTGATTGCCCCTTGGTGAAAATTCTTTTGAAGAGCGCGTGACCTTTCGAGGGTCCCCTTCGGTTGGACGGGAGTAGGGCCGCCCAGACGGTCCTCCCAGTTGGCCCCGAACCTTCCAGGAGATTCCATGTCGTTCTTCACTCTTGTCGCCTCGAGCAAGGTCGCCGTGAGCGCTGCCGCCCTCGGTGCCCTCGCCCTTGGCGGCGCGGGAACTGCCGCCTACGCGAACGCGCTTCCGGCCTCGGCCCAGCAGACCGCCCACCAGCTCATCGGGGCTCCGGCCCCGGCACTCCCTGCCGCGGCACTCCCGGCAACGCCCGCCGTCCCTGCTGCGCCGGCCCTCCCGGCGACGCCGACGACGCCGGCCCTCCCCACAGGTGCCGCCTCGCAGGCTGCGTCTCACGCCGCTTCCGCCGCCAAGTCCGCGGCAGCCTCGGCGTCGAACCTCCCGTCGTCGATCGCTCCGAACGCGGGTGTGAACGCTCAGGCGGCCCTCGGCCTCTGCACCGCGTACGCGCAGGGCAGTCTGAACGCCAGCTCCATCGAGTTCCACAACCTCGTTGCGGACGCGAACGGTCAGTCGAATGTCTCCGCGTTCTGCAACACGGTGATCGCGGGCCAGTCCGCTCAGGCTTCGGCGAACGCGGGCGCCAACGCGGATGCAGGCGCCAACGCTGCCGTCCCCGTAGCACCGGCCGTCCCGTCGCTGCCTTCGGCTCCTGCCCTCCCGTCGCTGCCCTCGCACGTGGCCGTCCCGGCCGTCCCTGCGGTCCCGGCCGTTCCCTCGGTCCTGCCGTCGTCGCCGGTCCAGCCGTAACGCAAGCCGCTCGCAACTGAGATAGGCTGGCAAGTCGTTCCGCGGGGACTGGCCGATCGGCCGGCCCCCGCGGCCTTGCCCGAGACCGGCGCGCGCAGCTGAGAGGCTGCCGCTGAAGCCCAACCCGCCCCGCATTGGCGGCCCGGCGCGCCCGGCCCAAGCACTACCCAAGGGAGACCGGTTGGAGCCCCACGAGGATCCAAGCCGCGAGATCCCCACGATGGATCCCGGCGACCACGCTGAACTCTTCACCGCAGCCTTCCGTACCCTCTCGCCGTCGGTGCGCGGCTATCTGAGGGCACGCGGGGTCGAGGACAGCGAGGCGGTGACTCAAGACGTCTTCCTTTCGCTGTACTCCCGGATCGGGAGCCTCAAAGGAGGTCTCGAGGGGGCGAAGGCCCTCGTCTTCACGATCGCCCACTCCCGCGCCGTCGACCACCACCGGCGCCGCGAGCGGACTCCGGCCCTCGTTCCCCACGATCCCGAACTGGATTCCCGCACCACACCGGCCACGACCGAAGACCTCGCCCTCGGCGGGGCAGGCGCGTTGAGCCTCCTGAACTCCCTGACAGACGACCACCGCGAGGTCCTCCTCCTCCGGGTCGTCGCGGATCTGTCGATCGAGCAGACCGCCGAAATCATGAGCCGCACCGCCGGCGCCGTCAAACAGCTCCAGCGGCGGGCCCTCGAAGCCCTGAGAAGTCACGCAGTCATCACAGAACTGAGCCCGTCATGAACCCCATCAACGATCGCGAGACCGACGATCACAACGACCAGAGGGTCATCGATCAGGTCCTGACTGACGTCGACCCCGACAGCGCCGATTCCCTCAGGCCGCTGCTCGCCGAACTGCGCACGCTGGCCCACGGAGACGCCGTAGAGCCCGGGCCGCTGCTCGAGGCGCTCCTGCTGACCGAGGAGGCCGCCGCGACCTCCGAGGCGCCCGCATCCGAAGCGCCCGCCCCTGGTCCCGCGATCACTGGCACTCCAACCTTGCCCGCGCTCCGGGTCATCGAGGGGGACGGCGCGTCCCGTCCCCCTCGCCCTGCCCGGCGTACCCGCCGCCGTCGTCCGCTCGCTGCCGCGCTCGTCCTGACGGCGGCAATCGGCGCCGGGACCGCCGCCGCGGCAGCAGCCGACGAGGGTTTCCGCTCGACGCTCAACGACGGCATCAACTCGGTCATCAGCGTTCTCGGGGGCCATGCGGCGAGCACTCCCTCCTCGCCTCCCGCCGCGCCTGTCCCAGCCACAGTGCCCGCCCCCGCGGCTCCGTCAGCGGGCCCGTCCGCCCCAGCGTCGCCTGAGGCGGGACAAAGTGAGACGGCGGGCCCGCGCGCGGAGGCGCCGGCGCCGTCGTCGGCCGCCACGAGCGCACCGCGGACGACGGCGGGTTCCAGCACGGCGTCCCCCTCACCGAAGGCGAGCCTCCCGGCGCTGCCGACCCAGCTGCCGAGCCCGAATCTCGGCGTTCCCCTTCCGAAGCTTCCCGCGGTCCCCGGAGTCCTCCCGACAGCGCCGACCGGGCTCCCGGGGGGCCTGCACTAGGGCAGGTTTCGGGCGTTCAGAGTGCTTGCTGGCGTGGCCGCCTGGGATTACTTGGCGAGTCCGTAGAGGCGGTCGCCCGCGTCCCCCAGACCGGGGACGATGTATGCCTTCTCGTTGAGGCGCTCGTCGATCGATGCAAGGACGACCCTCACGTTCGCGTCCCCAACCCCCTTCTCCAAGCGTGCGAGGCCTTCGGGGGCTGCGAGGAGGCAGATGCAGGTGACGTCCCGCGCGCCGCGGCGGAACAGGAACTTGATTGCCTCGCTCAGGGTCCCGCCCGTGGCGAGCATGGGGTCGAGGACGAAGACCTGCCGGCCCGTGAGATCCTCGGGAAGCCGCTCGGCATAGGTGACTATGTCGAGCGTCTCCTCATCGCGGGCCATGCCCAGGAATCCGACCTCTGCAGTCGGAACGAGCTTGACCATGCCCTCGAGCATGCCTAGCCCTGCGCGCAGGATCGGAACGACGAGCGGCGTCGGCTTCGTGAAGGCGGTGCCGGCCGTGCTCGTGATGGGAGTCTCGATCGTGACCGTCTCGGTGCGCACCTCGCGCGTCGCCTCGTATGCGAGGAGCGTCACGAGCTCCTCGGTGAGCTGCCGGAACACCGGACTGGGCGTGTTCTTGTCCCGCAGGACCGTCAGCTTGTGGGCGACGAGCGGGTGGTCGACGACGAGGGTGCGCATGGCTGCCAAACTATCATCCGGCCCCCTCCGCCGGGCCTCTTCCCGGGAGTACACTGGTGCCCTTCCTCGGTGAGGAGGTGACGCGTCATGAAGGCGCTAATGGTCTCCTTGCTCGCATACTCCACCGCAGGGACGGGGGCCCTGTTCGGGATGTGGTTGGCTGCTCGATGGCCGAATCCACGGTGGAGTCATCTGGTTGCGTCCTGGGGGGTGATCATGGCCGTCGTCGCCGTTTGGGCGACGGTCCTGTGAATCCAGCATTCCGAAGCGAGTGTAGGGCTGCGGCGCCGGGCCATCCCGGCGCCGCAGCTCTGTGCAAATAAGCAGCCCTGTGCAAATAAGGGGGCGCAGCACGAACCTATGATTGACAGCATGGCCGCCCCGGAGTCTGCGCTCGACGCGTCCCCCTACGGGACGCCTTCCTATGAAGCGTGGATGCGGGTGGCGATCCAAGAGGCCAAGGCCGCCCTCGCGACCGGTGACGTGCCTATCGGCGCCGTGGTCGTCGATCCCGGCGGCGAGGTGATCGGGGTTGGGCGCAACGAGCGCGAGGCGCTCGCCGACCCCACCGCGCACGCCGAAGTTCTCGCAATCCGCGCTGCCGCTGGCGCGCTCAGAGCCCACGATCGTGGTGATGGCTGGCGTCTCGAGGACTGCACGCTCGTCGTGACGCTCGAGCCCTGCGCGATGTGTGCGGGCGCGGTCGTGCTCGCACGCATTCCGCGCGTCGTCTTCGGTGCGTGGGACGAGAAGGCAGGCGCTGCCGGCAGCGTCTTCGACATCCTCCGGGAACGGCGGCTCAACCACCGGGCGGAAGTCTATGGAGGAGTGCTTGGCGAAGAGTGCGCGGAGCTGCTGCGGGAGTTCTTCGCGGCCCATCGGTAACCCAACCTCACATTTCCTGCCCCCACAGCGTCTACCAAGTGATGGACATGAAACAGCCCTTCGAAAAGCTCGTGGAACTGCACGGCGCCACGGTGCTGCGGGTGTGCCGAGCTGTCGTGGGACCCGCGGAGGCTGAAGACGTATGGCAGGAAACCTTCCTCGCCGCGCTGCGCGCGTACCCCGAGCTCCCTCCCGACGCAAATAAGGAGGCGTGGCTTGTGACCATCGCCCATCGCAAGAGCATCGACGCCATGAGGTCGAATGGAAGGCGGCCCGTGCCCATCGAAGCCGTTCCTGAGACGCCTTCCCCTCACGGCGTCCCTGGCTCCGGAGACGATGGCTGCGGACTCTGGAGCAGCGTGGCCAGGCTGCCCGACAAGCAACGGAGGGTCATCGCCTACCGCTACCTCGCGGACTTGGCCTTCAATGACATCGCCGCCATTGTCGGCGGCACTCCTGCCGCAGCCCGGCGCGCTGCTTCGGACGGCCTCAAGTCGCTCCGTTCACGCCTCGTGGCCTCGCAGCCAGAAGGAGAAAGCGCATGAACAACACCGAGTTGGGCCCCGTCGATATCGCCCTTGCCCCCGAACTCATCACCGTCGAACCCGAAGTCCTCGGCCGTCTCCATGCTGGGCTCGCCGAGCGTGCTTCGCGCGAGGGCATCCTCGACGTCGCTTACCGGATCGTGGAGACCCCGGTAGGGAAGCTCCTGCTCGCATCGACGGAACGTGGCCTGGTCCGGGTCGCGTACGAGCGTGAGGGCCTCGACGCCGTGCTCAACACCCTCTCGGAACGCTTGAGCCCGCGGATCCTCGAAGCCCCCGCGCGGCTCGGTGAGGCCGCACGCCAGGTCGAGGAGTACTTCTCCGGGCGGCGCCACGTCTTCGATCTCCCCATCGACCTTGCCCTCTCGGCTGGCTTCCGGCGCACCGTGCTCCAGCACTTGTCAGGGATCGGCTTCGGTCGAACCGAGAGCTATGCGGAAGTAGCCCGCGCGGTCGGCAACCCCAAGGCGGTGAGGGCAGTCGGGACAGCGTGTGCGACGAATCCGCTGCCGGTCGTCGTGCCGTGCCACCGAGTGCTCCGTTCTGATGGGAGCCTCGGGGGTTACATCGGCGGTCTGGACGCCAAGACGACCCTGCTTCGGCTCGAGGCGGCCGCGGCGTGAATGCCCTGTTCGGCGATGACCTCCTCGATCGGCCGCGCCGTGAGGTCGCTCCGGGAGCCGTACACTTGCCGGGCTGGCTCTCGATCGAGCAGCAGGCGTGGATCGCGGAGCGTTTCCGCGAATGGACGGCCGGCCCTGTGCCGCTTCGAGGTGCGAAGATCCGGGGCCACGAGATGTCGGTCAAGACGGTGTGCCTAGGGTGGCATTGGCAGCCGTACAAGTACACGCGCGAGGCAACGGACGTGAACGGGCGGCGGGTTCTGCCATTCCCCGATTGGATGGTCCGGCTCGGACACCGGGCGGTCGCGGAGGCGTATGGAATGCCGGCTTCCGCGGCCGACCTGTACACGCCCGATACGGCGCTCGTGAACTTCTACGACGCCGAAGCACGGATGGGCATGCACCAGGATCGCGACGAGGTGTCGCTGGAGCCGGTCGTGTCCCTCTCAATCGGGGACAGTTGCGCGTTCCGCTTCGGGAACACGGAGAACCGAGGGCGTCCCTACGAAGACCTCTCCCTTGAATCGGGGGACCTCTTCGTCTTCGGCGGCCCGTCGCGGCTCGCGTTTCACGGCATCACCAAGGTCTTCCCCGGAACGGCTCCCACGGGCTGCGGAGTCCAGAACGGGCGTATCAATATCACCCTGCGCGTCACTGGCCTGCGCGACACCGAACGAAGGGAACCTGAGACCCAATGAGCGAAGCAATAGTTGAGGCCTCCGAACCGAGCCCTCTGAGCACAGTTGTCATCGGGGAGGACGGGCTCGGCCGCCCTGTCTGGGCCAGCACAGATTCTCTTCTTCGGGACTACTACGACACCGAATGGGGTATGCCCGTTCGGGACGAGCAGGGACTCTTCGAACGGATCAGCCTCGAGGGATTCCAAGCAGGTCTCTCGTGGGCGACGATCCTCCGGAAGCGCCCGGCGTTCCGCGAGGCGTTCGCCCAGTTCGATCCCGAGGTCGTGGCGGCGTTCACCGAGGATGACGTCGAGCGGCTCATGCTCAACGAGGGCATCATTCGCAACCGAGCCAAGATCAGGGCGACGATTCGCAACGCCCAGGCGACCCTCGCGCTGAGAGAGGAAGGCGGACTCGTCGAATTCGTGTGGTCCTTCCAACCAGAGTCGACCCCGGCGCCCCGTTCCTTGGCTGAGATCCCGTCGAGCTCACCCGAGTCGATTGCCCTCTCGAAGGCGCTACGGAAGAAGGGCTTCTCGTTCGTCGGCCCGACGACCATGTTCGCCCTCATGGAGGCGGTCGGCATCATTGACACCCATCTCGTGGACAGCCACCGTCGCGGTACGTCGGGCGTCTGGGCGTGATGCCGGGCGGGGAGATGACGCGGGTCGGGGAATCCGTGGCAGCACTGCCGTGGCGCGTGCGGCTCGAGGCATTAGGTGGGCTTGAGCCCGATGCGATCCTCGGGAGCCTCGCGGCCCACACCGTGCCTGGAGCCGAGCAGACGGACCTCGGGGCCCGCACCCATTCGCGGCTGGTCTCCAGCCGCTTCGGCCCACAGCGCGTCCTCCTCCATTTCGACGAGGGTGGAATCGATCTCACGATCGAGAACCATCTCGAAGCCATGGCCCCCTCCCTCACGGACCATGACGAGTTGGCGGCCCTGTCTGCCACCATCCGGGCGTGGTTCGATCTCGATACGGATCTCGAACCGATCCGCCGAGTCCTCGACGCGGATCCCATGCTCACACCGCTCGTGGCGTCGCGCCCGAACCTGCGGGTGATCGGTACCCCTGACCCCTTTCAGAGCGCGGTGACGACAGTCCTTGGCCAACAGGTCTCCCTGCCCGCGGGCAGGACCTTCGCCGGGCGCCTAGTCGCTGCCTACGGCGAGCCCGTGCAGAGCGGGCTTCGGCGCTTCCCAGAAGCGAAGGTGCTCGCCGAGGCCTGCGCTGAGGAGCTTCGCGCCGCCGTCGGGCTCACTTCCGCCCGCGCAGCGACCGTGCTCTCCCTTGCCCAGGCTTGGCTCGTCTCGAATGACGGACTTGGCATGCCCACCCGGGAAGCGCTCCTCGCAGTGCCTGGCATCGGCCAGTGGACCGTCGACTACCTTGCGGTCCGCTTCGGAGACCGCGACGCCTTCACTCCGGGAGATCTTGTCCTGCGGCGAGCCCTCGGCGGCGTTACGGCAAAGCAAGCGACCGTACGGGCCGAGGCGTGGCGCCCATACCGCGCGTACGCCCTCATGCACCTCTGGACGCACACCGCCTACACACGTCTCTGATTCAGCCCTGACCAGCTGGTTCCCGAGCGTCCTCCCCCTCAGATCCCGCATCCGCCCCTTGCGCATCCGCCGCTTGTGCATCCGCCCCTGGTGATGGACGCTCCGGCAGCTCTCCTCTAAGAGCCGCCGTATTGATGGCTTGGAGTGCGGTGACCGGCGCGAATCCCTGAGCAAGGAGCGCGAAGTCAGTGCCTTCCTCGGCAACTTCTTGTGTGTCCGAGATGGAAAGGCGAACATGCTGCTGGCCCCGCTCGGCCAGGACTGTCTGGACGATGCCGAAGGACGCGAGGGACGCCTCCCGGTACGAGGGGGTTTCCCGCCGATTCGGCACGTTGAGGTTAAGTACCGTTCCCACGGGATGCTCAAGCAGGAACTCCATGAGGCCCATCGCCGCATCGGCCGCAACCTCCCACTCGAGGCGAGCGGGACTGATTCCTGTGTCGAGCGAGACAGCGAGCGCACGTGCCCCGTTGGAGCCAGCGGTGAGGGCGGCGCCCACCGTTCCCGAGTGCAGGATGACGGTTCCAACGTTTGCTCCCCGGTTCACGCCAGAAAGGACGATTTCAGGGACGGCGCCGAACGCTCCGTGGGAGGCAATCATCGAAATGAAGCCGGGTGTTCCGTGGACTGCGAACGCCTCGACCCCGTCAAGGCCGGGCAGCTCCCGCCGCTCGATGCGGATTTTGCCCTCGTCCTCAACTGCGGTGATCGAGGCGCTGCTGCCGCTCGATTCGCGGGCGGGCGCGGCGATTATCACTTTGAAGCCGTGGTCGCGGGCACGCCCCGCCAAGGTGTGAAGACCCGGGGACTGGATGCCGTCGTCGTTCGTGACGAGCACGGTCCGAGCTGAAGTTGCCTGAGTCATTGGACCCTCGCCTTCCGTGCCAGATCGTCCGGGGAAGCCTGCTCGATCGGCCCAGTCTGTCTCCCCTCGTCAAAGGGGACGACCTCGACGAGGTCCGCAAGCCGGCGGATGCTGTCCGCGTCGCCGCTGCCCAGGCCGTGTCTTGTGACATTGTTGGCGCCTGCGGAGGCGCCGAGCACCACCGCCGTCTGGAGGTCTTCTCCGGCTGCAAGGGCTGCAGCTATGGCTCCTGTCATCGAATCACCGGCGCCGCGCTCATCCACGACCTGGAGTTCGGGGACTCGGACTTCCGAGACTCTGTCCCCGTCCAAGAAGAAGGCTGGTTCTGCACCTCTTGTGAGGACCACCGCTTTAGCCCCATCCGCAGCCATGGAGCGCATTGCCCGGATGAGCTCGTCAGGATCGTCGCTCTCGGCCCGCCCGCTCGCCATCATCTCGCCATGTGCCACCTTGACAAGCTCAAGGCCGCCCGCGATCGCCGCCTCCAGCCTGTCGCCGGAGAGGTCCGCGATGACGCGGCATCCTCCCGAGCGGAGGTCCGAGGCGAGCCTTCGGTACATGTCGACCGGCACGGCATCGTCGCGTGGCGCTCCGCTCAGGATGGCGGTCTTGGCAAGGAGCCCCTCGCGGAGCACGAGGCCGTGTAGTTCGTCGAGCTCGTGGCGGGACAGGCGGTCTCCTGGGGCGGCAGCGATCTCGTCCCGACGTCCTCCGCGCCGATCGTGGACGTACGCGCTGCTGGCAGCGTGACCAGAGACCGATTTGACGCGAATCCCCTCATCCTCGAGCAGGTGGCCGATCACGCGCCCGGGCTCCCCGGAGAGCAGGGCGCAGTATGCGACGTCGCTGCCCAGCAGCTTCGCCATGCGCGCTTGCCAGACCCCTTGCCCGCCGGCATGCAGGTGGATGTCCGGAGCGCCCTCGACTTCCTCGATCGTGACGGTCAGCGTTGGGGTCGGGGCGAATACGACGACGTCTACGGGTGGTGCCTCGGCGCTTGGCTTCTGATCTTCCACGGCTCCTCCTCCGGTAGCGCGGTGGCTGATAGTGCGGTCGCTCGCAACCGCAGCGGACTGTCTCGAAGGCCGTATTACCCGTGAGCCGGTTGCCTACCCATGGACGAAGACCCCCGGACCACGACGGCGGTCGAGGCCCCGCTCTTGGCTCGGTTTGGACTGGAGACGCCATCCCGGTAAAGTGGATGCCTGCTGGTGGTGTGTCCGAGCGGCCGAAGGTGCATCACTCGAAATGATGTTTGGTGTAAAAGCCAACGGGGGTTCAAATCCCTCCACCACCGCCCAGCACGAAGGCCCCGACATCTGCGGATGTCGGGGCCTTCGTCGCGTCTGTCGAGAAGACTGTCTACGTTCTTGCCCACAACTCTCATCGACTCCAGTTGATTGCCCCCCGCGGTCGGGAAGGCCCATCAGCTACGCCGCGAGGTCCACCTAGTTCCATCACTGCCCCTGAGCACCCTGAGCGCGTCGATGCGGTTAGTGCACCCGAGCTTCGCGTACGCGTGCTCCAAGTGCTTGGCCACCGTCCTCGGGCTGATGCCCAAGAGGTGCCCTACTGCTACTCCCGTTAGGCCCTTCCCGACGAGCTGGAGAATCTCCAGTTCGCGGGGGGTGACGGCGTACCGCTCAGCCTGCGCTGTCCCCTCAGAGAGGGGCACGGGGTCGCGGTAGGCCGTGTCGAGCAGCCGCAGCATGGGTTGGATGTGCGCGGCGAGTTCAACCTCCTGGTCGGTGAAGTCCACGTTCCACCGGTTGATCCCCCAGCCCGCATAGCTACTGTGCGAAGACCAGCTGCACAGAAACGCGAGTTCCCTGTTCGTCTCGTGGACACGAAGGCCCTCTTGAAACGCCCGGGTCCGGAAGAACTTGAGGTCCGAGGCCACATCGCTGATACGGCGCGGCCTCCAAACGTCCGGCAGGGAGTCGTCTAGGAAGCTGATCCTCATCGGATGGTCAGCGTAGACATCGATCAGCCGGTCCGCCTGCTTGCCGAAGGGATGATCATTCGGATAGGAGCGGATCTCGGACGCGTGCTCGCTTACGTCTAAAGAGACGCGGGAGACGACGTTCGACGGGAAGATGGCCGCCAGCATGTCGCTCGCCGCCTTGAGATAGGTCCCTCTGTCGGGCAGGTGGTTCAACTGCGCCGCGAGGTCAGCCGAAGGATCCATCTCATCCGCCTCTCAATAGCCTGAGAGCGTCGATGGGGTCGATGCCGGGAACGGGGTCTCCGGGAGGGCGTGCACCTCTGCGGCGGGCCTGCACAAAGGTGGAGTGGGCCTCCATAACATGCCTGCGGGGGAACTCGCTGCTCGGTCCCACCCAATGAGAGTAGGAACCCAGCGCCATACGCACAAGTGCGTATTCACCCGTTTTTGAGTCTGCGGGACTATGAAGGCGAAAAGCGAAACCCTCACGAAGAATCCCACCGGGCTCTTGCATCCACCGGCCAAAGAAGAGCTCACCCAAACGCACCTCGCTCAATTCGCGACCGCCGAATTCAGGACAAGAAATCAGGATCAGCCATGAACGCCTATCGCGCCGGCGCAGATTCACCCGACATCGGATTCACTGCATCTCTCGGCTTTGAGCGCAAAGCCGTCACCGCGGCTCGCCTCTTCTCCATCCTTGTCGGCTTGTGTGTTGTGCTGGCGGCAGTAGTCGTCGGGCTGGGCACCGGGACAGAAGGCACGCCGACCACCTCCATCCCGAGCCAAGTGGCCGTGCTCCGCGGCGCGGCCCCCGGCGACCTGTACGGAATCAGCTGAGCTGTCCAAATACCCTCCTCGCCCGGCCGCCAGTAGCGGGGCTACTGGGCGAGGAGCCCCAGAATCCAAGCGCGGCCCTAGCTCTCGCAAAAAGAACATCAAGGAGACACAACTATGGAAACGAACAAGGACCTCGTCCGCCGCGCCTACGAACTCTTCGAAGCGGGCAGGGCCGCGGAGGCCGCGGAGCTGTTCGTCCCCCATGCCGTGTGGACCATGCCGGGGCGGCACGCGCTCAGCGGCGAGTACATCGGCAGGCAAAGGATCAAGTGGTGGTAACGAAAGAGTGGCCGGCTCAGGCCATCCTGCATGACTTCCTGTCCAAGCTCGCTGCCCTCACAGGCTCGACCTACCGAGCGACCGCCATGGACGTAGCCGAAGGCGACGAACACGTCTTCGTCCTGCAGAACAGCAGGGCCGAGCGCGGCAGTCAGTCGATCAATAACTTCCTCTGCAACGTCTTCACCGTAAGGGATGGGCTCATCCACGCCGTCCATTCCTACCCGTACGACGCCGAGGCCCAAGAGGCCTTCTGGCGCTGAACGCGGCCGGGCACCCAGACCTCACGCCGACCGAACCGCCCAGTGATCGAACTCTCAAACTGAATCGAGGATCCAATGCCAGTCACCGACGAGGACGTCTTCATCGCAGCACCGCCAGAGGCAGTCTTCGACTATCTCGACGACCCGACCCACTTCCCGGTGTTCGACCCCACCATCCTCACCGCCCAACTCGACGGCGACGGTGCCTCCCGGGTCGGTTCCCACATCAGGGGAACAAGCAAGATCCTCGGCCAGACCTTCCATTGGGTGGTCGAAGTCATCGAACACGACCGCCCCAAGAAGCACGTTGCCAAATCGGTGGAAGGAGAGATCAGCTTCACGACCACCTACACCTTCTCTCCAGAGGCCGGGGGGACGAGGCTGCACTATCGGCTTGAAGCCGCCACGGGCCTTGGTGGTGTGTTCGGCGGCCTCGGAGACCCTGCCGTCAGCGAGGTCGGCGCGAGGCAGATGCGAACGAACCTTGCCACCCTCGCCCAGATCCTCGCCGGGCAGGACGGGAGCGCCCAACGCCTTCACGGAGAACAGGGGCTGACACCAGTCTGATTCCGTTTCATCCGGCATCAGGCCCGGACGACTAGCGGGGGAACCTTCAGTCTTGGTTGTCCGACGGGCTCCGGCTCCCGGAAGCACCGGGCTCTCACGTCCTGGCATTCGGCGGGAACCTCACGGTGCCTGACGGGTCGGTGTTCAACACAGGTGCGGATGCGATGAAGGGTCGTGATCAGGATGATCTTGGTGGTGGGCGGAACCGGGGAGCTCGGCGGGCGAGTCGTCCGCCTGCTGCGGGCCAAGGGGCAGGACGTGCGCGCTCTGGTCCGGTGGCAGAGCGACGACCGAGCGCTGCGAGAGGTTGGCGCTGAGGTGGTGCGCAGCGACCTCACGAACGGGGTCAGCCTGGACTCAGCCTGCCGAGGGGCCGACATCGTGGTCGCTACCGCAAGCACCATCGTCAGGCGGCTCCAGGGTACAAGCCTCGCGACCCTCAAGCAGGTTGACGAAGAGGGAATGGCCTCCCTCGTGAAGGCTTGCTCTGGAGCACGCCAAGCAGGCGACCGAGGATCTCCTTGCCCGCTCGTCGATGCAGCAGGTCATCGTCCGTCCCGACTCCTTCCAAGAGATCCACCTCGGCCCGCTCGGCAGGTTCGACATGGCCAGCGGGAAAGCGCTGATCATCGGCAAGGGCGGCAATCGGCTCCGCTTCGTGGCCACCGACGACGTTGCAGCCCTCATCGCGGCAGTCGCGCTTGAGCCCGAGCCACCGGGCGTGATCGAGTTCGGCGGCCCCGAGGCGCTCTCCAAGAACGAGGCCGTGGAAATCGCCGGGCAACTCACGGGACGCCCCATGAAGGCCCGGCATGTTCCCCGTGCTCTGGCCCGGCTCGCCGTCCGCGTGCTAGCTCGTCCGAACGACGCCCTGTCAACGGTGTTCGGCAACGGGCTGCTGCAGGACACCGTTGACGTGAGCTGGGACGATAAGCCGCTCCGCCAACGGGGCATCATCCCTAAGGCCGCGAACGAATTCCTCCGAGAGCAGGCGCAGCGAATCTCAGGGGACATGGGGTCACGGCCGCGGAGCGAACCGGGTCAGCTGCAGTCAATCCAGTCCAGATTCACGCTGTCCCCTTGCAGGCTGGGGTCGAAGGGAACGCCGATCTCTGTCGGGAGGCCTTGGGACAGCTCTGGCAACTTGGCCGAGCTGCTCCAGACCCGCTTCCCGTTGCTCATGAGGGACATCTCGATGGTTCCCCCCTCGCACGGGACCATCGAGATGTTCTCTAGCAGCGCCGTCGCGCAGCCGTGCGCTCCGACGCCTTGGCAGGCCGACTTGCCCGGCTCCCACTTGATGAACAGGCCGTCGCTGTACTGCTCCCAGCTCGGGTCCGCCTTGAGCTGGGCCCGGAGCGCGTCCTCCCGCGGGTCGACAGGGAGGGAGTAGGGATTCGCCTCAGGTGTCGCCTGCTCCTGCGCAGACTGGGCGGGAGCCGCCTGGCCCACCGACCCCAAGAGCGAGGACGCCGCTACCGCGAGGACGACCACGAGGATGAGCGCGCCGAGGCCAGCAAGTGCCCAGCGCGCTCCTGACCTGCCCGACTCGGACCGCGCCCCCTGCGCAGGAGCAGCGTGGGCGGTCGGCCGAGGCAGCGACCCGCCTCCGTCCACGGGCGGAGGCCCCGCAAGCCCGGGAGCCAAGGGGATCGGCGGCGCAGTTGGCCGCGCGCGGACTACGTCGAACCTCACGCCAAGCGGGTTCGTCCTCCGCGTGAACATCACGAGCAGCGCCATGGAGCCGACGAACGGCACGAGCCCGAGCAGCAGCCACCACCCGCTGAAGTTCGCGTCGTGGAGTCGGCGCACGCAGAGGGCGAGCCCGGGGACCATGCAAACGACGGCGACCGTGAGCATCAGGACCAGAACGCTGTACCCTATGACCGGATCCTTCAGAGCAGTCACCGCGTAGTCGAGGGCGTAGGACAGGATGCTCACGATGGCACCGAGCCTGTACACGAGCCAGTATTCGCTGCGGCTGGCCCGGCCGGTGAACGTGAAGTCCTTCAGCCAGAACCTTCGGAACGCCTCCCGGAACGTGGCCCCGTAGAGCGGCAGATCGAGCGACTGCTCCTGCCCTCGCTGCTGCTCTTGCATTGCCATGACGACTCCCCCTAAACGCCACTGCCCCCAATTGGGACAAGCGTATTGGATCCGAAGCGCAAGAAGTCCTACCTCAGTGCCACGTTCCGACGCCGAACCCTAGCCCGAGGTCTTCCCGTCGGACGCGTACGCGACCCCGTTTCGTCAGTCATCACCCCGAGTAGGCGGCTCTGGTCTCTGCAGGAGTCTCCCCCTGGAGGACCCACCGGTTGCCGTCGGGGTCGGCAAAGAACGCGAATTGGACCCCTCCCATGTCCTGGACCTCGCTGATTTCCAGACCGCGCTTCAAGAGCTCGGCGCGCACTTCACCCAAGTCGGGCACCACGAGCTGGAGTCCTTCAAGGCTGCCCGGGCGCATGCCTGTCATCCCTGTGCCGATCACGATCGAGGCAGCAGAGCCAGGAGGCGTCAACTGCACGACCCGCATCCCGGGTATGTGCTCGACGTCGTGGTCGAGGGAGAAGCCGAGCTTCTCTGTGTAGAAGGCCTTCGACCTCGCCACATCCGCCACCGGTACCTGCACGACTTCCAAGCGCATCTCCATGGAACCTCACGGTACAGCGGTTGCTCAGGACGGAGGGCGCTGGATCAGCGGCTCGCGGGCGGCCGATCGTGAGAGCCCGCGGCTACCCCTCCCCCAACCACGCGAGCGCGGCCACGACGAGCGTGGCGGTTCCGGTCTCAAGCGTCGGCTCGATGACCGGGGCGAAGCGTGGGGAGTGGTTGCCGGGGATGTCCGCGCTTACGGTGCCGTGCTCCTCCGCAGCCCGGTACAGACCGGGATCGATCCCGCCAACTCCCCAATACGTGTAGGGGATCCCGAAGGCATAGGGAATTGCGCTGAAGTCCTCGCTCGCCGTCTGCCTCCCGTAGTCGGTCACGCTGCCGCCGAAGTAGTCACGGAAGGCATCGGTGACCCGCTGGGTCACATCGGAGGAGTTATGCGTGAGCGGGTAGCTGTCGTAGACCTCGAACTCCGGCTCCCGAGAGGATCCCGACGCGGCACTCTCGGCCCTCGCGATGCGCTCGATC
The DNA here is from genome assembly GCF_000802235.1 of Sinomonas humi. GTDB lineage: Bacteria > Actinomycetota > Actinomycetes > Actinomycetales > Micrococcaceae > Sinomonas > Sinomonas humi. The sequence continues at coordinate 40,111 of NZ_JTDL01000109.1, forward strand.
GCCCCGAGGACCTGATCCCGAATCGAGGTGTCGTACGTGCGGATGTTCAGCTCGAGCACGGCATGGTCATCGATGATGTTGCTCTTCGCCCCAACCGCGATCCGCCCGACGGTGACGACAGCGAACTCCCCCGGTTGGACCTCGCGCGAGACGATGCCCTGCAGCCTGACGACAACCATTGCGGCCAGGACGGCCGGGTCGATGGAGAGATGCGGCATGGAACCATGGCTCCCTCGCCCGAACAAGGTGATCCGCACGCTGTCGGCCATCGAGAGGAACGCGCCCGGGTGCGGACTCACCGTGCCCGCGGGGCGCGCGAGGACGTGCTGGCCGAGCGCGACGTCGGGCCGCGGTATGCGCGCGACGAGCCCGTCGTCGACCATTCCCCGCGCGCCGTCCGCTGTCTCCTCGGCTGGCTGGAACAACGCTACGAGCGTCCCCGACCAGGAGCCGCGGCTTCGGGCCATGAGGCGAGCCGCGCCGAGCAGGCATGAGACGTGGACGTCGTGGCCACAGCCGTGCATCACCGGCACCTCGCGGCCAGCGGCATCCATACCGACGGCCGTGCTCGCATAGTCCAGCCCGGTTGCTTCGGCGATGGGCAGCGCGTCCATGTCGGCCCGCAGCAGGACGGTGGGCCCCTGCCCGTTCTCCAGAATCCCGACCACACCAGTCCCGCCAATACCCCCGTGGACGGTGAACCCGTCTTCCTTCAGCCGCTCGGCAACGATGCCGGCGGTGCGGGACTCCTGATGGCTCAGCTCGGGGTGCGCGTGCAGGTCCTTGTACAGCGATTCCTGCCAGGCCTTGATGTCCGGCTGTCCGGAAAGGACGGTGCTCACCGATGCTGACATGCTCATCTCCCTGTCCGAAGTACGAGTTCCTTGGAGGTCACTCCACTTGGCCTTCGTCCGTCCCGTTGGGGGCCTCCGGACGACGGCGGGGCCACCGCAATCCGGGCAGCGCCCCGAGCCTGAATTCAACAGGCTCGGGTAGCCTCCAACCACGGCGGCGGGCAACAAGGCTCACGGCGGAGCCGGTAACGATGGCGAGGGCGAACCCGAGGTTCTGCTGGCCCAGCGGATACAGGAGTGCCATCTCGGCGCTGCCGATGAGGGCTCCTGTGGCGTAGAGGGTGTTGCCGCCGAAGATCGCAGGCAGGCGCCCGACGGCGATGTCCCGCACCATTCCTCCGCCCACCGCAGTCAGCAGGCCCAGAAACATCGCAGGCAGCCAGCCCAGACCAAAGCCGAGCGCCTTCGCGGTGCCGGTCGCCGACCAACAGCCCAACGAGAGGGAGTCGGCGACGAGGAGCACGCGCGTGGCCCAGACCCCGTCGAGACGCACCAGGAACGCCACGGCCGCGCCGAGCACCGCAGTCAGAAGATAGGCGGGGTTGGTCAGAGCCACCGGGAAGCCGTGCTGGAGCAGGGTGTCGCGCATGATTCCGCCGCCGAGAGCCGAGAGCACCGCGAGCACAACGAACCCGATCGGGTCGAAGCGGAGCTGCCGCGCGACGGCGCCCCCGAGGATCCCGTTAGCCAGCACGCCGACGAGGTCGACGACGTCGAACACTCCCGCGGCCTCGAACCCCAAGCTTCACACCGCCCCTCAGGCCAGACCGTCTGCCTCGCGTCCCGGAATGAGCGCCGCGAGCCTGCCGTGCCCGACGATACTCCCCCACACCGGCCCTCCGCCCCAGTCCGGCGCCCCAATCGGGGCGGGCAGGCATCAAGAACCGGTAGGGCGGACGAGCTGGGTCAGTCGACGTCGCTCTCGACGGGAACCGGCACGGGCTCCCGGCGGGCCTTGGCACGCCGACGGAGGGCTTCGATACCGAGCGGCGCGACGGAGACCAAGACAAGGAGCGTGGCGAGGATGTCGATGTTCTTGGCAATGAAGTCGACCTTGCCGAGCCACATCCCGACGAGGGCCACCGCGACTGTCCACGCGATGGCGCCGAGCACGTTCCATCCCAGGAACTTCTTGCGAGGGTACCGAGCCGCGCCGGCGACAAGCGGAGTGTAGGTCCGGGCCACGGGGACGAAGCGGGCCAAGGCCAGAGCTCGGCCGCCGTACCGGGCGAAGAAGGTCTCGGCGCTTTCGAGGTGCTTGAGCTTGAGGATGCGGGCATCCTCGCGGAACCACCGCCGTCCGACGGCCTTTCCGATCAGGTAACCGACCTCGTTCCCGGCAATCGCCGCCACGGCCGCGACCAGGACCAGCACCGGGAGCGGCAGGGGCAGGTGCGGGCCGAGGACACCGAGCGAGAACAGGAGGGTGTCCCCGGGGAGGAACGGGAACAGAAGGCCCGATTCGATGAACATGATGACCGCGACGATCGCGATCAGCCACGGTCCGGAGCCGGACAGCAATGAGGTCAGGTCAGGCATGGTCCGGGTCCTCCCAATAGGCAATGCGTCGTAGGCGAAGGCGCCTTCGTATCCATGGTGCACGCAGCCATCTAAGACGGCTCTAAGAAGCCGCCTCCGCCCGCTTCTTAGAATCCCCTTAGACGGAGGGGGCGAGCATGAATCCGGTGGCCTGCCTCCTTTCGGGCAGGCTTCGCGAGGCTGGGTAATGGCAGTGTGATGGGGAGGAATGAGAGGAGCCTATGGGCGCCATTGTCGATGTGATCTTGGGGATGCCCCCTCTGCTGGCCTATGTGCTGGTGTTCGCGTTCGTGTTCGCCGAGGACGCGATCTTCGTCGGGTTCGTCATCCCCGGGGAGACCGCGGCGGTGCTCGGCGGTGTGATCGCCTCTCAGGGCAAGGCCACGGTGTGGCTGATGGCCCCCCTCGTGGTCCTGGCCGCGATCGCCGGCGATTCAGTGGGATACGAGATCGGCAAGCACCTCGGTCCGCGCTTCCTCGACTCCAAACCCCTGCGCAAACACCGAAAGCGGCTCGACGACGCCCAAGACTTCCTGCGCCGCCGCGGCGGATGGGCAGTCTTCCTGGGCAGGTTCGTGGCGTTTTTCCGCGCCGTCATGCCAGCTCTCGCCGGGGCCTCCCGGATGCGCTACCTGAAGTTCCTGGCCTTCAACGCCCTCGGCGGGTTCACCTGGGGCATCGGCTACGTACTCCTCGGGTTCCTCGCCGGGGCGTCCTATGAGGCAGTGGCCAAGGCTGCCGGGCGGGATATCACCGCAGGCGTTGTGGTCCTGGCCATCATCGCCGTCATCGTCTGGCGCGTGCGCAAGTCCCGCCGAGAACGCCGTGAGGAACGCGGGGAAGCCTCCGGTGCCTGAGACCTCTCCCGCCACCACGGCCACGCACGCGGGCGGGAACAGGGCCCCAGCGCCGAGGGGCGGCGGAGCGGCAGCCCACCTTGTGCTGGCTCTCGTGGCGGTGGTGCTGATCCTGGCGAGCCTCTACGCCGTCAGGACGCTTTCCCTTTTCGTCTCCCCGATGCTGTTCCTCGCCGCGATCTTCCTCGAGGTCGTGTTCATAGCCGTACTCGTCTACGCCCTCATCCAAGCGCTCGCCAAGCCCTCGGCCATGCTGCGGTCGCTGGGCGAGTCCGCGTGGACCGGGCTCGAGTCGAACGAGTACGTGGTCAGATTCAGGGCCTCCCGATCGCCTTGGCTGCGGTGGCTGCGGGATCGGTTCCGCCTCGACACACCGAGCGGGATTTGGCTCACCGCGACCGTCGTGGTCGCGGCCATCCCTTTCGGGAACTTCCTCAGCCTCGCCGTCGCCGTGGTCACCCACGGCGCGTTCACGCAGGTGGACCAGCGGATCGCGAACCTGATGCCTCTGGTCCGGACACCCGGCGAGACGTCGTTCTTCGCGGCGGCGACCATGCTCGCCAACGCCCAGACGCTTGTCCTGGTCACCGTTCTCGCCGTCGTCGTGCTGTGGTGGAGGCGCCGCCGCTTCCTCGCGGGCGTCGTCGTCGCCGTCGTCGTCGGGAATGAGCTGCTGTATTCGGCGGTGAAATTCATTGTGCACAGGGCGCGTCCGGATTCTGCGTTGGCCGTTCTGATCGACACCTCCCCGAGCTTCCCCAGCGGCCACACGATGCGCGCGACCCTCGCCTACGGGATCATCGCCTACCTGCTGTTCAAGGCCTTCAAGTCCACCGCCGCGAAGGCGGCCACGGTGGCCGCCTATCTGCTCGTCGTGCTGCTCGTGGCCATGAGCCGGGTCTACCTCGGCGTCCACTGGACCACCGACGTCTGGGGCAGCATGCTCCTTGGCAGCGCGGTGCTCGCCGCCGTCATCGGCACCCTTGAAATCGCCGCCCGCTTCCCGATCATGAGAGGACGACGACGGCCGATCACCCCGGGGAGGCTGCTCGCCGTCGTCCCTGCCTTGGGAGTCGTCTTCGCCGTGGTGAGCGCCCCCCTGCTGATCCACCCCGAAGCCCACGCGGCGCAGTTGCGCACCCAGCCGCTGGGCTCGCTCGATTCTTCCTCGCTCGCTCGGCTGCCCGTGTACAGCGAGACCCTCACCGGGGACACGATGGAACCGGCCAGCTTCATCTTCGTCGGCACGCAGGACCAGCTCGTGCATGCCTTCGAGAGCCGCGGCTGGGAAGAGGCCGACCGTTCAACGCTGGCGAATACCCTGCGTGCCTTCGCTGTCGGGTTCCAAGGCGGCCAGTACCCGACGGCGCCCGTGACGCCCTCGTTCATGGCCTCCGAACCCGAGGCCGTCGCGTTCCAGAAGGCGACTGCCTCGAACACCCTGCGCCAACGCCACCACATCCGCATCTGGCGCAGCGGTTACACCGCTCCGGACGGTCGTCCGGTCTGGGAAGCCACGGCGAGCTTCGACGACGGGATCGAGTTCGCTGGGGCTGCCAAGATCCCGACGCACCACATCGACCCCAACATCGACGCCGAGCGGGCCTACATCATCGGATCCCTCGGCTACCCCGACCACCTCATATCGTTCACCCATCCCCAGATGGGACACAACGGCAGCGGCGATGAGTTCTTCACGGATGGCAAAGCCGAACTCGTCACCCTGCATTAGGGCGCCCTTCGGGACCCAGCCGGGGCGTCCCCCATGTTTGGCCGAAGGCGCGTCGGGAACCGACATCGGTATGAGTGATAAGGAGACACTCGGCAGCCCGACGCCTGAGCCCGGGGCCGGTATCAGCCGGGACCCAGAGGATTGGGTGACCGGAGACGAGCCGATGACCGCCGCCCAGCGGAGCTACCTCGACACCCTGGCCCGCGAGGCGGGCGAGGAGCTCCCTGCGGACCTCACGAAGGCCCAGGCCTCAGAGCACATCGACCGACTCCAGAACAAGAGTGGCAGGTTGTCGCGGGACGCCGATTCCTGAAGTTGACCCCCTAAACCCCTTCAGCGGGATGGTCAGAATGAGTGACGATCAGAGCCTCAGCGAACTTCAGAACCTGCTGCTGGATAGCCCTGACCTCAAGACCTTCCTCAGCAGCCTCTCGTCAGCAGCAGCTCGACGCGCCTCCTGGTACACGATGTCCGCGTCGGTCTCGCCCGTGGCGATCTGCTCGCGGTACGCGGGCCATGGAGGCCAGGATGGGGGCGGCGTCGAACTCGGCCGATCCGACGTCCATGAATGCCTGTGTGCGGCCCGCCCCGCTTTCGGCTCAGACGGGTGCGGCTTCGGCTGCGCGCCGTCCCCGCCGCTTGGGCGGCAGGTCCGCCAATGCCTTCTGCCCTGCCCTCCATGCGACGATGTCCAGGGCCCGGAGCGGGCTGATCGGCATCTGGTCTTCCGGGGCGAGGGCCGCCAGGGCTTCCCACTCCCGGTGGTGGCGCACCAGGTCATCCCGGACGGCGTCGAGCCAGGCCCGCGCGTAGCCCTCCCATGACCGGGCCTTCTCCACGGGTACGGGCGCGCCGTCGCACTCGGTGTAGCAGTGCCTGACCGCCACGTCGAAGACCGGGATGAGGCCGGGGCGCTTGCGGGAGAGCACCTTCGAAAGGGTTGTCATCCCCACGAACGCAGGCCTGCTGTCGAGGACCCCGAACAGGGCGGCGACCGACGCCAGGTCATCCTCGGTCGCCTCGTCGAGCGCCAGCTGGGTCGGGACGTTCTGGAGGAGCTCGTTCAGGGTCGGGGTCAGGTCCTTGAGCGAGTAGTAGGTGGGCACCGGGTTCTGCGAGACGTTCAGCAGCGCCGGGGCCAGCAGGTCCGCGTCCCCGAGCAGCGGGGAGTCGGTGCCGGAGCCCTCGTAGGCGTCGTAGGCCGGGTAGCTGGAGCGCGGCGACGTCAGGTATTCGGTGGCCCAGGCCTTGGCCTGGTCGAGCTCGACGGTCAGCGCACCGACGGTGAGGGTGGTCATGGGCCCAAAGCTAGCCGACCGCGCCCGAGGCGGGCCGACGGCGCGCGGCGGCGGCGCTCAGTCGGCGCGTCCCCGCCGGCCGGCGCGCCGCGCGAAGGCGTCGAGCGCGTTCAGGATCTCCTCCGAGCGCCAGTTGCGGCCCATCTTGTGCTTGTTCACGCCTACGACGATCCCGGCCTCCTCGAGCTGGCCCATGGCCCGCCACGCGGTCTGACGGGAGAGCCCGAGCTCGTCCTCGAGCACCTTCGAGGTCACCACCGGCTGGCGCGTGAGCAGGTCTGCGACCTTCCAGACGGCGTTGTCGGCGCGGGCCGAGATCCTCCCGTTCCAGGACTCTCGTGCCTGCCCGATGTCGGATGCGAGGCGCCGGCCGTTCTCGATGGCACGGAAGGCCGCCTCTGCACCCATCCACACGATGGCCTCGGGGTCCCCCTCCCGGTAGGAGTCCAGGGCCAGGTGGTAGGACCGGACGTCGACGAGGAGGCCTGCGGAGATCGGGACCGTGACATTCCTGGTGAGGCCCTTGCCCCGCAGGATTGCCTGCAGCAGGGCGCGCCCGGTGCGGCCGTTGCCGTCGGCGAAGGGGTGGATGGTCTCGAACTGGGCGTGGGCGAGCATGGCGTGGGCGAGCACCTGGACGTCGTTGCGCTTGACGAACGCGGCGAGATCGTCGATCAGCTCTGGCACGCGCTCGAACCGCGGGGCGACATAGTCCGCACCGACCGGGGTCCGGGCGCTGGTGCCGATCCAGACCGGCTCCTCGCGCCATTTCCCTGCCTGGCCGGGGTCGGCGTGCGCCATGAGCGCGCGGTGCATGGCGAGGATGGTCTCAGGCGTCAGGTCGTCGGCCGCGGCGAGGGCGGCCTTCATCGCAGAGACGTTGTCGACGATCAGGGTGGCGTTCTGCCTGGACTGGTCCCCGAGCTCGGCCATGGCGACGCTGCGGGCGCTGGCAGAGACGTTCTCGATCATCGACGAGGAGACGGACTCGGTGCGCAGCAGCACCGATGCGAATGGGGCGAGGCCCGCTCCGAGCTCGGAGTCGAACTCCCGGATGGCGACGGCGGCGTCCTCGAGCTCTGCGGCGACGCTGCCCGTCGGCGAGTACTCTGCCTGTCGGATCAGGGCCGGGACCGCAGCCTCGTAGCGGTTGGCCTGCTCCCCGAGTGCGGCGCGGGGGCCGAACTCGTAGCGGCTGGTCCATTCCAAGGACTCGTGTCCGATCGCGGGCCAGCCCGCTCTTGCGGTTTCCGTCGCTGCCACCATGACCTCCTTCCGAGTTGGGAACCCTGTCGAAGTTTTGTTTCAACTCCTATGCTAGTTGAAACAAAAGTGAAGCGGCAGTTGGATCTGCGCCGGGACTTGGAACGACCGGGGAGGGGGCGTCTCAAGTGCTTCGACGTCGCCCGCGCACGGGAGGGGCCGGAAGCGAAGGCCCGGCCCCTCCCATGCGTCCACTGTCAGGCGGCGGCGACCACCCGGTGCTGGGTGTGCTGGAACAGCGCCATGAACGCCGCCCGGAACCGCTCCGGGACCCGCTTGCCCTTCGGTAGCTGGTTCAGCAGCTTCGTCGCGCCCGGCATCGCCACGTCCGGCTTGCCGTTCTCAGCGAACACGGTCAGCACGTGCGCCGCCGGGGACCAGTTGGCATCCGAGAGCAGGCCGAGGGCCGTCACCGACTGGGCGAGGGCGAACAGCTTGTCCGGGCGGGCGCCGAAGTCCACGATCGAGGGGTCGTTCATGACCTCCAGCGGGTCGTAGAGGTCGTTCGCGGCGACCCACGCGAGGTACTCCGTCCCGGCGCCGTGCCCGACGAGCCCCTCCAGCACCAGCCGGGCGGCTTCCATGTCCTCCGGCTCCAGCTGGGCCAGGACCTCGATCGCGTTCGACCAGCTGCGCGGGGAGGGCCACGCCTTCCCGGCCTTCGTCAGGTCCTTGGGCGGCTCCGGGGCGAGGTGCCTGCTGTTGTTCTTGATGAACGTCGCGACCTGCCCGGCGACCACCGCGCGGCGGGTTGACGGGTCGGCGGAGAGGATCCGGTCGAGCGCCGGGTACTGGACGTGGTCGAAGCCGGTGACGATGTTGTCGAGCCAGACGCCGCTGTCGAACTGCCAGTCCAGGTGCAGGAACCGGTTCGCCATGGCCGGGGCGAGGTCGTAGGCGTCCACCGCCGTGTCGGTCGGGTTCGCCGCCGCGACGATCGCCACGTGCGGCTCGAGAGCGTCCTCCCCGACCACGCGCTCCTGCACGGGGCGGAGCATGCCCTTCATCACCGAGGGGGCCGCGGTGTTGAACTCGTCCAGGAACAGGAGCGCCCGCCCTTGGCCTTGTTGAGCCGCCGCACCCACCCGAAGGTCGAGTAGGAGACGACCCCCTCCTTCTCCACCATGACCCCGAGGAAGTCGGTGGCCTCGCGGGTGGACCCGACCAGAGTCTCCACGTGCATGCCCCACGACTGCTCAGCGGCTGTCCTCGGACTTCCCCGTGCACTGCAGCGTTACGGTCGGCAGGAACGGGCGGCCGATGACGCTCGGTGAGAGCGATCAAGAGGCGCTCGAGCTGGACAAGATCCAGTACAGGAGCCTTGAGGGCCCGTGCATGGAGGTCCTGCGGACGGGGCAGGTCTACGACATCAGGGACGTGCAGAGCGAGGACCGCTGGGCCGGACACATAGACGCCATGCGCGAGAGCGAGATCCGCAGCGTGCTCGGCGTACCCATCCCGCTGCGGGGCGAGGCGAGCGCCTCGCTCAACAGCTACGCGGAAGCCGTCGGCGCGTTCGGCGGCGAGACCAGGCAGGCCGCCCTCGATTTCGCCAAGTTCGCTTCCACCTCCGTGACTTTGGCGCTTCGCATCACGGCCGAATCCGAAAGGGCCTCGGACCTTGAGGCAGCCCTCGAGTCCCGCACAGCCATCAACCTCGCTGCGCGGTGTGATCATGGCCCAGTCGCGCTGCACGTCTCAGGAGGCGATGGAGATCCTCAAGCGGGCCTCCAACCAGCGCAATATGAAGGTGCGCGACATCGCCAGTTCGATCCTGGAGAGGTTCGACGATCCGAAGCCGCGCACTCATTTCACGTAGCGCCGCCCAATGTCTGCTCAAGCTCAAGGCGGGTAGTCCTCAACTAAGGCTCGGGAATGACGGGGATGGGATCGCTATGGATGAGACGACGCGCTTCGCCGAAGAGTGTGCTGTGGGGCAAGTGCGGAGGGACAACGGGATCAGCATGGTCGCGATCGGTGTGGTGGTGATGATGTTCGGGATTGTCGTCCCGATGAAACCGAACGTCACAGGCCTCATCGGCTTTGCCCTGATAGTTGCGGCGTGCTTCATGATCTCGTCCGGAAGACGGAAGATCCGCCGCGCGCTTGACGGCCTAGTCGGGAATCTTCAGCACCATTGAAAGCCATCGGACTGGACGAATGCGGGGGCCCGGAGGTTCTGGGAATTCATGAACTCCCCGAGCCCCATCCCGGCTCGCGCGAAGTGCGGATTCGGGTCGGAGGAATTGCGGTGAGCCCGACGGATACTTCTTTCCGTTCGAGTCCCGCTCGTCACCCGGAAGGCTCCAAGCCCCCGTTCATCCCTGGGATGGATGCGGCCGGGGTGGTAGACGAGGTGGGACCGGAAAGCCGGTGGAAAGTCGGCGACGAGGTAATGGCAATCGCTCTTCCGAATTCCCAGCATGGCGGGGCCTACGTGGAGTATCTCGTCGCACCCGACGATTCGATTGCGCGGATTCCCGGGAACACGAGCATTGAAGAAGCGGCCACCATTCCCATGAACGGGCTGACCGCGACCCAGATCCTCGAACTTCTCGACCTCAAGCCCGGCCAGACGCTCGCCGTCACTGGTGCTGCGGGCACGCTCGGCAACTACGTGATCCAGCTCGCCAAGAATGCGGGCCTCAGAGTAATTGGGGATTCGGCCGAGAAAGACAGGGAACTGGTCGAATCCCTCGGGACGGACTACGTCGTCGCACGCGGGGATGCCGTAGCCCAGCACATCCGGGAAATTGTGCCTGAGGGTGTGGACGGCCTCGTCGATACGGCCCTCCTTCACGAGAAGGTCGTGCCCGCAGTGAAGGACGGCCGCGTCTTCGTTTCGGTTCGAGGCTGGAAAGGCGACGGCGCCCGTGGCATTCGCTTCGAAGCGGCCTCGGTCCGCGCCGAATACCTCGCGCATTCAAAACTGGAAGCATTGCGGGAGGCTGTCGAGCAAGGAATCTTGACCCCTCGCGTGGCCGCGGTTCTGCCGGCCGATCAGGCTCCCGAGGCTCACCGGCGTCTTGAAGCCGGAGGGACTAGAGGGCGTTTTGTTCTGAAGTTCTGAGCCGACTTTCGGCCTATTTCTCTGGTTGCTCCCTCAGGTGCGCCTCCACAACGAGTCGCCCGAGGCGGCGTCCGAGCTCGGCAGCTTCGCTCTCCCCCTCTGCGGAGGAGACGATCGAGCCCTTGATGAGCGTCTGGAGCTCTGCAGCGAACCCAACGGGGTCTGGGATGCCCCGCTCGGCGGCGAAGCGAGCTATGTCCTCCCGCAGCAGCGCCGAGTAATGGATGCAAGCCTTCCCGAGCCGGTGCTCAGGCCCGAGTTCCATCAGCACGTGGATGAAGGACCTGGCCTCGGGGACGTGGGCGCGGAACAGCTCGGCATAGACGTCGAATACTCCCAATAACGCCATCGGTCCCTCCCCTGCCGCTTGCACCGCCGCGGCAAGTTCCTTCTGACGCTCCTGGTACAGGCGTTCCAGATAGACCAGGCCGAGCTCGTCCTTTGAGGCGAAGTGCCGGTAGAAGCTCGCCTTGGCGACGTCGGAGCGAGCCAAAAGCTCCTCGATCCCGGTGTCCCGGACGCCTTGGGCGGCATACAGCTCGAAGGCCGCGGCGAGAACCCGTTCCCGGACACTCGGTCGGTCCTTGCGCCTCTGCTCGGCATCCATCAAGACATCGTACGATACAGACCTGTCTGTCTACCTCATGTTTCTTCCTGCGATTACCTTGTCCGCTCGGGGCTTAGCCCGCCCCAGCGTGGGTATCGTTACGGGTGTCTCCGTCGCCTTCGGCGCCAAGGCCAAAGCCGCCAGCCGGAAGCAAGACCAACCAACCAAGGAGAACCCTTTGCTCACCGTCAACGCCTATGCCGCCCCGTCTTCCGACGCTCCCCTCGAGCCGGTGAGGATCACCCGCCGCGATGTGGGCCCCAAGGATGTTCTGATCGAGATCAAGTACGCCGGCATCTGCCACTCCGATATCCACACCGTCCGGGAAGAGTGGGGCCCGATCAAGCACCCCCTCGTCGTCGGCCATGAGATCGTGGGACTCGTCGCGGAGGTCGGCTCCGAAGTAACCAAGCACGCCGTCGGCGACCGGGTCGGCGTCGGCTGCATGGTCAACTCCTGCCGGGAATGCGAGAACTGCCTCGCGGGTGAGGAGCAGTACTGCCTCAACGGCAACGTCGGCACCTACGGCAGCGTCGACCGCGATGGGACCATCACCCAGGGTGGCTACTCGACGCACGTCGTGGTGGACGAGGACTTCGTCCTGCGCGTCCCCGAGTCGCTCGACTTCGCGGCCGCCGCCCCGCTCCTCTGCGCCGGAATCACGACCTACTCTCCCCTGCGCCACTGGGAGGCCGGCCCCGGGAAGCGGGTCGCCGTCGTCGGAATGGGCGGCCTTGGCCACATGGCCGTCAAGCTCGCCCACGCCATGGGCGCCGAGGTCACCGTGCTCTCGCGGAGCCTCTCGAAGAAGGACGACGGCCTGCGCCTCGGCGCGGACCACTACTTCGCGACCGAGGATGCAAAGACGTTCGAGGAGCTCAAGAACAGCTTCGACCTGATCGTCAACACCGTCTCGGCACCGATCGACCTCGCCGCCTACCTCGGGCTCCTGCGCCGCAACGGCACCATGGTCAACGTGGGCGCTCCCGCCGAGCCGCTGCCCCTCACGGTATTCACCCTCTTCCGCAACCGCCGTTCCTTCGCCGGCTCGAGCATCGGCGGAATCCGTGAAACCCAGGAGATGCTCGACTTCTGCGCCGAGCACGGCATCATCCCGGACACCGAACTCATCGACGCCTCGTACATCAACGAGGCATGGAAGCGCGTCCTCTCCTCGGACGTCCGCTACCGCTTCGTCATCGACGCGGCGACCTTCGCCTAAAAGCACCAAAACGACGACGGCGCCCCGGGCCAAGAGGCTCGGGGCGCCGTCGTCTTCGGTCTTCCCTCTCACGGAGGCAGACGTTTCTCGCGAAGGCGGACGTTTCTCACGAGAGCGGACGTTTAGGCGCGCTGCAACGTGCGCTTTCGCCACAAACGTCCGCTCTCGGGGCGCCAACGCAGGATCCGCCAAAGATTTGGCAAGATTCCCGAGGCCTGCCCCTCTAGCAGTGTGGGATGTGAATGGGTGCTTTCAAGAAGGGGTTGTCGACGTGGTCCACCAACGCAACGCCGTCTCTCCAGGCGATGCGTGGGCGGGTCGGGACAGTCAGGATAAGAAGCGAAAGCGACTCGAATCGCTGACGAGCCTGCGGTTCTTCGCGGCGACCGCGGTGGCGCTCATGCACGGGCTGAACCGCTACGACCTCCCGGTCGTGAATCTCGGCTTCGTGGGGGTGAGCTTCTTCTTCGTCCTCTCCGGATTCGTCCTGACGTGGTCGGATTCCACGGTCGCAGGCACAGCGGCATTCCTCAGGAACCGTTTCGCCAAGCTGTTCCCACTGAGTGCGGCAACATTGGCGATCGCGGCAGTCGTGCCAGTCGCACCGAATTCCAGCCGGCTCTCCTTCCTCCAGAGTCTGACATTGACCCAGGCATGGCGGCCGTCCTCGGCGACGTCCTTCAACCCAGTGACGTGGTCATTGTCGGCCGAGGCCTTCTTCTATCTCCTGCTGCCCGCGCTTCTCGCTGTGCTGCGTCGGCTCAACGCTCGCGAACTGACCGCCGCCGTTGTCCTCCTCGCGGTCCTGCAGCCCGCTATGTGGCTGGTCTGCCAGCTCACCCTCGGCGTACAGGTAGGGCCCTGGGCGGGGCACTTCTTCACGTATGACTTCCCCCCGTACCGCCTGCCTGAGTTCGCCATCGGCGTCGCCCTGGCCCTTCTCCTAGAAAAGGGGCACACACCGTCTCAGGCCGGCCAGCTCGCCGTCATGTCATTCGCAACAGCCGGAGCGGCCCTCGCACTCACGGCCAGCTTCCTGCACTTCACTCCCTACGGGGCCATCGACGCGCTCGTACTGCCAGCGATCATCGTCCTAATCTGGACAGCTGCCCTTCGCGAGCTCACCGGAACCAGCCGGTTCCTCGCCCACCCCCGTCTTGTCGCCTTGGGAAACCGCTCCTTCTCTTTCTACATGGTGCACTACCTCGTCCTCGGAGCCGTCGGACTCTTGATCGGTCTGGGGCCTCAAGACCTCCCATGGTGGCTCGTGCCACCAGCCCTCCTCACGGCCGCAGCCATTGCAGGGCTGGCGTACCGCTTCGTCGAGAATCCCTGCGGACGAGCCATCCGGGACTTGTTCTCCGGCAAGACGGCCCCGGCCCCCGCCTCGACGTCTTCAGCAGGACTCCCGGATCTCGGCGATGGGCAGCCGGCAGAGGCCGGCATCGGCCTCAGCGGACGGGACCTATGAGCGCGACAGGAGCCGGTGTCGAGAGTTCAGAAGCCGCCCCGGGAAGCCTCGTAGACGATCGGATCGCTGAGCGTCCCCGCGTCCAGCCTCGATGGTTGGCCGAGTCCACAGGAATGGTGCTCGCGTTGGCACTCGCGCTGCTGGCGGTATGGCACATGGATGCCACGGACCGCTCGTGGATCCTCTACTACGAGTCCGACAGCGTCCTGCCGGCGCTCGTGCGCGGGTCCGTCCTTGCTGGACAACCGCAGAACTGGTCCCTTTCGGCGGTGCTCTTCATCCCGGAGATGGGGCTCTATTTCGCGATCGCGGCGTTGGGGCTCGGGATCAAGGGAACCTTCGCGTTCAACGCGGTGGTGAACCTCCTCATGTTCTACGGATCCTTGAGGCTCCTGAGCGGATTCGTGCAGCGGGAAGTGCCTCGATCGCGGCGCGTCGCCGGGGCGCTCGTCGCCTTCGGCGCACTGGTGTCCCTCACTCTTCTGGAAGACTCCCCGCGTCCCGACACCTTCGAGCTCGCGTCACTGGTGGCAACGGCCACTTACTACAGCAGCACCGTGCTGGCGTCAGTGCTCGCGACGGGGATTGTCTCATCCCTTTCTACCGCTCGCCCTGGGCGGCGCCGGCGCCGACTCGAGTTCGGGCTGCTCGGCCTCACCGTCGCAGCCACCCTGACCAATCCTCTGTTCCTGGGCTGGGAGGTGGCCCCGCTGGCGCTGGTCCTTGCCCTCATGGCAAGGCGGCGCGTTATCCCTTGGCGCCACCTCATCCGTGTGGGTGTCGTCGTGGCCTTGGGCGCGGGACTCGGGTTCGCGGGCAGGATTCCCTTCTCGCATCTCATCGCGAAGGACGGTCCAGCCTATGTGGACCCTGGATCTGCTCCTTGGCTGGCCATCTACTACCCGAAGATGCTGGCCGAGCGCACTTCCACGATCATGGGGGCGCTGTCCCTCACAGCGGTCGTCGCCCTGATCCTCGTCTCAGGAATCGCCTTCCGCAAGTTCCTCTCCGAACGGGATGCGCGAGCTTCGGTGGTCGCCGGGATGGGATGGGTGGGGCCGGTGGTCGTCATGGTGGGTGCGATCGCCGTCGGCGCCTTCGGCACAAGATACTTCCAGCCGATGTTCTTCGCCCCAGTCTGCACACTCGCGCTCGCTCCCCGACTTTTCCGCGACGGTTTGATATTCATCCGTCCGCTTCCCCGCAGGACACTCAAAGTGCTTCTGGGCGCGACGGTGGCCGCCTGCGTGGCCTTCTCGGCGTTGGCCACGGGCGCCCTGAGCAGCTCGGCCACAACGATCAACCCGGACATCCGCTGTGTCGACGACTGGATCAGTGCAAGTCACCGCACGGGCGCGGGCCACTTCGGGACCATCCGCGGCCCCAAGGCCTATCTCGCTGAACCCGATCAGCTCATCCAGATAGACGATCCGTTCCGGGCCTTCCCTTGGCTTACCGACCGCACGGACTACGCCACCAAGAAGGTCTCGTTCGTGCTCAGCGACGCGGCGTATCCCCTGCCGGTCCTGCCGGCGGCGGCCAAAGCGGCACCGCACCGCACCGTCTCCTGCGGCCGGTACACCATCACCGACTTCGGCCAACCCATTCTCCCCATCGGCCCAGCCCCAGCAGACTTGAGCTCATAAAGGCCGTCGAGTAATGGCCGTCGAGCCTCCAAACACCGCTCCGGTGCGGGGCAGCTCCTCCGGCCGCCTTGCACTTCAGACATCGACAAGGGTAAATATTCATCTGTGTCGATGAATCCAGACCTGACCCCGGTGCAGGCGGTCGCGTGCTGCTCGCCCCTCGCCCGGGAGCCGTTGTCCGAGGAAGTGGCCGAGCAGGTCTCGGTCGTGCTGAAGGCGCTCGGCGATCCGGTACGGCTGCGCCTGATGTCCTTGGTCGCCTCCCACGAGGGCGGCGAGGCGTGCGTCTGCGACCTCAACAACGCCTTCGACCTCTCGCAGCCCACCATCAGCCACCATCTCAAGGTCCTGCACGAGGCCGGCCTCCTCGAGCGCGAGAAGCGCGGGGTCTGGGCGTACTACCGCGCCCGGACTGACATGCTCGAGAACCTCGCCGCCGTGATCGGCGGGACGCCGACGTGAGCCTGCTCGCCCGCCGCGCCACCGCCGAACTGGTCGGTACAGCGTTCCTGGTGATCGCCGTCGTCGGCTCCGGGATCATGGCCTCGCGGCTCTCCCCCAACGACACCGGGCTGGCGCTGCTCGAGAACAGCGTCGCAACCGGTGCGGCGCTCGTGGCCCTCATCGTGGCCCTCCAACCGGTCTCGGCGTCGTTCAACCCTGTGGTGACGCTCGTCGAGAAGGGCCTGGGCCTCGTGGACTGGCGCACGGCGGGGGCGCTCATCGTCGCG
The DNA here is from genome assembly GCF_000802235.1 of Sinomonas humi. Taxonomy (GTDB): domain Bacteria; phylum Actinomycetota; class Actinomycetes; order Actinomycetales; family Micrococcaceae; genus Sinomonas; species Sinomonas humi. Next base: position 56,401 of record NZ_JTDL01000109.1, read on the forward strand.
CAGTTCGTCGGCGGACTGCTCGGCACCGTGGTGGCCAACCTGATGTTCGGGCTCGACGCCGTGGCACTCTCCTCCCACACCCGAATGGGCCCGGGACTGTGGCTGGGTGAGGTCGTGGCCACGGTGGGCCTGCTGCTCGTGGTGTTCGGCACGGTCCGTTCGGGGCGCGCGGACCGGGTCGCCTTCGCCGTCGGCGGGTACATCGCGGCGGCCTATTGGTTCACGAGCTCAACCAGCTTCGCGAATCCGGCAGTGACCCTCGCCCGCACCATCACGAATACCTTCGCCGGGATCGCCCCGGCCTCGGCCCCGTGGTTCGTCGTCGCCCAACTTGTGGGCGGCGCACTGGGGTTCCTGCTCGTCCGGTTCCTCTACCCCCTTGTTGCCAGCCACTCCTCCGAAGCCAGCGGCACAGCCGCGGCCGATCGAAAGGTCATCTCATGAGCGCCAAGCCTTCCGTCCTCTTCGTCTGCGTGCACAACGCCGGCCGGTCCCAGATGGCAGCCGCCTACCTCAACCACCTCTCCGAGGGGCGGATCGAGGTCCGCTCCGCCGGATCCGAACCGGCCGAGAAGGTCAATCCCGCCGCCGTCGAGGCGATGCTCGAGGAGGGCATCGACATCCGCAACGAGACCCCGAAGATCCTCACCACGGAGGCGGTGAAGGATTCCGACGTCGTCATCACCATGGGCTGCGGCGATACCTGCCCGATTTTCCCCGGCAAGCGGTATGAGGATTGGGAGCTCGAGGACCCGGCGGGCAAGGGCGTGGAGGCAGTGCGCCCGATCCGGAACGAGATCAAGGGCCGGGTCCAGGCCCTCATCGCCGAACTGCTTCCCGCCGACGCCTGACTCCAAGAAGTCGCTACGCTCGGCCTCCAGCAAAATCCGGTACCGTTGCATGGATTTTCCAGAGACGGGAGATGGCATGGACCGGACCGCGGCAAGCGGCGGCGAGGACGACGGCGGAGATCGCCTCCTTGCCCTCGCCTCGCTGGGATTGGTGGGCACCGGGGCCGAGGAACGCTTCGATCGGATCACGCGGGCGGCGCAGGAGCTGTTCGAGGTCCCAGTCGCCGCGGTGAACCTGCTCGACGACCATTACCTCTACACGAAGTCGCCCCAGTTCCCGGGCACCGCCGTGCGGAACCGCCCAGACACGTTCTGCGACGTCACCATCAGCGCAGACGAGCTCACCGTCTCCCCCGACACCGCCGCGGATCCCCGGTTCTCAGACAAGCCCGACGTCGCCGGCGGGAGGGGCGTTCGCTTCTATGCCGGCCGCCCGCTCCACGTCGACGGCCACCCTGTCGGGACTCTCTGCCTCTACGACGTCCGTCCCCGCGAACTCACCCGAGACGCCCTGAATCGCTTCGATGAAATGGGCGCCTGGGCCGAACGGGAGCTGCTGGATTCCCGCGAAATCGAGCACGCCGTGACCGTTCAGCAGGCACTCCTGCCCACCATCTCTCCCGCCGCACCCGCCTACGCCGTCGCCGCAACGAGCGCTCCCCTCAACGGACTCGGAGGCGACTTCTACTCATGGCGCCGGGTCGGCGAAACCGTCGAACTAACGGTGGCCGACGTCATGGGCAAAGGCGTTGCCGCTGCCCTCATGGCGGCCACCGTCCGCGCCGCACTGTATTCCCGGGAACCCGGCTCGCCAGCCGAGCAGCTCGAGGGAACCGGGAGAGTGCTCGATCAGGATCTCGAGGCGACCGGGATCTTCGCGACGGTCTTCCACGCCCGGCTCGACATCGAGACCGGTGCCGTCGCCTACGCCGACGCGGGCCACGGGCTGAACCTCCTGGTCCGAGCCGACGGGGGCCACGAGCAGCTCCGCGGGTCCGGCCTGCCCCTCGGCCTCGAACTCTCCACGTCACGCCGTGACGAGCACGCCACCCTCGAGCCCGGCGACACCCTCGTCTCCTTCACCGACGGGCTCCTCGAACTGCACGGGGGAACGCTCGCGGCCTTCGAGGACATCGCCCGGCTCGTCGCCGAACATCGCGACCCGAGCTCCATCGTCGAGGCCGTGAAAGCCCTCGTCGCCGAGGCGGCTCCGGACGACGACGTCACCGTCCTCGCCGTCCACAGAACCCGGGGCGAGGGAAGTTAAGTGGTACTTGGTCCGGATTCGAGTACCGGCAAGTGTTGGACCCGCCCGGGACGCGTGGGAGCGTAGAAGCATGTTCCGGCTGGGCGGGGCAGGGCCAACTGAATACGCCGAATATCTAACTAAATACCGGAATGAGGGCCTCTGAAGAAATGGGACTATGGGGGCCCTCATCGGTGTCTAGGATCGGCTCAGTTCAGCCGCTATCTGCTGACCTTCGCAGTCGCCAACCCAGCCTTGAAAGCGCGCGGCGGCGTCGACGTCGTCGTCACCGTAGCCCTCTTGCTCCTCATCGCCCGCCCGGCGATTCCGGGCACCGGGCACCCGTCACCGAGGAGAAGGAAGCCCGCGGGCCCGCCTAGGCCCAGTGGGCTCCGAGGATCTCCTCGATCATCCTGCTCCGCGATTCAGGGAGCGTACCGCTGCGCTCGGCCGCCCTCTGCGCTTCGAGCCAAGCTCCGAGCCACGACTCGGAGGCTTCCTCTGCATTCCATTCGGGAACGCGGTCGTGCCTTTCGTGGAAGTCGGCCAGAGCGTGGAGGATCCTTGCGAACTGGTCCTCCGGCTGCTTCGGCTCGGGGAGTCCTGTGATCTCCCTCGCCATCCTCTGCCGCATCACTTCGTCCATTTGTCTCCCCCATCCCGAGCCGCTGTTGAGGTGAAGCGGCGCTCATTCGCTCCCTGAGGCCGGGTCCTCGACCCGCGTGGGTTCGGTTCCGGCTGAATGGCGGGGGTGCTGGCCCCAGCGGCGGAAGAACCTCATGCATCCTGTCCACCAGGTTCTGCGGCCACCGTGCCGAGAGAACCGAGCGGTTTCGAACCCTTCACCGTTGTCGAGGGCCATGTTCAACTGCCTCCTTCTGTTGTTGCGCCGCTTGCGTGGGTAGCAGCGGTGAGCGGACGACGACGGCCGCCCCCGCCGTACGTTTCCGTCGCCAGGCCGAGTGCCCCGGTAAGGGCTGGGCTCGGCTCGGCCCCTGTCTGCTTCAGGAGCCGGTGGCGGAAGTCCTCGTGGACGTAGAAGGCCTCGTGCAGGTTGCCGCCGAGGATGAGCGCTCGGATCAGGAGGGCGTGGGAAGACTCGCGCAGGGGCGCGATCGCTGCCGAGCTTCGTGCGGCGGCGGCGGCCGTTGCCGCGTCGTCGAACTGCAGGCTGCAGCGGGCGATCGCTTCGAGAGTGGCGAGGCGAAAGAGCCGCACCAGCTCGCGGTAATGCAGGGTCCAGCCTTCGGCCCACCCGGGGAGGAGCTCGGCGTCCCTGAGTTCGCCGATGAGTTCAGGAGCTGCGTGGACTATCGCGTTCGGGCCGTCGGCGGCCCGCAGCAGTTCGGTGAGGTCCACCCCGACCTCGGGCGCGAGGGCGAGCAGTTCCTCGCTGTCGTCCAGGAGTCCTGGCATGCCGTGCTGGACCCTGGACACCTCTGCCCTGAGCCGTTCCATGGAGTCTTCCGGCGCCCGCCCCGGCAGGAGAAGCTGCGCGACTGCTTCGAAGGAGGCTGGCCCGGCAAGGGTTACGCCGGCGACCAAGCGCCTCCTGAACCCACCGATGGGGACCGGTGCACCATCGCACACGAGTTCCCAGCGCCGCAGCAGCTGGACCTCCCATTTCGACACACTCACACCCCTGTACCGGCGTTGACCGCCCCAATCCCTGTCAAGGGCCGCGATAGCGGCCCACAATCCAGTACAGACCAGACCGTTCCTTCTGTCCCGAGTGGTGGCTACGCGTCCTTATTTGAGGGCCACTCAGGCTGTGCGGGCCCGGGTACTCAGGAGAGGAGTGCGGAACACGGGCGGCTACTCGAAATAGGGGCGGACGACGGCGGATGCGCACCTTCCTCGGGGAAGAGCACCGGGTGTGCCGCGAACGTGAGCAAAGCGTCCATGAGACGGAGGCAAAGAAAAGAACCCCGCGATCCGTAGATCGCGGGGCTCCTCTTGATGCGGCAACCCGATGGCCTGGCGCCTAGCTGGCTGTAGGGCTTACAGGCCGGCGAGAAGGTTGTTGAGGACCTGGGTTAAGCCTGGGAGGCCATGCCCGTTGTCCAGCAAGCCAGCGACACTGCACAGCAGATTGCCGAGAAGGTTCCCCGGCCCGGGCTGTGCGGTGATGTTGAGGTTCACCTGGTTCAGATCGACAACGAGGCCGAGCAGATCGAGGTGAAGCGGCCCGAGAGTCAGGCTCAACACGTTACACGCGCCGCTGGTGGAAGCGTTCGTGACTGTTGAGGTGACCGGGGAGTTGACGATGTTCGTCACCGCTCCAGAAGCTGAGGTCAGCGTTCCATTGAAGAGACCCTGGACAACCAGCTGCCCGTTCTGGTTGAGGAAGTGAGTGGGCGTGAACGTGCCCGCCAAGGTGCTGCCGTCGGAGAGGACCTGGTTGATCGTCACGGGAGCAATAGTGGCGGGTGCCGTCTGGGCAGCGCTCGAGACGGAAGGAGCCGTGACCGATGCAGGTTCCGCAGCGTTGGATGCTGCTGCAGCCGAAACCATGAACGCCCCCGAGAGCGCGACGGTCAGGACGGGTGCGAGAAACTTCGTCTTCTTCATCTTGGATCTACCTCCAATAGATCAGCCGGAAAACGGCCGCAAGCCGCTGTCCGGGCTCAATCTGAGCTGCGGGGCTCTCCCGCATTGCAGGCCGATACCCTCGCTCGAGAGGCCGTAATCACATCTGCGACCTGAGTGATGGAGGGGTAGACAAGGATCGAGAATGTCCTTCATCATGCCGCGCAAGACTGCGACAGAGGGCGGCTTGCGCTCTTACGAGGCGAGAAGTGAGAGCACTCCGCTCGCAAAGTTTTCAATCATCCCATCCAGCCGCGGGTATTCGCGCGGCAGAGACCTCGGCTCGGACTTGCTCTCGCTGAGGATGAGATCGGCGTACGCCTGCGGCGAGTCTTCGCTCTGCAGAAGCGACTCCCCCAGCTCGAGGTACTCAGATTCGGGGGCATGGTATGGCCAAGTTGTCGAGAGGACAGGCAGCCCGAGCGCCAAGGCATCGACGGCGATCAGGCCGATTCGCCCCGGCATGAGGATGGCGCGCGACTTGCGGCCCAAGGCAGCCTTGATCCGCGCGTCGGCGTAGCCAACAAGGCTGACTTGCCCTCTCTCGGACGCCCGGCTCAGAAGGGACTCTTCCTCGCCGCGCCCCGCTACGAGGAGCCGAATAGCGGGATCCTGATCCCAAACTCGGTCTAAAGCGTCCGCGAGGAATCCAATGCGTTTGCTCGCGTCGAGCCCCCCAATAAAGGCATACGTCTTTCGCCGATCGATCTCCCCGGTGGACGCGAGGAGCTCCGCGGCCTCGTGATCGTCGACGCCTGCGACCGCGTCATCGAGGGCAGTTGTGTCGATCGTGTTCATCACCGTGGTAACCCGGCGGGGATCGGCACCGAGTTCAACCGCGAGGCGAGCCCCGCCAGGCGTGTAGGCGAAGACCTGTAGCGCTTTGCGCACCTGCCAGCGTTCCACGAGGGCGTCCAACGGATTCGGGTCGCCGACATAGGAGCCGATGTGCCCCCACACTCCGACCTTGATGTTCCGGAACGTCGAGAGGGCGAGAGCGAGATTCGTGTCCAGCGACGAACCGAGGTGACCGACGACGACGGCGTCGCACCCTTTCCAGAAGCTGTAGGCAGTTCCGAGGCGAACAGTTCGTCTGCCCAAGGGAATCTGCCGCTGGCTGAAGTGCTCGACCCAAGGAAGATCGGCCGCATCGTTCCGCCCCGACTGGGAGCCGTCCGGGTCGTCGGCAATGATGGTGAGATCGATTCCGTGCTCATCGAGCCGTGCTCGTAGACCTTCGAAGAAGGCGACCCGGTAGGTCGGAACGTAAGGCTGAACGATCGCAACCTTTGCCCGCAGCTTGTTGTCAGCTTGCCCCATACGGATCAGACGCCCAGGGATGCGTAGTCGAAGACCGGAGCGTGCTTGCGGCCGAGCGCTGCAAATTCCCAGCCTGCCGAATTCCACCGATCACCCGAAAACACGTTGCGCGCGTCCACAATCTTCCTGGCGGGTGTAAGGAGGGCAAGGCTTTCAGGGCTCATGCTCTTGAACTCATCCCATTCTGTCAGGACCAGAATCAGGTCCGCATCGGCGACGGCGGCCGCCAGACTCTCCTCATAGCGGAGACGCGGGAAACGGCGTGCGGCGTTGAAGTTCGCCTTGGGATCGTAGACCGCGACCTCCGCTCCCGCGTCGAAGAGGCGGACAGCGACATCGAGGGCGGGGGAATCGCGCACATCGTCGCTGTTGGGCTTAAAGGCTGCGCCTAGAGCAGCCACCTTCTTCCCCCGGAGTTCGCCGAGCATAGCGGTTGCAAGAAAGACGGCGCGCTCCCGCCGCCGCAGGTTGATGTCCTCGACCTCGGAGAGGAATCGCATGCTGCGCTCGTGGCCCAGTTCGCTCGCTCTCGCTTGAAGAGCACGGATGTCCTTCGGGAGGCAGCCCCCACCGAAGCCGAGACCTGCCCGGAGAAACTTGGGCCCGATCCGTTCGTCGAGGCCGAGCCCAGCGGCAAGCGTCTGAATGTCCCCGCCAACGGTCTCCGTAATTTCGGACAGTGCGTTGATGAAGCTGATCTTGGTAGCCAGGAAGGCATTTGCCGCGACCTTGACGAGTTCTGCAGTCTCGAAGTCCGTCACGATGAAGGGGACGCCCTGTTCCTCTGCTGCCGAATAGACGGCCTTCAACGTCCTCTCGTGAGCAGCGTCCTCTACGCCCACCACAATTCGGTCTGGGTGCAGAGTGTCCTGCACGGCGAAGCCTTCTCGCAAGAACTCCGGATTCCACGCGAGGCCGATCTCAACGCTCGGGTCCTGATGGCGGCGGAGCACCTCCCGGAGGCGCTGGGTGGTTCCGACAGGCACCGTCGACTTACCGACGATCAAGGCGTCGCGTGTGATCGTTTCCGCCAAAGACCGAACCGCGGCCTCAACGAAACTCGTATCGGCCGAACCTTCACCCTGACGTTGGGGCGTTCCGACGCCGAGGAAGTGCACCTCGGCCCACGCTCCTACCTCTTCGTATGACGTCGTGAATCGGAGGCGGCCCGTACCGACGTGGCGGTTCAGAAGTTCGGCCAGCCCGGGTTCGAAGAAGGGAAGTTCACCAGCCGCAAGGGACTCGATTTTAAGCGGGTCGGTATCGAGGCCGACAACGTCGTGCCCTAGTTCAGCCAGACAGGCAGCGTGGGTTGCGCCCAAATAGCCTGTACCGATGACGCTGATCTTCATGGATCCCCCAAACCAAGCACGGAGCCTTTGACAAGTTAGTCATGAGACTGTCAAAAACAGCCCACTACCGCACTTTCAAAACAAGCGATTTTTAAAACGGCTTCCTTCTGGAAGCCTTACTGCCAATTCAGGCCAACGGCCCGGAGCTCGATGAGCTCCGGGCCGTTGGAAGACGCTCTACTTAGGCGCTGTGACGCTGGCGGCGAACGAAGGTCAGCGTACCGACGATCGCGACGCCGAGGACCAGCGCGCCGGCCCCGATCCAGATCATGAGCATCGGCAGGGTCGCGCCGGTGTTGGCGAGGTTGCTGCCGGTGTTGGCGAGGTTTCCACTCGTGTTGGCGGTCGTACCGGTGTTCGCAACAGTTCCGCTAACCGCCGGAACGATCGTGATCGAAGCGGTTCCGACATTGCCCGAGGTGAGGCCCGTTGCGGTCAGGGTGTAGGTGCCCGAGGCGTTGGTCGGGAACGTGACGTTCACCGAGAGAGCGCCGGTGGAGGACGCCTGCTTGGTGAAGGAAGTCAGGACAGCGGCCTTGACCACCGAGAGGGTCACAGGCGTGTTGCCGCTGACCGAAACAGCGACCGACTCGTTCGGCGCGAAGGAGCCGGCAGCAAAGTTCACGGTCACCGTCCCGCCAGGCACCGCGTCGCCGGTCACGGTGACGTTGTTGTTCGGGACATAGCCGGCCGCGTTCGCAGCGCTAGGCACGGCAACGAGGGCAAGGATGGCAAAGGACAGTACTGCGAGGGCTTTTTTCAACATGGAAAGATCCCCAGTCTTTGAATTGATAGTCGAATATCGGGTCTACGACAGCCCCCGAGTAGATGTCTACTGCGACGTTAGCGTACTACATCCTGACACGAAAGTGACAAGTCGGAAATCAGCGGATTGTTAACAGTCGGTGTCGATACTATGTCGGGCTTGGCCTCGGCATTGGGTGTGCCGAGGAATTGAAACGTCAACGTCGCACTCTGGCCTGGTGAAAGGACCGGAGCCGTCTGCGCCACCGGATACCCAGAGTCCATATCCCTGTGAACGTTGAGCGGATTGCCGTTCTGGGACGAGGACAGATAGATGGCTGAAGGGGGGGCGTATACATTCACCTGCGTCTTGATGTCGCCCGGTTGTACGCCGTAGGCGCCGCCTCCGGTCACGTACTCAGGAAGCGAAGAGGCTGCGTCGGGCGGAGCCGCGTTGGTCAGAGTCACCTCGATCTTCCAAGTCGGTCTTCCGTCGGCGCGGCACATAACTCCGCCAACCTTGTAGGACTCGCGGAGGTAGTAGTCCATCTTGGCGCCGGTTGCGTCGTTGAGATAGACGCCGAAAACGCCATGGGAAGGTGTCTGCGGCGGGAGCACACCGGAAAGGTCTCCGGCCTGAATCGCGTCCTGCTCCTTTTGATTGGGACTCCAGACGAGCAGGCGATGCTCTGAAGCAGACTGGTTGAGCGCATCGAGCATGGGCTTGGGCTGGAATCCGCCAGCCGCGACTTTCGCGAAGACCGCGGCTGCCGCCGAGGAGAAGAAATCGTCCTTCTGCTGCACGGCGCTGTACTTCGTATAGGCGTCGCTCAGAAGCAGTTTGACGGCATTGCCGCTGTCCATGGTTTCACCGGACGGAAGATGCACTGGGCCGGTGGCCTTGAGGATGTAGCTCAGCGCGATAGGGTCCAACGAGATGACCCCATCCGCCTGGTCCCCGAAGTGCTGCTTCCACATGTCAGTCGCAAGCCTGGCAGTCAACGGAAACTGCGGCGCGAGATTCACGTCTTGAAAATATTGGCCGACGATTGGCCCGTAGAGGCCCTTCGTCTGGTCAGCGAGAGGAAGCACGGGCTGGGGGAACTGCTCGATGTCTTTTGCCTCAGCCTGCCGGCCCAACGTGATGTGACCGTGGTCGACTCGGATCTCGGCAGCGGCACCAGGAATGCCTCCTGTCGCACGCAGCTCCGCACTGTTTTGAAACAGCACGAGGTACGTCCTCGGTCCGCTATCCCCCAGCATCGGCGGGAGCATGCTGGTGGCGGTGTCCGCCGTGGAGATCTGCTGAGCTGCCTGCCCGAGCACAGCCTTGAACTTGTCGATGCCATCAGTCAGCTGTGGCAGTGCGCCGAAGCCCGGCGTCAAGGCGTTTACCTCTGAATAGGCGTTCTGCACCACGCCGTTCGCTTGAACGACGGCGGGGCGTGCGGCGGTGAGCGCCTCAAGATCCATGACCCCGTGCGCCGGTTTGATGGTCGAGGGGCTGATGCTGGCCGCGACGTCAGAAAGGGGCAGCACAGCACCGTGGGCAACGTTGCTCAGGATTCCCGTGAGCTGGTTGATGGTCGAGAAGTTGGTGCCGAGAACTGGAATCAAACCAGCCGCCTGCCACACCGGGTCGTTCACATAACCACGGGCAGCGTCGACGTGGGAGGTGAGCTGCTTCGCACTGTCACGAGCTTGTGTCGTCTGCCCCGCCACGATTTCGGTCTGGACGGCCTTGGCGAGCTGCTCGGACTGGGTGATTTCCCGCTGCGCTAGGTAGCCGCGAACCCCGAGCCATATTGAACAGGCCACAAGCAACAGCAGGAGCGCACCCGAGGCAAGGAGCCAGGCCCGCCTGCGGCGACGCGGCCGGGACGCAGCCCGACGGTGCCTCGTAGGCGCGTCTGGTCCGAGGCTCACTGCCGGAAGTCCTCCGCGTGCTCGCGAAACCACTCAACAGTCGACTTCAGGCCTTGTTCAAGATTGATGGTGGGAAACCATCCCGTCCCGTTGAGCTTCGAGACGTCCAAGAGCTTCTGCGGAGTGCCATCAGGCTTGCTGGCGTCCCATTCAGAGGTGCCTTCGTAGCCTACGGTCGCAGCGATTGCTTCCGCGAGTTCTTTGATGGTGACGTCGGTGCCTGTCCCCACGTTCACGTGCTGCGCGCCGTCGTAATTCTCCATGAGGTGGAGCAGCGCGGACGCGAGATCGTCGACGTGCAGGAATTCCCGCCGGGGGCTGCCTGTCCCCCAATTCGTCACACTTTCGACTCCATCAAGGCGTGCTTCCTCATATCGCCGGATCATCGCTGGCAACACGTGAGATCCGAGGCGGGAAAAGTTGTCGCCGGGGCCGTAGAGGTTGGTCGGCATCGCCGAAATCCAAGGAAGTCCGTGCTGCCGCCGCACCGCCTGCACGTTCAGGATGCCTGCGATCTTGGCTATGGCGTAGGCGTCGTTGGTCGGCTCAAGGTCACCTTGGAGCAGCGCGGACTCGCTGATGGGCTGCGCAGCGAACTTCGGATAGATGCAGGAGGAGCCCAGGAACAGGAGTCGGCGCACGCCAAACCGCACCGCCGCGTCCATGACGTTGACCTGGATCTGCAGGTTCTCGCTGAGAAAGTCCGCCGGATAGGTGTTGTTCGCGAGAATTCCGCCGACTTTAGCCGCCGCGAGAAACACGTACTCCGGTTTCTCCTGCTCGAAGAATTCAAAGACGGCAGCGCGGTCCTTGAGGTCCAGCTCTGCCGATGTCCTTCTAACGAGCCTCGAGAAGCCCTCCGCCTCGAGCTTCCGCCAGATGGCAGAACCCGCGAGTCCGCGGTGCCCCGCGACGTAAACTGGCGCCTCCCGGTCTAGCGGCGCGGGCGCGAAGTTGAGTTCAGCGGGCACCGGCCGTCGCTCCCCAGCTCGCGAGTTCTACTGAGTCAATCCAAGTTCCATGGGGGAACTTGAGGGCCTCGAGGTCTGCGTCCACCATCAGACGTGCCAGCTCGTCCGGGCCGACCGAAGGCTCCCAGCCCAGCTTCTCGCGCGCCTTGCTCGCGTCACCGATGAGGGCATCAACCTCAGACGGACGCAGGTACCGCTCGTCGAAGCGAACGTAATCCTGCCAATCCAAATCGACGTGTTGGAATGCCACGTCGAGGAAGTCGCGGACGGTTCTGCTCTGGCCCGTCGCTAGGACAAAGTCCTCCGGCTCGTCGGCCTGGAGCATCCGCCACATGCCCTCCACATACTCAGCGGCGTAGCCCCAGTCGCGGACTGCGTCGAGATTGCCGAGGTAAAGGTGATCTTGAATCCCGGCCTTGATCGCAGCAGCGGCTCGGGTGATCTTTCGGGTCACGAAGGTCTCGCCGCGCCGGGGAGACTCGTGGTTGAACAGGATGCCGTTCACCGCGAACATGCCGTAGGCCTCGCGATAGTTCCGCGTGATCCAGTAGCTGTAGACCTTGGCCGCACCGTATGGCGAGCGCGGGTGAAACGGCGTGGCTTCATCTTGGGGCGGCGGTGCGGCGCCGAACATTTCGGACGACGACGCCTGATAGAAGCGGGTGTGAATTCCAGAGAGACGAACCGCTTCGAGCATGCGGACGGAGCCGATGCCGGTCGTATCTCCGGTGTGCTCCGGCTCATCGAACGAGACCCGGACGTGTGATTGAGCGGCGAGGTTGTAGACCTCGTCGGGGCGCAGGTTGGCCAGCAGGCTCACGAGTCGGCCGCCGTCGCTCAGGTCTCCGTAGTGGAGGAAGAGGCGCGCGTCGCTTTCGTGCGGGTCCACGTAGAGGTGGTCAATGCGAGAGGTGTTGAAGGTCGAGCTCCGGCGAATGAGCCCGTGTACTTCGTAGCCCTTCGAGAGCAGAAGCTCTGCAAGATAGGAGCCGTCCTGACCGGTGATCCCGGTGATGAACGCCTTCTTTGTCACGATAGATGTCCCTTCCCCCTAGGAGACACGCGACCGTGCCCACCCATACTTTTCGCATCCGTGGCGGGAATCGGAAGTCGCCGAACCACGTAGGCAGAGTCATCATACGAGACCTACGTAGTGCGTGACTTACCCTGAAAACCAAACGCTACGGCACTGATACATACTTCACGAGCTACTGACGAGTTCGTGACAGGCTAAGATACGCGATCCGCCTCGGTGGTGATAACGTGCCGGATTGGATGGATCAGTTCAGTCCTAGGGGGGACATTGGTGCACGGTCACCCGCCAAAAGAGGACTCAGTCCCTGTCATAAGCCTTCGCCGAGCACCTGGGGCAGGAGAAAGCTGGGACCGGCCAAAGGCCGTTGTCTACCTATGGGCAGCCGCTGAGCTGCTCTTCGTCACCAATCCTTGGCAACTGAGCTCGCGCCTTCGCACCGCCGTCCTAAAGGCGTTTGGGGCCGAAATCGAAGAGGGAGTGATCTTCCGCCCTCGAACCCGGGTCCGTTTCCCTTGGAAGCTCCATATTGGACGCGACTGTTGGATCGGCGAAGGCGTCTGGTTCCACAACCAAGACCACGTCTTTGTCGACCATGACGTCACACTCTCCCAGGAGACCTTCGTTACGACCGGCAGCCATGCGCATCGCCGCGACATGGCTCTCGTTACCAAACCGGTGCACATCGAAGCAGGAGCTTGGGTCACTTCGAGATGCATCGTTCTCGGGGGAAGCCGGATCGGAAGGTCAGCTTTGATCACCCCGGGCACCGTTGTCGGCGGCGAGGTTCCGGCGAATACCATCTGGGGAAGCCAAAGCTCCCCGTCCGCCCTCGGTTACAGATTCGGACCGGCCTCCCAGACATGAGAGCGTCGAGCAATGCGCTGCGCATCGCGCACGTAGTTACACTTTTCAGCCCCGACGGCGCGTACGGCGGTCCTACCAGGGTTGCCGTCAATCAGGCCAAAGCGCTCATTGAGCGGGGGCACGAGGTAACGCTTCTGGGTGGCGCAAGAGGCTTTGAGGAGTTACCCGATACCTACCAGGGCGTCCCGTCCCGCCTTTTTCCCGTGGCACACCTCGTTCCAGGTTCTGGCTTTGCTGGCCTATTTTCAGCAGGCCTCGCCACTCATCTTGCCCGCCATGCTCGGGACTTCGACATCATCCACGTCCATCTGGCCCGGGACCTGGTAACCCTGCCCGCCACGTTGGTTGCCCGCCGCCAAGGAGTGCCTTTCGTAGCGCAGACCCACGGGATGATCGACCCGACATCAAGGCTGCTGGCACGCCCGCTGGACCGCTTCCTCACGCGTCCGCTCCTGAGTTCTGCGGATAAGGTCTTCTATCTCACCCCCCGCGAGGCGTCGGACCTGCGGAATGTAATGGGGAATCAGGAGATTCAGCTTCAACCACTTTCCAACGGGGTTCCGATCGCGGAAGGTGCCGCTTACCATCGCAGCCAAACAATCGATGTTCTCTTTCTGGCGAGGCTTCATTCACGGAAGAGACCGCTTCTCTTCCTCGAGGCCGCGCAGCTTCTGGCCACTCAGTTCCCTGACGTCACCTTCTCCATAGTGGGACCTGACGAAGGCGAGGAGAAATCCGTGAGGGAACTCGCCAAGCGGCTGGATCCTCAGGGAGAGCGGATCCGCGTCGAGGGGCCGCTCCAGCCACACGAGACAGCAGAGCGGATCCGCCAGTCGCAGATCTACGTGCTGCCGTCGGAGAACGAGCCCTTCCCGATGAGCGTCTTGGAGGCAATGTCGCTCGGCCTCCCCGTCATCATCAGCGAGGACTGCGGCCTCAGCCCGGCAGTCCGCAAAGCGGACGCCGGCGCGGTTGTGGATGGCACGCCGGCCGCCGTAGCCGATGCGATGTCCGCTCTTCTCGGCGACCATGCTCGGCGCAGAGCCTGCGGCGAAAATGCTCGGAAGCTAGCGCTCGAGTCCTTCTCGATGGAGGCCGTTGCGGAAAGCCTCGAGAAGTTCTATCTCGCAACACGAGCCGTTGAGGACAAGATGGGGAGCGTCGCATGACGACTCAGGAATATCAGCGCGAGACCACAACGATGGGGCCCTCGTGTCCGGTCACGAAGGCGCCGGATATTCTCGCCTCCGTGCTCGTCGTTGGCCTCAATTACGCCCCTGAGCCCACCGGAAATGCTCCATACACCACCAAGCTTGCTGAGGGGCTCACAGGACTCGGACACCAAGTCGAAGTCTTTACTGGCTATCCGCACTATCCGCAGTGGCAGATTGCTGAAGGATATTCGGGCCTCTCGACCCGTCAAATCATCAACGGCGTCCCCGTCCATCGCCTCCGCCATACGGTGCCAGCAGTTCCACGCACGCTGAACCGGCTGCTCATGGAGCTCACCTTCGGGCTACACGCGGCCCTCCGGCCGTGGGCAAAGCATGATGTCGTGCTCGTCGTCAGCCCCGGCCTCTTCGCTTCTGCGTTCGCCGTTGCGAAGGCCCGGCTCAAGCGCATTCCCGTCGCGATCTGGATTCAGGACCTCTACAGCCGCGGTCTGGAAGAAACCGGCGGAAGCGGAGCGATCACGAAGGCGATGAAGTGGGTGGAGTCCAGGATCCTGAAGTCCTGCACAGGGATAACCGTCATCCATGGCCGCTTCCGTGACTATGTGGTCGAAGAACTCGAAGTGTCAGGCAAGAACGTGGACGTCATTCGGAACTGGACGCACATTCAACATACTCCTGATTTCGATCGAGATGCGGTTCGCGCCCGTTTCGGCTGGTCGCCTGAAGAAACCATCGCACTCCATGCCGGCAACATGGGCGTGAAGCAGGGGCTTGAGAATGTCGTGGAAGCCGCTCGGCTCGCCGATGCCTTCGATAGTCGTGTCCGGTTTGTCCTCCTGGGTGACGGCAACCGGCGCGAGGCACTGCATGTGGCAGGGGACGGCATTAGATCCTTGTCCTTCATCAAGCCGCTCAGCGACCGAGAGTATTCCGAGGCACTACGAGCCGCCGATGTGCTGATCGTCAATGAACGGCCTGAACTTCGCGAGATGAGCGTTCCGAGCAAGCTGACCTCATACTTCGCGACCGGACTACCTGTGGTCGCGGCAACAAATTCCGAAAGCGCGACGGCAGACGAGGTCAGAGCCTCCGGGGCCGGGATACTCGTTGACCCGCAGCGCCCTTCCGCGCTGCTGCGCGGAGTTGAAAGGCTTCGAAACAATGCGTCAGAGGCAGAGCGTCTTGGCCAAGCGGGTCCTGCCTACGCTTCGACAGTGCTCTCAGA
This sequence comes from Sinomonas humi, assembly GCF_000802235.1. Classification (GTDB taxonomy): domain Bacteria; phylum Actinomycetota; class Actinomycetes; order Actinomycetales; family Micrococcaceae; genus Sinomonas; species Sinomonas humi. Next base: position 71,700 of record NZ_JTDL01000109.1, read on the forward strand.
GGCCGCAGCTATCGACGCCTATTCGCACTGGCTTGCCGATCTCAGCGGCGCGCGACGGCAACTGAACTAGGTCTGCTTTGGGGGACGTATGAGCATCACGCGTGACGAGGCCCGGCCTCGCCTGAGAGACTCGAGCCGCGTTCTGGCATCCGCCCAAACGCGAATGCTGATCATCGATCTGCTGTGCATCACTTGGGCAACGGTCGGGGCGCAGATCGCCCGTTTCGGAAGCAACGACCAGTCACTGGATATCGGCGGCAATCAACGTGCGCCTTACACCCTTATCTCTGTGTTGTTGATCGTAACGTGGTGGATCGTCTTGGGAGCTGGTGGAACTCGGGAGGAACGCCTTCTCGGCTACGGCCCAGAAGAGTACCGGCGGGTCATCACATCCACCCTGTGGCTTTTTGGCGCCGTCGCGATCGTCTCCTACGTATTCCAGCTTGACACCGCTCGCGGCTATGTCGCTATCGCGCTTCCGCTTGGAATCATCAGTCTTCTCGCCGGCCGTTGGATTGTTCGAGCCACACTCGTGGCGAGTCGGCACCAGGGACAAGGTCTCCAACGCGTGCTCTTGATCGGGGGGCCCCACACAACCCGCCACCTCCACCGACAGCTGAGCATGCATCCTGAAGCGGGCTATCTCCCGGTAGCCGCCCACATGCCGGAACACTCTGCACTGGAGTCAATCGAAACAGAATCTGGCTTCCTTCCCGTGGTCGGGCATGGGAAGGGAGTTGATGAAGTTCTCGAAGCCATCGATGCGTGCGATGCGACGGCCGTTGCAATTACGGCTGGCGCTGCGTTCGACCCGATGGTCCTCCGTCAGTTGGGCTGGCAACTGGCCGCTAGGAATATCGGGATGATCATGGCGCCCGCGCTTACCGATGTTGCAGGCCCGAGAATACGGACCCAACCGGTTGCAGGTCTACCGCTGATTCACGTCACCACCCCGAGACTTGAAGGCTCGAAGCGCTTCATCAAACGCAGCTTCGACATCCTGACCTCAGCCGTGCTCCTACTTCTTCTGGCCGTGCCCATGGTGCTGGTGGCCCTCCTGGTCCGGATCGACAGCAAGGGCCCCGCGATATTTCGTCAGAAGCGAGTCGGACGCGCCGGTATCCCGTTCGAGATGTACAAGTTCAGGTCAATGGTCCTCGATGCAGAAGCAAGACTGGAGGCGCTTCAGCTGCACAACGAGGGAGCAGGCCTCCTCTTCAAGATGAAAGAGGACCCACGCATCACCCGCCTCGGCAAAGTGATCCGCAAACACTCCATCGACGAACTTCCACAGCTTCTGAACGTCCTTCGCGGTGAGATGAGCCTCGTCGGACCGCGACCTCCCCTTCCAACCGAAGTTGTCGGATACGACGACTTCGCTCACCGCCGTCTTCTCGTGAAGCCGGGGATCACAGGGCTGTGGCAGGTGTCCGGCCGCAGCAATCTGTCCTGGGAGGACGCACTGCGTCTCGACCTCTACTACGTCGAGAACTGGTCCCTAACGCAAGACTTGCTGATCTTGGCCCGGACAATCCGGGCCGTTACAAATCGAGTAGGGGCATATTGACGGACACCAGTGAGATTAGTTGGGACATTCGAGGCGGAATGCACGCCCTCCGCTCCGATCGAACTTACGGATGCAGATAGTGACAAACATAACCAAGATCCAGCCAACCAAGAGAACAACCGCCCAGACTGGACTGGTAATGCTCCTGGGAGCCCCCATGCTACTCGTTCTCGGGACAGCCCTCGGCCTATCAAATGAACCGACCCTAAAGGGAATAGGTATAGCCATCGTGGGCCTCGCTGCGGGCCTCATGATCCTGCAGCTGGGTCGAGGACCAATCGATCCCTTAGGGCCGGCAGCATTCATTACCTATTCTCACATCCTCCTGTTTATCCTGAGACCAGCCTACGGATTCTTCTACCAAGACAATATCAATCTATTTACCCAAACACCCTTTGACTCGAGTACGCTCTGGGCACAAGTAATCGCGGCGACAGGATACATCAGCCTTTCGATTGGCATTCGGCTTGGTTCGCGTAAGTACTTGGGCAGCGAACGAGCGCAGCCGCTGCTGTTCGAGCCAACGCGGGACCGTGCAATAATTCTGCCACTCTGGCTTACGGTAGGGCTAGGATTTGCCCTATACGTCGTCTATATTAGGCAAACAGGGTGGGGTAATTATTTGACAATTCTGAAAACAGGTCGAACTCTCGAATCAAGTCAGGCGCTTGAAAGTTCCTCCGCATACTTTTACGCTGGCTTGAGTGTCGCCACTGGGGCGCTTTTGCTCATATTCATGCTTGACCTTTATCGGAACAATCGGTTGGGAGCAACTCTCGCGTTGATGCTTGTCTTGCTTTGCTTAGTTCCATCATTTGCTTCCGGGTCGCGCTCAGTCTTCATCCCCACCCTCGCGGCGCTTGTGATTGTATTTCGATCACGATTTCCTCGGGCATTCTCATTTCGTCGACTACTGATATGGTCACCTGCAGTATTCATCGTACTGTTCATTGCACCTAGGGTCTGGCGGGTTGGACTAGCCCAAGGAGGTTCGCTCTCTCAGTCTTTAGCCGACGCGTTCCTTCCCCAGAATTATCTGGACGGATTCCTAGGTGGGTACGACACTGCGATGCTGGACTCGTTCAGCCTGCAGGTCCAAGCCCAGAACTCCGGAATGATCGGGCACCAATACGGCAGTACCTATCTCAGCCTGCTCGTGGCCATCGTGCCCCGCACACTCTGGCCCAGTAAGCCGGTCACCGTTGATCAAGTGCTAAACGCGTACCTTTTTCCGGCTACAAACAGCCAGGGGATTGGATTCTCATTCGGCTTCTACAGCGAACCTTTTCTGAATTTTGGACCACTAGGCGTCGCGGTCGTATGCATAATATTCGGTTTTGCCCTAGAGAGACTATTCACGAAAGCAACTTCCTCCTCCGACATTGTCCTCCGATACTCGGCAATAATGGCGTCAACCTATATGTTCACCCTCATGCGCGGAAGTATTTCGTTCGACAGCCAGCGTCTCTTGATAGCGATCATCCCTGCCCTCATAGCTGTATGGATGGGCCGACGAATGTTCTCAACAGCCTCTAGATCGCACCCAATAAAAATTGGGGGAACAAGATGAAAATGAAGTCGCCTGACATAATCGTATGCAATCCCGGCACACATCCAGAAATGATGCACGTTGCGGCGGCACTCACGAACACCTTTAACCTAAAATATCTAACCAGTGCAAATCTAAGCCAGGACAGCATGGTTATGCGCACAGCTAGGCTGATAGCTAAACGGGTGCCTCAGTTTGACTCAGGCGCTAATCAGATCCTGCGCAGGAAGCTTCCACCGCAGCTTTCCAAACAGCACGTCGAGACATTTGCCCTAGGGCAGGAAGTCGCGTACCAGATTACCAAAAGAATACAACCCGAATGGTCAGTCGCATTCCTTGAACGTAGAAATCGGAAGTTTGAGGCTAGGTCCGCGATCGCAGTCAGCCGCGCCAAGCCGTCTATCATATTTGGGCAATATACCGCAAGCTTTGAACCCTTCAGGTCAGCACCATCGGAATGCGTTCGGGTACTGAATTATCCAATTTCACATCATGAGTGGCTCATGGACGCCATGCGAAGCGAGGGCGCCCGAAATCCTCGTTGGGCCAGCATTCTCCAGGGCCACGACTTTTCCGCGGAAACACTCGCACGGTTGAACGCGGAGATATCTATGGCAGATTACATCATGGTCCCGAGCACCTTTGCGGCCAGTACGTTCGAAGCGGCAGGTATCAATCGATCTAAGCTCCAGATACTTCCACTCGGGTGCGACGTTCAGCACGACGATGCTGACGTCACTAACCCGCCTGCTCGATCGACTTCACTCAAAGTCCTTTACGCGGGTCAGGTAACGCAACGGAAGGGCATCGGATACTTAGCCGAAGCTATAGCTTCCATCCCCGAGGCATCATTAACAGTTATTGGGGAGTCATCCGCCAGGGCGTGTGCACTCCTGGAGCGATACCCACGGGTCACAATGCTGGCAAGCATGCCACGCGAACAACTTTTGAACAATATGCGTGCGGCTGACGTCTTTGTCCTTCCAAGCTTGGCTGAAGGTTTCGGCCTCGTGGCCCTTGAAGCTATGAGCGTCGGATGCCCTGTGTTAGTTAGCGCAAATACATTCGGCTCAGACCTGATTGAGGACGGAGTCAACGGCTTTGTGCTGCCGTCAACCGATGCCGCCGATATTGCCGTCCAACTGAAGCGAATCGCCGCTCATCCCGACATCTCGAAGGTACGGGCACGCGCCGCACTAACTGCCAAGGGCTACTCATGGGAAAGATATGAAAAACGAATTCGCGATTTTTCCATTAGCGTGATGGAGTCCAAGTCAGTGGGGCGCACCTCATGAGACACCGTAGCGTTCCCCGGCTCTGGTTCAGGAGTGCCAACTTTAGTTGGCTGCGGGGACATGGACCCACCCTGATAATTGTCGCAGATGGTGCTTCCACTGCCCTTGCAAACGTCGTCGTTCTAATGCTTGCAGCGCGGATATTCCATGAATCAGAATTTGCAACCTATGCCCTACTTCAACTGATTGTCGTCACAGCGGTGATCGTGCAGCGGTCGTTCGTGCTCGCCCCGGGCTTGGCCGCGCAGAGACAGCATGGGCGTGGCGCATTTTCGCCGCGTCTCATTTTCCAGGTGTCCCTCCCCTCATCCCTGATCGTGGGGGGAGGCGTACTTTTGTCGACAGGACACGGATCCGCTGGTTTCCTACTTGCGGCTAGCACGGGTCTAGCCACTTTAGGTGCCCTGTCCATGGACGTTGCGCGATATTGCCTGCTCACTCTTGACAAGAGAGGGGCGATGCTGTCTATAAACTGTTTATGGAGCGCCACGCTCGTGACTAGCATCCTGATCGGCACACCGACCACTATATTCATTCTTTGCGCCTGGGGTGTCTCAGGACTATTCATCGCTGTCACCGCCACCTTGGCCTTGAGGGAGCGGTCGGAGAGATCGGTCCTCACTGTGAGTCAAATCTGGCACCTCGGCAAATGGTCGGGGCTTGATGCTGCGATGTCTGCGGCGGCAAACCTTCTTCCAATGCTCGCAGCAACGACTGCAGCCAATGGTGACTTGGTGGGAACTTACAGGCTCCTTCAGTCTACGCTTGGGCCCCTCAACATCATCAGCTCATCTCTCGTGACAATTTATAGCGTGGACGCTTGGAAATTTACCCAAGGCAAGAGCTTGCGATCACTGAATCGCAAAGTCCGACGATTCGGCTGGATCATGCTCGGCGGCAGCGCCGTCTATATCACCGTCGCTGAATTGATTGTCATGTCGTTCTCACGGCATTCGGACCCGGACGCCGCAAGGGTATGTTGGATTGTTGCGGGGGTCGGATCTGTTGGTGCCCTAACTTCCTCATATACAGCAGGGGCTCTCGCTCTGGGAGCGCAAAAGAGCGGGGCTTTGCTGCGCGTGCTAATCATATTTTGGTCAATAACAATTTCTGCGCTCCCCTCATTGGGCTTCAATCTCCCATGGAACGACCCCGTAGCTCCAGTGACAGTCTTCGCGACCATAACGGGCCTGATAGGGTGGATTCTCGCTTACAGACGTGCTCTTTCCAGAGCCTTTGGAAGTACATCCGCTCCCATTGCCTACTCGAAATGATCGGGACCTCCGCGTCCTAGATCTGGGCATAAATGAGGGATTGCATCTCCGCAGACTCCTCCAGCCAGGAGACCTCGGAGCTGATTCCTCAGCCTCCCTCTGAGGTGGAGCCGCTCCGAATAGATCATCGGCGGAGGATTGCCTTTTGCGGAGAGCTTCCGGTCGCGCTGGGAGGCGATCCACGGGACCTCGAAGTCTTTCTCCAAATGGCCCGCCGTCAAACGGGCGCCGCATAGTTGCGCTCCCCCCCTGGTCGGGGGCTTTGCTAGTTGCTTTGATTGCGGCTGAGTCCACCAGGGCGGATCATCGACCACGATCAGCGTCTCGCTGGCGCCACCCATGGCGAGCGGTCTGGGTCCCTCTGGTTGTCAAATCATGACTTCTTGCAGACGCCGCGACCCGGGGACCACCCAAATAAAGCCCAATAACTACACTGAGGGACTGCCGGAGGATCCTTCGAATTCCGATGGCCTTTTTTAAGATGAAAGTGGTTGGAGTGATCGCCAGAACGAATTTCGCTCGTCCAAGCTGCATGTCACCGATTCGATCCGTTGGATGAGACCGGCAGAGTTGGCTCCAAAGCAGTCCTAGTAGGAGTCGTCGGTGATGAATATGTCGGAATTGGGCCTGCAGTCCCCTGGACGTCAGGGTGACCGTGCACATAAGCGGCACCCACGAGCGCGATGTCGAGGGCGGCAAACAGCCCAACGCCGGCGACCACCCAGACGCGTCTGCCCTCTCTTGTTTCCGCTGCTTGCTTCACCCGCGGACGCCCCGCAAGCACAGTTTCTCCGCGATCAAGGCAATCTGCTCATGGATGCGGGCCCCTACAGCCTCATACACCTCAAACGGACGACGATACGGGTCCTCGAGGTCGTCGTCCTCCGGGTTCTCAGGCGGCGCTACAAATCCTCGAAGAGATCGTGCGGAATCGACCACGTCAGCCGAATCCACCAAGACCAAGCCGTCACGCTCAGTGACCGAACTCAACAGTCTCGCAAACTCACTGATGGTGAATGTCCTCCGCGACATCCTCGGAAGAAGCTGGACCACGGAGCTGCGGTGAGCGCGAGTGGCCGTCAATACGAGATCTGCTTCTCCCAGCTGCTCCTCAGTCAGAAGGCGAGAGCGGTGGTCTTCAGGGTCGCCTCCGTACTGCCGGGACACCTTCGCCGCTTCCTCGGGCATCCGGAGGCCGTCGTCTGCGATCACTCCGGCGCTAGAAATCCGCATTGGGTAACCGCTCGTGCGCGCCCGAAGGAGCTGTTCCGCGATGGGCGATCGGCACAGGTTGCCGGAACAAACCATGAGAACGCTGAAGCTTGACTCGGTCACGGCCTAGCCCCGTCGATGCATCATCCGGCGCGAGTCCTTGCCCACCGTCACATCGTCCTGGGCATAGACGGGACCGTAGCCGTACGTCTGGTAGCCGTAGGCGTGCGGGCCCTGAGCCGGGAGCATCGTCAGGACGAAGCCGAAGAGACGCACGCCAACGTTCTCAAGCGTCGTTACCGCAGCGGACAGCTGACTGCGGTGCGTGCGGCCGGCGGCGACGACGACGATCGCACCCCCTGCCGTCTTGCTCAGGACAGCGGCGTCCGTCACCGGGAGGAGGGGCGGTGCGTCGAAGAGGACGTAGTCGAATTCGTTCTCCAGCCGCGCGACCAGGGAATGCATCGCGGCCGATCCGAGGAGCTCACTCGGGTTAGGAGGAACGCTTCCCGCGGGGAGCACGTGCAGGTTGCCCCTACCCCATTGCTGGATGGCGTCCTCCATGTCGGCTCGGCCGATCAGAAGATCTGTCAGGCCGACGGCGCCCTCGAGACCCATGTATGTTGCGATTTTGGGGCGGCGGAGGTCCGCGTCCACGACGATGACCTTGTGACCTAGGTTGTCGAGGGCAATCGCGAGGTTGGACGCCGTGCTGCTCTTCCCCTCGCTCTCGATCGCCGAAGTGACAACAAAGCTGCGGGCTCCCTCTCCGGCATCCACGAATTGCAGGTTCGTGCGAAGCGTTCGGAACGCCTCTGCTCGGGGGCTGCGAGGATCGTCTTGAACGATGAGCGGCCGCTTGGACGCTTTGGCGTCATACGTGATGCCGCCAAGGATCGGAGCGGGGCTAATTGCTTGGACGTCGCTGTCGCTGCGGATCCGGTTATCGAGAACGTGCCGCAGAACGGCGGCACCAATTCCCAGTGCGAGCCCGACAAAGAGACCGAGCGCGACATTGATCGGCACGTTAGGTGTAACGGGCGCCGACGGAACTTCTGCCTCTTGCACCCGAGTCAGCTTGACCTGAGCGCTCTGCGTCCCTGTCGACTCGATGTTCTGGACGACGTTCGTCAGGCTTTCTGAAATGCCGTTGGCGACATTGGCAGCCTGAACAGGATCGGTCGACGTTGCAGAGATCTCAATAAGTGTTGTGTTGAGCGGAGCCGTCGCAGTGACGGACTTCGCAAGGTCATCCGCTGTCATTGAAAGGTGCAGGTTCGAAATGACCGGGAGGAGAACAATCGGCGTCGTCACGAGCCCTGCATAAGTCTTCACACGCTGCTGAGTGAACGTACTGCCCTGCACGAGGTCCTGAACCGTGCCGCCAGACTGCGTAGAGACGAAGACCTGCGCGGATGCCTTGAACTGCGGCTTGCTCAGAATCGAGAAAACAGATGCAGCCGCCACGCCAATGAGGGCCATCACGACCACGAGGACCCAGCCCGTGCGTAGGATGCGAATGTAGTCTCTAAGCTCCAAGAGGCCCTCCCCCGATGTCACACGGTTGCACTCCGTGTCCACACATATGTTGCCATAGGTCAACTTCTATTACCGACACAGTGGAGCGTGGATGGACACGAAGACTGATGTGCGCTTGCCTCGCCTTACGTGGGCTGCCCTTGGCCTCGTTGCCGCTCTCGTCTGCGGATGGTCCGTCGAAGAGGCTTCCCCCATCCAATTCGACCCCGCCCTCCTCGGGGTCGCCGCCTACGTGGCCATCTGGATCCCGTTCCTCATCGCCCTGTTTCTGAGCTTCATTGGTTGCACCCTCAGCGACGCAATCAGCTTCCTTGGGCTCCGCTTCCAGCCCCTCGACGCGCTCTGGGGCCTCGGCATCGGCTGCCTCGGCCGCGCATTCGACGCGTTCCTCCGTATGGTCCTCACGGGCTCAAGCGGCCTCGTGCAGCAGCCCACACTGAGCGCTCTCGCGACCCCAGTCGTCCAGACGGTCGCCCTCGGGATCCTCGCCCCTGTCGTCATCGCCCCCGTGCTTGAGGAGATCTACTTCCGCGGCCTCATCCAGCGCAGCCTCGCCACTGTTCTCGAGCCGCTCGGACGCGCACCTAAGTGGTCGGCCGCCGTCGTGCTCACCTCGCTCGCGTTCGCCCTGGTCCACGCCCTCCTGCTCATCGGCACCCCGAACGAGGCCATGCTCACGGGCATCTCGACGTTCGTCTTCGCGCTGCTCGCGGGCGCTACGGCCGCGGCGACGAAGCGGCTTGGCGGTTCCATTGCGGGGCACATCGTGTTCAACGGGCTAGGTGTGCTGCTGACCTGGCCTGTCTAAGGGCCACCACTTAGGCGCCGCACCCGCCGAACACTCAGTGCGCCCGCGGCACACACGGAGGAGCCCAAAAGGGGTCATAGGCTGGGATCACTTCTTCAGAGAACCCCCGATTTGGAGAGGTAAAAGTCCTCCACGATCCCCGTCGTGTAGAGGCAGCGGAGCCCCTGAGCACCCCAACTCAGGGGCTCCGTTCTTCCCCCGTCATGAATCGTCAGGAAACAGGCGACTGCTGTCCGATCAGGCACGCACCGGTCTGGATGGGCGCTGCGATCTCGGTCGAAATGCTCGCGTCCGACCTCACGAACTGGCCAACGAGGCACTGCCCACCGAGGCGAATCGAAACCAGGAGGGTCGGAGCCTGCAGGTGGGCGCTCGTCTGGTCCGCGCTCTGCTGCATCGCGGCCGCGTTGAAGCCCACGGCGATGAGAGCACCGGTGAGCGTCTTCGCCTCGACCGAGGATGCCGCCGTCGTCTGCGCGGCCTTGTCCAGCGTCCGCTTGAACAGATCGAGGTTGGCGGCAGCGGGGGCGGAGGGATCGAACTGCGCGAGGGCCGCGGCAGTCGGGGCGGGTGTGCTGGGACTGGGCGTTGGGGTCGGGGAAGGCGCGGACGACGCCGGAGAGCTCGCCTTCGGCGCGGGGCTCAAGTCCAGCCCCTGGAGCGCGCCCGTCAGGCCATAGCCCCCCACGGCCAGAAGGACGACGACGATGCCTCCCCACACGAACTGCTTCACGAGGCCGTCCCCACGGTGGCGCCCTCGTCCACGAACGTCGCCGCCATCCACGGGAACACCCACTGGTCAAGGACGATCAGCAGCACAGCAATGATCAGGGCCAGAATGAGGATTCGCACGACGACCGGCCCCGGAAGGCTCCTCCACAACGCTCGGTACATCTCAGCCGTCCTTTGCGAGGGTGGGGGCCAACTCGGCCGGCGGGGTGGTGCTGAAGCCGACGAACGTCCCGTAGGCGGCGACGCGCTCAAGCGGCGGGAAGATCGCGGGATAGCACGTGGTGAGCGTAATGAGCCGGTCGCTGCCCGCATTCCGGGACACGGTGGGGACCGCGTCGAGGACGTTGATCGCGTCCGGCTGCACGAATTGGAAATTGCGGAACGTGTACGTATACCAGCCGAGCGAGGTCTGAATGTAGACCTTGTCCCCGAGGCGCAGCTTGCTGAGATTGAGGAAGCTGTTGCCGTAGCCGATGTCGTGGGCGGCGATGGCGAAATTGCCGAGGCCGCCGGGCATCGCGGTGCCCGTGTAGTGGCCGACGCCGGCCGTGACGCTGTTGAGGACAAGTTCGGTGTTGACCGACTCGCGCAGGATCCGGCGCCAGTCGGTGCCGAGGCGGGGGATGTAGACGACGCCGATAGTGTCGGCGATGTTGGGTGGTTCGGCCATGACAGGAACGGCGTTCGCCTTCTGCCCCGTTGTCGCGAGATTCCCGGCGGATGGGGCGGGAGCCGGAGCGTGGGCGGCTTGGCTCTTGATCTGCTGTGCGAGCTGCCGACTCTGCTGTGCCGCGACCTGTTCCTGGCGAAGGCCCACAACCCAAGGATTGAAAAAGGCGTACCAGAGAACGAAGAGCCCGATGATCACCGCAATGGTGATGAGTGCTTCCCCCGTAATCCCGAGAGTCTTCACGAGCCCGGACGGTCCGGCCGCATCCCGATTTTCCGCCACGTTCCTCCCCAAATGCCGCCCCTGCCCAGCCCGTGAAGAGGATACAGGGGCTTGCTGTGTCACCCGCCGAACGCGGCCTGGCGTATGACGTCGGCGAACGCCTCGGGGGTGTGGGCAAGGATCTCGGGGCTGGCGATGGGGCCGGACCACTCACGCCGGCTGCGGCGCATAACGTGCGCGAGCACGCTGCTGTCCGGAACGTCCGAGAGGAAGACTCCCTCCATTCCCATCACTGATTCGGCGACGCCGCAGGAGCGGGTGACGACGACGTGCAGCCCGGCGGCCAGCGCCTCGTTGACCACGAGCCCCCAGACCTCCTCGTTCGAGGGCAGGACAAGCGTTTCGTGCCGTGCGAGCAGTTCGGGAACCTGCCCATATGGGACAGCGCCGATGAACGTGACCCTGTCCTCGAGCCCGAGTTCGTCGCGAAGCTCGACGAGTTCCGGGGTGAGGTTGCCCGTGCCTGCAATCGTGAGCGAATCATTCGATCCGCCGAGCCGCCAGAGAGCCGTGATGAGGCTTCCGACATTCTTTCGGCTAATGAGCTGGCCCAGATAGAGGAACCGGTGGCCCGCTCCGTGGGGCACGGGATGATCCTTGCGGGCTTCGGCCGCGGCTGTGTGGATTGCCTCGACGTCGACAGGATTGAAGCCGACGTGGATCTTGGCGGGATCGACACCCATCGCAAGGACGGCGCGTTCGGCGGCCCGGCCTGGGACGACGACGGCGTCGAGTCGCCTGAAGAACGACCGGCGAGCGCTCGCGAGCGGCCCGCTGCGGAAGGAGTGCGAGGCGAGGGTCGACTCGTAGAAGCCGACGAGACGCGCACCCGCCCGGCGCCCGCGAAGGGCAGCGAGCCAGTACGCAGGCGATTCCCATCCGCCGAGGACCACGGCATCGAAGCCGTGCCCGGGCAGGCTGCGGGCCCTAAGCGGCACGAAGAACTGCCGCTCCCCCACAGAGATGCGCGAGGTGGGGATTTCGCGCACGGGGTATGCGGCGTCGTCGTACGCCATCCATTCGGCGTCCCGGTTGCTCGAATCCCGGCCGAACCGCCCACCATTCTCGAGGAGGAACACCTCAAGCTCGGCTTGCCTCGCCAGGTCCTCCCAGACAGGCCGGCGATAGGGCGCAGCGAGATTCGTCAGCCAAGCGAGCCTGCTCACGCTGCCCAGCCGCCCGCCGTCGTCGTCTGCGTGCGCATGAAAGCCTGCCTTTCAAAATGAATGGGAATCAGAAATAAGGGGAAGCAGGAAAACCAAAGCGCTGCAGCGCTCATAGCTCATTCATAGCTCATTCTAAGGTTCGCGCAGACCACCGCATCGAGGTCGGCTAGCCCTTCCAGAGGCCCCTCAGCCGCAGGAAATCAAGGCTTTTTGGGGGCCCTCCCGTTATCCACCCGCTTTCTGCAAATTCCCTGCCAGTTCTCGGGGAGAACGCCTTGTCTTGTTTCGCCGGCGAGCCGCTCCTACTTACTTCGATGCAGAACCAGTACGCAGAGCGTCGCGAAGCGGTCTACGCCTATCACTTGAATCTCCGCCCGCGAGGACTCGATTCCGCCCAACCCCGTTTACCGGATTAGACGCGTCCAAGACCGTGGACTCACCCCGCCGGAGCTAGGGGCCGGCGCCGACCAGAGGTTCGATCATGGAACGGAAGACAGTCCTCTTCAGACGCTCGTCCATTGCTGCAACGGCCGCACTCGGAGGCCTCCTGCTCGTCGGGGGCACGCTCACCCAGCCTCCGGCGCCTGCAGAGTCAGTTTCGGCTCGGCCGGAAGCCACTCTCCAAGCGGGGCCACCTATTCCGGACCCGCAGCAGGAGCACCGCGAGGTTGTCGAGCGGGCCGCCGTGCTCACGAGCGACGCGGCGAAGCTCAAGGCCCAGCAGGATGCGGCTGCCGCGGCCAGTGCAGCAGCCGCCGCCCAGAAGAAGGCCCAGGAAGAACAGGCGGCCCAGCAGGCCAAGGCGGCCGCCGCTGCCGCCGCAGCAGCCAGCGCCCAGGCGCCCGCTCCGGCTCAGGCGGCCGCGCCCGCTCCGCCGGCACCCGCCCCAGCAGCTCCCGTCGCCGCGGCAGCCCCCGCCGCGGCGACGGTGCCCGTGCAGCAGCAGGCCCCGGCGGCGCCGACCGCCTACATCCCCGTCGTGGGAGCAGGCGGCCAATCAGCCGTGGACGCCTGCGCCGGCCCGATCCGCTTCACGCCGGTCACCGCCTCGGTGAGCATCGTCGAACACGACTTCTGCGGCGGGTGGAGCCGCATGAGCTGGATCCAGCCCGGCACCGTCGTCACTGTCCAGGGCTACGGGACCTACACCGCGTTCCAGCGGCTCGTGGTAGCCAACTCGGCGCCGCAGTCAGTGCTCGCGGGCTTCGCAGGCGGGTACCCGCCGATCTTCCTCCAGACGTGCATTCCGGGGACCGACGAGATGCTGCTGATCGGGCTGCACTGAGCGGCGCCGCGAAAGTTCGGGGCAGCGCGTCGCTTTTCAGACTGCGCTTTCTTCGACTTCTCCTGCAGAATCAGCACTGAGGAGGAGGGCCCTGCGCGCTGATCCGACATGGTGGCGCATGGCGGCTCTGGCCGCCGCTGCATTGCGCGTCTGGAGTGCGTAGAGGATAGCCATGTGCTCCTTGAGCGCGTCCTTGCGCGGGTGCTTTCGGGTCAGGTCCCGGTACTGGCGCATGACCAGCGGGTACACCAACGAGTCCACGAAGCCGGACAGGATCGGCTGCCGAGCCGATTCACGGACCTGGTGATGGAAGCGGGTGTTCAGCTTGGAGTATTCCGTCCCCTGAAGGTCGTATTCCTCGGTGGCCATCTGCTCGCAGATGGCGGCCATCTCCTCGAGTTCTTCGTCGGTGGCCCGTTCGGCGGCCTTCCCTGCGAGCGCGGATTCGAGGATCTCGCGGGCCTCGAGGATCTCCACAGCTTCGTCAATGCTGAACATTCTGGTCCGCACGCCGCGGTTGGGTTCGCTCGTGAGGTAGCCCTCCTGCACGAGGCGGACGATCACGGAGCGTACAGTCCCGCGGGAAACGTCCAGCAGGGTGCCGAGCTCCGCCTCGGTCAGGCGATGGTTGGGCGGGAAGCGCCCGGAGATCAGCAGGCTCCGCAGATCCTGGTAGGCCTGGAGCGACCTCAGGGACGAGAGATCACCAGAGGGGGCTGCTGTCGTTTCGCTCATGGAATGTGACCCTTCCTGCTCCACGCCGCGAATCCAAATCAGGCCCGCCCCAGCACGGGTACAGGCGCTGGGTGGTGCCGCCGAGGATGTCCGTACGGATATTGTCCATCAATCGGATCAGACCACGGAGAGCTTCATTGGGCTGCCCTTGAATTGCTCGGTGCCGTCGGACTCCTTCCCTCTGGGCTGGGTATTCAGGAGGAGGGCCCTGCGGGCCGACCCGACGTGATGGCGCATGGCGGCCCTAGCTGCTGATGCATTGCGGGTCTGGAGGGCATACAGGATGGCTCTCTGCTCGTTGAGAGAGTTCGGCCTGGGGTGCGGGTTCGCGAAGTCCCGGTACTGCCGCATGACCAGCGGATACACCAGGGAGTCCACGAAGCCGGAGAGGATCGGCTGCCGGGCGGCGTCGCGGATCCGCTGGTGAAACCTGCGGATCAGCGTCTGATAGTCGGCTTCCGCCCGCTCCGCTTCTGCGGCCGCCATCCGTTTGCAGATCTCGGCGAGCTCCTCGAGTTCCTCGTCGGTGGCCCGCTCGGCGGCCTTGCCTGCGAGCGCCGATTCGAGGATCTCGCGGGCTTCGAGGACCTCCGCTGCCTCCTCGACCGTGAACATCCTGGTCCGCACGCCACGGTTCGGCTCGCTCGTGAGGTAGCCCTCCTGCACGAGCCTAACGATGACCGGACGGACGGTTCCGCGGGAGATCTCAAGGAGTGCCCCGAGCTCAGCCTCAGTGAGCCGATGGTTCAAGGGGAAGGAACCCGAGATGAGCAGATTGCGCAGGTCCTGGTATGCCTGATTGAACCGAGAGGACGAGGGGTCGCCTTCGGCGACCCCTCTCGTTTCGCTCATGGAATCAGGCCCGCCCCAGCGCGGAGTAGAGGCGCCGGGCAGTGCCGCCGAGGATGTCCGCACGGACGTCGTCGGGCAAAGGCCGTAGGACGCGCTCGGCGAGGTCGCGCAGCTCCTGGAGCGGCTGCTCGGCAGCGGGGCAATTCGATCCCCACGCGATGCGGTCAGCACCGTAGGCCTCGATCAGCGGCTCGAGGAACTCCATTGCCCTCTCGCCCAGATCGTCGAGGCCTTCGAGCGTGCGATGCGTGAGCTTGAGGTGGAGCCCGGGGTGCTTCGCGAGCGCGGTGAGCCCCTCGGCGGCCGACGCGGGCGAGCTGCGCACCTCGGGATAGCCGCAGTGGTCCAAAAGCACGACGGCGTCCGGGTGCCGCGAGAGCAGGCCCGCGAGAACCGGGGAGGTGTCCTCTCCGAGCCGCAGCTGCAGGCAGACCGGGATCCCCTCGCGGCTTGCCGCGGACCAGAACTCGTCGGTCGCCTCGTCGGCGAACCAGAGTCCCTGCTCTGTGACGGTGCTCCCCGTGGTGAAGAGCCGCACTCCTGCAAGCCCTTGTGCGGTCAGATCCCCAAGCCGGCGGTCGGCGTCGTCCGCTATCGGATCGAAGGTTCCGACGGCGACGAACCTGTCCGGCCATCGGGCTGCCGAATCGAGCACATAGCTGTTGTCGTACCCGTACGCCGTGGTGGCCTGCACAAGTACGGCCTGCGCGATCCCGGTCTCGTCCATTCGGGCGAGGAGCTCGTCCGCCGTCACGGGCCGCTCAGTGGCCCAGACGGACTGCTTGCCGCCGAGTGGGGCGCGGGGGTAGGCATCCGTGTCGGCGGCGAGAACGTGGCAGTGGCTGTCGACGATGTGCATGTTTCTCCTCTGGTTGTCGGTGATTGGCCGGTTCTCGGCGATCAGCAGTCTGGGTAGGTGCCGTCGGCGAAGACCGCGCTCTCGCTGCCGTCCAGGAGACCCTGATCGCGGCTGAAGCGCTGCAGCGCTTCGATGCTGGCCTTGTTGCTCTCCAGCCCGTAGGGAATGGGGTCCCCGCCGATCTTGCGTGCCTGCTTGGCCAACCGCGGCTGGGCGGCCCAGTTCGGATCCTCATCGAGGTACAACCGCTTGCTCTCGGCGAAGGCGTTGTAGAGCTTCGTGGGCAGTTCGGGATCGCGCTCGACGAGCTCGGTCCGAACCACGATCACCGAGTGCAGCGGGTAGATCCCGGTGCGCAGGTAGTGGTCGCGTTCGATGATGTCGCTGTCCGGGAAGAGAGGGTACGCCTCGTTGGTCTCGGGCGCCGGCGTCGCGGCCTCCCAGCCAGCGGTTGGCGCTCCTGCGCGCCCCGTTCCCGCATTGCCGGTGAATGCTGCCGCGAGTTCGCCCGTCTGGAGCAACGAACCGAGCGAACGCCCGTCGGTGACGCGCTCTACGTTGGCCGGCACACGCCCCTCGACGTGGTCGTCGTCGTCAATCACCCATGTGATGGTCCCGAGGTCGACGCCGTACTCCTCGCTGAGCACCCCACGCCCCCACACCCCAGTGCTCACCGAATAGGCACGCACGCCGACGCGGCGGCCTTCGAGGTCCTTGGGAACGACGACGCCGGATCCCGGCGCGCACTGGATGTCGCCGTGGTGGAAGCGGCGGTTGATGAAGACAGGGATGGCGGTGATGGGCACGCCGGCCTCCCGCGCCATGAGGTACGAGACCGGGGCGAGTTCGCAGACGTCGAACTCGAGGTCTCGGATCATCCGGCGGTACGCGGCAATGATCGGCCGGACCTCGACCGGCTTGACCGCATAGCCGTCGACGCCAGCACGCCCTTCGAGAAGGGGTGCGACGTGGGGGTAGTCGCCGAGGGCGACGGTGAGATGTTCCATGGGTCCTCCGTGCTGGATTATCAAACAATATCTTGAACGCTAGCAGGTGGTCTGCTTCGCCGATCAGAGCGGCCCAAGCGCTGCCATCTTCGCTATTTCGGCGGTTCCACTGGGCTATCTGGGGTCTCGCAGGTCCTCCTGTGGCCCCCTTCACAATCCTCCATGAAGGGTGCTACCGTCAAGGTTGTTATACAAAATCTGACTGTGCGTCGACCCCAAAGCCCCCGTTCGCCAACGCGCAACGGCACCGTCCCGGCTCGCACAGGCCCCCGACTCAACCGGAGCTCATCTTGATCACCATCGGCGAACGCGTCTTTGTCCCGCATCCGCCCGAAGTCGTCTGGAGCGTGCTGTCCGACCCCCACAAAGTCGTGGGCTGCATCGATGGCTCCGAGCTCGGCGAGTACCACGAGGACGGCAGCTTCGATGCGCGCATCGCTGTCCGCTTCGCCGGAATCAAGGTCTCGTTCGGCGCCCGGGCAAACCTCGTGCTCGACGAGGTGGAGCGGACGGGCCGGCTCGAGGCGCGTGGGAGCGACAGCCGTGGTTCCACCCGAGTCCACGGCCACGCGGACTACGCCGTCGTGCCCGAGGGCGAAGGGACCGTGGTCACCCTCGAGGGCAAGGTCGAGATCAGCGGAGCCCTGGCCTCGCTCGTCACAACCGGGGCATCGATCGTCGTCTCGCGGATGACGAAGTCGTTCACCTCGAGCCTGACCGCAACCTGTGCGCAGATGGAGGAGAGCAACCGATGAGGCTCAACGGGATCATTGACCGGTTCGAGCGCGGTGAGCGCGTCTTCGCGACCTTCGCCTCCCCCGACCCTTTCGGCGCTGTCGCCGTGCGGGACGCAGGCTACGACGCCCTCATGTTCGAAGCCGAGCACAAGCCGTGGGACGCCCCACAGCTCAAGGACGCAATGCAGTACCTGCTCGACCGCCGGCAGATCTCCAAGGCAGAGACCCTGGCCCCCACGACCACCCCGCTCGTGCGGGTTCCCCCGAACGGCGGCGAGCGCTCGCAGTGGCACGCCAAGCAGGCTCTGGACCTCGGCGCCTACGGCATCGTCTGGCCGCACATCGACACGGTCGAGGACGCCCGTAACGCCGTTGCCGCCTGCCGCTACCCCAGCATCCATCAGGACGGGGCGAAGGAGCCCCTTGGCCTGCGCGGGGACAGCCCCGCCTGGGCAGCCCGTTACTGGGGCATCTCCGCTGCCGAGTACTACGAGCGTGCCGACGTCTGGCCACTCGCACCCCACGGCGAGATCCTGGTCGGCCTCATGGTCGAGAGCGTCCGCGGGATCGAGAACCTCGAGGAGATCCTCGATCAGGTCCCGGGCGTCGGCCTCGTCCTGGTCGGCGAGGGCGACCTCAGCCAAGAGCTCGGCCTGCCGCGCCAGTACGAGCACCCGACCGTGAGAGAACACCGCGACCGGATCGTGAAGATCTGCCATGCAAAGGGCGTCCGGGTAGGGCACCCGCACGTGACCGAGAAGAACGTCGAAGAGGTCATTGAGCAGGGCTACCAGTTCCTCATGACAGGCGCCGTCGTCAGCTACCCCGGCCTGGTCCGCGGTCGCGAGATCACAGGCCGCGGAACCGTCCTCGGCTGACACCTTCGATCGCCAGAGAACAGGAAACAAGGACAACGATGTACATCGACTGCCACGCACACTTCACCACCGTTCCCGATGCCCTCAAGAAATGGCGGGACCGGCAGATCGCCGAGATCGAGCAGAACGGCCGCCATCTCTCCCCTGATGGCCTCGAGATCGCCGACGACGAGATAGCCGCAGCGCTCACGGAAAACCAGCTCGCGCTGCAGACCCAGCACGGGATCGACCTAGCGCTGCTCTCCCCCATCGCGGGGAAGATGGCGCACCACTACGGCGACCAGGAGACCAGCCTGACCTGGAGCCGGCTGGCCAACGACACAGTGCACCGGGCCTCCGTTCTCTTCCCCGACAGCTTCGCGAACGTCTGCCAACTGCCCCAATCGCCCCGCGGCGATGTCCAGGTCTCCATCGATGAACTTCGCCGCTGTGTTGAGGAGCTCGGGTTCGTGGGCTGCAATCTCAACCCTGACCCCTCCGACGGCTACTGGCAGGCCCCGCCGATCACCGACCGCTTCTACTACCCGCTCTATCAGGCGATGGTCGAACTCGGAGTCCCCGCGATGGTGCACTCCTCGATGTCGGCCAACCCAGCCGTCCACGGGACCTGCGCGCACTACCTCAACGGCGACACGACGGCCTTCATGCAGATCCTGCAGTCGGACCTGTTCCGCGACTTCCCCGATCTGCGCCTGATCCTGCCGCACGGCGGCGGTGCAGCCCCCTACCACTGGGGCCGCTACCAAGGAGTGATGCACGATCAGGGCCGCGGCGACCTGCTCGACATCATGGGCGACAACCTGTACTTCGATACCTGCGTATACGGGGCGCGGGGCCTACAGCTCCTGGTCGACACCGTTCCGACGAAGAACATCCT
Organism: Sinomonas humi; assembly: GCF_000802235.1. GTDB lineage: Bacteria > Actinomycetota > Actinomycetes > Actinomycetales > Micrococcaceae > Sinomonas > Sinomonas humi. Next base: position 91,024 of record NZ_JTDL01000109.1, read on the forward strand.
GTTCGCCTCGGAGATGGTCGGCGCGGTTCGCGGGGTCGATCCCGAAACCGGCCACCGCTACGACGACACCCGGTTCCTCCTCGAATCACTCGAGGGCGTCTCGTCCTCGCAGCTGCAGTCGATCGCCGCGGAGAACGCACTGAAGGTCTTCCCGCGGCTGCGCGAGCGCCTTCGCGAACAGGGCCGCCTTGACCAACGAACCCAGTCCCTTCCCGCGAGCGCGGCCGCCAACTGACTTGGAGAACTGATGACCACCGTTTACGAAGCAATTGCAGACGCCTTCATCGCTGAGGGGACCACGCACGTCTTCGGCATGATGGGCGATGCCAACATGCACTGGATGCACGCGATGGCCGAGCGCGGGGCGACCCTGTTCGAGGCCCGCCACGAGGGTTCCGGCCTCGCCATGGCCGACGGTTGGGCGCGCGGTGCGGGGCAGCCCGGCGTGGCGACGACGACGAGCGGCCCCGGTGTGACGCAGCTCGCCACGAGCCTCGTGTGCGCGAGCAGAGCCCGGACGCCGCTCGTGATCTTCTGCGGCGAAGTCGCCCAAGGAGACCTAGAAGCGGTTCAGTACCTCGACCAGGCCAAGTTCGCCGAAGGCGTCGAGTGCGAATTCGTCCAGGTCTCCACTCCGTCCCGCGCGCAGGAAGCGGTCCAGCGGGCGTTCTGGCTCGCACGGACCACCTCGCGGCCGGTCATGGTCAGTGCCCCCTCGAACATCCAGAAGGCCGAGTACGACGGAGCCCCCGTCTATATCCCGTCCACGGCGCTCATAGACCAAGCCATCGCCTACCCCGACCCCCAGCGCATCGACCAAGCCGTGAAGATCATCGCCGAGAGCGAGCGCGTCGTCGTCCTCCTCGGCCGCGGCGCGCGCGAATCCGCAGTCGGGGACCTCGTCGTCGAGCTCCAGGCCAAGACCAACGCCCTGATCGCCACCACCCTGCAGGCCAAGAACTGGCTGCGCGACCGCACGCCGTACTACGCCGGGATCTCCGGCCTGTACGGCACCTCCACCGCCCACGAGCTCCTCCAAGAGGCAGACTGCCTCATCGCCGTCGGGGCAAGCCTCAACCACTTCACCACCGAGCACGGCTATCTCTATCCCTCTGCCCGCATCGTCCATCTCGACCGCGCCGACCAGGTGCTCACCGGCACCGGCCAGCCCGTCGACTGCTACGTCCGCGGCGACGCCCGCGCCTCTCTGGCTGAGCTCGTCAAGGCCCTCCCCGACACACCGGAGCAGGGCGACGGCTACCACACCGAGGAGATCGCGGCCCAGCTGCGCGATGCAGACGCGCTCAACGAGCCCTTCTACCAGGAAGAAGGCCGGCTCGACCCGCGCGAGGTGATCCTCGCCCTCGACCGGCTCGCACCGGTGGAGCTGCCGCTCGTGCTCGGCAGCGGCCACCAGACCGACTTCGGCACCATGCTCTTCACCCGGCCCCGCGAGATCGTCTCCAACTACGGGCTCTTCGGCGCAATCGGCCAGGCGCCCCTGCTCACGATGGGATGGATCGTCGGGCGCGGCGCCCAGCCGACGTTCGTGGTCGAGGGAGACGCGAGCTTCATCATGCACCTGGCCGAATTCGACACGGCCTGCCGCTACCAGTGGCCGGTCCTGATCGTGGTGATGAACGACGAAGCGCTCGGGGCCGAGTACCACAAGTCCGCGGCACACGGCCTCAAGCCCGAGCTCTCGGCCATCCCCTCGCCCGACCTCGCCGGTGCGGCCGTGGCCCTCGGCGGCAGGGGCACCAGGGTTCGCACGATCGCCGAGCTCGAGGCCGCGATCCAGGAGTTCGTCGCCGACCCGGCGCCGACCGTCGTCGACGTCCGTATCACCCGCGAAGTTCTCAGCATCCCCTACCGCCGGCTTTGGCGCGCCGAAGAGGTGTGAGCCAGATGTCCGCCAATCTCCAGAAAGGAAGGTCCGCCACATGACGACCGCCGAGATCGAGTTCCTGATCAACGACGACGAACTCGCCGGAGCTGCCCGCACCGCCCTCGAATCCCACGCCTCCATCGAAGGCGTGACGGCCTCCCCCCTGCGGCCCGTCCACAATGGGTTCAAGGCGTTCATCGGCGCGCAGAGCTACGAGGTCAGCGAGATTGCGATCGTGACCTTGCTCCAAGCCGTGGCCCACGAGAAGCCCGTGCTGTTCCTGCCGCTCACCGCCTTGGGCCGCCACCAGCACCAGACGCTCATCAGCATCGAGGACCTCGCCGTTTCCGACCTGCCCGGCCGCACGGTCGGGGTGCGAGCGTGGAGCCAGACTACGGGAGTGTGGGTGCGCGGCTTCCTCGCCGAGCAGTACGGCGTAGACCTCCGCTCGGTGCGCTGGCGCACCTATGAGAGCGGGCACGTGCCTGAACGCGCCGATCCTTCCTGGGTGGAACGCGCCCCTGAAGGCTCGAGCCTCGCCAAAGACCTCCTCGAGGGTCGCGTCGACTTCGCCGTCATGGGCAACGACCGGCCCAAGGACGAGCGGGTCCGCAGCGTCATCCCAGATCCCGCGAAGATGGCGCGGGACTGGGCCCAGAAGGTCGGATACGTCCCGGTCAACCACGTCTTCGCCGTCCGGGAGAGCGCCGCCCGCGAACTCGGCGACGCCGTGTGCCAGATGTACGACGCCATCGCCGAGCGGCTCGAAGCGCGGAAGTCCGACGGCGCGCCTGGCGTTCCGCTCGAGCCTTACGGATTCGCCGCGCTCCGGCCCGCAGTCACCGCGGCAGCGAAGTACGCGTGGGAACAGGAACTGCTCCCGCGCCCGGTGGAGTACGACGAGCTCGTTGAGCGCACTTCGAACGCCCTCGGCGTCCCTGCCTCTCGGCTGGGTGCCTGAGATGCAGGGATTGTTATACGAAATGGCATCCTCGACCTTGAATGTGAGCGGAATCACTGCTAGATTCGAGGAGCATTGTAAAACAAAGAGGAACCCGATGGAGGAGGCACGATGACCGGTCCCTGGACTGTCGCCCTGCGCGACTACCCCCACACGCAGGCGATCAAGGACGGCAGCGTGGCCCCCGAGGGCGTGGAGCTCGAATTCGTCGAGGTCGAGCCGATCCACCGGGCGTTCGCGCCAATGGTGCGGGAGAGCCGCTATGACGTCTGCGAGATGGCGATCGCGACCCTCTTCCAGGCCATCGAGGCGGGGCGGCCCGTCGTCGCCCTTCCCGTGGTGCTGCACGGCAACTTCCACCACCGCTCGATCTCAGTCTGGGACGGAGAAGACAGGGTGCGTCCCGAGGACCTCGCTGGCCGACGGGTCGGGGTCCGCGCGCACAGCCAGACGACGGGACTATGGGTGCGCGGCATGCTCCGCGACACCTACGGCCTCCGCTCTCAGGACGTCACGTGGGTGACAACGGAAGGCCCGCATGTGGCTTCCGCGCCTGAGCCAGCCAATGTCGAGCGGACCGACCGCAAGCTGGTCGACCTGCTCCGGGCCGGCGAGGTTTCCGCCGTCGTCATGGGCGCACGCTCGGCGGACCACGTCGACGGACTCACGCCGCTGATCCAGGACTGGAAGGCGCGCCAGGAAGAGTACTACGAGGAGCACGGCTGGGTTCCCATCAACCACCTAGCCGTCGTGCGACGCGAGCTCGTCGAGTCAGATCCGGAAGGCGTCCGGGCCGTGTATCGCGCCCTGCAGCGAAGCATCGACGCGGCCCGGCCGGAGGTGCCTACCGGCACCACCCGGGAGCTCGTGGTCCAGTACGGCCTCACGGATACCCTGCTCTCCACCCTCGAGACCGCGCTTCGCTACGCGCGGGAACAGGAGATCATCCGGGGCGACCTGTCCGTCGAGGAGATCTTCGCCGACTTCACCCAGCACGTGGGCGAGGCATAGCCGTCCGAGTACGGCTCGCTTCGCGCACCCCAGCACAAGAGTCCAAAGGAGGACTGATGCGCTATTTCGACACCCACACCCATGCCATTTCGCCCGACACCGAGGCATTCCCTCCGAAGCCGCTCGGCGGCACTCGCTCTGAGTGGTCGCAGACCCGTCCTGTCGACGTCGACGGATTGATCCGAAGCCTCGATGAGGCCGGAGTCGAACAGGCAGCGCTCGTCCACGCCTCCACCGTCTACGGCTTCGACAACAGCTATGCGGCAGCAGCGCTCGCCCGGTACCCCGACCGCCTGGTCGGAGTCGGCGCGGTGAACTTCCTCGCCGACTCCGCCGTGGCCGATTTGCGAGAATTGATCGAGGAGCGCGGCTTCAGCGGCGTCCGGATCAGGGTCTCCGACGGCACAACGAAGGTTCCCACTCCCGGCTCAGGGGTAACTGACGAGCGGATGGAGGGTGTCTGGGACTATGTCACGTCCAACGGGATCCCCGTGTGCGTCCAGATGCACTCCAAGGACGCACTCAAACTTGCACAGGTTCTCGAGCGCCGCCCAACCATGACGGTGCTTCTGGACCACCTCGGCCGCCCCAACGCAGCCGATGGCGCCCCCTACCCCCACCTCGACGAGCTCGGCCAGCTGGCCCGCTTCTCCGGAGTGCACCTAAAGATCACGCCTCCCGCGCTCAAACGGCTGGGCGACGAGCCAGGCGCCAATGTCACAGAGGTGCTCGGCCGCCTCATCGAGACGTTCGGGGCGGACAGGATCATGTGGGGTTCGAACTTCCCGGCCTCGGCCGGGACCCTTTCCCAGCTGCGTGCGTCCATCGAGGACTCCCTGCCCGTGCTCGACGACGAGCAGAGGGCAGCGATCCTCGGCGGCAACGCAGCCCGCGTCTATACAGCGAAAGTGAGCGCACGATGATGATCAGGAAGCTCAGGACCATAGGGGTCCTCGCCGCAGTGGCGCTCAGCGCCGCGGCCTGCGGCTCGAGCGCCGGCGCCGGCAGCGCGTCGGCGTCACTCCCTACCACGATGGATGGCCTGGTCAAGCAGGCGCAGAGCGAGGGCGAGGTCGACTGGTCGGCCCCCAAGCCGCAGTCCCAGATGCAGCCCGCGATCGACCTCTTCGAGAAGAAGTACCCGGGCATCAAGGTCAAGTACACCAACACCAAGGCCCCCGACCAGGCCAGCCAGCTCAAAGTTGAAGAGGCGGCCAAGAAGGTCTCCATCGATGTCGCCAACGCCGGCGGCCTGACCGTCCCGCCAGCACAGAGCCTGGCCGAGACGGTGAACTGGACCCAGTACGGCGTCGCTCAGGCGGACGCGATGTTCTCCAACAAGCTCGTCTACATCTGGTCCGCCCCCAAGGTCTGGGCCTACAACACCACCAAAGTGAAGCCCGCGGACGTTCCGAAGACGTGGGACGACCTCCTGAACCCGCGGTGGGCCGGGGGGCAGATCGCCGCCGATTCGCGAGCCGACTTCATGACCGTCTGGGACCTCGACCCCTCGATGGGCCAGGACAAGGCCGACGCGTGGGCGAAGAAGTTCGCGGCCCAGAAGCCCCATTACACGACGGATACGACCTCGGCCGAGTCGCTCATCGAGTCCGGCCAGGTGGCAGTGGGCACGAGCCTGATCAACCTGGTCCTTCAAGCGCAGAAGAAGGGCGCCCCCGTCGCGCTGGCCCCGATTTCGCCGACCAACGCGAACGAGTCCTACCTCTACGTGCCCAAGGGCGCCCCGCACCCCGCGGCAGCCGTGCTGCTGACCTCCTTCCTCTCCTCGGACACGGCCCAGGCCGCTCTTTCGAAGACCTACAACTCGCGGATCCCCACCACCACCGACTGCTCCAATCAGGGCCAGAACGCGGTGCTCAAGGCGATCTGCTCGGCGGGTCTCAAGTGGGAGCCGACGACGGCGGCCGGCTACACGTCCCTCGCAGACTTCTTCCCCAAGGCCCAGACGGCCCTCGGGACGAACCTCGGATAGGCGATTCTCATGTCGGTGAAGACAACGGAGGCGCCCGCCGTGGGCGCGGCGCCTCCGCCTCCCCAGCAACCCAAGCGAATTGGACGCGGTCCCGGCGGCTGGGCTGGCATCGCCGTGAACGCGGCGCTAGCCCTCCTGGTGGGTTACCTGGTCCTTGTCCCGCTGGTCATCCTGCTCTACAGCAGCTTCAAGGCCTCAGCGACCGACCTTCCCTTCGACGTCCCCGGCTTCTCGGTGGACAACTACATCTCCATCTTCCAGTCCGGGCAGCTCGGTTCGGTCGCGCTCAACACAGCCATCTACACGGTCGGTTCGCTCCTGGTCTCGCTCGTGCTCAGCCTGTGCCTTGCGTACCTGTTCGAGCGGACTGACATCCCCGGCCGCAAGATTCTGGCTCCGCTCGCGCTCGCTCCCATGGCCGTGCCGGTGACCGTCACTGCTATCGCGTGGGCCATCGTCGCGAATCCCTCGAACGGGCCCCTGGCCATCCTGCTCCGGCAAATCGGGATCCACATCAACGTCTACTCGATGCCCGGGATGATCATGGTGATGGGCATCTTCGGCGTGCCGAGCATGTACCTCATGATCGCCCCAGCCCTCGGGCGGCTGAATCCTGAACTCGAGGAAGCGGCCGCGACCGTCGGCGCGCCCCTGATCCGCAGGCTGCGGCTCATCGTCCTGCCGCTCATCGGGCCCGCCGTGTCCGCAGCGTCGATGCTGCTCGTCGTCGTGATCCTCGAAGGATTCGCCATCCCGGCCCTCCTCGGCCTGCCGAATCGCACGTTCGTCTTCAGCAGCCTGATCCAGTTCTCCCTGCAGCCGCCCAGCGGGTTCGCGAACTACAGCAAGGCCAGCACCTACGGCGTCCTCATGCTCGTGCTCTCCTTCGCGATGCTCATGGTCTACCGCCGCCGCATCCGTGATGCCCACCGCTTCAGGGTCGTCAGCGGAAAGGGCTACCGGCAGACGCGGACGCCCTTGGGCAGGTGGCGGATCCCCGTGGTCATCGTCGTCGCCGTCTACATGTTCCTTGGCGTCGTCCTCCCGGTGCTGGCGCTACTGTGGACGAGCCTCTCTCCCTACGCCCGCCCGATCACCTGGGACGGCCTACGGGACCTCTCGCTCACCAACTATGCCAACGTCCTCACTGCGCGGGGAATGGGCCAGACGATGCTGAACACGGCCGAAGTCGTCCTCGTGACGGCGACGGCGGCGACAGCGATCGGAACCTGGATCGCGGTGGCAGCCGCCCGGCGCCGCTTCCGCGGCAGCGGGATGCTCTTCGAGGCGACCTCGCTCGCGTTCGGCGTCCCCAGCATCGTCTTGGGAGCAGCGGTCCTGTACCTGTACCTCTTCGTGCCGATCCCGATCTACGGAACGGTGTGGATCATCGCAGTAGCGCTTGTCGCCCGCTTCCTTCCGCGTGCGTCCCGGCTCATCCAGACGGCCCTGCTCCAGCTCGACGAGGGCCTCATCGAGGCGGCCCGCGTTACCGGGGCCTCCCCGTTCACGGTGACGAGGAAGATCCTGCTGCCACTGCTGAGCCCGGCCCTGTGGAAGACGTGGCTGTGGATCTTCGCCCACGCCTTGGGAGAGCTTCCGATCGCGCTGCTGCTGACGAGCTCCGACAACCGAACGCTCGTGGTGGAGCTCTGGAACACCTTCACCTCGAGCGCGGACTACCCGCAGGCAAGCGCCCTAGCGGTGATCATCCTGATGATTTCGACGATAGCGGTCTGGCTCGTGAACCGACGCGGGGCCGCAGAGGTAGAGGCATGAGCAACATGAGCGCACAACCAACAGCAAGCTCGATCACGATCCATGAGCTGCGCAAGAGCTATGGCCGGCCCCGCGCGGGCGATCCTTCCTACGCCGTCGACGGCGTCTCCTTCGAAGTCCCGAAGGGGCAGTTCGTGACCCTCCTCGGGCCGAGTGGCTGCGGGAAGACCACCACCCTGCGCTGCTTGGCGGGACTCGAGCAGCCGGACAGCGGCCGGATCGTGATGGCCGGGCGGACGGTCTTCGATGCAGGGCAGCGTCATCAGGTCCGGACCGAGGAACGGCCTATCGCCATGGTCCCCCAGCACTACGGGATCTGGCCGCACATGACTGTGCTCGACAACGCCGCCTTCCCGCTCCGGCACGGCCGCGCGCGCAAGGGCCAGCAGAACATCAAGCAGCGCACCCTCGAGATGCTCGACCAAGTCGGCCTCTCCGGATTCGCGGACCGCTGGGCCACCCAGCTCAGCGGCGGCCAGCAGCAACGCCTCGCCCTCGCCCGCGCGCTCCTCTCCGAGCCGGAGGTCCTGCTGCTCGACGAGCCGCTCTCGAACCTCGACGCCAAGCTCCGCGTCAAACTTCGGATGGAACTGCGGGCCTTCCAGGAGCAGTTCGGCGTCACCTCCGTCTACGTGACCCACGACCAGGCCGAAGCCCTGGCTCTCTCAGACACGGTCGTCGTCATGAATGGTGGGCGGATAGAGCAGATCGACTCCCCCGAGCGGCTCTACCAGCAGCCGCGGACCTCCTTCGTCGCCGATTTCATCGGAAGCGCCAACCTGATCCCAGCGCGACACGTCTCAGAGGTCTCGAACGGGTTCCTCGTCCAGACGGACCTCGGCGCTTTTCTGTGTGCCAGCAGGGGCCAGCAGAAGGCGACGTCCTCCGAAACCGGGCACGTCTGCATTCGGCCCGAAAACGTCGAGGTCCACCCGCTCCACTCGTCCCCAGCCAACGTCGCGGACCACAACGAGATCGCCGGCGTTGTCGCCGGCGCGGAGTTCCTCGGCGACCGGCTTGAACTACTCGTCGACGTCAAGGGGACAAGGCTGACTGTCACCGCCTCCGCGGGACTCTCGGCGCGCACCGGGGATCCCGTCGTCGTCCGAGTGCAGCCCGCCCATACCCGCTATCTCGCTTCTTGATGGCTGGCAACGGGACCATGGGGCTTGCGGGAAGTGCCGAGAGGGCCGGAGTGGCGGAAGGAATCAATGACGCCCAACTGGCCTCTGAGCTCAGGGTGAGCGTTGCCCGGCTCCATCGACGAATGGTTTCCGAGCGGGATCCCGACAATCCTCTGTCCATCGCAGCAATGGCTGTGCTGAGAGCCTTGGACCGCTACGGCGTGCTCACCCTGAGCGAGCTCGCCGCACATGAACACGTTCAACCGCCCAGCATGACAAGGACCGTGAATTTCCTCGAGCAGGCCGGGTGCGTCCTGCGAGCGCCACATCTGATCGACGGCCGGTCGATCCAGGTTTCACTGACCGAGCTCGGCCGTGAGCAGTTGCTCAACGACCGCAGACAGCGGGACGCATGGCTGGCGCAGCGCCTCAACGAACTCGACTCAGACCAGCGAAACATCCTCAAACTCGCCGCGCCGATCCTTGAAGCGCTTTCGCACCGTGCGTGAGTCGGGCTGAGACGTCATCGCCCGTCGATTCGGGCGCGGCTTGTCCGAGAGGCCCGCGGGGTAAAGGGCCCGGAGACGCTCTCTAGGTCACCAACGCCCCAGGAGGAAACATGAGCGACGTCCAGCCGACCAGCGGCCAAGTCGACAACGAGGTGCTGTCCAACTACCTGCACAGCCACATCATCGCCGCCAACTCGGGAAAGCGGCTTTTTGAAGAGGCAGCCAAGGTGTGGAGCGGAACGCCCCACGGCCCCACCTTCGAGCGGCTCGCGCGCGAGGTGACGGAGGATTCCGACGAGCTTGAGCGCATAGCGAAGAGCCTCGGAGTCGAGCTTCCCCCGCACAAGCAGGCGACGGCCTGGATCGGCGAGCAGGCATCGAAGCTCGGTCCCCTCAACCCCGCCCATGCCGCAGGCGGTCACCCGAGTCAGCTCGAGCTCGAGGGGCTCATCACCGCGGCGACGGGCAAGTCACTGCTGTGGGAGACCCTCCTCCTGCTCGCCGATCAGGACACCCGGATCGAAGCACTCACCGTGGAGCGTCTCCACGACCGCGCCCTGCGCCAGATCCGGGACCTCTCCGAGGTCATGCGCTCGACGGCGAAGACTCGCTTCCGGCCGGAGGCTGCCCCATCATCTTGAGCATTCCCGCGCCGCCACTGAGGAAGAAACGCACCAGGAGGAAAGCGGCGACGGCGAGGAACATGATGTTCAGCCAAGTCGTGTAATTCCATGAGACCGAGGCTTCGATCACGGTCGCATTGCGCGCCTGAGGGGTCAGGCCGGTGACCGCGAAAAGCAGTTCGACGGCGTACCCGGCCAGAACCATCGCGAGGTAGAACGTCGCGGTGATCCGCAGCGCGGCCCGGCCGCCGTAGTACTTGCGGTAGATCAGGATCACGGGAATCACGATGAGGTCGGCGAAGATGAAGCTCGCCACCCCACCGAAGCTGATGCCCCCGTTCCAAAGGACCGCGGCGAGCGGCACGTTCCCGACCGAGCACACGAAGCTCAGCATCGCGATCACGGGGCCGACCAGCGGCCCCCACACCGCCGCGAGGACGGGGTTGCCTTCGAAGAAGAAAGCGCGGAGCCACTCGGTCGGGACCCAGGCCGCGAAGGCACCCGCGATGAGGAGGCCGCCGACGATGTCCCGCCAAACCGACGCCCAGTCCATGACAAAGTAGGCCGCGACCGAATCAAGGCCCTCACGGGAGAACAGGCGCTGCCAGAACGTCCCCTCGCCTTGGACCGACATGTCCATCGCAGCATGGCCTTCCATCGACCCGGCGATGCCCTTCTCGGCCTGCTCGCGGGCCGCGTCCACGATCTTCCCGCGCATCCAGAGCCGGAAGAAGAGCGCAACGAGGACGATCATGATCGGGCCGCCAATGAATTCCGCGAGCGTGAACTGCCAACCCATGAGCAGCGCGAGGATCAGCCCGAGTTCGATCACGAGGTTGGTCGAGGCGATTTCGAAGGCCATCGCCGAGGCAAAGCTCGCTCCCTTGCGGAACAGGCTCCTCGCGAGGGCCACCGCGGCATAAGAGCACGACGACGACGCCGCGCCCAGTCCCGCCGCCGCGGCCAGGGCGCGGGGCGAGTCCCCCGAGAGCAGCCGGGTGACGTGCTCCCGGCGCACGAGCGCCTGCACAATGCCGGAGAGGGCGAAGCCCAGGATCAAAGGCCACAGGATCTCCCACGCCATAGATCCGGCCGCAGCCAGAGCGTGCAGCACTGCATTCACGGCTTCCATGGTCATCGCGCTCCTTCCGTTGGCTGCTCCAATGCTTCCCCCTCTCAGCGGAGGCTTCCAGCACGTAGGCCTTCGCTTCACTTGCTGCGGTCACGTCCTCGGCTACTGCGGGCGCCAGGAATCCGGCGGAAGCGATAGTATCTGCGCATGCATGCAGATAAGAAGATTTGCGGCCTGGACCCCGATTCGCAGTACGTGGACCTGGCTGTCGAGGTGTTCTCAATGCTTGCGGACGCAACGCGCGTTCGGATCATCCTCGCTCTGCGTGAGAACGAGGAGCTCTCGGTGAACCGCCTCGCTGAAATCGTGGACAAATCCCCGGCGGCTGTGTCTCAGCACCTGGCCAAACTGCGCCTGGCCCGCATCGTTGCGGCCCGACAGGAGGGCACGAGGGCGTTCTACCGGCTCGCGAACGAGCACGCCTCCCAGATGGTCTCCGACGCGATCTTCCAAGCCGAGCACTCCCTCGGCGGTGTCCCGCGCCACCACCATCCGAGCGCCGACGCCGGGCGGAAGGAACCCGCATGAGCGGGGAGCACGCGCCGGCTCACGAGAAGCACGATCACGGGCATGAGCACGGGCATGCTCATGATCACGGTCACGGCCATGAGCACGATCACCATAACCACGGGCACGATCACCACGATCACGAGCACTCGCACGGATTCCTCGGAACGCTCAAGGAGTTCTTCGTCCCCCACACCCACGATGCCTCCGACTCCATTGACGACGCGCTCGAGGCCAGCACCGAGGGCGTGCGCGCACTGAAGATCAGCCTGTTCGTGCTCTTGGGCACGACACTCCTGCAGTTCCTCGTGGTGCTGGTCAGCGGCTCGGTCGCGCTTCTAGCGGACACGGTGCACAACTTCTCTGACGCGCTCACCGCAGTGCCGCTCTGGATCGCCTTCGTTCTCGCCCGGCGTCCTGCGACGCGCCGCTACACCTATGGCCTGGGCAAAGCCGAGGATCTCTCGGGCCTGTTCATCATCGCCGTCGTCGCCCTCTCGGCGGTCGTGGCCGCGTGGCAGTCGGCCGAGCGGCTTATCCATCCGCAACCGCTGGAGAACCTGTGGTGGGTAGCCGCCGCCGGTGTCGTGGGTTTCGCGGGGAACGAGGCTGTCGCGGTCTATCGCATCCGGGTCGGACGCCGGATCGGCTCGGCCGCGCTCGTGGCGGACGGGGTGCACGCCCGCACGGACGGGTTCACCTCGCTCGCCGTCGTCGTCGGCGCCGCCGGCGTCATGCTCGGATTCCCGCTCGCGGACCCCATTGTCGGCCTGCTCATCAGCGTCGCAATCTTCGTACTCCTGTGGGGCACTGTCCGCAGCTTGGGACGGCGCCTCTTGGACGGCGTCGAACCCGAACTCGTAGACCGTGCGGAGCACGCCCTCGCAAGCGTTCCGGGAGTCCTGGGAGTCGAGCGAGTCCAGCTTCGGTGGATCGGCCACCGCCTCCACGGATCGGCCTTGGTCCGCGTCGCGGCCTCCGCGACGGCCGCTCAGACGGATGCCCTGCGGGCGGAGGCCGCGCACCTCCTCGGTCACGCGCTCCCCAACCTCGAAGATGTCACGGTCGCAGCCACGGCGTCGTCCCTGCGCTGATGCGTTGGTTCTCTGATCCGCCGCTGGTGGATCGAATGCCTCGCGGGCTGATGACAGGAGCGAAGTCCTTGGCGCAGACTGCCGGTGGGACACCGAACTCCCGCCAGAGACGATCTCCTGCCAAATAGGAAGAGAGCACGCTGATGGACGGCACCCTCCTGCGCACACTCGGTTCCGGACTCGCGGCTGGCGCTGCCGGTACGACGGCCTTGAATGCCGCGACCTATCTGGATATGGCCCTCCGGGCGAGGCCCGCCAGCAGCACGCCTGAGGAATCGGCGCGACGCCTCGCTCACGCCGCTGGAGTGCAGATCCCTGGGGACGAGGAGGCGCAGCAGAACCGCCTTGCCGGCCTCGGCCCGCTGCTCGGAATCGGGGCCGGCCTCGCAACCGGAGTCGCCCTCGCGGCTGCCCGGGCCGTCGGATTCAGGCCGGGGCGGACGGTCGGCGCCGCAGTGGCCGCGGCGGCAGCGATGGCTGCGGGAAACGCACCTATGGTGGTCTTGAAAATCACCGACCCGAGAACTTGGTCTGCGGCCGAGTGGGCGAGTGACATCCTTCCGCACCTGGCCTACGGGATCGCGGCCGACGCCGTCCTCCGCTCGGAGAGTTGACATAACTCGTCAAGCTTGCGCTGTTCTCTGTTAACTCGCGCTGTTCTCTGTTAGTTCAACAACGGATCACAGCCTCTTCACAGGAACGTAAGTCCCAACCCAGAGGCTTGAGGGGCCGGGATCCAGCCCACACGCATCTGCGTCCCTCAAGCCGCGGGGGGAGCGCTTCCCGGGAAAACACCATGGAAGCCTCGCCCGCATGTGCCTCGATGCGCTCTGGGCTCTGAAGAGGAGAACCGCAAATGGCCAAGCCGCCAAGAGCCGACCGAAGATCCCTCAATCCACAACAACGTGGGACTTTCGGCCTGCGCAGGCTGTCGACGCCCCTACCCGGGCGCAAGCCGCTCTCGATCATCGCCGCGAGCTGCACGCTCGTCCTTCTGGGTGGTGGCATTGCCGCCGCCTCGACCATCCCGCTCGGCCAGAACCAGGTCGGCAGCCAGTATGAGAACGGCGAACAGGTCGCGTCGAACCAGGTGATCAAGCCCATCGGTGACCGCGTGATGACGCCGTTCGGCAAGATCATGGGCTCGACTGTCAGCCCGGACGGCCGCTATCTCGTCGGGACCAGCACCGACCGCTCAGTCGACCTGCAGGTGTTCGACCTCAAGACGTACAAGCCGGTGGCTGCAGCCGGGACGCTCGCAGCCACCTCGTTCGCGGCAGCGGCGAGCAACGCCGGCTACCTGAACATGAGCTATCAGCACATCACTGACGGTTCAGTCGGCCAGGAAGGCCCCGCCTTTTCCCCCGACGGCAAGTTCCTCTACGCACCGGTTGCGACGGGCATCGTCCGCTACCCCTTCAACTCAGACGGCTCGCTCGGCGCTGGCACGAAGATCAGCATTCCGACCGTGGGCGGCAAAGAGGCACTGACCGCCGGCATGGCGTTCTCCCCCGATGGGTCGACGCTTTACGCAGCGGTGAACGGCCAGAACACGGTCGTGGCCCTCGACCCGGTCGCGGGCACGATCAAGCAGACCTTCACTACCGGCATCGCCCCGCGCCAGCTCAAGTTCGTCGGAACGAAGCTGTACGTCTCCAACGAGGGCGGCCACGAGGCCGCGGCCGGTGATACGACGATGGGCTCGTACGGAACGCAGGTTCCCGCTGACACGTATCTGGGCACCTCGACGAGCGGCACCATCAGCGTCATCGACACGGCCAACGCCTCTGCAGCCGTCTCATCGATCGACGTCCAGCTGCACCCGACCGCGATGTACCTCGACGGTTCCACCCTGTACGTGGCAAACACCAACAGCGACACCGTCTCGGTCGTGGACACCGCGAGCAACAAGGTCATGCAGACCATCGCGACCCAGCCCTGGGCTTCGTCCCAGGTGGGCTACGAGCCGACGGCGATCACCATGCAGGGTGATCACCTGCTGGTCTCGCTTGGCCGTGCGAACGCGATCGCGGTCTACAAGGTCAACAAGCAGGATCCGAAGGATCCGGCCAGCTACATCGGCCTCCTGCCGACCGACTACTACCCCGGGAATGTCACCGCGGTGAACGGCCAGATCGTGGTCACCAATATTCGCGGCATCGACGCGCGTGGCCCTGAGCTGAGCTACAACAAGGGCCCCGGCACCACCGTCGCGACCGGTCACGGCACCCACTCCACGACGGCCTCGCTCACCAGGTTCACCCTGCCAAGCGACGACCAGATCCAGCAGTACACCGACACCGTGTTCCAGCAGAACGGCTGGGACGGCAGCTCCGTCAAGCAGGCCACTGCAGCCCAAGCCGCGAACGTCCCGGCAGTAGCCATTCCGAAGCGGATCGGGGACCCGTCGACGATCAAGCACGTGTTCCTCATCGTCAAGGAGAACCGCACCTACGATCAGGTGTACGGCGACATGAAGCAGGGCAACGGAGACGCCTCGCTCGCGCAGTTCGGCGCGAAGGTCACCCCGAACCAGCACGCGCTGGCCGCCCAGTTCGGTCTCTACGACAACACGTACGACATCGGCACCAACTCGGCCGAGGGCCACAACTGGATGATGCAGGGGGACAACCCGGCCTACACGGAGACCAGCGCCGGCGAGTACACCCGCTCGTACGACACCGAGGAGGATGTCCTGGGCCATCAGCGCTCCGGCTTCCTCTGGACCTCGATCCAGTCCGCCGGCAACACCGCGAGGAACTACGGCGAGTTCGAGTACCAGGAGGGCAAGCCGGCCGGCGCGACGTGGCAGCAGTACTACTGCGCGGCCACGAGCACGATGAACGGCGGTGACCCGTCGCAGCTGTTCACCCCGTCGCTCCAGATGCACGCCGGCTCGGCCATCCCCTCGCTCAACGCGATCGCGGACCCGAATGCCGCGCCGTTCGACACCTCGGTGCCGGACATCTACCGGTACACGACGTGGAAGCAGGACTTCGAGAAGAACGGTCCGAAGAACTTCCAGATGATGTGGCTCTCGAGCGACCACACGGGTGGAACGGCCGATCCCGAGGCGCAGGTCGCGGACAACGACCTAGCGGTGGGCAAGATCGTCGACGAGATCTCGCATTCGCAGTACTGGAAGGACTCGGCGATCTTCATTGCTGAGGACGACAGCCAGGATGGCGCCGACCACGTCGACGGCCACCGCGCGCCGGTCCAGGTGATCAGCCCGTACGCCGTGCACGGCCAGACCGTCAACACGTTCTACTCCCAGATCAACATGGTCCGGACCATCCAGCAGATCCTCGGTGCGCAGCCGCTGAACCAGAAGGTCGCCGCTGCCACCCCGATGTTCGACGCCTTCACCAACAAGCCGGACATGACGCCGTTCAACGCGGTCCCGAACCAGGTCCCGCTGACCGAGGGCGTCAAGACTGCCCCGTCGTGCGGCCTCGACACGCTAGGCCAGACGGGCGCCGCTGCTGCAGCGGTCAACACCGCCGCAGCGCAGGCGGCTGCCGTTCCCCCAACGATGCAGGAGACCGCACAGGAGTGGGACAACTGGTCCGAGCAGCAACACCTGACGGGCAATGGCGCGAAGGAAGACTTCGCGAACCCCTACCTGTTCAACCGCTGGACTTGGTACCAAACCCACAACTGGCAGAGCCCGTATCCCGGCGATGCCAAGATCTACGGCCCTAACGACGTGCCAGGCATCCCCGCAGGGTCAACGAGCCACGAGGACGGCTGATCGAGACGCCCGAGTAGCTAGCCGGAAGAAGCTGAAGGCCGCCTCCCCCGGGGAGGCGGCCTTCAGCCGTTCAAAGGGCGACGCCGGAGGCCGAGTTGCGTTTCCTCAGGCCGAGGCGGGGACAATCCTCGCGCAGCACTCGCCATGCCCCTGTCCTGGCACGATCGCCTCCACGCGGCGATCCGAGTCGCCGCACCCTTCGAGGGCGCCTGCGAGTAGGGCTCCGTTGAGGGCACAGACGACGGCGCGGTGCCCGGAGGCGAGAGCGTGGAACGGGCAGTTGGCCAGCTCGATGCACTCTTCATCTTCCCTGCGGGGGACCGGTGCATAACCAGTAGCTTCGAGCACCGCCTCGATGGTCCCGTGCTGCCGCCCGATAGCAGCGCCCTCCTGGCGTCCTACCTTCTCCAAGCTCTCCGCCATCGGCTCCCCCAGCTGGATTGACCGCTCGGCTGCCGAGGCCATGAGCTCCCCTGCAAGTTCATAGCTGCGCTCGGGCACGGAGGCGAGCACCTCATCCGCTGCCGGAGTGTAGAACTTCGAGGGACGGCCGGTGCCGGGACCTCCGGGGCCCGGCTTGGCGAAGCCGGCCTCGAGGACGCCTTCCTCGGCCAGCCGGTCGAGCTGGGCGGCGGCTACCCCCCGAGTGAGGCCAAGCGCCTGCGCAGCCTCGTCCCGCCCCACCGGTCGGCCAGCCTGCCTCACATAGTCGAACAACGCCCTGCGCGTGGTGTCGCCGAGCGATGCGACAGCGGCGATCCTCTGAGACCAGCGAGAAGAAGCCATGCCTCCAGTGTAAATCCAAAAACGGTAGATCTTGTTTTAGATTGGGGGTGGGAACTAAAATCAGTCATGTCAGTTTTGGAAAGGAGCACATCATGTCCTCTGCATCAACCGGCCGCCGCCTCCACTTCCCGGTTCGCCGCTCCTCCTCGGTTCGTACGATGGGCGGAGCAGAGCAGGCCTACGCCATGCTGCGCACGCTCTACGTCGTCGCACCCTTGCTGTTCGGGCTGGACAAATTCTTCAACGTCCTCACCTACTGGCCCACCTATCTGGCCCCGGTCGCAACCCAGATCGTGCCGCTGAGCCCTCAGGGCTTCATGTACATCGTGGGTGCCGTCGAGATCGCCGCAGGCCTCCTCGTCGCCTTCAAGCCTCGGTGGGGATCCGTCGTCGTCGCCCTCTGGCTCGCCGGAATCATCGTGAACCTGCTCGTCCTCGGACACTTCTACGATGTCGCACTCCGCGACTTCGGCCTCCTGGTCGGCGCGCTTGCCCTCAACCGTCTCACCGCCCGCAGGGCCTGAGATGCCAACCAAGATCGAAGGAGGCGCAGAATGCGTTTCCCGCCCACCATCCACGTGCTCTACATCGAGGACTGCCCGAACTGGGAAGGCGCGCTGAGGCTCGCCCGCGACGCGGCGTGGTCCGCTGGGGCGGCCGAGGTGGACGTCCTCGCCACTGAGGTCAGCACTCCGCAGCAGGCCGCGCAGCTCGGGTTCGCCGGTTCGCCGACGATCCTCGTCGCCGGCAGGGATCCCTTCCCCGGCGTTCGCAGTCCAGCGCTGAAGTGCAGGGTGTTCCAGACCTCGGGTGGCCCTTCCGGGCTTCCCGACCGCGGGCAGCTCGTACAAGCAATCCGGACGGCGATTGCTGCCTGAGCAGTCGATTGGATGGTGCGACCGGCTTCGCCGCCTAGCCCACCTTCTCGGCAGCCAGCTGTGCGCCCCACTGCTCGGCCCGCTCGAGTTCGCCGTCGAGCAGTGGGCCCTCCTTGCCCTCCACGAAATACGATGTCGGGGCGGCCGCTTGCTCCGCGCCGGCCGCTTCCAGAGCGTGGGCGATCTTCTTTGCGGCGTCGCCGTGGAAGAACGATTTGACCCTCGTATCGAAAGAGGTTGCGCGAATGCCCGAAAGCGCATCGGGAGCGAGGGCCTCGAGCCAGCCGGAGATTTCCGGTAGCGGCCGCCACGCGTTGATCGGGCTTCCCACAATGAGCAGCTGGCCCGGCTTGAGGTGGCCAGCATTGAATTTCTCAGCCTCCACAACATGGCTGCCAGGACCGAGGCCCCTGGCAATCGCCTCTGCAACCTTGCGGGTGTTGCCGAAATTCGATTCGTAGACGACGACAGCTTCCATGGTGTCCCTCCTAGGTGCTCGCCCGGCTATCCCCCCGCTCTTCCCAGAGTAGGAACTGCCGAACCGGTGCGATCAGAGCCAAAGGGCCCCTGATTGGAGGCCTGACCGGCATGCGGCGTCAGCTGAGCGGTCCTCCTCGGCATCGTGGTGGGCCTCAGCGTCCATCCAGAGGCCCACATCAGGGGTGTTGGCAGGCAACTCCTCCCGGCTATCGTGGGGTTTGTGCCGCTCAACGGTGAACGGCACGCGTGAGGGGTGACCGATGACGGAGATCGACCAGCAGGCCGCGTTGACGGTCGACCAGGTGGAGCTGACGCACGAGGCGATCGTCGTGCTCCGGAGCCTATTCGAGACATATCCGGTGTGCCCGATGACTCATGAACTTGTCGAGGCACAGCTTGAGGAGCTCGAGGGCGAAATCGAGCGGATGGATGCGTCCAGCAGCCGCGTAAGCGAACGCCTATTCAAGATCGAGCAGCAGGTCATCGATGGCGACATCGATGTGCTCGCATCGATCGTATCGGCGGTGATTGAGCAGCACCTGATGGCCCTCAGATAGCTCGTTGATTCCAGAGGTATCGGCTCTCGGCTTCTGTGTGACAATGACCCCAGACGGCACGCTCGACGCGACCGGCTGGGGTCTATTCGTTGTTCTGTGCCGATGGAGTTCAGATGTCCCGCTTTTCGCCGCGATCGCTCGTCGCACCGATCGCACTCCTTGCACTGGCAACCGCAGCCCTGACCGGATGCTCACCGTCGTCGACGACCTCGGGCGCAAGCTCACCGACGCAGAACGCGGCCGATAACAGCGTCGGCGGCTGGGTCGGCACCGCCCAGGGTGCGGCAATGTTCCTCCAATGGACGCGCAACGGCGACAACGTCACCGGCAGCCTGGTCGAGACGAATATCCAGTCGAGCGACACCACCAAGACGCAGAACTACAACGACTCGTTTACTGGGACGATCTCGGGCAGCAGCGCGACCCTCACCTTCAGCGGCGTGCTCGGCGCGACCTCCAATCTCTCTGCCTCGCTTCAGGGCGGCAACATCATCATGTCCTTCCCCCAGAGCAACGGCACGATTGACACTGTCACGATGACGCCCGGTAGCGTCGCCCAGTACAACGAGGACGTCTCGAGCCTCAACGGGCAGGCACAGGCCAATGCGCAGGCGTCGGCGAGTGCAGCAGCGGCGGCGGCGCAGGCAAGCGCGAGTGCGGCGGCGGAGGAAGCCTTCCAGCAGCGGGTCAACAGCGAGCAGCAGCAGGCGAGCAACGACCTCGCCTCGCTCCAGCACGACGACGACTTCACGCCTGGGCTGAAGGCGATGGAGGGCGATCTTACGCAGACCGCGGCGGACCTTCAGCGCACGCGGTCCGACGCCGCCAAGGGTGGCGGGGACCAATGCCTCAACGCCAGCACGACGGTGTACAACGACGCGGCAACCACGGTCTACAACGACGTGCAGACCAACCTCTACAACCATTCGCTCGATCTTGAGAATCAGGCCCAGACGGTTCGTCAGGAGGTCTCCAATCTCCAGAGCGACCTCCAGGCGCTTCAGAACGACGGGGCGACCGGCCCCTCAGAAGCGCCAAGCGAGATCAGCGGGGCGAACGCGGCGATCGCCGCCACGGTGGCCGCGGCCAACCAGCACATCGACCAGGGCAACGCCTACGTCGCGACGTCCTATCAGGTGGCCAACGGCATCGCCGTCGGGCCATGTGCCGGTACCGGGCCGGGCAACCCGCCCGAGCCGGTGAAGCACATCAACTGACGGCACAAGCCCGTAGGTAGCGCTGCGGCAGGTTGAGGTGCCGAGCCCCTAAGCTTCGCTTTGTGCGCGAAATCGACTTCTTCATAGAGTCCGACACTGATGATCCGTTTGACCGGGGGCAGATACACCTGGACGAAGATTTGATCAGACGGGTGCACGCCGGCGATAGCGCTGGGATGACGGACATCGAAGTTGCAGTTCCCTTGGCACGGCTGGTCCATGACGAATACCTTTCTCGCGCAACGGACGAGAACATGAGAATCAACGTCGCCCAATCACGAGCGGTGATGTCGGCGCTGCGGAACGTCTTGGAACGACTCGGCGTGCCCTTTTCCCCTCCATTCAGGGACTTCGATGACTTTTACAGATATTGGAGGAGGGAAGGCGCGACTGGCTCGGGTTCGTGGGCCGTTCGCCGCCAGATGCTCGCCGATTTGTTCGATCCGGTCCACGACCGGCTGGCTGACCTCGAGGCGGGCGCCGTCGCGTCTGAGCTTGCCCAGCCGATAACTTCTCATACTCGGACTGGTTGGACGTTAGTCGACGAGGAGATCACCGAGTTGCGGCGTCATTTTCAGACCGCGCAGACGCCACAGGACTACAGGAACATCGGTAATGACTGCGTCATAGTGTTGGAGCGGCTGTCCGCCGTTGCCTACGTTGCCAATCGGCACCTGAAGCCCGGGGAGACAGAACCGTCTATTGCGCAAACGAAGAACAGGCTTGAACGGGTGGCCGAGGTTGATCTGGTCGGTCCATCGAACGCCGAGCTGCGCAAGCTCGTCAAGGCTGCTATCGAGCAAGCCCAAGCGGTGAAGCACCGGACGCCGGACAGGCTTCAGGCAGGGATCGCTGCTGACTCTGTAATCCTCTTGGCCAACATATTGCGGCGGATCGCTCTCTCGGTCGGTGAGGGCCAGCAGACCTCGCCTACTCTCAAGTGGGACATCTCTTGAATTACGCGCCGGAGGGGAGACACGAATTGAAACCGAGGCTGATCTCTGCGGCGATCGCCGGCGCGACCATCCTCGCCCTCACCGGTTGCGCCCCTTCATCCCAAGCGCCAGCTCCAAGCACCAGTCCGACCGCCTTGGCGGCCCCGAGCCCAGCTCCGACGGTGACCGTTACCGTGACGGCGACCCCCACTCCCACTCCGACGCCGACGCTGTCTCACGCGGCTTCATCGCCCGACGGCGTCAGCGCGGTCATGACTGGTGATCCCCGAGATACGTTCCTGACGTCCGCCACGGTATGGAACGAGTTCCACTGCGAGTCTCTCCTAGGGACAGACCAGACGAGCCAGAAGGCCCTTACCTGCCTGACTGAACTGGTGGACCTGGGCGCCATCGCACAGGCGATCATCATTGAGCTTGATGCAGTGAGCCCGTGGCCGGCTTCGATCTCGTCCCTGGCGCAGACCACTCGTCAGGACATGAATCAGGTGGCACAGCTCGCAAACACCACTGACTACTCGCCGAGCAATATGAGCGCTCTCGACGAGGCTCTGGTGGCAGCCTCTAATGATGCGTCGGAGTGGAAGCCGACGACGCCCGGAGGAAGCTAGGTCGCAAGGGTACATCGCTGCGACGACACTACCTAGGGGTTAAGGACCGCCGCCCGTAAAGCACTATAGCTGACGGCCCGTCGTACGCCAGTTGTACATGTCAAAGCTGTGATACGTTCGCTTTACTTATTCCGTTCGCAGTCGCACCCACTTGTCCAACGAGTATTAGGGCCGCAAGGCTCTCATTGCTATGCCATGACCTCTTTTGGATGCGACCGCGCATTCATAAGGAGGACTCCTATGAAGAGGCTTGTTTGCGGTGCAGTTGCTGGCGCCGCGCTTTTCGCTGTGACGGCGTGCGGCGGCACTTCGCAGGCAGCGAGCACGACTTCCAGCCCAAGCGCCTCACCGTCTCCGACGCCAACGCCGACCGCGAGCACCTCGACGACGACGCAAGTCGCCTCAGCGATCTACAGCGCCCGCCAGTCGTTCATGAAGGCCGCCTCCGACTGGGACAGCAACGAGTGCGTCTCCATCTTGTCGGCGGGCGATAAGGGACTGACTCCAGGCCTTTGCGTCGCAGACCTCTCCATCATGAACTCGACGGGTCAGACGATCGTCCTTCAGCTCGACGGCGTGAAGCCATGGCCCTCGGAGCTTTCTGATCTCGCAACCAGCACTCGCACCTACGTGAATCAGGCCGCGGGGCTTGCTAACACGACGGACTACTCGACCACGAACATGTACACGTTCAACACCGCGCTCACTCTTGCCGAGAACAAGCTTGAATCCTGGACGCCGTACATGGGGAGCTAGAGCCAGCGGCTCGACCTGTACGTCGGCCTTTCGAGGCCGTTAGCACAACCTGATGGGGAAACTACTTGAAGAAGATCGCAATGGCCGTCCTCTGCGTGGCCACTCTCTCGCTTACTGGTTGCGCACCGTCTAGCTTCATCGCGAAGGGAAGCATCACGGTGACCGGCAGCGTGACCAACAATCAAACAGACAACGATCCGCAGTGCCACGGCTACAACGGCTTCGACGACATGGAGCACGGCGCCCAGATCACCATCACCTCCGATGGGGGGACTGTAAGAAAAACGGTGTGAACGGCGTGGCCTGACCGAAAGGAAGGGCAATGACCGAGACCACCGACATGATCGATCCCGTGACGGGAGAGATCATCGATCAAAAGGAGCTCGCTGAGTCTTTGCTGGAGCAGGCGCGCGAGCAGGGCGTGAGCCTGGTGGGCCCGGGCGGGCTGCTGGCCGGGTTGACCAAGAGCGTGCTGGAGACCGCGCTCGAAGCCGAGATCACCGAGCACCT
>NZ_JTDL01000011.1 GCF_000802235.1 Sinomonas humi
AGGGCTCCCGGCAGGTCGAACCTGCCCCCGGTGCGCATCTTCGATTCCGGCACGAGGGAGACCACGAGCACGAACGCGACCGCACCGAGCGCGGCGGCGATCCAGAACAGGAGGTGCCAGTCGAAGTTGTCCGCGATGACCGCTGCCGCCGGCAGGCCCAGGGCCCCTCCCACCCCGAGGGACGCGCTCATCATGGCGGTCGCACCGCCCAGCTTCGCCGGGGCCAGTTCATCCCGCATGATGCTGATCCCCAGCGGAATCACCCCCGCCGCGAGACCCTGCAGCACACGGCCGACGACGAGCGGCACCAGAGAAGTGCTCAGCCCGCCGATGGCGGACCCGGCGATGAGCATTCCGATGCTCAGCAGCAGCATTCGCCGCTTGCCCACCATGTCCCCCAGACGCCCGACCGTCGGCGTCACCACCGCACCGGCGAGGAGGGTCGCCGTCACCGCCCACGTGCTGTCCGTTGCGGAGGCATGCAGCAGTCCAGGCAGCTGGGGGATCAGCGGAATCAGGAGGCTCTGCATCCGCGAGACGACGATTCCCGCGAATGCGAGCACCGCCACGAGCCCGGCACCCCGCCCTCCTGCGGCCAGCGGCCGCTCAGGCCCCGCCGCGGGCAGGCTTATGGTCCTTGATTCACTCAAAGGAGGTCCTTTCTCGATCTCCTTCAATCTAAGTCAGTCGCTTGAATTAAACAAGCGCGGTAGTGTTTGCTGGTCTTGAACAGTGGGAGGTCCAGTGAGCAGCAGCGAGGCAGAACAGCGCCCCGGCCGCGCCGTCAAGGCCGAGGCGACCAGGAACGCGCTGCTCGACGCAGCCGAGCGCCTGTTTGCCGAGCAGGGGGTGGTGGCCGTATCGAACCGGCAGATCAGCGAGGCAGCAGGGCAGGGCAA
>NZ_JTDL01000110.1 GCF_000802235.1 Sinomonas humi
GGCACGGACACGCTCTCGGTGAGCTCGCCGTCAGGCGAGTACCGGCGGACCTCTCCCAGCCCCCACATCGCGATCCAGAGGTGCCCCTCGGCGTCGATGGTCACGCCATCGGGATAGCCCTCACTGAAGGCGAGGAACTCCTCACGGGGCCCAGTGGCGCCGGTATTGGCGCCGTAGCTGCGCCGGAAGACGAGGCGGCGGTTGGTGTCGATGCTGTAGAGCTGGGAGCCGTCCGGCGACCAGGCGAGGCCGTTCGAGAGCGTGAGGTCCTCGTCGACCGCTCGCACTCCGCCGTCGTGGTCCACCTGCAGCAGGGTCTCGGTGGTCGACGGGCCCTCGAGGCAGAGGGTGCCGATGAGGTACCGCCCGGCGGGGTCCGGCTTGCCTTCGTTGAGCCGTTGCTTTCCGCCGACGGTCGGCAGCGGCGGGTACCTGCGGACATTCCCGGCAGGGTCGCGGCAAATGAGCGAGTCCTGCCCGGCGACCAGCCAGTCTCCCTGTGCCGATACGGCCACGGCGCCAGTCGTCTCCCCGAAGTGGTGCCAGCCGGTGATCTCGATCCGACCCGCGGGATGGAGGGCTCCCTCAAAGACGATCCCCCGGACAATGTCGACCCACAGCAGACAGCTGCGGATCGGATCCCAGAACGGCCCCTCGCCAAGGATGTGGATTTCGTCGTTGGCAACCGCAGCCGTGACGCTCATGCCGTGCGCTCCCTACGGCCCAGCGCGCCCTCGATGATCGCCCGGATTTCATCGGCGGCCTCTACGAGAACCGAGATAGGGGTGCGGTAGGCGACAGCGCTGATGCTGATCGCCCCCGAGGGTTCGCTCGGCGACGACAGGTAGACGGGAACCGCCAGGCAGTTGATGCCCGGTTCGTTCTCCTGATCGTCGACGGCGAAGCCGCGCTCCCGCGTCTGGGCGAGCTGGGCGTGGAGTTCCGCAGCGTTCCCGGGGCTCCGCGGTGTCTTGCGCACCAGTTCCCTCTCGCCTACCCAGTCTTCGACGTCCTTGAGCGTCAGCAGCCTCCGCGACAGGAGGGCCTTGCCCACGCCTGTGCAGTGGGCCGGGTTGCGGCCGCCGATCGTGGAGGAGAGCCGCACGGCACCCACGGCCGGGTCCACCTTGTCCCGGTAGACGACGTCGGGCCCGTCAAGGACCGCGAAGTGGACGGTCTCGGCGAACCGCTCGGAGAGGCGCTCGAGGACAGGACGGACGCGCACATGCTCCGGGCGGGCCTCGTGGTGGGCGAACGCGAGGCGGAGGAACTCGTCCCCGAGGATGTAGTGCCCCCGGCCGTCCTGGACCGCCAGCCCAGCCCGGCCGAGCGAGGCCAGGGCGCGGTGGACAGTCGGCTTCGGGTGGCCCGTGCGCTGGGTCATCTCGTCCAGGCTCGCCCCGGTGGGCAGCCCCGCGAGCTCGACGAGGACGGCGAGGACGCGGTCGGCGCCTACCAAGCGCTCGTCGCCGGAACCGACTGATGGTTTGCGGGGCATTGGAGTCCTCCTCGTTCTGCCGATATGCTAGCAGCAGTTTCAACTATTAGATCAACATTCCAATAATTGGAAAATGAAAGTTGGAAAGCATGGACTCCAGTCTCCGCAGCTCGGAGTGGTATTCCGGCGAGGACCGCAACGCATACATCCACCGGGCCTGGATGAGGCGGGGCGTCCCCGGAAGCGCCTTCGAGGGCCGCCCGCAGATCGCGATCGCGAACACCGCTTCGGACCTCACCCCGTGCAACGCCCACCTGACCGAGGTCGCCCAGTCGGTGAAGAACGGCATCTACGAGGCCGGAGGGATCCCGCTCGAGCTGCCGGTCGTCTCCCTCGGCGAGACCCAGGTGAGGCCAACGGCGATGCTCTGGCGGAACATGGCGGCGATGGCCACCGAGGAGATGCTTCGCGCCAACCCCATCGACGGCGTCGTCCTGCTCGGAGGATGCGACAAGACCATCCCGTCACTGCTGATGGCCGCAGCATCCGTCGACCTCCCCGCCGTCGTCGTCCCGGGAGGCCCGATGCTCACCGGCACCTTCCGCGGGGAAGCGCTGGGATGCGGAACCGACGTGTGGCGCCTGAGCGAAGAGGTGCGCGCCGGCGCACTGAGCCAGGAACAGTTCGTGAAGTCCGAGTCCTCCATGATCCGCAGCCGCGGCCACTGCAACACCATGGGCACCGCGAGCACGATGGCCTTGGTCGCGGAGGCGCTCGGCACGGTCTTGCCCGGCCTTGCCGGCACCCCCGCGCCCGACAGCCGACTCCTGGAAGCCGCCCACGAGACGGGACGGCTCGCAGTCCAGCTCGTCGCCGAGGAACGGCGCCCCAGCACCTTCCTCACGAAGGCAAGCTTCCACAACGCCATCGTCGCCCTCGCCGCAATCGGCGGCTCCACGAACGCCGTCGTCCACCTCCTGGCCATCGCCGGCCGCCTCGGCATCGACCTGACAGTGGACGACTTCGACCGCATCGGCGCCGAAGTCCCGCTCCTGGTGAACCTCCAGCCTGCCGGACGGTACCTGATGGACGACCTGCAGCGCGCCGGCGGATTCCATGCCGTGCTCCGAGAGGTCCGGGACCTGCTGGATCCCTCGGCGCTCACCATCACCGGAAAGCCCCTGGTCGACTACCTCGACGATGCCCGGATCTGGGACCCGGAGGTCATCGCCCCGCGCGAGAAGCCCCTCCAGCCCGCCGCAGGGATCAGCGTCCTGCGCGGTAGCCTCGCGCCCGGCGGGGCGATCATCAAGCCCTCGGCCGCGTCCCCCCACCTCCTCAGCCACCGCGGCAGGGCGGTCGTGTTCGACAGCATCGAGGACTTCCACGCGCGCATCGACGACCCCGACCTCGACATCGACGCGCACTCGGTGATGGTCCTGCGCGGCTGCGGCCCCAAGGGCTACCCGGGAATGCCCGAAGTCTCCAACATGCCGCTGCCGAAGAAGCTGCTCGAACAGGGCATCCGCGACATGGTCCGGATCTGCGACGGCCGCATGTCCGGCACAGCCTACGGAACCGTCGTCCTCCACGTCACACCGGAGGCAGCCGCAGGGGGCCCGCTCTCCCTTGTGCAGACCGGCGACTGGATCAGCATGGACGTGCCCGCCCGTCGCCTCGACCTCGAGGTCCCGGCCGAAGAGCTCGCAGCTCGCGTCCCCAACGCAGCCACCGTCAAGGGCTACGCGAACCCCGGACGGGGCTGGGAAAAGCTCTACGTCGACCACGTCCTCCAGGCCGACAGGGGAGCGGACCTGGACTTTCTCGTCGGCTCCAGCGGATCTCAGGTCAGCCGTGAATCCCACTGACACCCGGCTGCCCCCGCCCGACCCGGCGCTGCTGAGGGCCGTGGCAGCAGCCTGCGGAACTGTCGGGTCCCGGGCCACCGACCGTCTAGCGTCCGCCCACGACGCCTCCCACTACCTCCTCACTCCCCAGGCGGTCGCCACCCCGTCGACGCGTGAGGAAGTGGCGGCGCTCTTCGCCGCCACGCAGGACCTCGGGGTCCCGATGACCTTCCGCTCCGGCGGGACGAGCCTGAGCGGACAGGCAGGCACCGACGGGGTCCTCGTCGACACCCGCCGCGGCTTCCGCAGCATCGAGGTCCTCGACGACGGGTCCAGGGTCCGCACCGGCCCACGTGCGACGGTCCGGATGGTCAACGCCCGGCTCGCACGGCACGGCCGGAAGCTCGGCCCCGACCCGGCCAGCGAGATCGCCTGCACCATCGGCGGGGTGGTCGCCAACAATTCCAGCGGAATGTCCTGCGGCATCCACGCCAACACCTACCGGACCCTCGAATCCGCCATGCTAGTCCTGCCCAGCGGGACCATCCTCGACACCGGCGCCCCCGACGCAGACGCCCGGCTCCGCGCGGCCGAGCCGGAGCTGCACGCCGGGCTCGAGCGGCTGCGCGAGCGGATACTAGGGAACCCGGACTCCGTGGAGCGGATCGGCGCCCTCTACTCGATCAAGAACACCATGGGCTACGGGCTGAACTCTTTCGCCGACTTCGACCGCCCCGCGGACATCCTCGAGCACCTCGTGATCGGCAGCGAGGGAACGCTCGCCTTCGTCGCCGAGGCAACCTTCCACACCGTCCCCATCAAGCAGCACGTCGCCACCGGCCTGCTCCTGTTCCCGGACCTCGCTGCCGCGACAGCCGCACTTCCCGCCCTCGTCGAGGCCGGATTCGCGACCATCGAACTGCTCGACGCCACCAGCCTGCGCGTAGCCCAGCGGGACCCCGAGGCAACCGAGGAACTCAGGGCACTCGCCGTCGTCGACCACGCCGCGCTCCTGGTCGAGTACCAAGAGGCCAGCGCACACGACCTCGAAGCCCGTCTCGCCGCCGCACCCGAGGTCTTCTCCCGCCTCGCCCTCGCCGAGCCCGGCGCGCTCAGCTCCGAGGCGTCCCGGCGTGCCCAGCTGTGGCACCTGCGCAAGGGCCTCTACACCCTGGTCGCCGGCAATCGGCCATCGGGGACCACCGCGCTGCTGGAGGACATCGCCGTCCCCGTCGAGCGGCTCTACGAGACCTGCCGCCAGCTCATCCTGCTCTTCGACAAGCACGAATACGAGGACTCGGTCATCTTCGGCCACGCGAAGGACGGCAACATCCACTTCATGCTCAACGAGCGCTTCGACGAGCCCGGGCTGCTGGCCCGCTACGAGGCCTTCACCGAGGAGATGGTCGAGCTCGTGCTGGCCCAGGGCGGAACCTTGAAGGCCGAGCATGGGACCGGGCGGATCATGGCCCCGTTCGTGCGCCGTCAGTACGGCGACGAACTGTACGAGGTGATGCGCGAGGTCAAGCGCCTGCTCGACCCCGCCGGACTCCTCAACCCGGGCGTGCTGCTCACAGAGGACCCGGAGGCCCACCTGCGCAACCTGAAGACCGCCCCCACAGTGGAGGAGGAGGTCGACCGGTGCGTCGAATGCGGATACTGCGAGCCGGTCTGTCCGAGCCGGGACCTCACCCTCACGCCCAGGCAGCGCATCGTGCTCCGCAGGGAGATGGCCGACGCAGAGGCTGCCGGCGACGATGCGCTCCTCGCCGCCCTGCGCAAGGAGTACGAGTACGACGCCGTGCAGACCTGCGCCGTCGACGGGATGTGCCAGACTGCCTGCCCGGTGCTGATCAACACCGGCGACCTCGTTCGGCGCCTGCGTGCCGAGGCGGCGAAGCCTGCCGCCCAGGCCGGCTGGAAGAGCGCCGCCCGACGATGGGATGAGATCAGCCGCCTCGGCGGACTGGCCATGACCGTCGTCGACGCCGTGCCATCGATCCTGCCCAAGGCCGCGACTGCCGTCGGCCGCGCCGTGCTCGGAGCCGATGCGATGCCTGCCTACTCTGCCGACCTGCCCAAAGGCGGACGACGGCGCCGTCCGCTCGCTGCCGCCGAACCGGTCGCGGTCTACTTCCCCAGCTGCACGAACACGATGTTCGCCCCAGTGGGGGAGGAGGGGGTGAGCGAATCCTTCCTCAGTCTGTGCGCCCGGGCAGGGCTCGCGGTTGCCACCCCAGAAGACATCCCGAGTCTTTGCTGCGGCACTCCTTGGAAGTCCAAGGGCCTCACTGACGGCTATGAAGAGATGAAGCGGAAGGTGGCGGCTTCCCTCCGCCGCGCAACCCGTGGCGGCCAGCTCCCCGTTGTCTGCGACGCCGCATCCTGCACCGAGGGACTGGACATCCTCCTGGGGGCTGCTGGCGAGGCCTCCATTGCAGTGGTCGACGCAGTCGCCTTCGTGGACGGCGTCGTCCTCCCCAGGCTGCCGGTCGGTCAGAAGATCGCATCCGGTCGGTCAGAAGATCGCATCGCTGACGCTCCACCCGACCTGCTCGTCGGTGCACCTCGGCCTGGACGGTGCCTTGAGGCGGGTCGCCGAAGCCGCAGCCGAGCAGGTCATCGTTCCCGACGGCTGGGGCTGCTGTGCGTTCGCGGGAGACCGTGGGATGCTCCACCCAGAGCTCACAGCCTCCGCCACCCTTCCCGAGACCGTGGAGGCGATGGCAGCGGACACCACCGCCTACGCCTCGCTCAACCGGACATGCGAACTCGGGATGACCCGAGCCACGGGGCGGGACTACGAGCACGTCCTGCAGGTGCTCGACCGCACGTTCGGCCCGTGATTCGCGAACGCGCAAAGCATCAGTCTTCCGCGCTGTCGCTTCCCCGGTATTGGAGGGAGTGTCTGAGGAACGGTGTTTGGGTCCGGCGTTCTTCTAGTTGGCGGTCCGTTCGAGGCGTCCGTCGAAGGTGATCGCGAACGCGTTCAGCGGGGCTTTCCACCTGGCCACCCAGCGTGCCCGCCCACCGCCGGTGGGGTCAAGCG
>NZ_JTDL01000111.1 GCF_000802235.1 Sinomonas humi
TCGCGATGGGCAGGAACCACAGCGGGACCATGGCCGGGAAGTTGAACGGGCTGATGATGCCGACGACGCCGAGGGGGGCCTTGAGCGAGTGGACGTCTACGCCGGTCGAGACGTTCTCCGAGTGCTCGCCCTTGATCAGGTGCGGGAAGCCCGTGGCGAGCTCGACGACTTCGAGGCCGCGGGCGATCTCCCCGGCGGCGTCGGAGACGACCTTGCCGTGCTCGGAGGTGATGACCTCGGCGAGTTCGCCCTTGCGCTCGTTGAGCAGCTCGCGGATCCGGAACAGGATCTGCTGGCGCTTCGCCATGGACAGGTCGCGCCAGGCAGGGAAGGCCTTCTGCGCCGAGGAGACCGCGGACTCGATGTCCTGCGCGGAGGCGAGGGAGACCCGCTTGGTCTCGACGCCGAGGGCGGGGTCGAACACGGGCGCTGTCCGCTCGCCGGCAGAGGGGTATTCCTTGCCCCCAATCCAATGCGGGACGACGGGCAGGTCCTGGGCTTCGGTCATAGTCTCTCTTCCGGTCTCGCAGCCAACGGGATGTGTTTCTCACACTATGGAGGGATCGTTGCTCTCTGCCTTGGACTGATGTCCTTTCTGCCCCGCTTTCTAGGCCAGATGTCTGAGCCTCTTCGGAACGATGGGGAACAGCGTTAGACCTCACCGGATGCCAAGAGGCCCAGCATCTTTTCGACGCTGGGCCCTGTGGCGCTTGCTTTGGGTCCGGCAAGCCCTGAGAGGGGAGGGTGCTAGCGCCCTCCGCGGAATCTCGCAGGGGAGAAGGGGAGGAGCACTGGGCTGAGGTGGTCCTCCCGGATGAGCCTCGTGAGCACGCGGGCGGTGCCCGGCGCGAGCGTGACGCCCATCATGCCGTGGCCCGTGGCGACGAAGGCGTTGCTGAGCCTCGGCAGCCGGCCGATGACGGCCAAGCCGTCGGGGGACATTGGCCGCATGCCCGCTCGAGGTTTGATCTCTGAGGGCTGGGGGGCTTCCCAGTCGCGCAGGTACTCGCCGGGCGCGCGCAGGATCGCGTCGACGCGCACCTGGTTGATGCTCTCGTCGAGCCCGCCGAATTCCATCGTCCCGGCCAGCCGGAACCGTTCGTTGAACGGGGTGACAGCGACCTTCGCGTCATAGAAATTGGTCGCCCCGCGCAGCCCGTACGGCTTCAGCTCGATGCAGTATCCCTTGCCCGGGCGGATCGGGATGTCGGCGCCGAAGAGCTTCGAGAGGGGACCCGTCCACGCGCCGGCGGCGAGCAGGAACTTGTCGCCTTCGAAGATGGAGGTCCCCGACGAGACGCTGACCACCCGCCCGCCGGCCACCTGCACTCCGTCGATCGGGGAGTTCTCGACGATCTTGACGCCGAGCCCGACGAGCTTGGCGTACAGGGCGCGGGTGAAGGCACCCGGGTCGAGGTGCAGTTCCTTCGGGTAGAACAGCCCGCCGCGAACGGTGTCGTTGAGCTTCGGCTCATGGACGCGCACGTCATCGCCCATCAGGACCGTGGGATCAAGCCCGAATCGCCTGGTCAGGTCGAC
This sequence comes from Sinomonas humi, assembly GCF_000802235.1. Lineage (GTDB taxonomy): Bacteria > Actinomycetota > Actinomycetes > Actinomycetales > Micrococcaceae > Sinomonas > Sinomonas humi. The sequence goes on from NZ_JTDL01000111.1 coordinate 1,540, forward strand.
ATAGCCGAGATGGTGCTGCATGAGCTCGTGGTCCTTGAAGGCCATGAGCATTCCCGTGTGGTGCAGCTCGTAGTCGATGCCTTCCGCGCGGTATTCGTCGAAGAGCTGGACCGTGTCGGCGGCAAGCTCGAGATCGGCCTGGAAGCCGGCCCGCTGTGCCTTGGCGTTCGAGGCGCGGAACATGCCGAGCATGAAAGAGAGGAAGTCGGCCTTGAGCGAAGGCTTGATGTAGAGCGGGCTGTCGGGCCGAGTCATCCATTTCAGGGCCGAGAGGACGACGCCCGGCCCCGGGACCGGTGCCGAATCGCCCGGTACTACCCAGCCGGCGTTGACATCGCTGGCCCCGAGACCCGTTCTCCGGGCGTCGACGAGGGTCACGCCCTCGCCTTCGCGGGCGAGATGGTAGGCGGTGGTCAGTCCGATGACGCCGCCGCCGATCACTACAGTGTGCATCTTCGGTCCTTTCTTCCGGGGAGCCTAGTCGGCCACGAAGTAGAAGCGCTTGTTCACGAACTCGCCCATGCCCAGCGGGCCCATTTCACGGCCGAAGCCCGAGCGCTTGACGCCGCCGAAGGGCAATTCTGCGGCTTCGGCTGCAATGATGTTGACGTGGGCCATGCCTGCCTCGATGCGGGAGGCGATCTTGGCTGCACGTGCTTCGTCGGTCGAGAACACGGAGCCGCCGAGGCCGAAGTCGCAGTCGTTGGCGAGCTCGAGCGCCTCTTCGTCGCTGGAGACTCTGAACACCGTCGCGACCGGACCGAAGATCTCCTCTCGGAAGGAGGGCGATTCGCGGCTGATTCCGGTGAGCACCGCCGGCGAGTAGTAGGCGCTTTCGCCCTCGACGAGGACGCCCCCGGCCTCCAGGGTGGCGCCGCCGGCGACGGCGCGCTGGACCTGGTCGTTGACCTGCTCGGCGGCGGCGCGGCTGGAGAGGGGTCCGTAGCCGCGCTCCGGCATGTTCAGTGGGTCGCCTGCGACGAGGCCCTCGGCGAGCTTCTTCAGCTCGGCCACGAACTCGTCGTAGATGTCTTCCATGACGATCATCCGCTTGTTCCCATTGCACACCTGGCCGCCGTTGTAGACGCGGAAGTTCCAGGCGTCGGCGGCGAGTGCGGCGACGTCGTCGGAGTCGAGCACGATCATCGGATCGTTGCCGCCGAGTTCGAGGACGGCCTTCTTCAGGTGTCGGCCGGCCTGCTCGCCGATGATGGAGCCAGCGCGCTCTGACCCGGTGAGCGATACGCCCTGTACGCGGGGGTCGGCGATGATCGCGGCGATCTGCTCGTGAGTGGCGAAGATGTTGGCGTAGCCGCCGAGGGGGACGCCGGCGTCCTCCATGATCTGTTGGATCGCCAACGACGAGCGCGGGCAGATGTCAGCGTGCTTGAGCAGGATGGTGTTGCCCAGGACCAGGTTAGGGGCGGCGAACCGGGCGACCTGGTAGTAGGGGAAGTTCCAGGGCATGACGCCGAGCAGGACGCCCACCGGGAGGTTCTCGATGGTCGCCTTGCCGGGAATCGTGCTGGGAATCTCCTGGTCGACGGCCAGGCTCGGACCGTAGACCCCGTAGTAGTCGATGATCGATGCGGCGAACTCGACCTCTTCGATGCCCTCCGCGAGGGGCTTTCCCATCTCCCGGGCGATGATGGCGGCGAGTTCTTCCTTGCGCTCTCCGAAGAGCTCGGCGACGCGGCGGACGACGGCGGCGCGCTCCTGGATGCTGCGCTCGCGCCACTCGCGGTAGGCGGCGTCGGCGTTCTTCAGCGCCTGTTCGATCTGCTCGTCGCTGGCTGCTTCGAAGGTCTCGACGACCTCGCCTGTAGCAGGATTCTGGATCCGGTAGCGTGACATGCCACTCCTTTGTTGCTTCTTTGCTGTAGCCGAGACGCCACTGTCTTCAGCGGCGCGCCGATGCCTGGTAGATCGGTTCGGTGCCGACGAGGGCGGGTGAGCTGATGAGTCCTCCGGGCCCCGGTGTCACCAGACGCGGAAGACCTGTCCCGTTTCAATTCCGTGGGCCGAGCGCACGTAGGCCTGAGCCGCTTCTTCAGGAGTGACGCTGTGGAATCCGCGGAACAGCGCACTGTGCCCGTTTGGCTGCTCGATGATTGTCGGGCTGACGGCGTTGATGCGGATGCCGAGAGGCAATTCGAGCGCCGCGGTCTTGACGAAGGCCTCGATCCCGCCGTTCACGGTGCCGGCAATCACGCTGCCCGGCACCGAGTGCTGCGCCAGGATGCCGGTTGTGAGGGTGAAGGACCCCCGCTCCGCGATGTGCGGGATGCCTGCGAGGACCAGGTTGATCTGTCCGCCTAGCTTGTTCGCGAACCCGGAGGAGAAGTCCTCGGGGGTGGCCTTGGCCGTATCGACATAGGGAACCTTGCCCGTTATCGAGACAAGGGCATGGATCGTGCCCACGGAGTCGAAGAAGGCCGGCATCGATTCGGGGGCCGTGATGTCGACTCCAGGCGAGGTCGAGCGGGACACACTAATGACTTCGTCGCCGATTTCCTCGAATGCATCGACGGTCGCGGTGCCGATTGTGCCGGTGCCACCGACGATGAGAACGCGCATTTCTCGCTCCTTGCCAGACAATCTTACGATGCTGATTCGCACGCTATCACGTGGGGATCAAGCATGGGAAGGGGGGCGATTTCGCCCGGCCTCCCTCTCCGCCGGGCTGCCCCGAGGCACGTCCTGAGGGACCTATTGACGGCCCGGAAGGGGAAAGGTACATTGGCGTTGAGCTTGTCAGACAATCTGTCTTCTTGACTAACAATGCTGATCTCAGAGCTCCTGCCCCTTCAGACTCCGAAAGGACCATTCGATGACGAATCCCGAACTCAAGGGCATCCTCGCTGCTGTCGTCACCCCGTTCGACGCAGACGGCAACGTCGACATCGCCGGCATTGAGCGCCAGGTGGACCACATCCTCGGCGGCGGCGCCCACGGCGTGGTGGCCACGGGCAGCACGGGCGAGTTCTATGCGCTCTCCATGGAGGAGCACAAGACCGTGAACGCCGCCTACGCCAAGGCGGCAAAGGGCCGCGGCTTCGCGATCGCCGGCACCGGCGCCCTCACCACCGAGGCGGCCATCGAGCTCACCGAGGCCGCCGCCGAGGCTGGTTCCGACGCCGTCATGACCCTCCCGCCGTACTACGACACCCTGAACTTCGAGGAGCTGCTCGCGCACTACAAGGCGATCTCCGAGGCCGTCGACATCCCGATCATGTACTACAACCTCCCGAGCGTCACCGGCGTCGAGCTCACGCCCTCGCAGTTCGCCGAGCTCGGCCGCGAGACCAACGTCGTCTGGTACAAGGACACGGGCGGGGACGTCACGAAGATGGCCACGGTCATGATCGACCATTCCGAGGACATCACCCCGCTCAACGGCTGGGACACCCTCACCTTCGAAGGACTCGCGCTCGGGGCGAAGGCCGGCGTGTGGGGCGGGGCGAGCTTCATGCCCGGCCTCGCAGGCGAGCTCTACCAGGCCCTCGCCGTCGATCGGGACCTCGATCGCGGCCGCGATCTGTGGAAGCTGATCAACCCCATCTGCGTCTTCCTCGAGCAGCACAACTACGCCGCGGCCATCAAGGCCGGCGTGTCTCTGGTCGGCGTCGATGCCGGAGGCACCCGGCGTCCGGTCCAGCCGCTTGCCCAGGAGCACCGAGACGAGCTCGCCGCCTTGCTGCGCGCGGCCGGAGTCGACGTCGTCTCCAACTAGCTAGGGAAGAGGAACCGATGACACCGCGCAAGGTGATCCACGCCATCGACGTCCACGCTGCCGGCGAACCCGGCCGCGTGGTCCCAGGCGGAGACCTGCTCGTCCGGGGTGCGACCATGGGCGAACGCCTCGTCTACTGCCAGGAGCATCTGGACGGGTTCCGTCGGCTGCTGCTGCAGGAACCCCGCGGCTATCCGGGCCTGTGCGGTGTCATCATCACCTCGCCCGTCAACCCGGGCAGCGCGTTCGGAATAATCGTCTTCGAGCACGGTGGCTTTCGGCCGATGTCCGGAAGCAACACCATGTGCGCCGTGACCGCGATGGTCGAGACCGGGGCCATCGAGGTGCAGGAACCCCAGACCCGCCTCAGGATCGACACAGCTGCCGGCGTGGTCGAGGTCGTAGTCACCGTGCAGAACGGTCGGGCAATCGACGTCAGCGTGGAGAACGTGCCCTCCTTCGTGGTCGAACTCGACCACGAGTTCGAGCTGCCCCACTACGGCAAGGTCCCCGCAGACATCGTCTTCGGAGGGCAGTTCTACGTCCAGGCGCGGGCAGAGGACCTGGGACTCAAGCTGGAACCCGGCCAGACGCGGGAGATCCTCCGCGCGGGCAGCCTCCTGCGGGAAGTAGCACGCCGCACCTTCCCCGTCGTGCACCCCGTGCACCCCGAGATCAGGGGCATCTCGCTGGCAATGATCCATGGGGCGACCGACACAGCCGGGGCAGACGCCAGGAATGCCGTCATCTGCCCGAACGGGCCTGTCGACCCGGCAGACCCTGACACATGGACGAGCACTGTGGACCGCTCTCCATGCGGGACCGGAACCTCCGGCCGCCTGGCCGCGAAGTTCGCCCGGGGGGAGCTGGCGGTCGGCGAGGAGTTCGTGCACGAGAGCATGATCGGATCGCTGTTCCGCGGCAGCGTCCGGGGCCTCGCCGAGGTCGCCGGCCAGGGAGCGATCCTGCCCACCATCGCCGGACGCGCGTGGATCACAGGCTTCCATGACTTCGTGCTCGAAGACGACGATCCCTATCCCACCGGATACCGGGTCGGCGACATCTGGGGCTCGGGGAACTGAACAGGAACACCGACGCGCTCAGGAGCTCCTCGCCTGACCACCCTACTATTTTCGAATTAGCCTGACAATCCGACAACCTCCCCATCAGAGGGTTCTGGGGAAGACGGCAGGAGAGACCATGACGAGTGCGCGGGCAGAGAGCGTTGGCCCGGTAGCGGGCATCACCCGGCGGGATGGCGCGATCCAGGAGATCCGACGGGCGATCGTCAGGGGTGGCCTGCTGCCTGGGGAGAAGGTCACCGAGGTGGGTCTCGCCACCCAGCTCGGGGTCAGCCGGCCGACCCTGCGCGAGGCCCTGAACCAGCTCGCGCGGGAAGGCCTGCTCGTGCAGGAGCCCTTCCGGGGAATGCAC
>NZ_JTDL01000112.1 GCF_000802235.1 Sinomonas humi
CCCACCAGCTCTTCGCCGCCGGGGTCATGTCCCACTCCGGCCACGGAAACCTCAGCGCCCGCACCGGCCCCGGTTCCTTCCTCCTGACCACGGTGGGGAACATCCGAGCCCTCACCCCCGACCGCCTCGCCCTGGTGGCCACATCCGGAGAGGTTCTCGACGGGGAGCTCGCCGCCGAGAACACAGAGATCGTCGCGATGCACTCCCTCCTCTACCGGCTCAGGGAGGACATCGGGGCGATCATCCACACCCACTCCCCGGCCTCGACGGCCTTCGCCGTGGCCAATCTGCCCCTGCCCTGCCGCACCGAACCGCTCCTGAGGTCCGGACAGGCAGAGCCCGTCCCGGTCGTTCCCTGGGGACCTCGCGGATCCGATGCCTCCACCCGCGGCATCGAGCAAGCCCTCGCCCTCCAGCCCACCACCCGCGCCGTCCTGATGGGCAACCACGGCCTCCTCGCCTTCGGCCCGGACCCGCTTGCCACCGCAGCCCTCGTCACCGCGATCGAGGAGAGCGCCCAGTCCGAGATCGCAGCCGCCCCTCTCGGCGGGGCACACGACTTCC
>NZ_JTDL01000113.1 GCF_000802235.1 Sinomonas humi
AACGTGGACACGGGCGCCGCCGTCGCCGTCGTTCCCGTCTGGGAGGACGACTCTTCGGCGCGTTCCTTCGCGGTCTTCTATCTGCCGCCGAATGGCGGAATCTGGGTCCTCAGGCCGCCTGGGCTTTCGAGCTACGTCGAGGCCGTGGCGAATGGGACCTCGACGAACGAAGAGGCTGTCGCCCTGCGCAACGATTCCTTCCGCAAAGCGGTCGCCCACGCAGAGGCCTTCATCTACGGCACTTAGCCGCCCATCAGTTCAGCCTGTACCGCTCAATCTGCTTGAGCCGCCGCTGGAGGCTGTCTCGGCGGGGGTGAACGGGAGACTCGGCGGGTTCGGCGGTCAGCTCGATGTGGTCGCGGCCGAACCGCCAGAGCAGGAGGTCGTCGAGGAGCCGGTCGGGGCCGGGGGAGTAGCGGTGGTCGAGCGCCTTGCGCACCTCCGTGATGCGTTCGGCGTCGAGCAGTTCGACGAGCTGCCACGTGTGCGTGAAACCGTGCGCGGCAACGAGCTCCGCCGCCCAACCCCAGTCGTCGTCGACCTTGCGGTCCACGTGCGGGAGGAGTGTCTGCCACACGTCTCGGATGCGGTCGGGAGTGAGCGGCTGCCCGCCCTCACCTGCCTCGTTCCAGAAGCTGCGGACCTTCTCGTACCGCTCGTGCAGCTCGGCGAACTCCTTCTCGACGACCTCGAGCATCGCCGCCGTCGCCGTGAACTGCCGGTCGAACTGCGGACTCCAGGCACGCGGGTCACTGCTCTTGAACCGGATATCGTGCTCAATCTCGCTCCAGGCGTGGGCGAAGATCGTGCGGATCTGGCATTCGAAGAAGTAGCTGCCGTTCGAGGGCAGCTCCGGGTTGAAGACAGCTTGGTAGGCCTTGACGGCGTCGTTCTGGAGGGTGCGGAGGATCAGGTGCCGGCTCGAATAGCCGTAGGTCCCCGATTCGATCGAGCCGATGGCCTTCTCCCTGTCGCCACGGCAGTCGAAGATGTCGCGCTGGCGCTTGATGAGGTTCGCGGCGATCGCGTTGTCGCGCGGCAGCCGCGTGATGACCCGGACACCGACCATGTCATTGAGGATCCGGAAGGGGTCCGGGAACTTGAGGGTCGGGCTGCCCCCGGGCTCCGCGGGCGGATCGAGACGTGAGATCTTCTCCTTGAACGATTCCACGGTCTTGGTACGGCCCGTGATGAAGAGGGGATCAGCCTCGTCGCTGTCCTTGAACATGTCCCGCAGGGTGTGCAGGACGTCGTTCGTGACCGCCTTGAGGGCCGGGCGCACCCGTGCATAGGTCTCGACGGACGCATCGACGATGGCGCGCTGCCCCGCGTCCAAACGGTCATAGTTGGTGGCCATGGCATCACGGTAGCAATCGGCACCGACACGGACACGGCAGCGCAACGTAGGGTGGGGCCGTGGCCAAGCGCGAACGCATTCCGTATGGACCCCATCGCGACCAATGGGGCGAACTCTTCCTGCCGGCCGCCCAGAACGCACCGGCGCGCGGCACCGTCGTCGTGATCCACGGGGGCTACTGGCGCGACCGATGGACGGCGGAGCTCGGCCTCCCAGCCTCTCTGGATCTCGTCGACCACGGCTATGCGGTGTGGAACTTGGAGTACCGGCGTGCGGGCAGCGAGGGAAAGGCGGGCGACGGCGGCTGGCCGGCGACGTTCCGGGACGTCGCCATGGGCATCGACCACCTCGCCAACCTCGCGGAGCTCGTAGGGGGCGCCGTCGACCCACGACGGGTCGCTGCGCTCGGGCACTCCGCCGGGGGCCACCTCGCGGTCTGGGCAGCGGGGAGGGCCGCCCACGCAGCCCGGACGGGCGGCGAGTCTCCGGCGGTCCGGCTCACCGGCGTCGTCAGCCAGGCCGGCGTCCTCGATCTCTCAGCCGCGCATCGCCTGCGCCTGAGCAACGACGCCGCCGCGAACCTCATGGGCGGCCCCGAAACGGTGCTTCCCGAGGAGTACGCTCTCGCTGACCCCATGCGTCGGCTGCCAACCGGCGTCCCGGTGCTCGCGGTCCACTCGCGGGACGACGAGGCCGTGCCGTTCGAACTGTCCGAGGCGTACGTCGCGGCCGCCCAAGCGGCAGGCGATCCGGCTGAGCTCCACGAGACGGTCGGCGACCATTCGGCCCTCATCACCCCGGGCGAGGAGGCGTACGAAACGTGCCGCGCCCTCCTCGGCAGACTGCTACCGTAGGCCCCATGCTCACTGTCATCGGCGAGGGCCTCATCGACGTCGTCCGGAAGCCGACGGGCACAGAGTCGCACCCGGGCGGGAGCCCGCTCAACGTCGCGATCGGGCTTGCGAGACTCGACCATCCGGTGCAGTTCATCGGCCGCTACGGCGACGACGCGAACGGCCGCCTCCTCACCGAGCACCTCAAGTCCTCTGGAGTGCTCGTCCCCCTTCCTCCGGACGAGACTCCGACCTCCACCGCGATCGCCGAGCTAGACCACAAGGGCGCCGCGACCTACATGTTCGACCTCGACTGGCACCTCCCCGATTTGCGGGACCGCCTCTCGACGCTCCTCGGCGCCACGACCCTCCTGCACACCGGTTCGATAGCGACCGTGCTCGAGCCCGGGGCCGCCCAGGTCCTTTCCGCCGTCGAGCACGCCCGGCCGCGCGCCACTATTGGCTTCGACCCCAACTGCCGCCCCACCATCACGACCGATCGTGAGGCCGTCCGCCCGCTCGTCGAACGGTTCGTGGCGCTCGCCGACGTCGTGAAGGCCTCCGACGAGGACCTCGCGTGGCTGTATCCCGGCGTCGAGCCGCTCGATTCCGCGCGCCGCTGGAAGTCTCTCGGCGCGCCTGAGGGGCCTTCGATCGTCGTCGTCACCCGCGGCGGTGACGGTCCTTGGGGCATCTGTGCGGACGGGGAGGCAGAGGTTCCAGCCGCGAAGGTCCGGGTCGCGGACACCGTCGGGGCAGGCGACTCGTTCATGTCGGCGCTCCTCAGCGGCGTCGTCGACCGGGAGCTCGACGGCGCGCAGCGGCGTTCGGAGCTGCGCCGGGTCGACGCCGCCGAGCTGCGGCGCATCTTGGATTTCGCGGCGCGAGCCGCCGCGGTCACCGTCTCCCGGCCGGGCGCCAACCCGCCCAGCCGGGCCGAAGTGAGGGACATCCTCCCGCTGTAGCGGGGCAAACGCGAGCAAGGAGTGTTCATGGCCAAGCACAATCCGTACGACGACCTGCCTCAGGTCGAGTCCTTCAGCGTCACCTCCGAGGACATCGAGGACGGCGGGACGCTCGCACCGAATCAGGTGAGCGGTGTCTTCCAGGTGCCAGGCGGGAAGGACCTCTCGCCCCAGCTCACCTGGTCTGGGGCACCCGAGGGCACGAAGAGCTACTGCGTCACTGTCTTCGACCCCGACGCCCCCACCGCGAGTGGGTTCTGGCACTGGGCTGTCGCGAACATCCCCGCGACCGTCGACGAGCTCCCCGAGGGAGCGGGCGGCAGCGCGGACGCAATGGGGCCGTCCGACTCCGATGCGAGCCTCCCTGAGGGCGCAGTCGAGCTCAAGAACGACGCCGGCTACGCGGGCTTTGTGGGAGCTGCCCCGCCGAAGGGGCACGGCCCGCACCGCTACATCGTCACAGTTCACGCGGTGGACGTCGATCGGCTCGACGTCGGCCCGGACGCGACCCCCGCGTTCCTCGGCTTCAACCTCTTCTTCCACACTCTCGGCCGGGCGCAGCTGACCGGCTACTTCGAGGTCCAGTGAGGCTTGTAGCAAGCGATATCGACGGTACGATCCTGAGCCGGGAGGGCCGGATCTCCGAGCGGACGATCCGCGCGCTGCAGGGGTGCGAGGCGGCCGGGGTCGCCGTGGTCTTCGTGACCGGGCGCCCGGCCCGCTGGCTAACTCCGCTGAGCGAGCAGCTCCGGCACACGGGCACCGTGATCTGCTCGAACGGTGCCCTCGTCTACGACCTCTCGAGTATGTCGGTGGTATCGTCCCAAGGCATTCCCCGCCATACGATGCTCGAGGTACGGGATATCGTCCGTGGGCTGTTCCCGGAGACGACTTTCGCCGCGGAGACGGCAGAAGAGTTCGTCATGGAGACGGGATTCGCCGAGCCTCGCCACCGCCATCTCCTCGGAGAGGTGCGGCACGGCAAGCTCGAAGACCTCGTGACTGGGGACGAGGTCGTGAAGTTCATGGCCAAGATCGAGGACATGTCCGCCGAGGACTACTTCCGCGCCGTTGCTCCCCACGTCGGGCATCTCGTGTCGGTCACGCATTCCGCGCTCGACCTGACAATGCTCGAAATGGCGCCCCTCGGCGTCAACAAGGCCGTGACGCTGGCCGAGTACGCCCACGCACTAGGGGTTTCGGCGGAGGACGTCGTTGCGTTCGGGGACATGCCGAACGACGTCGAGATGCTCACCTGGGCGGGCGAGGGCTACGCGATGTCCTCGGGCCACCCCCGCGCCCTCGCCGCCACGGAGCTTCACGCCCCGGGCATCGAGGACGACGGCGTGGCCCAAGTTCTCGAGCGCAAGCTCGCAGGGCTGCGCAAGGTGGGGTAGCGGCTTACTTCCGAAGCTCCCGAGCCGGGTGCGTGCCCCGCTCGCCGACGGCGGGCTGGGTCGTCACCGCGGTGTGCTCGACTTCTTCGTACCGGTGTGCGCCGGCCCGCTTCATGGCCCAGACGATGAAAAAGCCGATGGCCACGAAGACCACGATGTTGACTCCGACGCCGATATTTCCGATGACGCCGAGGAGCCAGATGACAAAAAGCACGATAGCGATCCAGAGCAAGGTGAAACCTCCTGTGCGGGACTTACTGAAACTGCGGAACCAACCACCACTTTAGGCCGCGTTCCGGCAGAATGGTCCCGAACACGGCAACGCCGAGGTGCGGTCCCCGGAACCTTCAATGCGACGGTCCGGAAACAGCACCTCGGCGAGGCGATCTGGCTGGGGCAGTCAGCGTGCCGCTGCTAGACCGCGCGCCGGCCCCTCACCAAATGGACGATGAGTGCGATCACGGCGAGCACGATCAGGATGTGCACCCATCCGCCCAGCGTCGGAAGGGCGATAAAGCCCAGTAGCCAGAGGACGAAAAGGATAATAGCGATCCACAGCAGCACGGTGGCCTCCTCAGTTCGGTTAGTGGATACGTGTTGAACTGATACCCCGATCGTTTTTACTCAAACGTGGAATCGGCCGAAGATTGCGGTTCGCCTGCGGCGATCAAGGGAATCGGTTCCGGCATCCCGAGCGTTTTCCTCACGTGAGTGATGACGAAGTCCTTGACGCTTATTCCGAGGTGGTCACCGGTGTCGCACGGCATCTGACGCCACGCGTCGCCTCGGTCCGGACCGTTCGCGGCTCGGGCTCCGCCGTCGTCATGAGCAAGGAGGGCCATCTCGTCACGAACGCCCACGTGGTGGGTCGGCTCTCAGAGGGCGAAGTCGCGTTCGCCGATGGCTCGTCCGGCCGCTTCTACGTGGTCGGCCGCGACCCCCTCTCGGACCTCGCCGTCCTGCGCACCACGATTGCCATTCCGGCCCCGCCCGAATTCGGGGACGCGGACCGTCTCCTCGTGGGATCGCTCGTCGTCGCCGTGGGAAGCCCGCTGGGCCTCGAGGGCAGCGTGACTGCTGGCGTCGTGAGCGCGCTAGGCCGCTCGATGCCAGCCCAAGGCCGCACCGCCTCTCGTCTCATTGAGGACGTCATCCAGACCGACGCCGCTCTCAACCCCGGGAATTCCGGCGGCGCGCTAGCCGACTCCAGGGGCCGGGTGGTTGGGATCAACACGGCGGTGGCGGGCGTCGGCCTCGGACTTGCTGTCCCGATCAACGCGACCACGCGTCGCATCCTCCGGGCCCTGCGAGAGGACGGCCGCGTCCGGCGAGCCTACCTCGGGCTCGTGAGTGTCCCGACCCCGCTCGACGATCGCTGGGCAGCGCGGACGGGGCGCAGGCGAGCGCTCCGCGTCGCGGAGGTCGTCGCCGGAAGCCCGGCGGCGTTGAGCGGCATCCGGCGGGGTGATCTGTTGCTCGCCATCAACGGCGCGCCGCTCGCGGATGCCCAGTCGCTCCAGAAGCACATGTTCGAGGACGCGATCGGTCGTCGGACGGAGATCACGGTCCTGCGCGGCGAGGCGATGGTCGATGTGGTCGCGGAGCCAGCCGAGCTCGCCGACTGACCCCACCCCACAGTTAGAGCTCGACCAGTTAGAGCTCGACCGTCCCGCGGATCCCCGCCACTGTGTCTCCGCCGACCCAGATCTCCCCATCGCCTCCGGCCAAGCCGTCCGCGCTGACATGGACGCGACCGCGCCGCCCGAGCGCCGTTCCCTGCTGTGCGATGTACGACGACGGTGCGCGCCCGCTCCCGATGAGCCACTGGGCGAGCCCCGCGTTGAGGCTGCCGGTCACCGGGTCCTCGGGAACGGCGAGGTCGGGGCAGAAGGCGCGGACTTCGAAGGCCACGCTGGGATCCTCGCCCGTGTTGTCGTAGGGGCCGATCACGCCGACCTTGTAGCCGCCCATCGCGGCGAAGTCGGGCCGCAGCTCGAGGACAGTCGTTGCGTCGCGCAGCAGGAGCCCGACCCAGCCGGGCCCGTTGTCAACCCACGCCGCGTCCACGACGTCGTCCGCGGCAAGCCCTAGCGAACGCACGACCAGGGCGAGCTCGGACGGGTCGACAGGGCCCGAACGCAGCAGCGGGGGCGCCGCGAAGGCGAGCCGCCCGCCGTCGTCCGCTAGGGTCACGAGGCCCACGCCGCACTCCTGGACGAGCCGCCCCGAAGCGGCGGGCACGCCGCCCGCTTCGAGCCACGCCCTCGCTGAGCCGAGCGTCGGGTGGCCCGCGAACGGCAGCTCACCGCCGGGCGTGAAGATGCGGAGCCGGTAGTCGGCGCCGGACTGTGTCGGTGGGAGGAGGAAGGTTGTCTCCGAGAGGTTTGTCCAGCGCGCGAACGCGGCCATGTCCTGGTCGGAGACCCCTTCGGCGTCATGGACCACGGCGACGGGGTTCCCGCGCAGGAACTCAGAAGTGAAAACGTCGACCTGGCTGAAGGTGCGGTTCATACGAGCTCGACCCCATCCTCGAGTTCGAGCGTCCGGCCTTCGGCCAGCCCTGTGAGCGCAGAGCCCACGTGCACCGCGCCGTGCGAGCCGAAGTACTCTTCGAACTCGCTCGGCGCCACGAACTTCCACTCGGTCAGCTCCTCCTCTTGGAGGATGATCCGGGCGTCGTCGGGGAGGCTTCTGCCGTCGTACAGGAAGACCAGTCCGTCGCCGACCGGGTCGGGGAAGGCCGAATGCGCGATGAGCAGCAGGGCGCCCGGTTCGATGTCGAGCCCGAGCTCCTCGCGGCCCTCTCGCCGTGCGGCCGTGCGCGGCGCCTCTCCAGGGTCGACGGTGCCGCCGGGCAGCAGCCACCCTTCCTTGTAGTTGGGCTTCACGGCGAGGACGCACCCCTCGTTGTTGCGAATCACGAGGCCGGCAGCCACGCGGCGGCGCGGCAGGGTGCGGAAGTACTCGCGGCTCACCGGGCTGAGATCCTCCAGCTTTTCCATGGTTTTGAGCCTACCCGCGCTACGGTGAGGCGCGTGAGCTATCTGGATTCGCCTCCACTCGCGTTCGCCCACCGAGGCTTCTCGCGCGAGGGGCTCGAGAACACGCTCACAGCCTTCCGCACGGCATGGGACCTCGGCTTCACTCACCTCGAGACGGACGTGCACGCGACGGCAGACGGGGTCCTCGCCGTCTTCCACGATGACACTCTCGACCGAGTGACGGACCGGAGCGGCCCGATAGCGGGCCTCACGTGGTCGCAGGTCTCGCGGGCCCGGATCGGCGCACGCGAGGGGGTTCCTCGCTTCGAGGAACTCGCCGAGGAACTCCCCGGCGCCTATCTGAACGTGGACGTCAAGAGCGCGGGCGCCATAGCCCCGCTCGCCGCGGCCATCGAGCGGATGCGCCTCCATGATCGGGTCCTCGTCGCTTCCTCCTCGGACGCCAGGCGCCGCGCTGTCCTCGCGCGGCTCTCACGCCGTGTCCCGTCGTCGGCCGGCATGCGGACGGTTGCGCTCGTTGCCTACGGCGGCCCGGCCTTCCCGCCCGGGCTTCTCCGCTGGGCCCTGCGCGACGTCGACTGCTTCCAGGTTCCCGAGCACCAGGGGCGCCTCCCCGTCATGACCCCGCGGTTCCTTGCGCGAGCCCACGCCTTAGGGCGTCAGGTCCACGTGTGGACGGTCAACGAGGCGACGGACATGATTCGATTGCTCGACCTCGGCGTCGATGGCCTCATGAGCGATCGGGCGGACGTGCTGCGCGACGTCCTCACCGGGCGGGGAGCCTGGCCGCCAGCGCGGTAAGCCTCTGCGGCCAATGCCGCCCAAAAGGGGAAACTGCTCCGAATTTCCTCACAGTTCTCTGGGAGAACGGCAAAACGAAACCGAAGTCTCGGAGAACTCTCCCGACTGAGCCGTCTTGCGCCGTCGTCCGTTCGTTTGGGGCTGGCACGATCTCTCCGGGTCCCTCCTGAGGGCCGTCAGGCATGAGGCGCCGCGTGCGCCGGAATGGAGAATCATGAAGAGCACTAAGAAACGTGCCGCCGCGGCCGTGCTCGGCGCGGCCCTCACGGCGACGACAGTCGTAGGCGGCGCCGCCACGGCGGCTGTCGCGGCACCTGCGGGCGCCACGGCGCAGGGTGCCAACTCAGGCAAGCACGTCCTCCTCCTCTCGGTGGACGGCCTGCACCAGTCGGACCTCGACTGGTACGTCAAGACACACCCGACCTCTGCGCTCGCCGCTCTCGTGGGCCACGGGACGAGCTACACCAACGCGCAGACGCCCATCCCGTCGGACTCCTTCCCCGGCATGGTCGCCCAGGTCACGGGCGGCAACCCGGGCACCACGGGCGTCTACTACGACGACACGTACAACCGGGCCCTCCTCCCGGCCGGCACCACCAACTGCGCTGGTGCCACTCCCGGCGCCGAGGTCGCCTACACCGAGGCCGCTGACCTCAACCAGAACGCTCTCGACGCCGGCCAGGGCCTCGCCGGGCTGCCGAACAGCATCCTCCAGATGACGGGCAACGCGAAGTCGCTCATCAACCCGGCGGCGCTGCCCGTGGACCCGACCACGTGCAAGCCGGTGTACCCGAACCAGTACCTCAAGGTGAACACGGTCTTCGAGGTAGCCAAGCAGGCCGGGCTGAACACGGCTTGGTCGGACAAGCACGTCGCCTACGACATCCTTAGCGGCCCCTCGGGCACGGGGATCGACGACCTGTTCGCGCCGGAGATCAACTCGGACGCGTCGATCGCCGGCTTCTCGGGCGACTGGACGACGGACAACGCGGCGACCCAGCAGTACGACACGTACAAGGTCCAGGCAGTGCTCAACGAGATCGCGGGCAAGGACCACTCCGGCGCGCAGACCGTGGGCGAGCCCGGCATCTTCGGCATGAACTTCCAGACCGTCTCCACGGCACAGAAGCTCCCGACTTCCGACGGCCTCGTCGGTGGCTACCTCGCCGACGGCGTCACCCCGGGCCCGCTCCTGACGCGCGCGCTCGACTACATCAACACCGAGGTCGGCCAGATGACCGCGGCCATCGCGAAGACCCCGGACGCCAAGAAGACGACCGTGATCCTCTCGGCGAAGCACGGCCAGTCCCCGACGGATTCGGCGTCGCTCAAGCGCGTGGACGACGGCCCCATCATCGACGGCCTCAACGCGGCCTGGCAGGCGGCAGGCCACTCGGGCAACCTCGTCTCCTTCTCCACGGACGACGATGTCATGCAGCTCTGGCTGACCCAGCACACGCAGGCGGCCGCTGACTTCGCGAAGCAGTACCTGCTCTCGCACTCCGCCGCAGGCAACAACGTCAGCGGGTCCTCGCTGACCGTCCAGAACTCTGGCCTCACGACCGTCTACGCCGGTTCGCAGGTCGCGAACTTCTTCCACACGGCTGCCGATGATTCGCGCATTCCGGACATCTTCGGCATCGTGCAGCACGGCGTGGTCTACACGGGCGGCCAGGGCAAGATCGCGGAGCACGGGGGCGCCGACCCCGAGGACCGCCACGTGCCGATCGTGGTCTCACAGGGCACCGATTCGAGCGCATCGACCGTGACGAGCACCGTCGAGACCACCCAGATCGCCCCGACCATCCTCCGCGAGCTCGGTCTCAACGTGAACGCGCTCCAGGCGGTAAAGATCGAGGGGACGAAGGTTCTCCCGCAGCACTGAGATCACTGACGGTCCGCGCTCCCGCCCGGTTGTGTTTTCCCAATCGGTCGGGAGCGCGGCGCGTCGGGGCAGACACCGAAATCGGGCCTCCAGAAATGGGACGGAGCGCGGCGCGGTTGGCAAAGTCAGTCCCCGTCCGCCACTGCCCGCTCGATGCGCCTGTCTGGGATGATCCACATGGCCGCCACCCCCACATAGGCAGCCGCACTGATCCATACCGACACGTACGCTCCGAGACACCCAACCGCGTAGAGAACGAGGGACCACTTGCCCTTCGCATCGCTCTGGATGGCGCGAGCGAGGCGGCTTTCGGCGCCTTGAAGCCTTATGAGCCGAGTCTGGAGGATCGTGTAGGCGACGGCCGCTAGCAAGAGGTTGATTCCGTACACGAGGACGGGCAGCGGGCTGAGGCTGCTCTCGTCCATCCACCTCGTGGTGAACGGCACGATCGAGAGCCAGAACAGCAGGTTGAGGTTCGCCCACAGCGCGCCGCCGTCCACCTTGTCGCTCAGGTGCATGAGGTGATGGTGGTTGCTCCAGTAGATACCGATGTACACGAAGCTCAGGACGTACGTGAGGAACGTCGGCAGAACCTGGGCGACGCCGTGCAGGTCCGGCGTGTCGGGTGTCTTGAGCTCGAGCACCATGATGGTGATTGCAATGGCCATGACGCCGTCGCTGAAGGCCTCGACGCGGTTGGTCTCCACGCAGACGATTGAATCACCAGCTGGCAGGATGATGGAATGCGCATTCTGATCGCCCCCGACAAGTTCAAGGGCTCCCTCACAGCGGCTGAGGCTGCCGACGCGATGGCGGAAGGGGCCCTGAGCGTCTACCCGGACGCGGAGATCACAAGGGTCCCGATTGCCGACGGCGGCGAGGGCACGCTCGAGGCGGCCGTCGCCGCGGGCTTCGAGGAACGGAACAACGCTGTCGTTGGCCCCATCCTCCGGCCCGTCGGCGCTTCCTGGGCTCTCAAGGGAACAACCGCTGTGATCGAGACCGCCCAGTCCTCGGGCCTCGCTGCCCTCGACGGCGAACCCACTGCGGAAACAGCCCGCCGGGCCCATTCGTACGGCGCCGGCCAGCTCATCGCCGCGGCCCTCGACGCCGGAGCGACCGAAATCGTCATCGGGCTCGGCGGTTCGGCGATGACGGATGGCGGCTCCGGGGCGGTTCGAGCGCTCGGCCTCACGCCCCTCGACGCCTCGGGAAACGTTGTACCGCTCGGGGGAGCGGCGCTCGCCGACGTCGTTGCCCTCGACGCCTCAGCCCTCGACCCCCGGCTGGCCCGGACGCGGTTCCGTATCGCCGTGGACGTCCGCAACCCGCTTTACGGCCCGGAGGGCGCGGCCCACATCTTCGGCCCGCAGAAGGGGGCGGACGCCGAAACGGCCCAAGCGCTCGACGCTGGCCTCCGCATCTGGGCCAAAGCGCTCGCCGAAGCGACGGGCCGCGACGTCGACGTCCCCGGCTCGGGCGCGGCCGGCGGCTTCCCCGCCGCCTTCCTCGCATACACGGAGGCCGAGCTCGAGAGCGGGTTCGAACTCGTGGCAGACCTCGTCGGCCTCGATGCCCAGCTCGAGGGAGCCGACCTCGTCATCACGGGCGAGGGCTCGCTGGACGGGCAGTCGCTGACGGGCAAGGCGCCGATCGCGCTCGCTGATCGGGCTCGGGAGCGGGGCATTCCCGTGGTCGCCGTCGCCGGCCGGATCCTCGCTTCGCCGGAGGAGCTTGCGGAGCATGGGATCGAGGTCGCGGGCGCGCTGGTCGACCTCGCCCCAAGCCCGGCCGAAGCAATAGCCGAGGCCGGCGCCTACGTCCGCCGGGCGGTGGCGGAGCTCCTCGCGGGCGTCTAGTCCACCCGCCCTCCGACGAGTGGCCACTTCTCGCCTGACGAGTGGCCACTTGCGGCGTCGGTCAGTCCGCCAGATCGCCCGCCGTCGTCGTATGCCGCGGGCTCTCGGGGTTGAGCAGCGAGTTGCGCCGCGAGTAGCCGAAGTAGATCGCGAGCCCGATCACGAGCCAGACGCCGAAGCGCACCCAGGTTTCCCAAGGCAGGGAGATGATCAGCCAGAGCGAGAACAGGACGCCGACGGCGGGCACGACTGGCATCCACGGCGTCCGGAATGTGCGCGGGATTTCGGGGCTGCGGTAACGCAGGACGATCACCGCCACGCAGACCACAACGAACGCGGACAGGATCCCGATGTTCGTGAGCTCGGCGACCGTGTTGATGGGCAGCACTCCGGCGAGTACGGCGGACCCGATGCCGACGATCCACGTGAGACGAGTCGGGACATGCCGCTCCGGGTGGGTCTTTGCGAACCACTTCGGGAGGAGTCCGTCCCGGCTCATCGAGAACCATACGCGGGTGACGCCGAGCATGAACGTCAGCATCACGGTGATGATCGAGATGATCGCCCCGACCGCGATGACGTCCGCGACGGCCGGCAAGCCCACCGCAGAGAAGGCGCTCGCGAAGCCGGACTTCGGATCGATCTCGGTGTACTTCTGCATCCCCGTCAGTACGAGGGTTGCGAGCACGTAGAGCGCCATCGCGATCGCGAGCGAGTAGATGATCGCCTTCGGCATGTGCTTCGTCGCATCGCGCGACTCTTCAGCGGCCGTGCTCATCGCGTCGTAGCCGAATACGGCGAAGAAGACCGTCGCCGCGCCCGTCATCACGCCGCCGAAGCCGAATGGGAAGTAGGGGGTGTAGTTGGCGCTGTTGATGTGGAACACGCCGAGCACCACGATGACGACGACGAGCAGCACCTTGAGCGCGACGATCACGAGCTCGAAGCGGCCCGTGCTGCGGATTCCCCGCGTGAGGATCCACGCCGTGACGAGGCACAGGATGATGGCGAAGACATCGACGACGTGACCGGGCCCCGTGCCGGCCGCGCCAAGCATCCAGGCGGGCAGGTTGATTCCGAGCTGCCCGACGAGGAAGCCGAAGTAGCCCGAGATGCCGATGGCGACGACGGCGACGATCGCCGTGTACTCGAGGAGCAGGTCCCAGCCGATGAACCAGCCGACGATCTCGCCGAGCGACGCGTAGCCATAGGTGTACGCCGAACCCGCTTTGGGGATCATGCCCGCGAATTCGGCGTAGGAGAGGGCGGCCGCGGCGCTCGCGACGCCCGCCACGAGGAAGGAGATGAGGACGGCGGGGCCGGCGGTCGCGTGGGCAACCGCCCCGGCGAGCGAGAAGATGCCCGCCCCGATGATGCCGCCGACGCCGATCGCGGTGAGCTGCCACAGCCCGAGTGACCTCGAGAGCTGGCCGACCCCCTGCTCCTCCTCGATCTCGCCGATCGGCTTCCGCCGGAGTATGGACTGCTGCCAGCTCGTCATCAGGCTCCCCCTGCTCGCGTTCGGTCTTGCCTCGGTGCGGCGCCAGTCTACGCCGCGAGCGGGCGAAGGCAGCTAGACGCTCTCGCTCTCGGGCTCTCGCACGGTTCCGCGCCACCGCGCGAGCCCGGTCATGCCGTGGTAGATCAGCAGAGCCGCCGCAGAACCGAGCGCGATTCCGGCGAAGCCCAGCTGGCCGACGTTCCACGTGTAATCGGCGACGCCGACGATGAGGGCGACCGCCGCCGTCGTGATGTTGATTTGGTTCGAGAAGTTGACCCTGCCCTGGACCCAGATCTTGACGCCGAGCACGCCGATCATCCCGTAGAGCATGGTCGCTGCGCCGCCGAGCACGCCCGCCGGGACTGTGGCGATGAGCTCGCCGAACTTCGGCGAGAAGCTGAGCGCGAGAGCGCATAGGCCCGCAACCCAGTAGGCCGCGGTCGAGTAAACCTTGGTCGCTGCCATGACGCCGATGTTCTCGGCGTACGTCGTCGTGCCGGAGCCCCCGCCGAAGCCCGCGAGGGTCGTGGCGATTCCGTCGGCGATGAGCGCGCGGCCGGCCACGCCGTCGAGGTTCTGGCCCGTCATCGCGGCGACGCTCTTGACGTGCCCCACGTTCTCCGCGACCAGCACGAGCACAACGGGGACGAACAAGCCGAGGACCCCGACATGGAAGGCGGGCGTCTGGAAATGCGGGAGTCCGATCCAAGCCGCCGAGCCAACCCCCGAGAAGTTGACCTCGCCGCGCGCGATCGCCACGAGATACCCCACCACGACGCCGATGAGGATGCTCAGGCGGCCCAGGATCCCGCGGAACAGGACGCTCGCGAGGATGATCGCGAGGAGCGTCACGAAAGCCGTGATTGGTGCGGCGACGAAGTTCTGCTTGGCGGACGGCGCGAGGTTCAGGCCGATGAGCGCCACGATCGAGCCAGTCACGACCGGCGGCATGACGACGTTGATCCAATGCGCACCGAACGCCTGGACCACTGCACCGACGAGCGCGAGGACGATCCCGGCCGCGACCACCCCGCCGAGCGCCCCCGCGACGCCGAACTGCTGCTGCGAGGCGAGGATCGGTGCGATGAATGCGAAGGAAGAACCGAGGTAGCTCGGCACCCGCCCCCGCGTGATGAGCAGGAACAGCACGGTGCCGATTCCGGAGAAGAAGAGGGTCGTAGCCGGGGGCATGTGGGTGAGGATCGGCACGAGGAACGTCGAGCCGAACATTGCCACCACGTGCTGGAGGCCGATCCCGATCGTCAGCGGCCACGCGAGCCGCTCCTGAGGGGCGACGACCTCGCCCGGGCGGACGGAACGGCCGTCTCCGTGAAGCTTCCAGCCGGTTCCGAGCATGCTCATGGGGGTCGCCTTCCGGTGAGGGTGGGGGTGCGTGCCAGAGAGAAATCTTACGTGTGCGTACGACGGCGGGCCGCGCACCCGTGTGGTCAATCTCACCGCGCATTGCGGAAGGGGAGCGGACGACGGCGGGTTTCACCCTTTGAGAGGGCGGCCGGCTCGGCCGCCGTCGGATCGTGGAGAAGGAGATTCAATGAGCATCGCCCATCAGGAAGCCGCTCTGGACGCCGCCGCCGTCGACGCCCTGTTCGTCGAGGCGCGCACGGCGAACTCGTTCACTGGCGAGGTGACCGAGGAGCAGGCGCAGGCGATCTACGAGCTCACGAAGTTCGGCCCCACCGCCTTCAACAACCAGCCGCTCCGCGTCACGTACGTCCGTTCAGCGGAGGCCCGCGAGCGGCTCGTCGCGCACATGATGCCCGGAAATCAGGAGAAGACGCGCAACGCTCCGCTCGTCGCCGTCCTCTCGTTCGACACCGAGTGGCACGAGAAGTGGGATCAGTTCCTCCCGGCTGCTCTCCGGGCCAAGGCGATGTTCGATGCCGATGAGTCGCTCCGCTACGGCACCGGCCGGGACAACGCCCACCTTCAGGCGGGCTACTTCATCCTCGCCGTGCGCGCGCTCGGCTTCGCGGCCGGCCCGATGACCGGCGCCAACTTCGATGGGATCGACGCCGAGTTCTTCCCGGAGGGCGGCCGCAAGAGCTTCCTCGTGGTGAACATCGGCCTCCCGGGCGTCGACGCCTTCGGTCCCGTGAAGACGAAGTTCGCGTACGAGGACGTCGTCGAGACCCTCTGACCCCTCGAGCTGACCCCTCGAGACAAGTGGCCCCTCGTTGCAGCAGCAACGAGGGGCCATTTCTTTCCCCGCACGTGGCCACTTCTTAGGGCTTCGGCACCCGGTCCCCGCGGTCGCGCGGGCCCGACACGCGCGGAATGCTTCCGGTGGCAGCGCGCTGAGCGGCCGGACGAGGGCGTCCTGCGGGGGGAGTCTTGCACTCAGGGCGCCCACCGCGGGAACTCTGGCCAGTCGTGGGAGCTGTTGCGGTGAGCACCGGAGAAGGTCCCGTGACCGCCGGGGCCAACGCGCCGCCGTCGTCCGCGCCGTCGTCCGCGCCGTCGTTCGCGTCCTCGTCTCGCCGCGCGGCCCAAACCGCACGCAGCTGCTCGCGGATCGTTCCCTCGCCCCACCGGGTGAGCGCCACGATGCCGAGAATGCCCGCCACGAGCGCGGCCGCGCCACCTATGAGCAGCGACCAGCGAGCTCCACCTGTGTTGGCGACCCACCCGATGATCGGCGCCCCAATCGGCGTTCCGCCTTGGATGACCGCCATGTAGAGCGCGAGAACACGCCCTCGGTACTGAGAATCGGTGCTGAGCTGCACGATGGTGTTGCAGAGGTTGAGGAACGTCATCGACGTGAGACCCACCGGGACGAGCATGACGGCAAACCACACGTAGGCGGGCATGATCGCGGCGACGATTGTGGCGAGCCCAAGCAGGACGGCCGCTGCAACGAGGAGGCTCATGCGCGGGTTCCGCCGTCGTGCGGAGAGCAGCGCGCCCCCGAGGGTGCCGACTGCCATGACGGAGCCGAGGAGGCCATAGGCATCAGGGCCGGTGTGGAAGACGTTCGCAGCCATGAGGGCGTTGGTCACCTGGAAATTCAGAGTGAACATCCCGACGACTCCGGCCATCGCCATGATGAGCAGCGTCCGCGGTTGGCTCCGCACGTAGCGGAGGCCCTCGACGATCTGGTGCTTCCCCCGCGGAACCGGGGCGGAACGGTGCAGAAGATCCACACGGAGCTTGATAAGCGAGGCGATGACGGCCGCGAAGGAGGCCGCATTGATCAGGAACACCCAACCGGTGCCGACGACGCTGATGAGGACACCCGCAACGCCGGGCCCCGCGAGGCGGGCGAGGTTGAAGGACGCGCTGTTGAGTGCCACGGCGTTCGGCACATCCTGCCGCCCGACGAGCTCGGAGACGAAGGCTTGCCGCGCTGGCGCGTCGAAGGCGCTCGCGACGCCGAGGAGCAGGGCGATCGCGTAGATGTGCCAGAGCTGGGCAACGCCCGAGAGCACGAGGACAGCCTGCAGGAGGGCGAGCGCCCCCATGGCGGCCTGCGTGCCGATGAGCAGCTTCCGCTTGTCGAGCCTGTCGCCGACCACGCCTGCGTAGGGTCCGAGGACGAGGATGGGGAGGAACTGGAGCCCGGTCGTGACGCCTACGGCAGCGCCGTCGTGGTTGGTCAGGGCGGTCAGGACAAGCCAGTCCTGAGCGACGCGCTGCATCCAGGTTCCGACGTTCGAGACGACGGCGCCGCTGGCCCAGAGGCGGTAGTTGGGGTGACGGAGTGCACTGAACATCTTGCTCATCGGGCAGACATCTCCACGAGAATCTCCGCGGCGCGGTGCATGACGGCTCTGTCGCGTTCAGGCAGTCCCTCGAGACGGCTGGCGAGCCATTCGGACCGCAGGCTGCGAGACTCCTCGAGGACGGCGGCGCCCTGCGGCGTGAGGGAGACGACGACTTGGCGGCCGTCCGTCGGATTCTCAGTTCGTTCAACGAGGTTCTGCGCGGAGAGCGCGTTGACCGTGCGGGTCATGCTCGGTGCCTGGACGCGCTCTGCATCGGCGAGCTGGCGCATGGTCTGCGGTCCGCGCTTTGCGAGGAGTCCGAGCACAGTCGTCTGGCCCGGGGTGACGACGTCGCTGCCCGCCTGAGTCCGTAGCACGCGAGACGTGCGCATGATCGCGACGCGCAGTTCGACGGCGAGCTCGCCGAGATCTGGGACGGCTTCGGTATCTGAAGTGGTTGCTGGAGTGGTCATCGTTACTTAGCATAGCTCATTACCTTTGCTAAGCATATGATCTCGCTCACCCGGTGGCAGGAGTCACCTCGAGCGGACCCGGCTGCGCCGTCAGGCGATGACCGAGTCGACGAGCGCCTTCGCCTCAGCCTGCACCTGCTTGAGGTGCTCCTCGCCCTTGAAGGACTCCGCGTAGATCTTGTAGACGTCCTCGGTCCCCGAGGGACGCGCTGCGAACCAGGCGTTCTCCGTCGTGACCTTGAGCCCGCCGATCTTGGCACCGTTGCCTGGCGCCTCGGTCAGTTTCGCGGTGATGGTTTCGCCTGCGAGTTCCGTTGCCGTGACGTCCGCGGCGGAAAGCTTCCCGAGCTTTGCCTTCTGCTCCCGGTTGGCGGCGGCATCGATTCGAGCGTACGACGGCGACCCGTACTTCGCGGCGAGGTCGGCGTAGCGCTGGGAGGGGCTCTGCCCGGTCACGGCTTGGATCTCCGAGGCGAGGAGGCACAGGAGGATGCCGTCCTTGTCGGTCGTCCACACTCCGCCGTCGAGCTTGACGAAGCTCGCGCCGGCGCTTTCCTCACCCCCGAACGCGCCCTCGCCGCTCAGCAGGCCCGGCACGAACCACTTGAAGCCGACCGGAACCTCGACAAGCTTCCGGCCAAGGCCCTCCGCAACGCGGTCGATCATGGATGAGCTCACGAGCGTCTTGCCGACGACGGCGTCCGGGCGCCATCCAGATCGGTTGCGGTAGAGGTAGTCGATCGCTACCGAGAGGTAGTGGTTCGGGTTCATGAGGCCAGCATCGGGCGTGACGATGCCGTGCCGGTCGGCGTCGGCGTCATTGCCAGTGGCGATGTCGAACTTCGTATCTCCCGAGTTGACCTTCGAGATGAGGCCGGCCATGGCAGACGGGGAAGAGCAGTCCATCCGGATCTTCTCGTCCCAGTCCAGCGTCATGAAGGCCCACCGCGGGTCGACGGTCGGGTTCACCACAGTGAGGTTGAGGTGATGGCGCTCGCCGATCTCGCCCCAGTAGTCCACCGAAGCTCCGCCCATCGGGTCGGCCCCGATCCGGACTCCAGCGTCCCTGATCGCCGCAATGTCGAGCACGAGGGGCAGGTCGTCGACGTAGCTTGAGAGGAAGTCGTACTGGCCCGTCGTCTCCGCCGAGAGCGCCTCCTGGAGCTGGACGCGCCGGACGCCTTCAAGGTTCGCCTCGAGGAGGGCGTTGGCGCGGTCCGCGATCCAGCTCGTCGCGTCAGTGTCCGCGGGACCGCCGTGCGGCGGGTTGTACTTGAAGCCGCCGTCCGCGGGAGGGTTGTGGCTCGGGGTCACGACGATGCCGTCTGCCCTCCCAGGATCGTCCTGAGAGCGGCCGGCGTTGTACTTGAGGATGGCGTGGCTCAGCGAAGGCGTTGGCGTGTAGCCGTGGCGCGCATCTACGAGGACTGTCACCCCGTTCGCCGCGAGCACCTCGAGTGCGGTGTTCGTCGCCGGCTCGCTCAGTCCATGGGTGTCCTTCGCGAGGAAAAGCGGACCGCGGATGCCTTGGCCCGCCCGGTACTCGACGATCGCCTGGGTGATTGCGGCAATGTGCTTCTCGTTGAAGGAGGCCCTGAGGCTTGAGCCCCGGTGCCCCGAGGTGCCGAACGCCACACGCTGACCCGGGTCGCTGAGATCCGGGGAGATGTCGTAATAGGCATCGAGAAGTGCCGTGATGTCGACAAGGTCACTGGGAAGGGCAACGGTGCCTGCTCGGTTAGCCATGCCCATAGCTTGGCAGAGAACACCGACAGTACGTGCCGTCCGCCTGAAGATTTCCGGCAGTGACCTCCGCGATTTTTTGCCATTCCAGGCCCACAGCGCCCTGACGGGCGGCGCGAGTAGGCTGGTGCCAGCATCCCGTCGGAAGTATTTCGAGGCAGAGGGGGAGACGTGTCCGAGACCAACGAGGGCCGCCATGAGGGCGAGCCGCCGCTCGAGCCGGCGGACGAGCGCCCGACCGAACCGATCGCGCGCGAGCACCGCCACGCGACTCGTCCGATCCCTCCTGTTCCCCAGGCGCCGACTGTTCCCGGTGCCTCCGCCTCTCCCTACGGCACGCACCAGAGCCCCTACGGGCAGGGCCAGTTCGGGCAGAGCCCATACTCTCAGGGCCCGTATTCCGAGGGCCCATACTCTGAGAGCCCCTACTCCCAGCAGAACGCCTACTCCCAGAACCCCTACGGGCCGGGCGCGCCCCAGCAGTACCCGCCGTCGTACGGCTATCAGCAGCCCCAGTATCCGCAGCCCTATTCCTATGCCCAACCCGAGCCGCGGACTCTGAGCATCGTCTCGATGGTCTGCGGCATCGCGTCGTTGCTCGGCTTCGGCTTCCTGCTCCTGCCCCAGCTCGCGGCGATCGTGCTCGGCCACCTCGCGCTCTCCCGCGAGCCGGCCGGCCGCGGTTTCGCGATCGCGGGCCTCGCGACCGGCTACTTCTGCCTGCTCGTCAGTGTGGTGGTCATTGCGTTCCTCGTGATCGGGATCGCTTCGATCAGCCAGTACAGCTACAACTACTGACCCGTACGGGCCGCCGCCCCCGCCTTCGCCGTCTCAAGGATCCGCGCGAGCTGGAGGAGCCGCGCCTCCGACCCCATCGGCCCCACAAGCTGCACCGCCATCGGCAGTCCGAGTTCGGTCCACACCGTGGGCACGCTGACCGCGGGAAGGCCGCAGACGTTGACCATCGACGACCACGGCGCGAACTCGCATTGCCTCGCGTAGTCGTCGTCCGCCGTCGTCTGCCATTCCGGCCCGGAAAACCAGCCGATGGGGCGCGGGGTCTGCGCAAGCGCGGGCATGAGGATGGCGTCCCACCGCCCGTACTGTGCGACCGTGTCCCGTTCGAAGCCGTGCAGGAACCGGAGCGATTCGTCGAGCTTGGCGCGGCTCCTCTGCTGCGCGCGGCGCCGGAACGCTCGGGTGAGTGGCGTCAGGAGCGGTTCGCGGGAAGGGGAGAGGCGGAGCGTTCCTACTCCCGCTGTCCAGACGGCCGTGAACGCGTCGGGGTACCGGTTGTCGTATCGCACCTCCGCCTCGCCCACTCGGTGACCCTCGGCCGCCAACCGCGTGGCCGCGGAGTCGAGCGCTGCGAGGGCCTCCGGCTCGGGCTCAATGCGGTACCGATGGTCCCAAGGGCTCGCGAGTGCCACGCCGATGCGGAGTCTCGCTGGGTCACGCATCACGGCGTCCGCGTACGACGCCGTGTGGCGGCCCTGGTGGTCCCCGTCGACAAGCGCATCGAGCAGCACGGCGGCGTCTTCCGCGCTCCGAGCGAGCGGGCCCGCGACAACGAGCCGTCCCGGATCGCCAGTGCTCTCACCCTGGGGGACGAGTCCGCGCCCGGGCTTGAGCCCCACGATTCCACAGGCGGCCGCGGGGATCCGGATCGATCCGCCGCCGTCGCTCCCAGGCGCGAAGGGCAGCAGGCCAGCCGCCACCGCCGCCGCCGAGCCTCCCGATGACCCGCCGGAGCTGAGCGCCGGCGCATGGGGGTTGCGGGAGGGCGGGGCGATGCGGTTCTCGGAATATGCCGTGAGCCCGAACTCGGGCACCTGCGTCTTTCCGAGGGAGATCACGCCCGCCGTCCTCAGGGCGGTCACGAGCGGCGCGTTGTGTGGAGCGGGTCGGGGCTCGACGGCGGCGCTCCCAAAAGTTGTCGGCACCCCGCTCACATCGACGAGGTCCTTGAATGCCGTCGGCATCCCATGGAGCGGCGGCAGCGCGTCGAGGGCGCCAGCGCGGCGAGCGGCTGCGTGCGCCTCGTCCGCCGCCGAGGCCTCCGCCAGCGCGGACTCGGCGGTGACCGTCACGAACGCCCCGAGGTGGGGGTTGCGGGTGCCGATCGCGTCGAGGAAATGCACGACGGCGTCCCTCGCCGAGAGCTCGCCGGTGCGCAGCGCGTCGCGGAGGCCGCGCGCGGAAAGCCGGGCTACGCCGTCGTCCATGCCGCCTCCCTCCCGGCATCGCCACCGGCCTTCCCACTATAGGCTGGAAGGAGAATCCAACTTCTGCGCCTGTTAAGTGGAGGAACCGCAATGGCGAACTTCGAATCCGTCCGCGTCGAGACCCTGCCCGCTGGCACGCTGCTCGACGTCCGCGAGGACTACGAATGGGAGGCCGGGCACGCCGAGGGCGCCGTGCACATCCCAATGGACCAGTTGCCCGCCCGCCTCGGCGAGCTCGATCCGGACGAGGACCTCCTCGTCGTCTGCCGTACGGGTGGCCGCTCCGCGCGGGTGACAGGCTGGCTTGTGGACCAGGGCTATTCGGCAATGAATGTCGCCGGAGGCATGGATGCGTGGCTTGAGTCCGGGCGGCCCCTCGTCTCCGAAAACGGGCAGCAGCCCACGGTTCTCTAGTGCTCTATACGTTCCTCGGGCCCGCCGGGACGTTCACCGAGGCTGCGCTTCTCAAGGTGCCGGGCGCCCGCGACGCAGAGCGCGTTCCATCTCCGAGCGTGCCCGAGGCGCTCGACCTCGTACGTTCGCATCGCGCAGACGCTGCGATGGTCCCGATCGAGAATTCAGTCGAAGGCGGCGTCACCGCAACCCTCGACGCGATCTCGACAGGGCCCGAGTTGCGGATCGTGCGCGAGGAACTCGTGCCCATCACGTTCGTGCTCGTGGCTCGGCCTGGGACGAGGCTTGAGGACGTGCGCCGGGTTTGCACTCACGGCCACGCATGGGCGCAGTGCCGCCGCTGGGCGCGAGAGAATATTCCTCTCGCGGAATACGAACCTGCCTCCTCGACGGTAGCCGGAGCGCTCGCCCTTCTCGGGGCTTCCTCCCGCCCCGGGGACGCCGCCATCTGCGGCCCGATCGTGGCCGAGGAGCACCCTGAGCTCGAGGTTCTCGGTGCAGGCATCGGCGACAATCCGGGCGCCGTGACGCGCTTCATCCTCGTCTCGCGGCCGGGCTCCCTCCCGCCGCGCACAGGGGCCGACAAGACGACGGTCGCTGTGCCGTTGCCGCAGGACCGTCCGGGGGCGCTCATGGAGATCCTCGAGCAGTTCGCTTCGCGCGGCGTGAATCTCTCCCGCATCGAATCGCGGCCCACCGGAGAATACCTGGGCCACTACTTCTTCAGCATTGACGCCGAGGGCCACGCGGGGGACGCCCGCGTTGCCGACGCGTTGGCCGGCCTGCACCGCCTCAGCCCCCAGACCCGCTTCCTTGGCTCGTACCGCCGCGCCGACGGCGTGGAGCCGGTGGTTAGTCCCCACAACAGCGACACCGCGTTCAACGCCGGCGCCGCATGGGTGAGGACGATTCTCGGCGACTGATTGGCCCGGATTACGCTCTCAGTGCGTGACCCGCACGAGGAGCGAGAGCGGATGCACCTCGACCTCGATGTCGGTGGCCGGCCCCGTGGGGTCGCCGTCTGCCTGGGTCTCGAGCGGCTCGGCGCTCCGGAGGCGCACCTTCTGCGCGCCGTAGAAGGACATGACGGGGAGCGGGTGGTTGTGCTGGAACAGGATCTTGATGTACATCGCGACCCAGCCGATGAGGCTGCGCGGGCTCATGACGACGATGTCGAGCACGCCGTCGTCGATGTACGCCTCAGGGATGAAGTCGACACCACCGGGGAGCTTGCTGCAGTTCGCGAAGAGCACGCTGCGGACACGCCGGGTCTGGAAGTCGCCGTCGTTCAGCGAAATCTCCACGCGTTTGCGCCTCCGGCCCGGCATATGGCGGATTCCCGCCTCCGTGTAGGCGATCCAGCCCACGGCACGCTTGAGGTCCTCGTTGGTGTCGCTCAGGATCTCTGCGTCCATCCCCATGCCCGCAATGACGAGGAAAGTGTGGGTGGACTTCCGGCCGGTCGTCCGATCCTCGAGGGACATCGTGGCTGTGTCGATGCGCCGCTGCCTGCCGAACAGGGCCGTGTGCACGCACTGCGAGATGCGTGTGATGTCGAGGTCGATGTTGCGCGCGAGCAGGTTTCCCGTGCCGAGAGGCACGAGACCAAGGGCAACGTCGCTCCCGGCGAGGGCTTCCGCGACGACGCGCACCGTTCCATCGCCGCCGCACGGGATGACGACGTCGGCCCCCGCCTCGAGCGCTCGCTGGGTCATCGAATGGCCCGGGTCCTCGGCTGTCGTCTCGAAGACAAGGGGCCTGGGCCAGCCGGCCCCGCGGCAGGCCGCCTCGATGAGCATCTCGGCCTCGGCCGCCCGCGCCTTCGTCGGATTCAGAATGACGGCCACCTGTTGGTGGCCCGGTGGGGGCGCCTGCGCGGGTTCCCCCACAGCGCTCCGGCTGTGCTGCTCACGGAGTCTGCGCACTCCCCACCAGCTGGTGACCGCGACGGCCCCAGCCGTCGTGACGGCTCCAGCGATGATCCAATTGCGCATGGTTTCCTCACTCTATCCCGCGGCGGCGGGACGGACGGGCGCCTCCCGCTAGGCTAGGGGGCGTGATCGACGTTCGAGAGCTCAGCGAGAACCCCGAGAAGTTCCGGGCCAGCCAGCGTGCGCGCGGCGCGGACGAGTCCCTCGTAGACCGGCTTCTTGCTGCTGATTCCCGCCGGCGGGCGGCCCTAACCCAGTACGAGACGCTTCGCGCCGAGCAGAACGCCTTCGGCAAGAAGGTTGCAGCGGCCAAAGGCGAGGAGAAGCAGGCACTGCTCGCCGAGGTGAAGGAGCTCGCCGCGAAGGTGAAGTCCTCCTCAGCGGACGCTGACGCGGCCCAGGCCGAGCAGGACGAGCTGCTTCGGGTGTTCCCGAACCTCGTGATCGACGGCGTTCCGGCCGGAGGCGAGGACGACTACGAGGTCGTCAAGACTGTGGGCACGCCCCGCGATTTCGCTGCGGAGGGCTTCGAGCCCCGCGATCACCTCGAGATCGGCGAGCTGCTCGGTGCCATCGACATGGAGCGCGGGGCGAAGGTCTCGGGCGCCCGCTTCTACTTCCTCAAGGGAGTCGGCGCGCGCCTCGAGCTCGCACTCCTCCAGATGGCGCTCGACCAGGCGATCGCTGCCGGTTTCACGCCGATGATCACCCCGACTCTCGTTCGTCCCGAGACAATGCAGGGCACGGGATTCGACGTCAAGCACGACGCCGAGATCTACCGCCTCGCCGAGGATGACCTCTATCTTGTGGGAACCTCGGAGGTCCCGCTCGCCGGCTACCACTCCGACGAGATCCTCGACCTCTCGGGTGGTCCCGTCCGCTACGCCGGTTGGTCGTCCTGCTATCGGCGTGAGGCCGGTTCGCATGGCAAGGACACCCGCGGCATCATCCGCGTGCACCAGTTCAACAAGGTCGAGATGTTCTCCTACGTCCCGCTCGATGAGGCCCAGGCCGAACATGCCCGTCTCCTTGCGTGGGAGGAGGAGATGCTCGCCAAGGTGGAGCTTCCCTACCGCGTGATCGACACGGCCGCTGGTGATCTGGGGATGAGCGCGGCCCGCAAGTTCGACTGCGAGGCCTGGGTCCCTACTCAGGGCCGCTACCGCGAGCTGACGTCGACGTCGAACTGCACGGGCTTCCAGGCACGGCGGCTCAACATCCGGGAGCGGATGTTCGACGGCGACGGCGCATCGAAGGGCACGCGCAGCGTCGCGACGCTCAACGGCACCCTCGCGACGACGCGGTGGCTCGTGGCCATCCTCGAGCACCATCAGAACCCGGACGGCTCCGTCACGGTGCCCGCAGCGCTCCGCCCCTACCTCGGCGGACTCGAGGTGCTCCCGGTCCTCTGACCGGCCGGTCTCGTTCTTCCCGCGTCCGCGGGGCTCCGCCCCCGGGCTGCGCCCTGGGACGCCCTCGCTCCCGGGCCGTCCTCGGCCCTTAAGACGCCTTGTGGCGGAGAAGACGCACTCAAGCGATCTTCTCCGCCGTAACGG
The DNA here is from genome assembly GCF_000802235.1 of Sinomonas humi. Lineage (GTDB taxonomy): Bacteria > Actinomycetota > Actinomycetes > Actinomycetales > Micrococcaceae > Sinomonas > Sinomonas humi. Next base: position 25,665 of record NZ_JTDL01000113.1, read on the forward strand.
GTCTCTGCGCCGAGCGTAACCCCACCGCGAGAAGCTTCGCTCGCAACCGCATTGGCTGCTCCAAGTCCGCCCAATCCCATCGGATCACCGGATGGCCAAGAGCGAGAAGGCGATTCTCGCGGCGCTTCTCGTTGCGAATGATCTCGCGAGGGTCTTGGCCTCCGGTGAGCTCTTTCTCGAAGTACTTGCCCCAACCATCGAACTCCCCCACGGGGCTGGGTTCGAGGTCCCAGAAGAAATCCGTGCGGCCCACGAAACCGAGGGCGTCGAAGTGCTGCTTCTGGAGAATCGGCTCAGGGAACCCGAATTGATGCATGAGGGCGCGGCTCACAGATTCTCCAGGAGACTCGGCTCCCGCCCGCGCAAGCGACCCAATGAGTTCGGCGCGTCGGCGGTGGGACTTGGCCTTGAGACAAGCGATCGCGGACCTGACATCCTCTTGGTCGAGGAGCAAACCACAAGCACGTTCGCGGAGCACGCCGTCGGCCACGGCGAGAGCTCGGGGAAACTTCCCCGTAGCGAGAACCTCCACGAGGGCCTCGGCGAGGGGCACGGTGAGGTGTTCGCCGGCGTCGTCGGCATTGAGGCTGCTGTGAAGGTGTCGTCGGACCCGGGGAGGCGGGCACCGGCGAGCCCGCTCGGCGGCCTCGCCTTCTCCACACACCGAGAAGGTACTGGACCCGACTCCGAGCCGCCCCTTGGTGGTGGTCGCAACGTCGATGGCCGGCGGCGCCTTGACGGTCGGAATTCCTCTCAGGAACAGGGCGGTCTCCCCGCAGAACACCGCTTTCGGATTCGCCCGCGCGAACGCTGCGACGGCCATCCGGAATCGTTGGTCGGGACGGGCGCCGACCCATACTTGGGTCGGAACGTAGAAACCTCGACGGAGCCGGACGAGTTGCCCCGACGCAAAACCGCGGCGGGGGTCTTGGGCTGGAACGAGGAGATCGCGCCGCGAGGTGTCGAGGAGATAGCCGAGCATGTCCACGGTCTCAGTCTCGCCCGTCCGGAGGCCCCGCCAGCAGGACTCCAGGCCCTATGTGGAGAACCTCCTGCAAGAGGACGCCTTGTCGGGAGGAGGACGCACTAAGCGCGTCTTTCCGGCGGTAGCCCGTCTCCCACAGCACAAAGTCCGGGACCGTCCCGGAAGGTTGTCGGCGCGGAGTGGTTCACTAGATGCATGACAACAACGATCAGGGCTGGCATCGATGACCAGCCGATTCCAGCACTTCCCAAGCTCGTCGCTCTCGATGTGGACGGCACTCTCGTGGATCACGACGGCCACATGAGCCAAGCTGTCCGTGCGGCTGGGCAAGCTCTCGTAGCCGCCGGTCACGAGGTGGTCGTGGCCACAGGTCGCTCCCTCGGCGCCACCCTCCCGATTGTCGAACTGCTCGGGATCGAGCGCGGATACGCCGTCTCCTCCAATGGCGGCGTCGTGGCGCGTATCGAAGCCGGTGCGAATGGCGGGTACACCATCATCGACCGGCGCGTCTTCGACCCTTCCGTCGCGCTCCTCGCACTGCGCCACCGGCTCCCCGGCGCGAAGTATGCGATCGAGGATGACCAGGGGAACTTCTACTCGACCGAGCGGTTCCAGGATCCGAGTTTTGGCGTCGAGGCCAAGGGCGTCTCCTTCGAAGAGCTCCTCGAACTCACGGCCGTGCGCCTCGTGGTGTTCTCGACCGACGCGACCGCCGAAGAGTTCGGCGACGCCGTCGAGGCGATCGGCCTGCATGGCGTCACCTATTCGGTCGGCTGGACGCCATGGCTCGACATCGCGGCGCAAGGGGTCACGAAGGCGAGCGGCCTGGAACTCGTCCGGCACCACGTTGGGATCGGCGCGGCAGATACCGTCGCCGTCGGCGACGGGCGCAACGATATCGAAATGCTCCAGTGGGCCGAGCGGGGCGTCGCGATGGGCCAGGCCCCCGAGGAGGTCAAGGCTGCCGCCAACGAGGTAACGTCAGCAGTCGAGGATGACGGACTGGTTGCGGTGCTGCGATCGCTCGTGTGACCGCGCTGACCGACGAGTTCGGTCAGCGCGGTTCGAGCATGAGTCGCATCAGGTGCGCAACGGCTGGCCGCGCGTCGAACTCCTCGTTCAAGTGGGCTCGGGCGATCGCCTTCGAAACGGCCTGGGTGGTGATGCCCAGCGCCTCCGCGACCGCCTTCTGTTGCCCCCGCACCCCAGGTGTGAGGAGCTCGAGGACCCGCCATTCCGCCGTCGTGCGCCGCGCTACCGTGAGCGCCAGCAGCCGGAGGACGGCCCCGGCCTCGGCGGCGAGGCCGCGGTCCGGACCGTCGACGGCTACCGCCGCCTCGTCCTTGATGTGCTGGGCGCGTTCGACGGCGCGGCGCGAGTAGACGAGCCCGAGGCCGGTGACGTCCTGCATTTCCTTGGGCAGCGGTTCCCCGAGAGGGCCGACGCCGATGCCGACGTTCCAGCGGACGCCGCCGCACGCGTCGGCTCGCATGGCGGAAAGGGCGGCGTCGAGCGCGGCTTCGGGGGTCGAGAAGACGCCTTGGACTTCGTCGCCGATCGTCCGCGCCAGAGGGACGTCGGGAGTGAGTCGGGCAAGCGCACGGAGGAGCTGGGGCACGCGGTCGCCCGGTGCGCGGTCGCGCTGGTTGATCGTGACCGTGTACATGGCCCTGAGCCTATCGACGTAGGTGGGCTTGGAAGCCTGTCAAGGAACGAGAAGCGGCCCCGTGTCGAGCGGTCAGTGGCCCTGTTCCCCGAAGCGCTTGATCGACGCCTCGAGCTCGGCCTCGGCCGCCGCGCGGTCCGCCCAGCCAGCCGGCTTGACCCACTTGCCCGGCTCGAGGTCCTTGTAACGGCTGAAGAAGTGCTCGATCTCCTTGACGAGCCACTCATCGAGGTCCGACGCCTCCTGGATGTGGTCGAAGCGCTTGTCCGCGGGGACGCAGACGAGCTTGGCGTCTCCGCCGGACTCGTCCTCCATGTTGAAGATCGCGATCGGGCGCGCCTCGAGCAGGATGCCGGGGAAGAGGTCGACGTCCGGGTACCACACGAGCGCGTCGAGCGGATCGCCGTCCTCGCCGAGCGTGTTCTCGAAGTATCCGTAGTGCGTCGGGTACTGCATCGAGGTGAAGAGGACGCGGTCCAGGCGGACGCGGCCGGTCTCGTGGTCCACCTCGTACTTCACGCGGGAACCACGCGGGATCTCGATGGTGACGTCGTGCTTCATGTTGCTCCTTGAGGTCGTGCCGGTGGCGGCATTCAGTGTCTTGGGCGGCAATTAGTATTGAGGATATCTGCACTGGGGGTGCGCACCTCCCTCCGCACAAGCCCGAACCCCAGGACCACTACGCATGATTTCGTCGCCCGACCGCGCCCATCAAGCCGTGACGTGGGGCCTCGTCTCCTTCCTCGTGGTGGTGGTCGCCGCGCTCGTCGGCGCGGTGCTCGGGCCCGTATTCCCGGGCCCGCTCGTGCCTCACCCGACCCCCGCGGTGAGCACGCCGCCGTGGCTGGCGCCGTCGTCGTCGGATGCGTCTCTCGCCGGGGCAAGTCCGCTCACGAGTTCGGCGGCGGAGCCGGCCCCCGCGGCCGTCGCGAAGCAGCTCGACGGCCTTCTTGTCTCGGACGGGGGAAGCTTCAGCGGCGAGGTCGCCGATGGGCTGACCGGGCAGACCCTCTACAGCCGGACCGGCGACCAGCCTGTTGCCCCGGCGTCGAACCTCAAGCTCCTCACCGCCGCGGCAGTTCTCACGAGTCTGGGCCCGGATGCCGTCCTCCAGACGCGAGTGGTGCGGGGGAGCACCCCGGGAAGCGTCGTGCTCGTGGGTGGCGGCGACGTCTTCCTCGGCGCCGGCGAATCCCAGCCGGGGCAGGTTGTGGGGCACGCGGGCCTCGCGACGCTCGCGCGCGAGACGGCCGCTGCGCTCGGGCCCGTGCACGGGCAGGTCTCGGTCCAGCTTGATACATCCCTCTTCACCGGCCCCGCGATCAACCCCGCGTGGGCCCCCGAGGATGTTGAAGCCGGGCAGATCGCGCCTATCGCACCGATTGCCCTCAACGTCGCCCGCACGCAGCCCGGCGACGATTCCGGTCCGCGCCCCGCAGACCCAGCGATGGCCGCCGGGACCGCCTTCCGCGACGCACTCGCCGCCGCGCTCGGGCCCGGGGAGAGCGTGGCCGACGGCGTCACACTCGCCTCCGCATCGAAGGGCGCGCAGCAGCTCGCGAGCGTCGCCTCGTCTCCCATCGCAGACCAGCTCGACTACACGCTGCAGGAGTCGGACAATTACGCGGCGGAGACGCTCGCTCGCCTCGCGGCAGCAGCGAGCGGCAAGGAGGCGAGCATCGCGGGCGCCCGCGCAATGCTCGAGGCTACCGCGCAGCGGATCATCGGCACGACGGCGGGACTGCAGCTCGACGACGCGTCCGGACTCGCGATTACTGACCGCATTTCGCCTGCCGACCTCGTCACGCTCATGCGCGCCATGACGACGGGCGACGACGCGCGGCTCCGGAGCGCGCTCGACGGCCTCCCGATCGCGGGCCTCAGCGGGACCCTGGCCAAGCGGTATCCCGCCAATTCGCCGGGAGCGGGCTTCGTTCGGGCCAAGACGGGCACGCTCAACACGGTGATCGGCCTCACCGGCTACGTGGTCGACGCGGACGGCAGGCTCCTCGTCTTCTCGTTCGTGGGGAACGGGCTGACGCCGGGAATTCCAGCCAACGTGACGGCCGTAGACGCCGCCGCCTCGGCGCTCGCGGGCTGCGGCTGCAGGTAAGCACCAGCGGGATCCCCGTGTGCTGCGCGCCCGCGTGTGGTCTGATGGGGTGTATGGATGTCCATGAGACGGCCCCGCAGCTCATCAACTGGGACCTCGCGGCCGCCACGGCGGCGCGCCTGAGCCCTCCCGGACCGCAGCTCGAGCCGTGGGAGGCCGCCGACGCCGTAGCGAGCCTCCGCCGGCTCGCGGACGCCGCCGTGCCCCACGTGCACCGCATTACCGGCCTCGCCGCGGCCGAGGACCTTCGCGACTCCCAGGTGCTCGTCGTCGACCGCGCTTCCTGGGCCAAGGCGAACACCCAGGGGTTCCAGGTCATGCTCGGACCGGTCCTCACGCAGCTCGTCGAGAAGAAGGCGAGTGAGATCACCCCGTCCGCGGCACGCATGGGCGGCGCAGTCACGGGCGCTCAGCTCGGGGCGGTTCTCGCGTTCCTCTCGAACAAGGTCCTCGGCCAGTACGAGCCCTACTCCGCGCTCGCCCCGGGTTCGACCGCCCCTGAGGCTGGCCGCCTGCTCCTCGTCGCGCCGAATATCGTCCAGATCGAGCGCGAACTCAATGTCGACCCGGAGGACTTCCGGCTCTGGGTATGCCTCCACGAGCAGACCCACCGGGTCCAGTTCGCCTCGGCCCCGTGGCTCCGGAGCCACATCCTCGAGCAGGTCGCGCAGCTCTCCGACAGCCTCATCGGCAACATGGATTCGCTCATGGAGCGCGCCACGGCCGCGGCCAAGTCACTCCGGGATCGCCCTTGGGCGGGCGTGAGCCAGCCGGTTCCGAGTCGGGGAGCCATCCTCGATCTGCTCCAGGACCCTTCGGAGAAGGCCGCAATCTCGCACCTGACCGCGATCATGAGCCTGCTCGAAGGACACGCGAGCGTCGTGATGGATGCGATCGACGCCGCCGTGGTCCCGAGCGTCAAGACGATTCGCCAGCGGTACAACGCGCGCAGCGAGAACCGCGGCGTGCTCGAATCGTTTGTGCGGCGGCTCCTCGGGCTCGACGCGAAGATGCGCCAGTACACGGACGGCGCGAAGTTCGTGAACGCGGTCGTCGACCGCATCGGCATGGACGGCTTCAATCAGATCTGGGATCGGCCCGAGAACCTGCCGACCGAGGAGGAGATCCACGCCCCCGAAGCGTGGGTCGCGAGGATGGGGTGAGCTCGCGAGACTCTGCCTCGCCCTCACGTCGCCGGCTCAATCCCGCTGTCGGGCGCGCCCGGAATGCCGTCAAGGCCGCTCTCGAGGAGGCTGGCTGGCCGCACCGCGTCCTCGTCGGCTGCTCGGGCGGCGCTGACTCGCTCGCACTCGCGGCCGCCGTCGCCCATTTCGCCCGCCGTGGCGGCGTGGAGGGGCACCCGCTCGAGGTGGGCGCCGTCGTCGTCGACCACGGGCTTCAAGAGGCAACGGCGGAAGTTGCGCGCACGACGGCGGGAGTCCTCGTTGAGCTCGGGCTCTCACCCGTGCGCGTGGTCGCCGTGGAGGTGCGCCGCTCGGGCGAGGGCCCGGAGGCCGAGGCCCGCGCTGCACGGCTCGCGGCCTTCGAGGCTGAGGCCGCCGAGTGGGGCGCCCAGAGGGTATTGCTCGGGCACACGCTCGACGATCAGGCCGAGCAGGTCCTGCTTGGGCTCGCCCGCGGCTCCGGCACCCGCTCGCTCGGCGGGATGCGTCGAGTCCGCGGACCGTACGTGCGCCCGTTTCTCGGACTTCGGCGCGCGGACACGGTCGAGGTGTGCAAGGCCGAGGGCCTCGAGCCGTGGTTCGATCCGACGAACTCGGACCCGCGCTACATGCGCTCGCGGGCGCGCGCCGTCATCATGCCGTTCCTCGAGGCAGAGCTCGGTCCGGGCGTCGCCGAGGGCCTTGCCCGGACGGCTGCGATCCTCGGCCGGGACGCCGACTACCTCGACTCCGAGGCCGCCCGGGTCTATGGCTCCCTCGTGGAGCGAGGGGAGCGAGGGGAGCGCGGCACATTGCTCCTGCCCGACCGGGAGGTCCGCGACCTGCCGGGCGCCATCCGCAGCCGGGTCCTCGCGCTCGCCCTCGTTGAGCTGGGCGGGCAGCCGACATTCGAGCGGCTCGCCGCCGTCGAACGCCTCCTCGACCGCCGCGGATCGGCGGGGCCGATCGAGGTCCCCGGGCACGTGAGCGTCCACCGGCAGCCGCGGCGGAAGGATGCGCCGCCCGGAACCGAGTATGGGAAGCTAGTCTTTGTATCGCATCCCCGACGCTGAGCTTGGGCCGTGGCCCTTTTTGGCATTGGCCGAGCCGCAGCTGAGACCGAGTCCCAGGAGCCCAAGTGGATTCTCAAGACGTCCAGGCAGACCTCAAGCACGTCCTCTACGGCCGGGAGCAGATCCAGCAGCGGATCTCCGAGCTCGCCGCCCAGATTGACGAGGACTACGCAGGTCGAGACCTGCTGATCGTCGGAGTGCTCAAGGGCGCCGTGATGGTGATGGCCGATCTCGCGCGCGCCCTCCACAGCCACGTCACGATGGACTGGATGGCGGTCTCCTCCTACGGCTCCGGGACGCAGTCCTCCGGCGTGGTCCGGATCCTCAAGGACCTCGACACCGATCTCATGGGCAAGCACGTGCTGATCGTCGAGGACATCATCGATTCCGGCCTCACGCTCTCGTGGCTCAAGACGAACCTCGAGTCCCGGGGCACCGCCTCGGTCGAGATCTGCACTGCTTTCCGGAAGCCCGGGGCCGCGAAGGTCAAGATCGATGTGAAGTACGTCGGCTTCGACATTCCGAACGAGTTCGTGGTCGGCTACGGGCTCGATTATGCGGAGAAGTACCGCAATCTCGACTTCGTCGGCACTCTCGCGCCGCACGTCTACGAGTAGGCGCTGAAGGCGAGGCTTCGGGCCGGCCGCCAAGCAGTTCGCCGTGGGCGCACGCTCCGGGGAACTTTTGTCCACCACTGTGCGTGAAGGTCTGCGAACGGTATAGCTTGTTGCGGTACTGCTCGAGATCAGAAGGCAGCAGGGTCAGGGGACCCCAGCAGTTACTGGCGCCGCGGCACAACAGAAGGGACGGGGCTCGGCCCCGAGTTCATGAACGTCAAAAGCTTCGTCAAGGGTCCGGGGATCTGGATCCTCGTCGTGATCGCCCTCCTCCTCATCGCCTTCGGAACCCTGGCTCCGGGCGGAAGTGCGACGGTCGACACGAATGTGGGCATGCAGCTCATCAAGGACGGCAAGGTCCAGTCCGCGAAGATCAACAACGGCGAAGAGCGCGTTGACCTGACGCTGAAGAACGACTACGTCGATCCCAGCGGCTCGGACAAGGGCAAGAGCGTCCAGTTCTACTATGTGGATCCCCGCGGCAACGAGGTCGTCCAGGCGATCGACAATGCGAACCTCCCGGGCGGCTACAACGACGTCCCGACGGGGAACAACTGGTTCGGTTCGATCCTCTCGCTCATCATTCCCGTCCTCCTCCTCGGGGCCCTGTTCTGGTTCCTGCTCTCCCGCATGCAGGGTGGCGGTTCGCAGGTCATGAAGTTCGGCAAGTCCCGAGCGAAGATGATCACGAAGGACATGCCGCAGGTCACCTTCGCTGACGTCGCCGGTGCTGACGAGGCCGTCGAGGAACTCCAGGAGATCAAGGAGTTCCTCCAGGAACCGGGGAAGTTCCAGGCCGTGGGCGCGAAGATCCCGAAGGGCGTGCTCCTGTACGGCCCTCCCGGTACCGGCAAGACGCTCCTCGCCCGGGCTGTCGCCGGCGAGGCCGGTGTTCCCTTCTTCTCGATCTCCGGTTCTGACTTCGTCGAGATGTTCGTCGGCGTCGGCGCGTCCCGCGTTCGCGACCTCTTCGAGCAGGCGAAGTCGAATTCGCCGTCCATCGTCTTCGTGGATGAGATCGACGCCGTCGGCCGGCATCGCGGCGCGGGCATCGGCGGCGGCAACGACGAGCGTGAGCAGACCCTCAACCAGCTCCTCGTCGAGATGGACGGCTTCGACCCGAAGACGAACGTCATCCTCATCGCGGCAACGAACCGCCCCGACGTCCTCGACCCGGCCCTCCTGCGGCCCGGCCGCTTCGACCGGCAGGTGCCCGTCGAGGCGCCGGATCTCGTGGGCCGCGAGCAGATCCTCGCCGTGCACGCGAAGGGCAAGCCGATGGCGGGCAACGTGGACCTCAAGGCGGTCGCGAAGAAGACCCCGGGCTACACGGGCGCAGACCTGGCCAACGTGCTCAACGAGGCTGCCCTGCTCACCGCGCGCTCCAATGCGCAGCTCATCGACGACCGCGCCCTCGACGAGGCGATCGACCGCGTCATGGCCGGCCCGCAGAAGCGCAGCCGGGTCATGAAGGACCTCGAGCGCAAGATCACGGCCTACCACGAGGGCGGCCATGCCCTCGTTGCGGCAGCGCTGCGCAACTCGGCGCCGGTCACCAAGATCACGATCCTTCCGCGCGGGCGCGCCCTCGGCTACACGATGGTCGTCCCGGAGGACGACAAGTACTCCGTAACCCGCAATGAGCTGCTCGACCAGCTCGCGTACGCGATGGGCGGGCGTGTCGCCGAGGAGATCGTCTTCCACGATCCGTCCACCGGTGCGTCCAACGACATCGAGAAGGCGACCTCGACGGCCCGCAAGATGGTCACCCAGTTCGGCATGAGCGAGCGTGTGGGCGCGGTCAAGCTCGGCCAGGGCGGCGGCGAGCCGTTCCTCGGCCGTGACGCAGCCCACGAGCGCAACTACTCGGACCAGGTCGCGTACGTCGTGGACGAGGAGGTGCGCCGGCTCATGGACCAGGCCCACGACGAGGCGTACGCGATCCTCACCGAGAACCGCGACATCCTCGACCGGCTGGCCGGTGCGCTGCTCGAGCACGAGACCCTCAATCAGCGCGAGATCGCCGCTATCTTCAGTGACGTGCGCAAGCGGGACTTCCGCGAGGTGTGGCTCTCCAAGGCGTCACGGCCTGTGCAGCACATTCCGCCGGTAGAGACCGAGAACGAGCGCCGGGTTCGCGCGGAGCTCGAGGCAAAGGCCAACCACGATCACGATGAGACCGACGCCGAGATCAAGGCCCAGGAGGAGGCGAACGACGCGCGGCGCAACCAGCCGCTCGACGCGCAGCATCCGCATGTGCACACCGGGGGTGAGCAGGAGTTCTCCGGCAACCCGGAGCCCCCGCACGAAGGCCAGTCCCGAGGACCGCGACACGGGGCGTGAGCAGCGCCCGATAGGATTCATTCCGTGACCCACATTGACGACGACGACGTTGCCGCCGCCGCCGACTTCGACTCGCGCATGGACTTGCCGCGGATTGAGGCCGCAGTTCGCGAGATTCTGCTCGCTGTAGGAGAGGATCCGGACCGGCATGGGCTGCGCGACACCCCGAAGCGGGTTGCGCGTTCGTTCGCCGAGACGTTCGCGGGGCTCCACCAGACTCCCGAGGACGTCCTCGGCGTGACCTTCGACCTCGATCACGAAGAGCTCGTGCTCGTGAAGGACATCCCGTTCTACTCGACGTGCGAGCACCATCTCGTCCCGTTCCACGGTGTCGCGCACGTCGGTTATATCCCCTCGCACGACGGTCGCGTCACGGGGTTGAGCAAGCTTGCGCGGCTCGTGGACATCTACGCCCGGCGCCCTCAGGTCCAGGAGCGGCTCACAACTGACGTTGCGGAGGCGCTCGTGAAGCACCTCAAGCCCCGCGGGGTGATCGTCGTCGTCGAATGCGAGCACATGTGCATGTCGATGCGCGGTGTCCGCAAGCCTGGAGCAAAGACGGTCACTAGCGCCGTCAGGGGGCAACTGCACGACCCGGCGACTCGCGCCGAAGCCATGAGCCTGATTCTCGGAAGGTAATCGCGACTATGGACACCCTCGCCGCCGCGCCCGGGACCGGGCCCAACACGACCCCGCTGCCTGTTCTCCGCAAGCCCCGTCCGAGGGCCACATTCGAATCACTCCCGACGGACCGCACGGTCGTCATGGGAATCCTCAACGTCACGCCGGACTCCTTCAGCGATGGGGGCGAGCACGAGTCGGTGGATTCCGCGATCGCTGCCGGCCTCCGCATGTTCTACGCCGGGGCTGACATCATCGACGTGGGTGGCGAGTCGACCCGCCCGGGCGCTGAGGAGGTGCCCGAGGGCGAGGAGGAGCGCCGGGTCCTCCCTGTCGTCGAGGCGCTCGTCAAGGCTGGAGCCCTCGTATCGGTTGATACCCGTCGCGCCACTACGGCTTCCAAGGCCCTCGACGCGGGAGCGCTCATCATCAACGACGTGTCCGGTCTCGAGGTCAGCCAGGACATGGTCGACCTCGTTGCCGATCGCGGCGCCTACTACGTGCTCATGCACAACCGCGGCAACTCCCGCATCATGACCACCCTCACCGATTACGAAAACGTGGTGGACGACGTTCTCGCCGAGACGGTCGCCGTCCGGGATCGGCTGCGGGCCGCGGGTGTCGCGGACGAGAAGATCATCGTCGATCCCGGCATCGGCTTCGCGAAGAACGGCGAGCAGAACTGGGAGCTCGTGGCAGGCATCGAGCGCTTCGTGCAGCTCGGTCACCGGGTCCTTGTGGCGGCATCCCGCAAGCGCTTCCTGGGCGAGTTGCTCACGACGGCCGGCAAAGCCGCGGAACCTCAGCAGCGCGACGCGGCGACGGCGGCGATCACCACGCTCGCCGCGGCGAAGGGCGTGTGGGGTGTTCGAGTGCACGACGTCGTGCCGAGCCTCGACGCGGTCAAGGTCGTCGCCCGGGCGCGGACCTGAGGCGGGGCGTGTGGGCACCCGAGCTGACCTCATCACGCTTCGCGGCGTCACCGCCGTCGGCCACCACGGCGTCCTCGACTTCGAGCGCCGCGACGGACAGCCGTTCGTGGTCGACGCCGTCCTGCACTCCGATTTCGCGGCGGCGGCCGCGGGGGATGACCTGACCCAGACGGCGAGCTATGCCGAGGTCGCCGAGCGCATCACCCAGATCGTCTCGGGCGAACCCGTGGACCTCATCGAAACGCTCGCCGTCCGCATCGCGAACACGATCCTCGCGGAGTTCGGCGCCATCGCCGCCGCGGAAGTCACGGTCCACAAGCCGCAGGCGCCGATCGCGGTCCCGTTCGACGATGTCGCCGTCACGGTCTTCCGGGAGCGCTGACGTGAGCGCCGAGACGCCCGCAATCCAGTCGGACTACACGCGCGCCGTCCTCGCACTTGGGAGCAACCTCGGTGAGCGCGCCGAGACCCTTGCCGAGGCCGTCTCGGACCTCGTGGATCGCCCGGAGGTACGGCTCGTCGACGTTTCCCCCGTGATCCAGACCAAGGCGGTGGGCGGTCCCGAGGGCCAGCCGGACTTCCTCAACATGGTCATGATCGTGCAGACGAGCCTGGGCCCCTATGAGCTGCTCGCGCACTGCCAGTCGGTCGAGGCGAAGCACCTCCGCACGCGCGAGGTCCGCTGGGGCCCGCGCACGCTCGATGTCGACATCATCACCTATGGCGACTTGGCCCAGGACGATCCGGTCCTCACCCTGCCGCACCCGCGGGCAGCCGAGCGCGCGTTCGTGCTGTTCCCGTGGCTCCTGATCGACCCGACGGCCGTGCTCGAGGGGCACCCGATTGTCGAGCTGCTCGAGGACTGCGGAGACGCGGACAGCATCGCGGACTACGACATGCTGCTTGACGAGGGGCTCGCATGAAGCCACTCCGCCTCACCGCCTTGGGTCTCATCGGCATCGTTCTGGGACTCCTCGGCTTCGCGGCCGCACATCTCTCGGACCGTGCGGGGGCGAGCACCCCAGTCCTTCCGTACAGCGCATTGGGAAGCATGGCGGTGATCGCGGTCTTCACGCTGGCCCTTGGGATCCGGGTGCTGCGCTGGCGCAACGAGGAAACACGGCAGCGGATGATCGACCCGATCTTCGCCGCGCGGACGCTCGTGCTCGCGCACGCGTGCGCCTACGCGGGTGCGGTCCTGCTTGGCTGGCATGCGGGAGTCCTCGCCGATCAGATCCCGGTCTGGGCTGCGCGTGCTACGAGCCCAGTCGTCCTGCAGGCCGTCGCCATGATGGGCGGCGGCGTCGTCATGGTCGCGATCGGGCTCCTCGTAGAGCGGTTCTGCAAGATCCCGCCAGAGGACAACGACGAGGGCGGCGAGCCTGACAAGGCGCCGAAGCGGAAGACGGGCGACGCCGAGGGGGGCTACGCGCGTCGCGCCGACCCGGGCAGTTCTGCCGTGAAGGGAGGCGTCAGGTGATGCGTCCCGGCCGTTTGGGGGTCGGCGTCGTCGGTGCGGGCAAGGTGGGTGCCGTCCTGGGTGCGGCCTTGCGCGCAGCTGAACACGCCGTCGTCGGCGTTTCCGCCGTCTCCGAAGCGAGCCGCGACCGCGCCGAGGCCCTGCTCCCCGGCGTACCTGTGCTTGAGATCCCGGACATCGTGGAGCGTTCTGAGCTCGTGCTCCTCGCGGTTCCCGATGACGCGCTCGCGCCGCTCGTCGAGGGGCTCGCGAAGCTCGGGGCATGGCAGGCGGGCCAGCTCGTGGCCCACACGTCCGGCAGGCACGGGGTCGGGGTGCTAGCGCCGGTGCGCAGCGCCGGGGCGATCCCGCTTGCGATCCATCCGGCCATGACGTTCACCGGCATGAGCCTCGACCTGGGGCGCATCCTTGACTGCCGTTTCGGGGTGACGGCGGATCCGGCGATGCTGCCGATCGCCCAGGCGCTCGTCGTCGAGATGGGTGCCGAACCTGTCGTCATCGCCGAGGGTGACAGGGTTGCGTACCACGCTGCACTCGCCCACGGCTCGAACCATCTCGTCACGCTCGTCGCTCAGGCGGCGGAGGTCCTGGGCCGCATCGGGGTCGACGAACCGGACAGGCTCCTCGGCCCGCTCCTTCGCGCGTCGCTCGAGAACGCGCTCGCCGCGGGCGAGTCGGCGCTCACCGGGCCAGTGGCTCGAGGCGACATCGGCACTGTGGCAGCACATGCTGAAGCACTTGTGGAACTTGCCCAGGAGACGGGCAGCGCGAACGACGCCGGCACCGCCGATATCCTTGAGGCCTACCGCGCGATGGCGCTCGCCACGGCCCGCCGCGCGGAGCGGCGCGGCCTCTTCGGCGCTGACGTCCGGGCCCGGCTCGAGGCGGCACTCCGGCCGGAAGACGAGCCCGGGCCGGAGAACGCACGAGAGGAACCGTAGATGCCCATCACCGTCGTCCGCACGAAGGCCGAACTGCGGTCCGAGATCGCTCGCCTCACCGCGGAGCATGGGGGGCGGCGGGGCGCGACTCCCTCGTTGGGCCTGGCTCCGACCATGGGCGCCCTCCACAACGGCCACCGGATGCTCGCCGAGGCCGCCGTCGCGGCGAACGATGTCGTCGTCGCAAGCGTCTTCGTCAATCCGCTCCAGTTCGGCGATCCGAAGGACCTCGAGCGCTACCCCCGCACGCTCGATGCGGACGCCGCGCTTCTCGACGCCATCGGCGTGGACCTCGTGTTCGCCCCGTCGGTCGAGGAAATGTACCCCGGAGGCGAACCACTCGTGCGCGTGACGGCGGGGCCGCTTGCCGAGAAGTGGGAGGGTGCCTCCCGCCCCGGGCATTTCGACGGCGTCCTCACCGTGGTGTCCAAGCTGTTCCACCTCGCCTCCCCGGGGCCGGTGGCGGGGCGTCCCGTGGCGTTTCGAGCCTACTTCGGACAGAAGGATGCTCAGCAGCTGGCTATCGTGCGGCGAATGGTCAAGGACCTTGACTTCCCGGTCGACGTCGTCGGGGTGCCGATCGTTCGGGCTGAGGACGGCCTCGCCCTCTCGAGCCGGAATCAGTTCCTGAACGACGGCGACCGCGAGGCCGCCCTCGTTCTCTCGCGCGCACTCCGGCTCATGGACGAGCGCGCCACGGCGCACCAACCGCTCGAGCCGGACGACGCCGTCGCCCTCATCAAATCGCAGCCGGGCGTCGAGCTGGACTACTTCGAGGTCGTGGACGCGGACACCCTCGAGCCGCTCGCCTTCAACTGCCGCGAGACGCCGTTCACCGGGGAAGCCCTCGCGATCGTAGCCGCCCGCGTCGGCGAGGTCCGCCTCATCGACAACATGCCCCTCAAGGCAAGCTGACCCACCGCCCTCATTCGTTTCGGGTACGCCAACTCGCGCTCCTGGTCGTTTCGGGTACGCCAACTACCTCGCTTCACAAGGGCGCGGGCGACGACGAAGGCGCTGTCCGCCGTCGTCCTCCTTTGGTCTGCAATACCTGTACCCGGAAGCTCCGTGGAGAGAATTAGCCGTACCCGAAACGGGAATGAAGGGGAGTTGGCGTACCCGAGTTGGGAAGGGCCGGGGTTAGCTGGCGAAGAACTCAGCGAGACGGTCGACGAGTGCCCTCGCTGGGCGCTCGGGCGCATCGTGGGCAAGGCGCGGGAGGACGCCGAAGTCTGAGGCGGGCAGGACGCCGTCGAGCGCTTCCGCGGCCTCGGCGAAGTATTCCGGGCTGGCCCCGCCAACGAGCAGGAGCGTCTCGAGCGGGAGCTGCTCGAAGGGCTCGGCCTTCGAATCGGCGGCGACGACGGCACGGATCTCCCGCGGCCCCGTCGGCAGGAGGCTCGTGAGCACTTTGCCGGGCTGGGTCCGGCTGCCGATCCGGTTGAGGACGGTGAGGATCGGCAGTGGGAGCTTCGCGACGGGGCCTGTGGTCTGGAGCCCGCGGAGGAGGACCGCGAGTGCCTTCTCCTCATCTCCGCTGCTGAGCGCGGACTCGTAGTCGGCCAGCCAGTCGGCGTTGAAGTTTCCGTTGAAGGAGATGATCGGGTCGTAGACGGCGAGCTGCGTGATGTCGAGCGTCCGCCCCGCGTTGAGCGCGATGCACCCGCCGTAGTTGTGCCCGAATACCGCCTGGGACCCGGTATGGGCGAGGACCGCCCCGAGATCGGAGATCTCGATGCCGAGCGAATAGTCGTCTGGCTGGGGCGACGACGCCCCACGGCCACGGCGGTTGTAGACGTGTACGGGAGCCTTGAGCGCTTCGGCCAAGCGCTGCGCAAGTTCCCGGTAAAGCTCAGCGGTCACCATGGAGCCGTGGACGACGACGACCCCGCCTTCCGCGCGATCCTCGCCTGCCGAGGCGGTGAACAGCTCGAGAACTGCGCCGTCTGGTGTGGGGACGGTGGAAGCGACGAACTGTGAGGCTGCCATACGATGAGCCTAGCCCACAGGCAGCTGGCCTAGAATTGAACACTGTGACTGCGCAGAACACCGTCCCTGGAGCCGAGCAAGCCCTTCCGAACGGAATCGAGCCCGCCGACGCCAGTGAGCAGATGCATGTTCGCCTTGACAAGCGCGGCAAGCTTCTCGCGCGGGGCGAGGAGCCCTATCCTGTCACGCTCGAGCGTACCCACTCGCTGGGTGAGGTGCGCGCGAAGTACCCCGACCTTGAGCCGGATACCGCGACGGGAGACGTCGTCGGCGTCGTGGGTCGCGTCGTCTTCGTCCGCAACACGGGCAAGCTCTGCTTCGCTACCCTTCAGGAAGGGGATGGCACGCGTCTGCAGGCCATGCTGAGCCTCGCCAATGTCGGAGACGAACGCCTCGCCGACTGGAAGTCCTTCGTCGATCTCGGCGACCACGTCTACATCCACGGCGAGGTCATCTCGTCCAGGCGGGGCGAGCTCTCCGTCATGGCCGACGACTGGAAGATGGCGTCGAAGGCGCTCCGCCCGCTTCCGACTCTGCATGCCGAGCTCAATGAGGAGACGCGTGTTCGCCAGCGTTATGTCGACCTCCTCATGCGCGAGGAGGCCAGGCAGATGGTGTTCACGCGGGCGAAGATCACAAAATCCGTGCGTGACACCCTCGATTCCCACGGATATGTGGAAGTTGAGACACCTATGCTGAATCTCATCCACGGAGGCGCGGCCGCGCGGCCGTTTGAAACGCATCTCAACGCATTCGACCAGCGGATGACGCTGCGCATTGCGACCGAGCTCTATCTGAAGCGCGCGGTTGTGGGCGGAATCGAGCGGGTCTACGAGATCGGCCGGGTGTTCCGCAACGAGGGCGTGGATTCGACGCACAGCCCCGAATTCACGACGCTTGAATGCTATGAGGCGTACGCCGACCAATTCACGATGGCCGAGCGGATGAAGGAGATCATCCTCAACGCCGCTGATGTGGCGGGAACGCGTCAGATTGAGACTCCTCAGGGAACGATCGACCTTGATGGGGAATGGCGTTGGCTCGCGGTCTATCCAGGACTCTCTGAAGCAGTGGGCGAAGAGATCACGCCCGATACCCCGCTTGAAAGACTTCTGGAGATTGGGGACCGCCACGGGGTGAAGACGGATCCGCTCTGGACGGCAGAAAAGGCCGTCGTTGAACTCTTCGGGGATATCGTCGAGCCAACACTGATGAATCCGACCTTCGTCTACGATTACCCGCCCTCCGCTCAACCGCTCGCGCGTCCGCACCGTGACGATCCCCGTCTCATTGAGGCGTGGGACCTCATTATTGGCGGAATGGAGCGGGGCACCGCATTCTCCGAGCTCATCGACCCCGTGATCCAGCGCGAGCGGCTTACGGAGCAGTCGCGCCTTGCCGCAGAGGGCGACGACGAAGCGATGCAGCTGGATGAAGACTTCCTTCGCGCCCTCGAATACGGTGCACCCCCTATGGGTGGCATCGGTCTCGGCATCGACCGTCTCGTGATGCTCTTCACGCAGGCAGGGATCCGAGAGACCATCCTCTTCCCCTTGCTCAAGCCGGAGGCCAACTAACCATGCTTTACATAGAAAACCTGCTCCCGCCGGTCGTCGTCGGCCTCATTTTCTGGTTCGCGATCCGCGCAATTTTCAACGCGGACAAGTCCGAGCGCGAGGCCCTGGCTGCGGCTGAAAGGGAAGCGGAGCTCCACGAACAAGGAAAAAGCTCTCCCTCTGGCGAGTGATTCGTTTTGACGGTGTCGTCGCCCGGCAGCATAATGGCAGTGCAATAAGGACGCCAGCACGAATTGTGCGCTCTGCATGAGTAGTGCCTGTCAGACATGCCGTCAATCCAGCGCCGACAGAGAGAGAATGCCATGGCACAGAAAGTCAAGATCATCCTCGTTGACGACCTCGACGGGGGTTCCGCGGACGAGACCGTCCGTTTCGGGATCGACGGCTCGAGCTATGAGATCGACCTCTCGCATGAAAATGCCTCAAAGCTGCGCGAATCCCTTCAGGGATACGTGACGGCAGCGCGGAAGTCGTCCTCGCGGAACCAGCAGGCCCCCCGCGCCCGTGCTGCTTCCGGTGCCGGTGGTTCCCGGAATTCCGAATCCGCGAAGATCCGCCAGTGGGCCCGCGACAACGGCTACAACGTCAACAGCCGTGGCCGCATTCAGGCCGAGATTCAGGACGCGTACCGCAAGGCGAACGCCTGATTTCGAACTCTCTCTAGCCAGCGAAAAACCCGGCGCCACAAGGCGCCGGGTTTTCTGCATTTGTTGGGCAAATTTGGGGGCCTTTATCAGGACGCGGACGACGGCGGATGAAGGCGGCCGACGCACACGTCTCCGAGGGCTCTTCGGGTACTTCCGCAACGACGGCACGGTTCACCCTGTGGCGAACAGCGCTGTGCGGGCAGCACCCGCCACGTAGCATCGAACTACTTGCCAGTGCTGTCTTTGGCAGCCCTGCACCCAATCAGCAACACCGGGGAGTTCGAGCGATGTTCGAGAGATTCACAGACCGCGCCCGCCGCGTGGTCGTGCTGGCCCAAGAAGAGGCCCGCATGCTCAACCACAACTACATCGGCACCGAGCACATCCTCCTGGGTCTTATCCACGAGGGGGAGGGAGTGGCCGCCAAGGCGCTCGAATCCCTTGGTATCTCCTTGGACGGTGTGCGGGAGCAGGTGCAGGAGATCATCGGCCAGGGCCAACAGGCGCCGTCTGGTCACATTCCGTTCACGCCGCGCGCCAAGAAAGTGCTCGAGCTGTCCCTGCGCGAGGCGCTGCAGCTCGGCCACAACTACATCGGCACCGAGCACATCCTGCTCGGCCTGATCCGTGAGGGAGAGGGCGTCGCGGCCCAGGTTCTGGTCAAGCTCGGCGCAGACCTCAACCGCGTCCGCCAGCAGGTCATCCAGCTCCTGTCCGGCTATCAGGGCAAGGAGACGGCCTCGGCCGGCTCCGGCTCTGGGCAGCCCGAGGGGAGCCCCGCCGGATCCGTGGTGCTTGACCAGTTCGGCCGCAACCTCACGCAGGCAGCGCGCGAGAACAAGCTCGATCCCGTGATCGGGCGCGAGCACGAGATGGAACGCGTCATGCAGGTCCTCTCGCGCCGTACCAAGAACAATCCTGTGCTCATCGGCGAGCCTGGCGTCGGCAAGACGGCCGTCGTCGAGGGCCTCGCTCAGGCGATCGTGCGCGGCGACGTCCCGGAGACCATCAAGGACAAGCAGCTCTACACGCTTGACCTCGGCTCGCTCGTCGCAGGTTCCCGCTACCGCGGCGACTTCGAAGAGCGGCTCAAGAAGGTGCTCAAGGAGATCCGCACGCGCGGCGACATCATCTTGTTCATCGACGAGATCCACACCCTCGTCGGTGCGGGCGCCGCGGAGGGCGCAATCGACGCCGCGAGCATCCTCAAGCCGATGCTCGCCCGCGGCGAGCTCCAGACGATCGGTGCGACGACGCTCGACGAGTATCGCAAGCACATCGAGAAGGACGCCGCCCTCGAGCGCCGCTTCCAGCCGATCCAAGTCGCCGAGCCGACAGTGGCCCTGACGATCGAGATCCTCAAGGGTCTCCGCGACCGCTACGAGGCACACCATCGGGTCACGATCACGGACAGCGCCCTCGCTGCGGCGGCGAACCTGTCCGAGCGCTACATCAGCGACCGCTTCCTCCCGGACAAGGCGATCGACCTGATCGACGAGGCGGGGGCGCGCCTGCGCATCCGCCGGATGACCGCTCCGCCGGAGCTCAAGGCGCTCGACGAGCGCATCTCGAGCCTCAAGCTCGAGAAGGAATCTGCGATCGACGCGCAGGACTTCGAGGGTGCGGCGGCGCTCCGCGACAAGGAGCAGAAGCTCATCTCCGAGCGCGCCGAGCGCGAGCGGGCCTGGAAGTCCGGCGACATGGACGGCGTGGCCGAGGTGGACGAGGAGCTCGTCGCCGAGGTGCTGGCCAACTCGACGGGCATTCCGGTCTTCAAGCTCACGGAGGAGGAGTCCTCGCGTCTCCTGCATATGGAGGGTGAGCTCCACAAGCGTGTTGTCGGCCAGGACGACGCCATCAAGGCGCTCTCCCGCTCGATCCGCCGCACCCGCGCAGGCCTCAAGGACCCGAAGCGTCCGGGTGGCTCGTTCATCTTCGCGGGCCCGACCGGCGTCGGCAAGACGGAGCTCGCCAAGGCCCTCGCCGAGTTCCTCTTCGGCGAGGAGGACGCGCTCATCACGCTCGACATGTCCGAGTTCTCCGAGAAGCACACCGTCTCGCGGCTGTTCGGTGCCCCTCCGGGCTACGTGGGCTACGAGGAGGGCGGCCAGCTCACCGAGAAGGTGCGCCGCCGGCCGTTCTCGGTGGTCCTCTTCGACGAGGTCGAGAAGGCCCACGCGGACCTCTTCAACTCGCTCCTGCAGATCCTCGAGGACGGGCGCCTGACGGACAGCCAGGGCCGGGTCGTGGACTTCAAGAACACGATCATCATCATGACGACCAACCTGGGCACCCGGGACATCTCGAAGGGCGTCATGACCGGCTTCCAGTCCGGCACCGACACGAAGACCACCTACGAGCGGATGAAGGCCCGCGTGACGGAGGAGCTCAAGCAGCACTTCCGCCCCGAGTTCCTCAACCGTGTCGATGACGTCGTCGTGTTCCCGCAGCTCACCCAGGAAGAGATCATCGAGATCGTGGATCTCATGATCGAGCGGCTTGAGAAGCGGCTCAAGGACAAGGACATGGGGATCGAGCTCACGCAGAAGGCGAAGGTCCTGCTCGCGACCCGTGGCTACGATCCCGCGATGGGTGCCCGGCCTCTGCGCCGTGTGATCCAGAGCGAGATCGAGGACCAGCTCTCGGAGAAGATCCTCTTCGGTGACCTCTCCTCCGGCGACATCGTGCTCGTCGACGTCGAGGGCGAAGGCGACCTCGCCAAGTTCACCTTCGTCGGCACGCCGCGCCCGCATGTCCCCGAGGTCGTCTCGGCCGGCAAGGGCGGCTCCAAGGAGCTCGGCGCCTGACGCAGGCAACAATGGCTAGCGGACGACGGCGGCCCCTCACCTCGCGAGGTGAGGGGCCGCCGTCGTCGGTGGAAAGTCTGGGCGCGGCCAAAGTTCTCTGTGGGGTATGGAGTTGAGCGGGTACCTCTGCGTACGGTCGGAGTGCTCGGCGACGCCGGGCGCCGTCGGCGGGTCCGGCGGTCTCGTGACGGAAAGGGGAAAGCCATGACGAGCAGCAGCGGGCCGGAGGATGCGAACGTCGAGCGCGAGGAGGAGCAGGGCGGCTACGGCAGCCCGACTCCAGAACAGGAAGCGGGCGGTCAGGCCGGCGGCGGTCAGGCTGGCGGGGAGGGCGCCGCGACGGGGGAAGAAGACGACGAGGACCAGGGCGAGCACGACGTCGACTGACCGAGAAGGCCGAGCGACCGGATAGGGAGCAGGGTGAAGAAGCTCATCAACGACCCTAGGGCAGTGGTGGATGAGTCCCTTGAGGGCTTCGGCCTTGCCCACGCGGACCTCGTCGAGGTGCATTGGGACCCCGTCTACGTGACGCGCAGGGGCGGGGCCGTGCAGGGCAAGGTCGGGCTCGTCTCGGGCGGTGGGAGTGGCCATGAGCCGCTCCACGCAGGCTACGTCGGGCAGGGCATGCTCGACGCCGCAGTCCCGGGTGCCGTCTTCACCTCGCCGACGCCGGATCAGATCCTCCCGGCGACCCAAGCGGCTGATGGCGGTCTCGGCGTTGTGCACATCGTGAAGAACTACACGGGCGACGTGCTCAACTTCGAGACCGCCGCCGAGCTGTGCGCGTCCGAGGGCGTCGACGTGCGGACCGTCCTCGTAAACGACGACGTCGCGGTCGAGGACTCCCTCTACACGGCCGGGCGGCGCGGGGTCGCGGGCACGGTGCTCGTCGAGAAGATCGCGGGCGCGGCTGCCGAGCGAGGTGAATCGCTCGACGCCGTGGAGGCAGTTGCGAAGCGGGTAGTTGCCAACGTTCGCTCGATGGGCCTCGCACTGGCTCCCTGCACCGTTCCCCACGCGGGGAAGCCGAGCTTCGAGCTCGCGGACGGTGAGATCGAGATCGGGATCGGGATCCACGGCGAGCCTGGCAGGCAGCGCGTGGGCCTCGAGCCGGCGGATGTCCTCGCGGAGCGCCTGCTCACGCCGGTTATGGAGGATCTGGGCTTCGAAGCGGGGGAGGAGGTTCTCCTTATGGTCAATGGCATGGGCGGGACCCCGCTCTCCGAGCTGTACATCGTGTACCGGCGGGCCGCCCAGCTTCTTTCGGATCGGGGCGTGAGCGTCGAACGGAGCCTTGTGGGCAACTACACAACGTCGCTCGAGATGCAGGGCTGCTCTGTTACAGTTCTGCGCCTCGACGACGAGCTGACGTCTTTGTGGGATGCTCCGGTCAAGACACCGGCGCTGAGATGGGGGGTGTGACGGTGACGGCTTTGGATGCCGCGTGGGCGGATCGCTGGCTCAGGGAGTGTGCCCGGGTGCTCGCGGACCGCCGAGAGGAGTTGATCGACCTCGACCGCGCGATCGGCGACGGCGATCACGGGGAGAACATGGATCGCGGGTTCCGCGCGGTGGTCGCGAAGCTCGACGAGGGGCCGAGCGAGTCCGTCGCGGCGGCCCTCAAGCTCGCCGCGATGACGCTCATGAGCAAGGTCGGGGGAGCGGCCGGGCCACTGTACGGGACCGCGTTCCTGCGCGCCTCCGTCGCGGCTGGCGACCGGGACAAGCTCGACGGCCCAGCGGTCGAGGCTGTGCTCACTGCTGCGAGGGACGGCATCGTTGCCCGCGGCAAGGCCGAACCGGGGGACAAGACGATGGTGGATGCGTGGACCCCCGCGGTCAAGGCCGCTGCGGCACCGGCCGACGGCGAAGCTGCGCTTGAGGCCGCGGCGTCGGCCGCGGAAGCGGGCGCCCAGGCGACGAAGCCTCTCACGGCCCGGAAGGGCAGGGCGAGCTACCTCGGGGCCCGCAGTGCGGGGCACCTCGATCCCGGCGCCGTCTCGACGTCGTACATCCTGCGCGCGGCGGTTACCGCCGCCGTCTCCGAGATCAGCGCGGGAGACGTCGCGTGAGCCCTGTCGGTCTTCTCATCGTGTCCCACAGTGCGCGTCTCGCGGAGGGAGTCGTCGAGCTCGCCGCGCAGATGGCCGGATCGGTGCCGTTGGTTGCCGCGGGCGGGACGGACGAGGGTGGCGTGGGCACGAGCTTCGAGAAGGTCATGAAGGGGATCGCCGAGGCGGATCACGGAGCCGGCGTCGTCGTCCTCGCGGATCTGGGTTCCGCGATCATGACCGCGGAATCCGTGCTCGAGTTCCTTGACGACGAGCAGCGCTCTCGCGTTCGCATCGCTGACGCGGCGATCGTCGAGGGCGCCGTGGCGGCTGCGGTGGCGGCTGAATCGGGTGCGGGGCTCGACGCGGTCGTGCGCGCAGCAGAGGAAGCAGTTCGTGGAGCCGAGCCCGAGGAGGGGGCGGAGGAGGCACCCGAGGTGGCGGAGCCCGCGGAGTCCGCGGTCCTCACGCTCTCGAACCGTACCGGCCTGCATGCCCGTCCGGCCGCGGTCCTCGCGGGAAGGCTGTCGCAGCTCGATGCGGAGGTCACCATCAACGGTGCCGACGCACAGTCCGTCATGGCGCTCATGGCTTTGGGGGCGAAGAAGGGTGAGCAGATCGTCGTTGAGGCGTGGGGGCCGGAGGCAGCGAGGGCCGTGAGCCTCGTGCGGGAACAGGTAGAGCACGGCTTCGGCGAGGTGTGAAAGAAGTGTTTCACCATAAGTGAACGCCTCTGTGCTCCGCGCCACAGAACAGGTTGAATCGGTGCCATGAGTGCTGATGTCCAAGAAGAGCGCGAG
>NZ_JTDL01000114.1 GCF_000802235.1 Sinomonas humi
CGCATGGGGCGATCCGGGGGGAGTGGGCTGCGCTGGGGTTCGAGAACGGTGTGATGGGGTACCCGTCCACGGACGAGGTCGGGGGCCTGCGCAGCGGCGGGGTGTACCAGAACTATGACGGCGGGGCGATCATCTGGTCCCCGGCCACGGGGGCGCATGAGTCCCTGGGCGCGATCCGGGGGGTGTGGCAGCAGCTCGGGTTCGAGGGCGGGGTGCTGGGCTACCCGACGACCGAGGTCGTCACGGGGCTGGTGAACGGGGGGTCGTACCAGAACTACCAGGGCGGGGCGATCGTGTCCTCCCCGGCCTCGGGCACCCATGAGTCGATCGGGGCCATCCGCGCCGAGTGGCAGTCCACCGGGTTCGAACGCGGCGTCCTGGGCTACCCCACGACGGAGGTCGTGACCGGGCTGGTGAACGGGGGCTCGTACCAGAACTACCAGGGCGGGGCGATCGTGTCCTCCCCGGCCTCGGGCACCCACGAGTCCTACGGCCCGATCCGGGCCGCCTGGCAGTCCACCGGGTTCGAACGCGGCGTCCTGGGC
>NZ_JTDL01000115.1 GCF_000802235.1 Sinomonas humi
GCTACGGCCACCTCATCCAGGCCGCCATCGCCCGCGGCCGCACCCACGGGGAGGACCTCCTCGTCACGATCGCGCGCAGAGCGGCCGACCACGTCTGCGAGGCGTTCGGAGAGGACGGGATCCGACGCGTCGGAGGGCACCCGGAGATCGAACTCGCCCTGGCGGAGTTCGCGCGCTACACCGGGGAGAGGAAGTACCTCGAGCAGGCGCGGCTCTTCATCGAGCGCCGCGGCCACGGCACACTCGGCCCGATCCCCTTCGGCGCCCAGTACTTCCAGGACGACGTGCCGGTGCGGGAGGCACGGGCCATGAGCGGGCACGCCGTCCGCGCGCTCTACCTCGCGGCCGGAGGGATCGACGTCGCGGTCGAGACCGGGGACGAAGGTCTCCTCGGCGCCCTCGCCAGCCAGACCGCCATGACCACCGCCCGCCGCACCTACATCACCGGCGGCATGGGCGCCCACCACGAGGGAGAGTCCTTCGGTGCGGACTTCGAGCTCCCCCCCGACCGCGCCTACTCCGAGACCTGCGCCGGAGTCGGCTCGGTCATGGTCCACCACCGGCTCCTGCTCGCCCGCGGGGACGAGCACTGCGCCGACCTGATCGAACGGACCCTCTACAATGTCGTCTGCGCCTCGCCCGCGGCCGACGGCGAGTCCTTCTTCTACACCAACAGCCTGCACCAGCGCGAGGAAGGCACCCCTCCAGCCCCCGACCGGGCCAGCCCCCGCGCAGCCTCGAGCCTGCGCGCCCCATGGTTCGAAGTCTCCTGCTGCCCCACCAACGTCGCCCGCACCCTCGCCTCGCTCGCGGCCTACATCGCCACCAGGACCGAAGACGGCATCCAG
>NZ_JTDL01000116.1 GCF_000802235.1 Sinomonas humi
ATTCCTGGGGAGGTGTTGCTCCTACGGCGCCGACCGGGTTATGTCGGACTCTCCCGCTGCGGCTTATCAGCAAGTGTGATTGCACCGATAGGCTACATGGTTCGCGGCAAGGAGCCAAGGCCCCAACGCTGGAGTCGAATTCCCCAGATCCATAAAGCGGACGCCAGTAAGCGATGGTTCAATCCACTTCGACGCTGTACGTGCGTACGTTTGCGCAGCCGCAACAGGCCCTCCACGCAGTGTCGGCCACCGAGTGCGGACCGCCCGGATCTCCCGTGATCAGGGATGCCTGCCGACAGGATCCCTGGTGTTCCTTGGTTCCGTGCTCGTTGGGACCAGCAGCAACAAGCGGCGTATTGACAGGTTCCAGCTAGTATTCTAGCTTACGTAGTAGAAGACCGAATGCCCAACTCGGGCTGCAGGGGTCGAGAGGGATCTGGCTGGCTGGCATCGCCCGCAGTGCCAACACATGAGTTTTCTTCGCTCGGCCCGCACTAATAGAAGGCGAGGCCTGAAGCATGCCAAATGACAATTTGGGCATTTCTGGCCCAGAACTGCCATTTGCCGTGTCGGAGTACAAGGAACGGCTAGATCGAACCCATGAATCCTTGGCCCAGCAAGGGCTTGACGCAATCCTGATGTTCCATCAGGAAAGCATGTATTACCTGTTCGGGTACGACGCCCTGAACCACGGTGAATTCCAAGCGGGAATTCTTCCCTCCGACGGACGTGACGTTACCGTCGTGTGCTGCGCGATCGACAAAGAGCTAATTGGCGGGTTGCCGTTCGTAGATGACGTCGTTGGATTGCTCGACGATTCCCTCGACGACGCGGCCCAGATCACCGTTCGGACGCTGGAGAAGATGAACCTCCTGGACCGAGGGCAGCGCATCGGCATCGAGCTTCGCAGCCACGCCCTGCTCCCGTACTACTACGAGGAACTCCGGCGCGAACTCGACGGCAGGTGCGAACTCAGGGACGCATCCGGTCTGGTCGCCGAGCTCCGAATTCGCAAATCCCCTGCGGAGATCGAGTATGTGCGGAGGGCGGCTTCTGCCCAAGACGCCGGCTACGAAGCCGCCTTCCCGGCCATACGGGTGGGGAACCGCGAGACGGGCGTGTTGGCAGAAGTGCTAAGTGGCATGTTTGCCGCCGGAGGCGACTCTCCCGGGATCTGGCCCACCGTGGCGAGCGGGCCTCGGACACTTGCCTCGACCCACTCCTCCGCCTCCGGCCGCGTCATCAAAGAAGACGAGATGGTGCAACTGGTGCTTAGCGGGTGTTCCCGGCGCTACCAGGTGGTCGGGGTCCAGTCGAAATGGGTTGGACGGCCGCCCGCCGCGGTTCAGGAAGCATACAAGATTCTCACTGAGGCGCATCTGATAGCGTTGGATCACATCGCACCCGGGTTGCCCGTCAGCGAGATGGCCCGTCGGGCGAACACAGTGCTCGAGCTTGCCGGGATGTGGGAACCGGGACAGCATCTCGGCTTTGGCACAGGCATCGGATATGCGCCCACTTGGTCCGACAACCTGCGGATCCATGAACGCGAGTCCCGGGTCTTCGAGCCGAACTTCGTGTTCTCCCTGTCTTATCGGCACACTTTGAATCTCGACAGCGGTCCAGTTGCGATCACGATCAGCGAGCCAATCCTTGTCACCGAGGAAGGCTACGAGAAGTTGAGCAGGCACGCGTTGACGCTGGATCTCACTGCATAGAACCGCGATTGCGGACCGAGCGAGCATCCTGCTGAGGACCGTCCGGTGAGAACGCGAGCTGGCGACCCGCGGAGTATTTCGCTTGGGAACCCGGCCTGGCAGAGGCTCTGGGCCGCCCGCCACCTGAGAATTGCCAATCCAACCCGCAGTCGAAGCTGAATCGACCGCACAGAACCAATAGGGAGCAAAGACGAAATGGGATTCCACGAAGACTTCGGCGAGTCAGGGCTCCTGGAGACGCTCAGGGATGTCTATCACAAGCAGTCAGTCTTCTACCGCAACCTGCGCGAGACCGCAGAGCGCGAGCTCGGACGCGACGCTACCGCGGCGATCAAGTCCGGGCTGGTCGAGTACGGCCGGTGGCGGGCTATGACCAACAGGGCCCAGTCCGCAGTCGTCGTCGCCGGCGACACTCCCAGCTCATGGCTCGCCAACTGGGAGTGCGCGGACTTCCTCATGTTCAGCAGTGATCCCGGCCTGCGCGTCAGCCATGGGCCGAGCAGCGTGTCCGTGGCGATGTCCGCTCCACCTGAGCTGTCCTACTTTCAGCAGCACGGCCAGTCCGAGTGGCTGTACGACTTCTGGGAATGGACCCTCCAAGGCCTCTCGGACGAATTCGCTCGACTGACCGCGCGCGCAGACCGTTCCGACGACGCGATTTGGACGATCGCATTCGAGGGGGAAGGGATCGACGAGGCGGCGGCTTCGCTTGGGGAAGCCAAGGCAGTCTTCGCCGCTCCTGTTCGCGCCATCGAGCTGATCCGACAGTCGTCCATTCACAACGGCGCCCTCTACTTCTTCCTGGCTCGGGCGATCTTCGCCGCCTACGACGCCTCGGGGGAGGCGAGCATCCGCAGCGGTGTGCGAGCCATTGGGCGGGAACGAGGCGAGGCGCTTCGAGCCGACCACCTGAGGCGCGGACTTCCGCTGAACATCAAGACCGAGATGGACAACTGGGACGGGCCCCTCGTCTCCGTGTGGCAGTGGAGAGAAGAAGGAACGCTGACGCCGAATGTCTGGAAGCAGGAGTGCACCTGGTGCCCATACGCTTCGGCCTGGAACCAGTTCGGGGCTGAGGGCCAGAAGTTCGGCTATCTCTACGATGTCGAGCTGCACACCACCCTGTACAACACCTACCTGCCCGGCACCCTGGTGCGCTGGGAGACGTTGAAGACGCGCGGCGACGCGACCTGCGGCTTCCGGATCGAGGCTTCCGACGAGGTGATCGCGGCAGCGGCCGCCACCGACTGAAATGAGGGGAGTGCGCCTTCCCTGAGGTCAATCCTCACCATGAGAGCAGACAGGTCCATTCTTGACGTCACGCCCCGGTAGTGGGCGCCAAGGCCGAGGAAACGATTCGAAATCCGCGAGGACCTCCAGGATGAAGCCCGCTTTGCCGATGCTGTGCCGGAAAAGGAGTTGAGGGGAAGGACGGAGAACGATTGACCCGCAAATCGCTGGCAGGGGAGGTGGCTGACCATCTTCTCGATCGCATCGTGGGAGGCAGTTCCCGCCCGCCTCCATGGCCCGGGAGAGCCTGATCTCGCTGCCCAGCACGAGGTCAGCCGAATGACGGCGCGCTGAGGCGATGAAGACCCTGGAAGCTCAGAAGATCCTGAGCGTCCAGCGCGGTCGAGGAACGTTTGTCAATCCGGTCTGGCAGTGGAATTTACTCGATGCAGTCCTGCGTGCGGCATCCGCCGGGATCGGGGAGCGACGACGCAGCGATGCAGCTGATCGAGCTCCGACGCCTGCTCGAGACTAGCGCATGTGCCCTCAGGGCCCGGCGTATCACCCCGAGGGACCTAGAGCTCTTGAGCGCATCCATTGCCGAGATGCGGGAAATCCGCAAGAGTGGGAACCTCGCCGGGTTCGTCGCTGCTGACCTCGCAGTCCACGATGCGATCCGGTGGGCCTCGGGAAAGGTCTTCCTCACCATTCTCTTCCAGCCCGTTCAGCGGCTCTTCGAGGAGAACGTAGTGGAGAAGTCGAGGGCTCCCGGGACCCGGGAGCTTGCGACCCTCATGCATCAGCGCGTGCTCGCGGCCCTGGAGACCGGGGAGTCGAGGGCGGCACGCGAGGCGATGGACGAGCATATGACCTATACCGCGACGATCTGGTGAGCTCCAGCACCACACGGGGCGCAACGTCAGCCTGTGGCAGCGCGCCTGGAGCGCGATGGCAACACCTTGGATGCGCGCCCTTCGCCTGAACCCGCGACGACTGGGCCTCCCCCTTGCAGTTAGCCATCGCTCGACAGGAGTGAAGCTGCCAGCCGGGAGCTGGCGGGTGACGCAGGGAGCAGCGCGGCTATGGTCAGGCCCGCAGCCGCTGTGCTCCATCTGTCGCCAAGCCCTGTTCCCCTATGGTGACGACGAGGTACTCGTGGACAGATCGCTGCGTGTTCTCAAGGAGCTTCGCCATCGCGACGGACGCGCCTTCGCCGTCTCGCTCTTGTAAGAGCTCGACGAACTGCTCCGCGAAGGCGACGACTTCCTTCTGGGGTTCCAAGCTGGGGATCCGGAACACGATCCCGCGGAATCGCAACGACCGGCGCCACAGCATTGCGACGATGTCCCGGATGGTCGCGCTGGGGCAGGTGTCCAGCATGAGCTGGTACAGGTGCAGGAGGGCCATGTAGATCGCGCGCGGGTCTCCCAAAGCGCCGCGCATCTCCTCGGCGATTGCGGCAGCCTGCTTCACTTCGTCCTCGGTTGCGTGCTCGACTGCCATCCGTGCCATCTCTGGCTCGATGAGCAAGCGCGCCCGATAGAGGTCGTCGGCAACCTCGGGATCCAGATCGGCCATGATAGTGCCTCGACGGCGGCGCACCTCGACAAGGCCCTCACTGGCGAACCTGACGAAGGCTTCGTGCACGGGAGAGCGGCTGACGCCCAGCTGAGCGGCCACTTCGTTCTCGCTCACCCATTGCCCTGGGCGGAGCGCGCCGGTGACGATCTGCTCAGCAAGCCACTCGAACACCCTGTCCGAGAGTGCCGGCTGCGAATCGGTCTGGCGCGGGTTCAGTAGCATGACCGTATCCTAGCACTTAGACGTGTCAGCTGGTATTCCAGCTGGGTCCCCGCCGAGGCGTTGTCCGGATCCGGGGATCAGAAGATTCCCCGCCGAGGACCCGTCTGGCCGCCAGCGCACAAAGCCTCGGCACTGCTCGGCGGGGGCCGATCGAGAAACACCGGGAGTTTGTGGGCCTCGGGGTGGCGTTCGCCGCCGCGCCGGCATCGGTCTTGTCGCGGCCGACGGCGGCGGCGACATCGCCTGTTACCCGCAGCCGTCGGCCTTCGCTTCCACCGACTTGCGCGGGCGTCGTGATGTCGCTGTAGGCGGGGGATTGCCGGAGTGCGCAGCGGAAATGGGACGCGCTCCGGCGTGCGGTCATGATGGACTCGACCAGCCCTCGGATGAAACCCTCTTCTCGGTGGCGCCGCGGATGACTGCCGCCGCTGTCGGCTCGACGTCGAGCGCGAACAGGACTGATCCGAGGATCGCCTCGGTCGCGATGTGGAGGGCCGGCTCGGGCTCTGGTGCGAACTGCGGCGAATGGTTCTGCACGCGGTCGCCGTTGGGCCGTGGAGGCTGGTGGGCGTTGATGAACCAGTAGACGGCAGGGACGTCCAGGGCCTCGGCGAGCAGGCCGAAGTCCTCCGAGTGCAGCATCGGAGGGATGCGGGAGATGGCGTCGCTGCCCATCCGGGCGGACAGCGCGGCCATAACGGCCTCGGTCGCCTCAGGCTGGTTGAAAATGCGCGGGAACCGGTACAGTTCCTCGATCTGTGGCTCGGGCGCTCCGGACGCCGATGCCTCGGCACGTATGATGCGCGTGGCGGCGGAGAGCATCTGCGCGTGCACTTCGGGGTCGAAGCTGCGGAAGTTCAGGGTCAGATCCGCGGTATCCGCTATGACGTTCTCCTTGATCCCGGCGTGGAAGGTGCCGACTGTGATCACCGCCGGATGGCGCGGGTCAATCTCCCGGGAAACGATCGTCTGAAGCCGCGTCACGATGTGGGCGCCGAGGGTGATGGGGTCGATCGCTGCGTGCGGCTGTGAGGCGTGCGA
>NZ_JTDL01000117.1 GCF_000802235.1 Sinomonas humi
GCCCGAGGGCGATCCGGGCCGTATCACCGGTGTAGGAGACGAGCTTGAAGCCGCCGATCTGCATGCTCAACGACGGGTCAGCCGGAGTCGGTGTGGGAGGCGTGGCCAAAGCCTGGTCCCGCATCGGCGAATTGGCTGCAAGATTCTTGAAGATGACTGTCTGGCCCCCGGGGAGAAGCCCTGTCCCGATGATGTTGGCGGCGGCGTAGAGGGCGCCGGTCGGTGAGTGCTGGTAGCAGGTGCGCACGGTCCCGTCGACCCTGCCCGGGCCGATGCCGTGGGGGTCTGTGGGGACCGCGACGCGGCCGAGCAGCTCCCATCTGGTGGGCAGGCCGATAGACGGGTAGCGCTGGTCCCCGGCCGGGAGCCCGCAAGCGCTCTCCTGCCCGCCCCCGGCTGTGCCTGCGGCCGTCGCTGTCAGCGTCGGTGCCGGGGCCGCGTTCGTGTGGCCGCCGGAGGGGACCATCGCGTAGGCGATGCCGAGGGCGACGATCAGCACCACCGCGGCGGCGCTGGCGATGAACCAGGGCCGGGTCCACGGGCTCCGGCCTTGGGGAGGGCTCTGGCCGTCGGTGGGCTGGCTGTTGGGGCGGCCGTGGTTCATGCCATGCCGCCTGCGGCCGTCACGATCCCCCCGACGATGCCCGAGGCGACCGAGGCGATGATGCACCCGGTGAGGACCATCGCCAGGGACTGGGCGTGCTGGCCGCCGCCGTGGCCGGCCTTCTGGTCGATCATCATCTTCCCGGCCACCATCATCACGCCAAGGACGGCCAGGCCGAACACGACCCAGGCGGCCCAGCCGAGGATCTTCATCAGGCCGCCGCTGCCGGGCGGGGCGGACGGGGTGGGGTTGGGGATGTCGGCCAGGACCTGGGCTGCGTGGTGCAGCAGTTCGATGTGCATCAGGAGTCCTCCTACGTCAGTTCCCGGCTGCGGTGTGCAGCCGGAGCTTGTCGATGACGCCGCGCCCCGCCGGGGGCAGCGACGCGGGGTCCGGGGCTTCGGCCAGCCGCCAGGCCTCCACCCAGGGCAGCTGCCAGAGGTGGGGCACGGCCCCGGCCACGAGCCGGATCCGGTCGGCGAGGGCCTTGGGCGGCCGGCCGGGGGCGTCGGCCGTGACCACGAGCCCGGCGAGGGAACCGGGCAGGGACCCTGAGCCGTATTCGATGGCCGCGAGCTGGGCAGCGCGCAGGCCCGCCGCGTTGGAGCGGCACACGAGCAGCACGACGTCCTTCCCGCCACCGTCCTTGCTGCCGTCTTGGCGGACTGGCCAGGCGTGGCCTGTGCCGGCGGCGCCGTCGAGGAGGGCGGCCAGGGTGCTCTCCCCTGCCCCGCCGTGGGCGCCCATGACCCACAGTGCGGGGGCCGGGCCGACCACCGGAACCCGCGGGACGCCGGTCACCGAGGCCCACCGCACGCCCTTCTGGGGCCGGACGGGGCCGGTCGGTGCATCAGGGGCCGCGGGGGTAGCTGCGGGCTCGGGGGTCTCGTGGAGGGCCTGGAGCCACTTCGAGGCCGAGCTGGCGGTTGTGGCGGTCATCCCAGGCCCTTCGCGACCGCCGCGGCAGCGGCGAGCCAGGCGCGCTGGGTGGCCGGGCGGAGCGCACCGAAGCGGATCACCCCGTCCTTCAGGGCCGGATCGAACGGGATCACGTGGACCTCGCGCACGTACGGGCGGAACTTCTCGGCATGCAGCCGGGCGAGCCTCTCGTGCCCGGGCTGCTCCTGGGAGACGATGACCACGGCCTCGGCGGCGAGCCGAGCGGTGCGCCCGTGGCCGGCCAGGCCCTTGAGGGTCAGGCGGGCCCCCTCGACCCGGTCCTCCACGGTCGTGGTGGAGACGACGAGCTGGTCCGTGTGCCCGATCATGCGCCGCCAGTTCGCCGCCCGGTGGTTGTTGCCCGAGTCCATCAGGATCACGTTGAAGTACTTCGACGCGACGGCGTGGAGGACGTCGACCTCCTCGGCTGTGATCTCGTGCTCGCCGTCGATGTCCTGGTCCGAGAACAGGGCGTCGTACCTGTCGGCGGTCTGCCGGTGCACGAAGGCGTTGACGTCCGCCGCGCGGGCGGTGTCCGAGAGCAGGTGGGCTGCGCGCTCGAGGACGTGCAGGGCGGAGGAGGTGTGGTCGCCGCGCTCGACCCGCCACGGGAGACTGCCGGTGGTCTCGTTGTTGTCCCAGGCCAGCACGGAGCCGCCCGCGCGTCCGAAGACGGCGGCCAGGCAGACAGTCGTCGGGGTCTTGGATGCGCCGCCCTTCTGGTTCACCACGGCGATGGTGCGCGGGCCGCTGTAGATCCGGGCGACCAGGTGCTCGTCGGCGCGTTCGGCCAGCTCCGCGGCCCCTGGGGCCAGGGACAGCCCGAAGGCGTTGACCTTTCCCTGCCAGCCCTTCCGGGCCGGCTCGACGTTCTCCTGCACCGCCAGGAAGGACTGCGAGTCCCGCAGCGACTTCCGCGACGGCAGCTCTACTGCGACGGGCTCCCCCGCGGGTTCTGGCTTGGAGGGAGGTTCTTCGAGGTCCTTCACAATGCGCTCGAAGCTGTCCGTGTCCTCGAAGCTGTCCGTGTCCTCGGAGCTGTCCGGGTCCTCGGAGCTGTCCGTGGCTTCGGCGCTGGCGTCCGGCACGGCAGCCGGTGCCCCCTCGAGGACCGGCTTCTGAGGAGTGGTCAGCGTCGCCCTAGCGGCGACCGGCTCCGCCATGTCCTCGAGGGCTTCGGAGTACTCCTCCTCGATCTCCCCCTCCGGGGAGACCAGCAGCACGCCGATGCCCTCCGCATCGCGGGTGGTCACCCGGACCGGGGATCCGCCCGTGCGGGCGTGGGCCACGACCAGGCCGATCAGCTCGCGCCGGACCTCGGTCTCAGAGGCGGCCGTGACGGCCTGCCTTGTCGCGCCGATCAGCAGTTCCCCCTCCTCACCTCTGAGGGTGATGCTGATCGGGGGGAACTCCCGGATCCTGCTCGTGTCGATCGCCATCCTTGCTCCTTCTCTCAGTCGTTCTCCGAGGCGATCGCCTCCACCAGCCAGGGCTGGCCCGCTCCCGTGCGGTGGAGCAGGACGACCCACTCCCCCGCGTCGGTGGCGAAGACCGCCCTCGCCGTCAGCGGCTCTCCCGCCGAGGTCTCCAGCGCCGGGCCGGCCAGGACCTTCCTCACCGGGACCTTGGCCGGGTCGATGTACTCCGCCTCGGTCCGGTACGCCGGGGACAGCAGCGGGGCCAGGTCGGTGATCCAGGTGCGCTGGTCCACACCCGGCCGGGCGAACAGCGCCATGGCCTTCGCGGCCGCGTCCTTGGCGGCCTGCTCCGCTCCCTTGTCCCAGGACGCGGACAGGGGTGTCGCGCCCGGGGCCTGGGCATGGTCCCCGCCGCTCAGCGACGCCGTCCAGGACGGGGACGGGACCAGTGACGGCGTGGGGGCTGTCTGGGAGGCCGGGCCACCCGGCGAGCACCCGGCGCAGGCGAGCACCAGCACCGCCGCGGACACTGCAGTCCCTGTCCTCCACTTCGTGGGCGCGTGCATGCTGGTCATCCCTTCGTCTGCGGCACGTACAGGAACGCCGTGGGCGTGGAGTCCTGCACGGTGCGCGTGTAGTAGCTGTGGTCGTTCGGGGGCGGGTTTCCGTTGTAGCCCTCCTCGAGGAAGGACCCGTCCGGATCGACGGCCTTGACGACGGCGACGTGGCCGAGGCTGCCGGCGCCGCCGGTTCCGGGGGCGTAGTAGACGACGGCGCCGGGCTGGGGTGCCGTGCCGACCGGCCAGCCCTTGGCCCGCCACCCGTCCAGCCAGGTCACGGCGTTGCCCAGGACCGCCCCGTCGCCCCGGAAGTCCGCGTTGGTGTACCGGAACGGGGCCGAGGCAGTGCCGGACTCCTGGTTCACGCGCCACAGGGCAAAGTCGACGCACTCGCGCGTGTACATGCCCAGGGCGTCGGAGGCGTCGATCGGCCCGTGGCCCCAGGGCAGGTCGTCCCCGGCCCCGGCCGCGCTCTGGCCGCAGGTGCCCGGGGTCGCCGTGGATCCTGCCAGGGCCTGCACGAGCTGGACGGCCTGGTCGCGGTACTTCGCGTAGTGCTGGGGGTCGGCGTTGCGCTGGACCCGGTGGATCGCGATCGTCGGCTCCAGCGACTCCCAGCCCGGGACGTCCTTGAGCCGGGACAGGAACCCGGCCCCTGCCTTCGCCACGTCCATCCGGTCCGCGACAGGACCGTAGGAGGGGTCCTGCTGGAGGATCCCGACCGTGACCGCGACTCCGCCCACCGTGCCGGCCGCGTCCGTGTAGCCGATGCTGCGCAGGCTCGATTCGCCGATCGCAGCCTGCACCACGAGGATCTGCGCAGCCACCGGCAGCCCCATCCGCATCGCCTGGTCCATCAGCACGGCAGCGTTCTGGAGCTGGACGCCGTCGAGACCGGCGATCGGAGCGCTCTTCGCTTCCACAGTCACAGCCGGGGCCGCGCACGTCCTCGCCTGGGCATCCGTCCCGCCCAGCAGGACCACGGAACCGACAAGCATCAACGGCACCATCAGCACGCCAGCCCCTGCGTATAGCGCTCCACGCATCAGCCATGCACCCCATAGATCGTCCTTCTGTACCGCGAGGGCGTGGCCATGAA
The DNA here is from genome assembly GCF_000802235.1 of Sinomonas humi. Taxonomy (GTDB): domain Bacteria; phylum Actinomycetota; class Actinomycetes; order Actinomycetales; family Micrococcaceae; genus Sinomonas; species Sinomonas humi. The sequence goes on from NZ_JTDL01000117.1 coordinate 4,621, forward strand.
TGAAGTCAAGCACAGTCATTTGGACACGTCCACTTTTCCTGGACATGTCCAAATGATTAGGTCAGTCGGTCTCTACGTCAATCAGTCTCCTGCTTGTCGTCGGCAACTTGAGATTGACCCATCTCCGGACTGCCTCTTCGCATGCCGTCCTTTGAGCGCTCCATTCGAGGGTGTGACCAGGCGAGATGACGCTTTCGAGATCTGCGGAGTTCTCAGCGGCCCACCGTTCTGAGAGAGCAAAGGGAGCCATCGCATCTGCAGGGGAATGAAGGATGAGGATCGGAGGGAGACCTTGAGGCGGAGTGGTAAACCACGAGGCCGAGGAGAAGTCCAACTCGTGGGAGAGACCTGCGAGGCGGTGGAGGAGCCTGGACCCGAGGATCGAGAGACCGGTCCTCGTAATGAAGACGGGCAGGCCAGCTGCCACGCCCTGCTCCACAAGAGTGGGCCGCCAGTCGAGGACTGGGGCTGTGAGGACGATGCCCGCGAGGACGTGTCGAAAGGCAGACCGCTTGAGGAGCTGAAGAGCGATCGTGGCCCCCATGGACCATGCGGAGAGGATAACTTTCTGGGCTCCGTTGGCGACAGCGAAACTCAGGGCGGCATCGACATCTTGCCATTCGTCGAGGCCGAAGTGATGACGTCGGTCCGTAAGCGGAGGTGCGTCCCGGTCGCCCGAGTAGGAGACGACGAGCTGAGTGTGGCCGAGCTCCTGAAAAACCGGGACCGAGCGGAGGCATGCGGCCCGACGGCCTCCGAGTCCGTGAATGTGCACGGTCCAGACGTCGGCGCTGGACCCGGGTATCAGCCAAGCGGGCGCGGAACCTCGGTCTACTGGGATTTCGACATCGACTGAGGGAAGATCGAGGTCGGCTGGGGTTTCAAAGGCGTAACCGGACCAATAGCCGTAGGCAACATCAGGGGGCGCGGGCCGATAGATTGCCTCGACTTCGCGTACGACGGTCTCGGGCGTGGTCGCGATGAGCTTCCCTATGCGAGCGTGCCCTCGGCCCTGGCCTGTGTACAGGCTGTAGTGCCCGGGTGCGAGAGTTTCCGGCGTAGCCGCTACTTCGACCACTGCATCGGTCCACGAGATGATCGGAAGGGTGTCCCTTCGCTTGGAGCTGATCTCGGTCGCCTTCCTGGCGAACGCAACCGATGCGGCTCCGACAGACGCAGTAGTAACCACGGCGCAAGCCGCCGCTGCACTCCGGATCATGTCAGGTTGCCAGAGAGGAATCGCTCTGACTCGTCCAACTGGGATTCGGCTTCGGATCCGAATCGATTCCTGATTGTCTCCAGCACGGCCGGGTCGACGAGCGTAGCGTCTCGGATCTCTACCACCATGCGGTGGAGCTGGAGGCTTGCGGAGGCGGCGCGGTCGAGTCCGATGTTCTTCCGGTTCGCGGTCGCGGTCTCCCAGATCGGGCGCAGCATGTCGATCCTCCTGACGGCCTCGCGCCGACGATGAGTCCGGATGATCCAGCCTGTAACGGAGGGGAGGCCGAAGCCGAGCACGAGCGTTGCCCCGGCGAGCCCGAAGAGAATGTCGTGCTGGCGGGAGAACGCTGACAGGCCCGAGAGGGTGCCGTCATGAATCCTTACCACGTTCTCGATCCCCGAAGCCTCGGTAGCAAGTGCAAGGGCGCAGCCAAGAGAGATGACTCGCATGCCCCAGCCGTAGTGCCATGAACGCATTCGTGCGCTGTGGACGAACGCAATGACCCCTGTAGTACCAAGCACCACGATGGCGTAGAAGATCTCAACAAGTGCGTACCAGAGGGCCGCGTCTTGATTCCCGTAGGCCAAAGAGAAATGAGCCGATGGCCCGGTTGTTCGAACGAACGCGAACAATGACAATTGGGCGGCCATGACTGCCCCCAGCAGGAGCCTGCTCCAGCCGTCGATCCACCGGGCGTGCTGCGGGGCCCCGGCTGCAACCACTGAACGGGCAAGGAGGTAGACCCCGAGGGAGAAGAGCAGATGGCCAGCGATGTTGGTTGAGTTCCACCCGCCGAGCATTGAATCAATGGGCTGGAACAGCTGACCGATATCCGTCGAGAACGATGCGGCAAAGACGAACGAGCACCACAGCATGACCTGACTCTGACCACGACGGCGGGTTAGAACCTTAGCGACTGTTAGCGCCCAAAGAAGGCCAGCGATGAACCAGCTCATCCGAAGACCTCGGAATAGCCGGCGTACTCCCGATCGGAGGTGTGGATCGCTGCCGAGAGAAGATCCGCCAGGAGTTCAGCGACAATCTCGTCCTCCCGGTCGAATTCGTCTCGGGCAAGGGCGGAACGTACCCGCTCGCCATCCAAATCAGGGAAGAGCGTTTTCGCATAATCGGCCGAGACGAGCCCTTCGTTATGTCTGAGGACCATGTGGGCCAGTTCGTGCAGGATGAACTGCTGCCGGTGGAGCTCGCTCTGCGGTTCCCGGTGGAACACGATCTCCAGTTCATCGGTCGAGAACCATAGCCCGCATGTCGTTGTGGTTACGAGTTCCGGGCGTTCCTCAATGAGGATTGGCCGCCCTCGCAGTCGCTGAACATGCGCTATCAGGCTGTCCAAGCTCACTTCGGTTCCAAGCCCGAGTTCTTTGAAGGCTTGTTGTGCACGTTCGAGGGGCGGAAGCGTCTCAGTCATCAGTGCGGGGATCGTTCTTCCTGGCGGCGAGTATTTCGGTGATGCGCCTGAGCGTCTCCGGGTCGACGTCGGCCAACTGGCGCGCGGCAAAGTTGCGAACCTTGTTCATCCGCATGGTGTGGAGCAAATCCATCTGAGCCTCTACCCGCTCGGGCACTTCGTCGGTGTCCATGATGAGATAGCGCGGATTCACGCCAAAGAACTTCGCCAGACTGACTAAGAGTCGGTCATCTGTCGTGTTGTGGCCCGTGCCGGAGGTCATGTATCCCCAGCGGGAGCGGTGCAACTGAATGCCATCGGCGGCCACGGCTTTCTGGATATCGGCAAAGGTGACCTTGCGGCCCTCTGCTTCCAGCGCATCCATCAGCAGATTGAGCTTGCGAGCCAAGCGAACACTGCGTGACTCGAACTCTTCGGGCGCGTCTTGGTTCCCTTCGGCCTCGGGCTGCCGCTTATGTTCGTTATCGTCCATCGACTCCCCTGGGGACTGGGAACCCACTCAGTCTAATCTTCTTCGATTAGGCACGTCTAACCGGGGTGGTCATGCCCAACAAGACTGGACATGACCAAATTGCCCGTGGTTGAGTAACTGGAGAAATGGGAGAAGAGGCGGCAGGTTCCTCGACTTCCATCCGCCGACGACACGCCGAACCGGGTTCAGCTTGAGCGGAACCAGATTCATGTTTGATGGACCTGAGGACTGAAGGAGGGAGAAGCCATTGCCACAGGTACATCGAGGCGACCGCAAGGCCACTACTGTCCGGTTCCCCGTCGACGACATGAAGGCGCTCGATCGTCTCGCCGCTGTTCAGGGAAACGATCGGGGCCAGGTAATCGTGGGCATCATCCACGAGTACCTCAAGTCGCTTGACTTCGAGTCCATGAGCTACTCGCAGGAGGCACTGCCTATCGCAAGGGCCTCTTAAGGACTAAGGGCCCGCCTCTCGGCGGGCCCTCTTATAAGTCTCCCATCACCGCTTTGCTTGCCGGCGACCCGGTGATGGATCTGAAACCCTCCCTTGCGGGTGGGTCCCTTTCGCATACCTCCCGGGAAGGAGTCTGCCCTCTCATGGTAGCCGACGCGGCTGTCCTGTCACCTACTCTCGAGCACGTCACCGCTCGGCGTGTCACGAACGTGCCGGCACCGAAGGACCTTTGGTCGCTTGCGCCCCTGATCGCGGGGCAGCCCTCATACCGTTCGGGCAGGTGGATCCGGGGGAAGTTCCAGTACCCGGGCACGCCCATCCAGATCTCTGCCGCTCTTCCCAAAGGCCCCGCCGCCGTACTGGTGCATGGCGCAGACGGGTCGGTGACGACCCTATGTCTGGATCTGGACACCTCCAAGGCCGCCCAGGCTGTCGTCGACGGAGACGCCGAGCGACTCGGCAGCCTCTTGGCATCGTGCGGGCTGCGCTACGTGGAGGACCTCTCCCCCAGTGGCGGCCGGCACCTGTACGTGCCACTGTGCGAGCGCATGGACGGGGCGGAGGCCCGGGAGCTGGTTGAGGCACTGGCCCGGCTGGCACCGAGCCTGGATGCCAGCCCGCACCGCAATCCCTCCACTGGGTGCATCCGAGTCCCGGGCTCGGTCCATAAGCGCGGAGGCCACCAGGAACTAGTGACACCGCTGTCGGCCGCGTACGAGGTCCTGCGTCGCCGCAACGCCCCTGAGGCCATCCAGCGGCTGCGCCGAGCACTGGCCCCGGAGCTGCGCCGCAACCGTCAGGAGGGCGCGCGACGTGCCCGAGGCCACGTCGCGCGCCCGCAACCTCAGGCCCACGGCGCACTCCCTGCCGCAATGCCGCACCCAAGTGGCGGGTGGCAATCCCCGCTTCGGGCAATCGCCGAAACAGGTCTGTACGACACGGCGCGCTACCGGTCGGCCTCGGAGGCCCGGATGGCGGTCCTGAACCACCTCGCCGCGTGCGGGTGGACCCTTCCCCAGGTCCGCGGCGAGCTCACGGGCCAGTTCCCAGGCCTGGCAGCCCTGTACCAGTCGGGATCCCAGCTCGAGCGGCTCCTGGAGCGCGAATGGGTCAAGGCGATCGAATTCACCGCCAACAGCGCAAGGGAGAGAAGTACCCGTAAAAGCGACACAAGCCTCACAGAACCCACCGGGGGGGCAAAAGCTTCGGCCGCCTCGATCCACCAGCTGGTCAACGATTTGGAGAATGTCCTCTACGCGGTGCTCGATGCAAGGTTCCAATCCTTAGGGCGCGAGGGAATCGGGCTGAGGTTCCTCCTCCGCGGAGTGCTGGCATACATGCGGACGATGGAGACCAATGTTCTCGACGTAGGCTGCCGGGCTTTTGCCATGGCGCTGGGCCAACACCACGGCACGGTGGCGAGGCTCCTGCGCCGGCTCTCCGAGCTCTCCGACGGCATGGTCACCAAGATCGCCGACGCCCGCCACCGGAACGCCGACGTCTATCTCGTGGAACTCCCGGAACAGCACAGGCAGACCGCTCGTGACCTGACCTGGCGCCAGGGCAAGATCCACGCCATCAGACCCGTCTTCCGTGCCCTCGGGCCCGGCGCGGCCCTGGCCTACGAGGCCATCGAACGCTCCCGCCACTTCCCCACCACCGCCGAGATCGCCCGCGACGCCCGCATCGCTCGCACCACCGCCGAGATGGCCCTGGCCGAAATGGCCGGCTACCAGATGATCTACCGCGACCAGGAGCGCCGTTGGCACGTCACTGCCACCACCAGCCTCGCCCAGCTCGCCCACCGTCTGGGCGCCGACGCGGACGTCGCCGCCCAGATCACCCTCCATCGGCTCCAACGCGCGGTCTGGCACGCCTGGCTCGACCGCCACGACCCCGGCCAGCAGCTCGCCGAGGCTGATCTCTACGACCCCGAGACCGATGAGCACTGGATCCCCCCAGGCGACGCCGCTTCCACAGCTCTTTGGCACGTAGCCGCATGATCAAGATCGACGGTCGCGACGCTGTGTCATGCGAGGCGGCGTTTGTGTGAAGCCGAGGCTTCTCCGGTATTCATGAGATCTTGCCGGACTCCCCCGCCCAACCCTCGGCCGTGTCGCTTTGGGCCTGCATCGCTGGGCTGTATGGCCATATGTACGTATTTATAGCGGTCCTTGAGTCGGATCCGTGGATGCGTGTTTGAAGGGCTTAACCCGTCCAGAGCTACGAGCTTCGGCTACACCGAGGAGAAGTGGCCATTGAGCAAGCCCAGGGGAATCGACGAGTGACTCCCCTGTCCCTAACACCGGCTCAGCTGTGAGAAGTACGACAGCACGTATGGCTATACGTACATATGGACATATTTCTAGGCGCGAGACCTTGGCGGCGACGTCTCACCCTCAGTTCAGGGCAACGGAAGGAGACTGAGTTCTCGTATGTGCGATCGTACAGACG
>NZ_JTDL01000118.1 GCF_000802235.1 Sinomonas humi
GAACCAGCCGGAGACGTAGGCTGCCTTCTCGCCGAAGAACTCGCGGGCGTAGGAGACGAAGGACCCGGAGGAGGGCCGGTGCAGGACGAGTTCGCCCAGGGCGCGCAGGATCAGGAAGACGAAGAAGCCGCAGATCGCGTAGGAGAGGACCAGGGAGGGCCCGGCGGCGGCCAGGCGGCCGCCGGCGCCCAGGAACAGGCCGGTGCCGATGGCCCCGCCGATCGCGATCATCTGGATCTGGCGGGCCTTGAGGCCCTTGTGGTAGCCGGCGTCCTCGGCATGGATCACATGATCCGTCGAATGCGCATGGCCGCCATCTTCAACGTGGTCGAACTCGGGCTTGGGGGACGACATAAGACTCATTTCGGAAGGGACAGAGTTTCCGAGGCGACAGTGTGCCACAGGCCACGTGGCTTGTGCCACATGGACCCTGATTCAGACAAGAGGGGTCCGCATGTTGGATAGATGGCCAAAATGTGGACGAAATATTTGGACTCCACTCACTGGCGACGGGCCCGGAAGAGCTGGGCGCCGACGTCGTCCGTTGCCCGCCAAGCGGCTGTGAACGCTCGATGCCGCCCCGCCCTACGGTATTTTGGGGAGGTGCTCCTCTCCGACCGCGACATCCGAGCCGAGATCGACGCCCAGCGGATCGTCCTCACGCCCTACGAATCGGCGATGGTCCAGCCGTCCAGCGTCGACGTCCGGATCGACCGGTTCTTCCGGTTGTTCGACAACCACAAGTACGCGCACATCGACCCGGCGCTCGAGCAGCCCGAGCTGACGCGGCTCGTCGAGGTGGGTGCCGACGAGCCGTTCATCCTCCACCCCGGCGAGTTCGTGCTCGGCTCAACCTTCGAGACGGTGAGCCTGCCTGACGATATCGCCGCGCGCCTCGAAGGAAAGTCGTCCCTGGGGCGGCTCGGACTCCTCACGCATTCCACGGCTGGCTTCATCGACCCAGGGTTCTCAGGCCACGTGACCCTTGAGCTCTCCAACGTCGCGACCCTGCCGATCAAGCTCTGGCCGGGCATGAAGATCGGCCAGCTCTGCTTCTTCCGCCTCACCTCGGCCGCTGAGCATCCGTACGGCTCCGGGGCGTACGGCAACCGCTACCAGGGCCAGCGTGGCCCGACGGCCTCACGCAGCTACCTCAACTTCCACCGCACCCCGGTCTGACCGTTCAGAGAGTTCGGGCGTAGAACCACTCGATGTGCTCCTGCACGAGCCGGGCGGCGCGCTCGCCGTCGCGCGCCTCGACGGCCTCGAGGATCTCCCAGTGCTGCCGGCGCAGTTCGCCGACGATGTCGTGCCATTGGCCTCGCGTGCTGACCGCATCGTCGACGTATCCGCGGATCGACTCGCGCAGCGAATCCATCATCGTGCTGACAACGGAGTTGCCTGCGAGTGCGCTGAGCGCGACGTGAAACTGCGCGTCGAGGGCCGTGAATGCCGGCGAGGGGAGGCCCGGATCGTCCATGGCCTCGAGCAGGCGGCGAGCCTCCTCCGCTTGGCCCGGCTCCCACTCGGCGTCGGCGGCGTGGGCAAGAGACCACGTTTCCATCATGACCCGTGCCTCGACGATGTCCTTCACGGGCAGGCGCTGGCTTGCGACGTGCAGCCTCAGCGCCGAGCCAAGCGCTGAGGACGGGTCCGAGACCACGATGGTGCCGGCGTTGGGACCCGAACCCGTCGCCGAACGAACGATGCCCATCACTTCGAGTGCGCGGATCGCATCCCGTACCGATGCTCGCGAGATGCCGAACTGCTCGGCAAGGGCCCGCTCGCCGGGCAGCCGATCGCCCAGCTTGAGCCCCCCGGACCGCAGGCTGTCCTCGATGTGCCGCAGGACAGCGTCATGGGCGCGTTCGCTCGCACGTTCAACAGGCATGTCTACATCTTGCCGTAGGCCGAGCAGCGCTCCGAGCCCTCGCCTTCTGGCCCACTTCTGCTGGCCGTACTGGCCGATCAGCGGCGTGTCGGGGTGCGACACGGTTTTGATGGTCTCAGAAGTGGGCTGGAGCGCGAGGGCCAGAAGATTGCGGCGGCCCGGAATGCCTGACACTATGGTCAGACCACATGGTCCGGTCCTCCTGCCCGGGCCGGAGAGGACACCATGAAGATTGCGCTCTTCGCGACGTGCATCGTCGACGCGATGTACCCGCGCGTCGCGCAGGCCACGGTCCAGATCCTGGAGCGGCTCGGGCACGAGGTCGTGTTTCCGGCGGGGCAGGCGTGCTGTGGGCAGATGCACCTGAATTCGGGTTACTTCCGAGAGGCCCTTCCCGTGGTCGAGAACCATGTGCGAGCGTTCGAATCCGGGTTCAACTCTGGCGAGTACGACGTGGCCGTCGCACCTTCCGGATCGTGCGTCGCGTCGGTGAAGCATCAGCACGCGATGGTGGCCCGGTGGGCGGTTGAGAGGGGAGACAAGCGCGCCGACGCAACCCTCGAGGCCCGCGCAGACGCCGTGGGCGAGCGGACCTACGAGCTCAGCCAGCTCCTCACCGACGTCCTCGGCGTCACGGATGCCGCTGCTCAGCTCGGCTCCTACCTCCCCGGCGCAATCACGTATCACCCCTCTTGCCACGGGATGAGGCTCCTGCGTCTCGGCGACCGACCGCTCAGCCTGCTGCGCACGGTAGAGGCGCTCAACGTCGTTGCCCTCCCCGAAGCCGACCAGTGCTGCGGCTTCGGCGGCACCTTCTCCATCAAGAACGCGGACGTCTCATCGGCGATGCTCGCGGACAAGGTCGAGAACATCTGCGGGACCGGCGCCGGGGCGTGCGCGGGTGGGGATGTCTCGTGCCTCATGCACATCGGCGGGGGCCTTTCCCGCGAGGGGCGCACGACGGAGTCCGGAGCTCCAGTGCGGACCGTCCACCTCGCGGAGGTGCTTGCCTCGACCCGCGAGAATCCCCTGAGCTTCGACGGGGCCCTCGCGCTGGCGGGAGGTGCGCGATGACGGCAGTGAGTCTCGGAATGCCCGCCCTTCCCCCTCGCGGCTTCGGCAACATCTCCGCCACCGAACCCTTTCCCAAAGCGGCGCACCGCGAACTCGGCAATGGGCAGCTCCGCGCGAATCTGGGCCACGCAACGCACACCATTCGCGACAAGCGCCTCCGCGTCGTCTCCGAGCTCCCCGACTGGGAGGCGTTGCGGGACGCGGGGTCCGCGATCAAGACCGAGGCCATGTCGCGGCTGCCCGAGCTCCTGACCCAGTTCGAGGAGCAGTTCACTGCCCGTGGGGGCACGGTGCACTGGGCGCGCGACGCCGCCGAGGCAAACCGGATCGTCGAGGGCCTGATCCGCGAAACGGGCTCGAGCGAGGTCGTCAAGGTCAAGTCGATGGCGACCCAGGAGATCGGCCTCAACGAGTACCTCGAGGAGCGCGGCATCTCGGCGATCGAGACAGACTTGGCCGAGCTCATCGTCCAGCTCGGGCACGACAAGCCAAGCCACATCCTCGTCCCCGCGATCCACAAGAACCGGACCGAGATCCGCGACATCTTCCTCAAGGAGATGCCCGGCGTCGACCGCTCACTCACGGATGAGCCGCGCCGCCTCGCCATGGCAGCCCGGGCGCATCTGCGCAGGAAGTTCCTCTCGGCCAAGGTCGCGATCTCGGGCGCGAACTTCGGCATCGCCGAGACGGGGACCTTGGGCGTCGTCGAGTCCGAGGGCAACGGGCGCATGTGCTTGACGCTGCCGGAGACGCTCATAACGGTCATGGGGATCGAGAAGGTGCTCCCGCGGGCTCAAGACCTCGAGGTGTTCATGCAGCTCCTCCCGCGCTCTTCCACGGGGGAGCGAATGAATCCGTACACGTCGCTCTGGACGGGGGCGACACCTGGCGACGGGCCGCAGAACGTTCACGTGGTTCTGCTCGACAACGGCCGCACCCGTGCGCTTGCAGACCGTCACGGCCGCGGCGCTCTTCATTGCATTCGCTGCTCTGCCTGCATGAACGTGTGCCCCGTCTACGAGCGGACGGGTGGCCACGCCTACGGCTCGACGTATCCGGGCCCGATCGGCGCAATTCTTTCGCCCCTGCTCACTGGCGTCGAGGCTGAGGAGAACTCGTCGCTCCCGTACGCGTCGTCGCTGTGCGGGGCCTGCTTCGATGCGTGCCCCGTCAAGATCAACATCCCCGAGATCCTCGTGTACCTCCGCGGGGAGGATGTCGAGGCGAAGCATGGGCGCGGCCCGGCGTCGTCGGGCGCTGACGGAAAGTCAAACGGACGACGGCGGGCCCTGCCCACCCAGATGGACGTCGCCCTCGGCGCGGCTTCTTGGGCGCTTTCGTCGGGCGACCGGCTCGGTCTGCTCGAAAAGGGCCTCCCCGTGGCGCGGGCGCTCGCGGGACGTGACGGGAAGATCTCTCGGCTGCCCGGCCTCGCCGCTGGCTGGACCCAGAGCCGCGACGTGCCGGCCCCGCCGAGCGAGTCGTTCCGGAGCTGGTGGAAGAAGCGTGCCGCACCGGGCGAAGGCGACGGCGCAGCGAGGGGTGGTGCAGAATGAGCGCTCGCGAGGAAATTCTGGCCCGCGTCCGGGAGGCGCTCGGCGCCCCGGAGCCTGTCACCGACTCGCTTGCCCCTACGGGTACCCGGGGTGCGGGATCACCGGACCTCGGCGACGGACGGCGGAGCTATCGCACAGCCTCGGGTCTCGACGAGGACGCCCTCGTCGAGCTCCTCATCGATCGGCTCGTTGACTACAAGGCACGCGTCGAGGTCGTGGGACCGGATGCACTCGCCGAAGCGATCCGAGCCCGGTTGGAGGGCAAGCGTTTCGTTGTCCCCGAGGGCCTTCCCTCCGAGTGGCTCGATCCGAGCCTGGCAGCTGCGGCGGTGAGAGACTCGCGCAAGGCTCCGATCGCCGTCGACCGTCTCGACGAGCTGGACGCCGTGGTGACTTCGTCGGCGGTGAGCATCGCCGAAACCGGCACGATCGTCCTGGACGGTTCGCCGGACCAAGGTCGGCGAGCGATCTCGCTCGTGCCGGATCATCACGTGTGCGTGGTCCCCGTGGAGACGATCGTGGGGATCGTGCCTGAGGGCTTCGCGAGGCTGGACCCGACTCGGCCGCTGACGCTTATCTCGGGCCCGTCGGCGACGAGCGATATCGAGCTCGAACGTGTCGAAGGCGTCCACGGTCCCCGAACGCTCGACGTCATCATCGTGCGGTAGGTGACGGGAGCAGGCGGGACCAAGACCCCTATGAACGTCTGCCCAGAGAGGGCACAATTGCGCCATGAGCGGCGCTGCGGTCGTGGCGATGATGCCGGTGCTTGTGCTGACCGGCGGCCTCGCGTTCTGGGCGATTTCCATCCTCGACTTCGCGCGAAGCGACGCTCGAGGTGTGCGGACCCTCCCGCGCGACGCGTGGGTCGTGATCCTCGTGCTGGGCAGTGTGGTGGGAGCCGCGGCCTGGTGGACCTTCGGGCGTCCCCGTCAGGAGTAGCCTCCGAATCGACTCAGGGGATCGGGGCGGTCGCTTCCTTGCGCGCGCTGCGACTGCGGCGAAGGCTCTGGATCGATCGCATGGCGGGGTCAACGAACCGTGCCCCGAGCGGGCCGATGACGGCCATGAGCAGCACGTAGGTGGTTGCGAGCGCTGCGAGATCGCTCGAGACCGCGCCCGACGTCACCGCGAGGCCTGCGATGACGATCGAGAACTCGCCCCGCGGGATCAGCTGAACGCCCGCTCGTGCCCGGCCCGGAATGCCGATCCCGGCCCGCGCTGCCGCCCACCACCCCGTGCCGATCTTGGTGAGCGACGTGACGACGGCGAGGAGAAGCGCCCAGCCGAGCACCGGCGGAATCGAGCGGGGATCGGTGTTGAGCCCGAACGCGACGAAGAAGATTGCGGCGAACAGGTCGCGGAGTGGCTCGAGCAGGCGGGAGGCGAGGTGCGCCGTCGTGCCTGAAATGGCGATGCCGAGCATGAAGGCGCCCACTGCCGCGGAGACCTGCATCGCGGAAGCCAACCCCGCCACGAGCAGCGCGAGCCCCATGACATTGAGGAGGAAGACCTCGGAATTCTCGCTGTGGACCGCGCGCGAGACCTGATTCCCGAAACGCAGCGCGACCACGAGCACAACCGTGATGACGGCGAGCGAGATGGCGACCGTCTGGAGCCCGCCGAACCAGCTCACGCCGGCGAGCGTGGCCGTGAGGATGGGCAGGTAGATGGCCATGGCGAGGTCCTCGAAGACGAGGATCGAGAGGATGGTCGGGGTTTCCCGGTTGCCGAGCCGGCCGAGGTCGGTGATGACCTTGGCGACGATGCCGGAGGACGAAACGTAGGTCACGCCGCCGAGGACGATTGCGCCGATGGGTCCCCAACCGAGGAGCAGCGCGATCCCGACACCGGGCGCCAGGTTGAGGATTGCGTCCACCACGCCGGCCTGCCAGGAGCGTCGCAGCCCAGTGAAGAGCTCCTTCGCCGTGTATTCGAGTCCAAGCAGCAGCAACAGCAGGATGACGCCGATCTCGCCGGCTAAGTGCGAGAACTCTCGCACCCCGCTGAGGTCGACGAGACCCCCGGCACCGAAGATGAGGCCCCCGAGCAGGTAGAGCGGTATCGGGGACATGCTGATCCGCCCGGCGAGGCGCGCGAGTAGCCCGAGGGCGAACACGACTGCCCCGAGCTCGATGAGTGCGAGCGCGAGCGGGTCCATGGGTCAGCCGTTGCGCAGGATCGTTGCGGTTTGCTCTAGCCCTTCCTCGGTCCCCACGGCGACGACGAGGTCACCCCGGCGAAGGACGACGTCGGGTCCCGGCGAGGGCACGACCTCGCCTTCACGCATGATCGCCACGATCGAAACGCCTGTGCGAGTGCGGATGCTCGCTCGGCCCATCGGCTGGTCGCGGTACGGGGAGTCAGGGAGGATCGTGAACTGGCGCGTGACGATCCCGGGAACTTCCTTGTGCTCCTCGGTGAGCTGCATGACGATCCGCTGGCTCCCCAGAAGGTTCCCGAGGGCGGTCGCTTCATCCCCTGTGAGGGGGATCGACGCCTGGCAGGAATCGGGATCGTCCCACGTCGAGATGATGAGCTCGGTTTCGCCGTCGCGGTGAGTGACGACGCCGATACGCCGCCCCGACTGCGTCATGAAGTCCTTGCGCACGCCGAATCCGGGAAGTTCGGTCTCTTCCACGTTCATGCCACAACTCTAATCCGGGCCACCGACAATCCAGCGGGCCGCGGGACGTGACGGTTGGATGGGGCAGGACCGTCGGGACGTGACGGTTGGATGGGGCAGGACCGTCGGGACGTGACGGTTGGACGGCTAGAGTTCGGGGACGACGGCGGTCGCGACCTTTGCCGGCGGCCGCACGGGGAGCAGCACGAGCAGGCCCGCGAGGAGCACGACCATGATGCCGAGGATGCCCCAGCGCTGGGCCTGCCCGCTGGCGACGAGGGGCGTTGCGACCGCGATGGACAGGCTGAAGAGGGTGGGGGAGAGGAAGCTCACGGCCCGGCCGGTCGTCGCATAGAGGCCGAACAGCTCGCCGGACTCCCCGTCGGGCGCGAGCCGGGCCAGATAGGCGCGGGCTGAGGCCTGGGCAGGGCCGACGAAGAGGCACAGGAACAGGCCGAACACCCAGAAGGTCGCCGCTCCTGGCCACGTGAACCCGCCGAGATGGTAGGTCTCATTTCCGAGCGCCAGCACTGCGAAGCCCGCGATCAAGAGCCCAATGAGGGACCCGATGATGACACGTTTGGGACCGATGCGGTCATCCAGAACCCCGCCGAGAATCGCCCCCACGGCCGCCACAACGTTCCCGAAGACCGCGAAGAAGATGACCTGGCTCAGCGAGAAGCCGAACGTGCCGGCCGCGATCACCCCGCCGAACGTGAACACCGCAGCGAGCCCGTCGCGGAACACAGCGCTCGCGATGAGGAAGTACAGCGTGTGCGGGCTCGTCTGCCAGATCGCGCGGATCCTCCGGAACAGCAGTGCATACGAGGCGACAACGCCCAGCTTGGCTGCGCGCCGCCGTCGTACTTCCGGCACGGAGAACATGACCGGAAGGGAGAACACCACGATCCACAGCATCGAGAACACGGCGACGAGCCGGATGTTGAGGCTCTCCGCCGTCGAGGATCCGAACCAGTGGAAGACGGGCTGGACGAACAGGACGAGGACAAGCAGGAGTGCGACGATGCCGCCGAAGTACCCGGCCGACCAGCCGAGACCGGAGATTCGGCCGATGGTCTTCGGTGTCGCGATCTGCTGAAGCATCGCGTTGTAGTTGACGCCTGCGAGCTCGGAGAACACGTGGCCGGCAGCGATGAGGCCGGCTCCGTACCAGAGGAATTCTGGCCGCGGATACGCGAAGAAGCACAGCCCGGTCAGGAGCGCCACGACGCCCGTGTGGATCCCGAGCCACAGCTTGCGGCGGCCGCCCGCGTCTGAACGCTGGCCGGAAACGGGGGCGAGCAGCGCGATGAGGAGGCCGCCGATGCCGAGCGCGAGGCCGAGCACTGAGGAAGCGTGATCGGAACCACCGAAGGCGGAGGACGTGAGATATACAGTGAACACGAATGTGGTCATGACGGCGTTGAAGGCCGCGGACCCCCAGTCCCACGAGGCCCAAGCGAGGACTTGGCCCTTACGGACGGGGGCGATCTGGAGCTCGAGCTCCGAGGGCTGCGGCGCGGCAGTCGACATAGCTCGCATGCTAGCGCTTGATAGGGTGAAGTTCCCGGAGCACCGAACCCAACTGATGATCGCCCGACTCCAACTTCCTTTGACTCGATACCGACTGACGTAGCGGAGGCGCCCTGTGGTACCAGTCATCGCCCTGCACTATGCAGTGGCGGCTGGTGCGCCCTGGATCTTCCGGCGTTGGGGCCGCGCGTCGTTCCTGATCCTCGCGGCGGTGCCCGCGCTCTCCCTCGTCTGGCTCGTCTTCCAACACGGCAGTGCCTACGGCACTGGACATGGTGGCGGCCTCGTCGAGACGTATCCGTTCGTCCCCGCGCTGCACTTCGACGTCGCGTTCCGCATCGATCCCCTTGCGTGGGTCATGGAGTTGCTCGTCCTGGGCGTGGGCGCGCTCGTCCTCGCCTACTGCTCGCGGTACTTCAAGGATGACGACGACGGCCTCGGCGGGTTCGGTGGGCAGCTCCTCGCGTTCGCAGGAACCATGTTCGGCCTCGTCGCCGCGGACGATCTCGTCTCCCTCTACGTCTTCTGGGAGGTCACGAGCGTCCTCTCGTTCCTCCTCATAGGCTTCGCGCGCACCCGGCTCGCGGCGCGGCGCTCGGCGGTTCAGGCACTCATCGTGACGACGGCGGGCGGCCTCGCCATGCTCGTCGGGATCGTCATGATCGGGACGGCGGCAGGCACCTACCGCATCTCGGAGATCCTCGCCAATGCAGGCCGATTGACGACGGCGCCCGGCACCTCAGGGGTTATCGCTGCGGGCGCGCTCTTGCTCCTCGTGGGCGCGCTGAGCAAGTCGGCGCTCGTACCGTTCCACTTCTGGCTGCCTGCGGCAATGGCCGCACCGGCGCCAGTCTCGGCCTACTTGCACGCCGCTGCGATGGTGAAGGCCGGGGTCTACCTCGTGGCGAGGCTCGCGCCAGGCTTCGCGGACACGCCCTTCTGGCGGCCCGTCGTCCTCGGCTTGGGGGCGGCCACCCTCCTCGTCGGCGGGTACCGGGCCCTTCGGCAGACCGACATCAAGCTGCTCCTCGCGTTCGGCACGGTGAGCCAGCTCGGATTCATGATCGCCGTCGTCGGCCTCGGCACCCCCGAGGCGGCGCTCGCGGGGCTCGCGCTCGTCGTCGCCCACGCCCTCTTCAAGGCCGCGCTCTTCCTGATCGTCGGGATCGTCGACCACCAGACGGGAACGCGCGACATCCGGCGGCTCTCGGGTCTGTTCCGCCGCGCGCCACGGCTCACAGTCCTCGCGGTGCTCGCCGCGGCGTCGATGGCCGGTCTCCCGCTCTTCGGGGGATTCGTCGCGAAGGAGAGCATCTTCGCGGCGTTCACCGAGGCGTTCGGCGCGCACGGACCGCTCTCCGCGCTCGCGGGAGTGGCCGTGCTCGCAGCGCTCGTGGTCGGTTCCGCACTTACGGTCGCGTACAGCGCGCGCTTCGTGTGGGGCACGTTCGCACCCAAACGCGGCCTCTCGGACACGCATTTCAAGCCAGTCACACCCCTGTTCGTCGCCGCGCCGCTGATTCTCGCGGTGCTCGGGCTCGTGTATGGAGTGTGGCCGGCCCCCGTCGACGCTTGGGTGAGCCCGTATTCGCACGCCGCTAGCCATCTCTCGGCATGGCACGGCTTCGAGCTGCCGCTCGCGTTCTCCGTGGCCGCTTGGGCCGGCGGGGCGCTGCTGTTCTGGGCCCGCGATCCCGTGTACCGCCTCCAGGTCGCGCTCTCGGGGCTGCCCGACGCCGAGCGCGCCTACCGCGGCCTCGTCGGTGCCGTCGACGACGCCGCGATCTGGGTGACGGGCCGCACCCAGCGCGGATCGCTCTTCTTCTACCTCGCGGTGATCCTCTCGATCGCGACGCTCCTGCCGCTCGTCGTCATGCTCTTCACGCGCCCGGCCATCCCCGGAGGCGCCTACTTCGTGGACCCGAAATCGCCGCTGCAGGCGATCATCGGCGTTGGGATCGTGATCGGGGCGCTCGCAGCGGTCCGGGCCAACAAACGGTTCCTCGCGGTCCTCATGGTCTCCGTCACGGGGTACGGGATAGCTCTCATCTTCGCGCTGCAGGGCGCGCCCGACCTCGCGATGACCCAGCTCTTGGTCGAGACGATCGTGCTCGTCGCGTTCGTGCTCGGCATGCGTCGGCTGCCCGCACAGCTGCGCGGGCGAACCGGCGGAGGCTACCGCGTTACCCGGGTGATCATCGCCGTGCTGTTCGGCGCGGTGATCGTGTTCGCCGGCATGTTCGCGATGGGGGCGAGGACCGATGCGCCCATCTCGCTGCGGTTCCCCGAACTCGCCTACAACGAGGGCGGCGGGAACAACATCGTCAATGTCACCCTCGTAGACATCCGCGCGTGGGACACGTTTGGGGAGATCTCCGTCCTCGTCCTCGCCGCCACCGGGATCGCGAGCCTCATCTTCATCAGCCACCGCGGGCGCCGTCCAGGCCCCACGCACGAGGTCGAGACGGGGAGCATCGGACGCGTCCGCGGCGTCGACCCCACTTCGCGCGGCGGAGCAGAGCTCGCGGTCGCCCGGACGTTCGCTTCTCTCGAGCGCGATGCTTGGCTCGTGGCCGGCCGGACCCTCGCGCCTGAGCGGCGCTCGATCATCTTCGAGGTCATTACCCGGCTCGTGTTCCACGGGATGGTGCTCTTCTCGATCTATCTCCTCCTCGCAGGCCACAACAGTGCGGGCGGCGGGTTCGCGGGCGGACTCGTCGCGGGGATCGCCCTGACGATCCGCTACCTCGCCGGTGGCCGCTTCGAGCTGCACGAGGCCGCGCCGTTCAACCCGGGCATCCTCCTCGGCGCAGGGCTTGCGACGGCGGCGCTTTCCGCCGCGGTTCCGCTTCTCGTCGGCGGCCAGATCCTCCAGAGCGCGATCATCAGCATGTGGCTGCCCGTCTTCGGCGACGTGAAGTTCGTGACGTCGACGATCTTCGACGTCGGTGTGTACCTCATCGTCGTCGCCCTCGTGATCGACGTCCTGCGAAGCCTCGGCTCGCGGATCGACGAGCAGCTCGAGGATCAGGCGCACGCCGATGCAGCTCGCGAGCTGCGGAATCGGAGTGAGCGCGAGCAGGAGAGGGAGCGCGCATGAACCCCAATCTGACACTGCTCATCATCTCCGGGGTGCTCTTCGCGTGCGGGATCTACCTCGTGCTCGAGCGGAGCCTCACGCGCGTCCTCCTCGGCCTCATGATGCTGACGAACGGCGCGAACCTCCTGCTCCTGACGACCGGCGGCTATGCCGGCCTGGCGCCGTTCTTCGCCAAGGGCACCGATCCGCGGGCATACACCGATCCGCTCCCAGAGGCGTTCGTGCTGACCTCGATTGTCATCTCGTTCGCCGTGACAGGCTTCATGCTCGCCCTTGTCTACCGGACCTGGCAGCTCGGCCGAGGAGACGAGGTCGCGGACGATCTCGAGGACCGGCGAGTCGCGGCCCAGACCGGCTCGCAGCCGGAGGAGGACGCGATCCTTCCCGAGGACGTCAGTGAGTTCATGGACCGCGAGGAGGCGGCAGCCGCCGATCGGGCGGCTGTGCACAGCGCACGCCAGAAGGTCATGGCGCGGGACGCGGCCGGCGCCCCGCTCGACGGCGATGCGGCGTACGGCCAGACTTCTGACCGCGTCTCCCGCGATGGAGAGGACCCCGAGTGAATCTCGCCAGCCTCGCGCCACTCGCCGTCGTCCTCCCGCTCTTCGGCGCGGCGGTGACGTTCGTGCTCCTGCGGCAGGAGCGCGCGCAGCGGATCGTGAGCATCGGCGTCGTCGCACTCACCCTTGCACTCGAGGTGACGCTTCTGGCATCGGTCTGGGGCGGCGGGACGGTCGCTGTGCCGATCGGCGAGTGGGTCCCGCCGTGGGGCATCACGCTCGTCGTGGACCAGTTCTCCTCGCTCATGCTCGTGATTTCGAGTTCGGTGAGCCTCGCGGTCCTCATCTACGCGGTGTCGCAGGGCGTGGCCGATGGAGACCACCGCGACGGCCCGATCTCCGTCTTCCACCCGAGCTTCCTCATCCTGATAGCGGGGGTCTCGGACGCGTTCCTGGCCGGCGACCTCTTCAATCTGTACGTCGGCTTCGAGATGCTCCTCACCGCGAGCTACGTCCTCCTCACGCTCGGGGGCACGACGGCGAGGATCCGCGCCGGGGTGACCTACGTCGTCGTGAGCGTCGTCTCGTCACTCTTGTTCCTCATCGCCATCGCGATGGTCTACGCCGCGACCGGCACCGTGAACATGGCGGACCTCGCGGTGAAGCTCGGGCACCTGAGGCCGGGCATGCAACTGCTCCTGCACGTCATGCTGCTCCTCGGGTTCGGGATCAAGGCCGCGGTGTTCCCGCTCTCGTTCTGGCTCCCCGACTCGTATCCCACCGCTCCCGCCCCGGTCACGGCAGTGTTCGCCGGATTGCTCACCAAGGTCGGCGTGTATGCCATGGTGCGCACCGAGACGCTCCTGTTCCCCGGCGACCAGCTCAATGCGCCCCTCATGGTGGTCGCGCTCCTCACGATGGTTGTCGGCATCCTGGGCGCGCTGGCCCAGACGGACATCAAGCGCCTGCTGTCCTTCACACTTGTGAGCCACATCGGGTACATGGTGTTCGGGCTCGCGATGAGTTCGGTGATCGGGCTCGCCTCCACCGTGTTCTACGTCATGCACCACATCACGGTGCAGACTTCCCTGTTCCTCGTCGCAGGGCTGATCGAGCGGCGTGCCGGGTCCGCCTCGATCGACCGGCTGGGCGGCCTCGCGAAGCTGTCCCCGCTGCTTGGCCTCCTCTATTTCCTCCCCGCGATGAACCTCGCCGGGATCCCCCCGCTTTCCGGCTTTCTCGGGAAACTTGGTCTCATCCAGGCGGGTGTGTCGCTAGGCACCCCGCTTGCGCTCGCCGTCGTCGTCGCCGGCGTGGCGGTGAGCCTTCTGACGCTCCTTGCGCTCGCGCGCGTGTGGGCGCGCGCCTTCTGGCGAACTCCGGACGACGCCGAGAATCCCGACCGCGCGCTCCTCGCCAACCCGCACCCGGGTTCGATGCCGCGTGCCATGGTCGGCGCGACGGCGGGCCTAGTGGCCCTCGGCCTCGCGCTGACGGTGTTCGCCGGCCCGCTCTTCAGCGTGAGCCAGCAAGCGGCGAACGACATGCTCGACCGCACCCCGTACATCACGGCAGTGCTGGGACAGGACGCCGCCCACGAGGCCGCTCAACAGGCTGCGCAGGCAGGGGTGGCGCGCCCATGAGCCCCGTTCGTCGCATCTCGCTCCGCACCGAGCTGCCCCTGCTCGCGTGGCTCGTGATTGTCTGGGGCGCCCTCTGGCAGGACTTCAGCGTCGGGAACCTCGTGTTCGGGCTGGTGCTCGCGCTGCTCGTGACGCGGTTCCTGTACCTGCCGCCGGTTGAGCTCAACGGCCGGTTCAACGTGCTCCATGCCTTGCGCTTCGCGTTCGTGTTCCTCTGGCACGTCATCGACGCCAGTGTGAGGCTCCTGTGGCTCGCCCTCGTGACGGGACCGAGAGCGAGCAGCGCAATCGTCGCCGTGCCGCTGCGGACCCACAGCGACCTCATGGTCACCGCGACTGGACACGCGACCTCACTCATCCCCGGTTCGCTCATCGTCGACGTGGACCGTGCCAATGCAACCCTCTACGTCCACGGCATCGACGTTCCTGACGTGGCGGCCGCCGAAAAGCTGCGGCGTTCCGTGCTCGCCGCCGAGGCGCAACTCATCCGGATCATGGGGTCTCGCGAGGACCTGAAGGTGCTGCGCGATGAGGAGGCGCTGCTGGGGCCGGATTCCTCCGCGGCAGGAAGGGAGGCGGGCCGGTGACGTTCCTCGACGGAAGCGTGCTCGTTTGCAGCGTGCTGCTCGCGCTCGCGGCGCTTGGCGCCGTCGTCCGGATGATCAAGGGGCCTGCGCTCCTCGACCGCGTGCTCGCAGCGGACGTGCTGCTCGTGGTCCTCGCGTCAGGGCTGATCGTCAACATGGCGGTCAGCCGTAACACCGACAATCTCGCCCTCGTCGTGGCGATCACGCTGATCGGTTTCGTCGGCTCGGTGACCGTGGCACGGTTTGTGCAGGACCGGAGGCGGCCGTGAATGTGAGTTCGGTCGTGGACATCGTAGCCGGGGTGCTGATGGTGCTCGGTGCCCTCATGTCGCTCGGCGCGGCGATCGGCCTCCTCCGCTTTCCCGACCTGCTCACCCGGATGCACGCCGCGACGAAGCCCCAGGTGCTCGGGTCACTGCTCCTGCTGACGGCGCTCGGACTCGAGCTGCGGTCATGGGCGCTCGTGCCGCTGCTCGTCGTCGCGTGGATCTTCCAGCTGCTGACCGTCCCGGTCTCGGCCCACATGGTCGGAAGGGCTGGGTACCGGACCAAGCACGTCGACAAGGCTCGGCTCACCGTCGACGAGCTCGACGACGTCGTCGCCCGCGTGGAGCGGGCCGACGAGGGGTAGCGTGGCGGGTCGCTGAAAGCTCCAGGCGCCGTCTACGGAGGAATCAGGACCACGCCTGAGAGCCAGGGTCCCAAATGGAACCTGCCTTGAGGGTTCCGTCGAAGACCGGCCCGACGAACGCGAGGACCCTCTCGACCTGCTCGCCGAGGTCTCCGAGGCACAGGTGCTCAACCTTTTGCCTCCTCCGCCACGCTGCCCACTTCACCTGACCGACCTCCTGATAACCCGAGAGCCGTGGAGCCAGCGGGACAACTTGGACCGACCGGTGCGCTGCAACTCGCCCAACTGCTTCCTGCAGCTCCCCGGCCTCGAACTTGGAACGATCCGCCACTACGCCGATGTCCAAAAGGTCTCTCCAGCGAATGCTCGTCGTCCCGCGCTGGAGCATCGTGACTGTCTTCTCAGCGATCACAGTCACGAGGGGGTGACCCTGGATCTCGACGAAGCCGCCGAGCAGGGCTGGCAACTCAACCTGCTCGGGCTTCGGCCAGATGGGGTCGCCGGTACTGACGTCCAGCTTGATCTGGATCTTCGCCGTGTGGACGCGTGCACTAAGGCTGACACGCAGGCCTTCGTACTCGTCTTCTTCACGTATCGGCTCGACAGCCATCGAGCCGGGGTCCAACTCGAGCCCATCCTGGGCATCGATGTCGCACACCGCTCCCACAACCGTAGTGATGTGCTCGACGTCCAGTTCGAAGTCGAGGGCCTGCATGTCGATGTCGCGCGTCGGGCGCCGGAGCGCATGCGCGGACAGCAGGATTCCGCCCTTGAGGCAGAAGTCGCGGGCGTAGGGGCTGCGGCCCAAGCGGGCGAGGAATCGCTTCAGGCCGTAGAGGACGATCAGTTCGTCCAGTGGCCTCTTGCGGTCCCGGGCCAGATTCCTCAGCTGAAGGTAGATAGATCTGCCGTCGGTCACGAGAGGACCTCGAGGGCCTGTCGCAAAGGTCCCTTTGCGCGAGGCAAGGCGGATGCGATCTCCATCAGCTGGGAAGGTTGCGCGCCTCGGCGCCGCAGCCAGTTGCGCAGGGCTTCGACGCCCGTCTCGTAGCCGACGGTGCCACGCAGGCGGAACGCGTCAACGATGGATCGCTCTGCGGAATAGAGGCCGATCTCGGCGCCATGGCTGCCCTCGATCTTCACCATCGAGCGGCCGAGCGCGAAGGTTCCCCTGTCGAAGACGTGCCATCTCACGGGGGCGGTGAGTTCGGGAGGGGTCTTCCCCCGCGGGAGGGCAAGGTCGACCGCTGACGGGATTTCGTCGATGAGCTGATGTCTGGCCAGGGCGCTGGCGAGGCAGATGGTGGCCTGCGGGGCCTTGTGGGCGGCTTCGAGCAGGTCTGGGTCGCCTTCCAAGGCGCCTTCGGCTGCGAACAGTCCCGACCCGATCATCTCGACAGTGCCGGACGCGACCATCCGGTACAGACTCGACTTCGAGACCCCAGAGGCCACGGCGTCTCGGAGGGTGAACACCCCTGCTGGGAGACGATCAACAAGTCCCGTTCTTGGAGCCATGGGAAGATTTTATGACATCTGGGTGTAGCTGTCATGGAATCTTCCCAGAACTTCACGACCGGTCGCTCATTGCCGCTGCTCGGCGGAGGAAACAAACCTCCGCGAAGAAGACGAGAATAGGGGTCTGGACCCTAGACCTTTTCAGGCGAGTTGTTGAAGCGCGCAATTGCCTTCTGGGTATAGCGCTGAGTGAAGACCTGCACCACGGCGCCGACGCCGGAAGCGACGAGGGCGAACACGAGCGTGTCGCGGAGGCTGGCCTCGAGATTCGTCGGGTCCTTCGGCGGCTTGTGCCCGGTGCCCTTCTCCCAAACCTTGTCAAGCACCTTCGTCGCCACGAAGCCGGATCCGATGCCGATTACCGTCCCGAGCATTTTGATGACCACCGTCACGTCCGTCTCTCCTTCGCATCCGGTACAGTCCTGCAGCCAGCCAGAGCTTTCCCGCTCAGCCTAGCGGTAGACTGGCTCCACTTCATACGACAGGGGAGCGCCGTGCCGCCGGGCATACCGGAGGCAGAGGGCGCTGAGAGTGCGGACCACCGCAGACCCTCGAACCTGCTCCGGCTAATACCGGCGAAGGGAGTCGAGTTCTCAGGCAGTCACACTGCCGCCCCTCCTGATCCCAGGGGGAGAAACTATGAGCACCACCATCAAGAAGCCCACGGCGTCCTGGCGCGTCGTCGATATCGTCGTCGCCGCCGTCGTCTCCGTTGCGTGCGGCGTCATCTTCTGGCTGTGGGACCAGGCCTACGCCGGAGTCGAAGTCGCCACCGCCGCGTTCGCGCCGCTCAGCGGCCTCTACTCGGGCGGCTGGCTCCTCGCCGGCGTCCTCGGCGGCCTCATCATCCGCAAACCGGGAGCGGCGTTGTTCTGCGAGATCCTCGCGGCAGTCGTCGAGGCGCTCCTCGGTTCGCAATTCGGCGTCACAGTGCTCCTTTCGGGCCTTGTCCAGGGCCTCGGGGCCGAGGTCGCGTTTGCGATCTTCGCGTACCGTCGCTGGAACCTCGGCGTCGCGCTCCTGGCCGGCGGATTGTCCGGCCTGGCCCTCGGCGTGAGCGAGGTCATCCAGTTCTTCCCGACGTGGGAGTTCGGCTGGCAGCTCGCGTACACGGTGTTCGCCGTGATCTCGGGCATCGTGATCGCCGGCCTCCTGAGCTGGCTCGCGGTCAAGGCACTTGCGAAGACCGGGGCCCTCTCCGCCTTCGCATCGGGGCGCGCCGCGGACGTCTGAGATGCCCCACCTCCCTTCCGGTCCGGCCCGCGTCCACGCTCGCGGTTGGGGCTGGCGGCACGCGGGTCGCAAAGCCTTCGCCGTGAGCGGCGTCGACCTCGATATCGCCCCCGGTGAGCGGGTCCTCCTGCTCGGCGCGTCGGGTGCAGGCAAATCGACTCTCCTGCACGCGCTCGCTGGCGTCCTTGGGGCGGCGGAGGAGGGCGAGGAGCAGGGCGAGCTCACGGTCGACGGCGTCCCCGCACCTGCAGCGCGGGGGCGCGCCGGCCTGGTGCTCCAGGACCCGGACGGCCAGATCGCGATGGCCCGCGTTGGCGACGAGGTCGCCTTCGGCTGTGAGAACCTCGCTGTGCCACGCGACGAGATCTGGCCACGAGTCCATCGGGCGCTCGACGACGTCGGCCTCGACGTCCCGATCGACCGGTCGACAGCCGCCCTCTCGGGCGGCCAGAAGCAGAGGCTCGCCCTTGCTTGCATCCTCGCCATGGCCCCAGGCCTCGTGCTCCTTGACGAGCCGACCGCAAACCTCGACCCCGAGGGCGTCGAGGAGGTCCGCGAGGCCGTGCGGCGCAGTGTGGACCGCACGGGTGCGACGCTCGTCGTCGTCGAACACCGGGTCTCGGTGTGGGCGGAGCTCGTGGACCGCGTTGTCGTCCTGAGCGGCGAAGGCGGGCTCCTTGCCGACGGCTCACCCGAGCGCGTGCTGGGCGATGCAGACGTACGACGGCGGCTGGCCGCCGCGGGCGTGTGGGTGCCCGGCTGGCATCCCCTCACCGGCGAGCTCACACCGAGTGCCCTGAGGGATACGTCCTCCCAGGACGACGACCCCCAAGCCGAACTGCTCAGCGCCCAGGGCCTCGCCGTCGGGCGCTCGCCTAAGACGCCGCCGGTCGTCGGCGGGATCGACCTCGTGCTCCGAGCGGGTCGGGCCGCGAGCGTGACCGGGCCCAACGGGGCCGGGAAGTCGACGCTCGCGCTCACGCTCGCCGGCCTGCTTCCCGCCGTCGGCGGCCGTCTCGAGGCGCTCCCGGCGCTCGCCCGCGGGGCCGGGACGAGCCCACACCGCTGGCGCTCAAGCGAGCTTGTGAGCCGGATCGGCACCGTATTCCAGGAGCCCGAGCATCAGTTCCTTACCCCCCGAGTGTTGGACGAGCTCGAATTCGGCCCGCGAAGGGTCGCCCGAAGGCCCGAAAAGGAGGTGCGGGCGCTCGTCGACGGACTCTTGGAGCGGCTCCGCCTCGAGCGGCTGGCCGAGGCGAATCCCTTCACGCTCTCGGGCGGCGAGAAGCGCCGCCTCTCGGTTGCGACGATGCTGGCGACTGATCCGAGCCTCCTGGTGCTCGACGAGCCCACCTTCGGGCAGGACGCGCTGACGTGGGCCGAACTCGTCCGGCTCCTCGCGGAACTGCTCGAGCAGGGCACGTCGCTGCTCGCCGTGACTCACGACGAGGACTTCACCAACGCCCTCTCCGACACCGTGTACCGGGTGGACGGCGGCCGGGCAGCACGAGTCGAGGCGGTTGCATGAGCGTCGACATCCTCACGCCCGAGCTCGCCAATTCCGTCCTCACCCGTGCCAACCCCGTCGCGAAGCTGGCCGCGGCCCTCTGCATCACGATCACGCTGCTGCTGAGTGTCGACTGGGTCTCGGCCTCGGTGGCACTTGCCTGCGAGCTGTTCATGCTGCCCCTTCTGGGTGTCCGGGCGGGGACCTTCCTGCGCCGCACCTGGCCACTCGCCGCGGCGGCAGCGGTCGCGGCGTACTCGACAGCCCTGCTTGGGGCGAAGATCGGCCCGGTCTGGCTTCAGCTCGGCCCGGCGGTCTTCACAGAGCACTCGGTGCTCACGGGCGTTGCGATCGGGCTCCGGGGCCTCGCCGTCGCACTCCCGGGCGTCTTCCTCCTGTTCTCCACCGATCCCACGGACCTCGCCGACGGCCTCGCCCAGAAGCTCCGCCTTCCGGCCCGGTTCGTGCTCGGCGCGCTTGCGGGGATGCGCCTCGTGGGCCTCCTCGTCGACGAGTGGCGGACCCTCGGCCTCGCGCGCCGCGCCAGGGGCGTCGGGAGCGGCCACAGCCCGATCGCGCGATTCAAGGCGTTCCTCGGCCAGGCGTTCGCGCTGCTCGTCCAAGCCATTCGGCGCGCGACCCGGCTCGCCATAGCGATGGAGGCGCGCGGTTTCGGTGGGATCGTGGACGGTCGGCCGGCCCCCCGCACGTGGGCCCGCGAATCGAGCTACTCGCGCCTCGACGCATGGGTGATCGTCACAGGGGCTGGCGTCGCCGCGCTCTCGGTGGGGGCCGCCGTCGTGCTCGGGACATGGAATGTGGTGTGGGGGTGAGGGCGCGATCAGGGGTTGGAGGAAGCAAGCCTGGGCGTGTCGCCTATGGCGCGCCGACGGCGGGGAGTGAGATCGTTGCGGCGGGAGGAACCTCGAACGAAGGAGTCAGCGATGGTTGAGATCGTGGGTTCGTTCTCGAGCTTCAGCGTCGACGACGTTCCGAAGGCCCGCGAGTTCTACGCCGAGACCCTCGGTTTCAGCATCGAGGAAGTCATGGGCGGGCTCCGGATGACCCTCCCCGGCGGCGGCCAAGTGTTCGCCTACCCGAAACCGGACCACGTGCCCGCGAGCCACACAGTTCTGAACCTCGTGGTCGCCAATGTGGACGACGCCGTCCGCTCGCTTCACGAAAAAGGCGTGCGTACCGACCACTATCCGAGCAGCGAGCAGATGCCGCTGGACGAGAACGGAATCCTGCGCGACCGTGAAGGCGGAGAGGGCCGCGGAATCGCCTGGTTCAAGGATCCTGCCGGGAATGTTCTCTCAGTCGTGACCGATTAGTGACAGGATCTTTATCTCATGATACGGCGTTTTTCCGGTCTAGACCGGTGGGACGTGTCCAATGGCGTGTCGATTTGCGGTCGGCTATCGCATAGGTGATATTTTGGCGGTATGGCACAACAGACTGCTGAGACCGTCGGCGCGATCCTGCGCGGAGTGCGCAGCGACAGGGGATGGACGCAAGGGCAGCTGGCTGCTGAGCTGGGGACGAGCCAGAGCGCCGTCGCCCGGATGGAGCAGGGCAAGCAGAACCTGAGCCTCAAGATGCTCCAGCGCATCGAGAACATCCTCGGGCAGAGGATCCTGAATATCGGGCCGTCCAAGATGACCCACCTGCGGGTCGAAGGCGGCCGCCGTCTCTCCGGCGCTGTCGAGGTCAACACGTCCAAGAACGCAGGGGTCGCGCTCCTCTGCGCAAGCCTCATCAACCGGGGCACCACAACTCTGCGCAACCTCGCCCGGATCGAGGAGGTCAACCGCATCGTCGAGGTGCTCACCTCGATCGGCGTCGAGTGCACCTGGCTCCCGGGTGCCCCCGGCGCGCAGCCCCGTGACCTCCAGATCCGCCGTCCTGCCAAGCTGAGCCTCGAGGCCATGGACGTCGAGGCCGCGCGCCGCACCCGGAGCGTCATCATGCTCCTCGGGCCTCTGCTCGACGAGCGCAGCGAGTACAAGCTCCCGTACGCCGGCGGCTGCGATCTCGGCACCCGCACGGTCGAACCCCATATGCAGGCGCTCCGGACCTTCGGCCTCGACGTTGAAGCCTCGAACGGCTTCTACTCCGTCAGGGCCCCCGAAGCGGACCGTCACGACCGTACGTTCGTGCTCACCGAGCGCGGCGACACGGTCACGGAAAACGCGATCATGGCCGCCGCGCATCGCGAGGGCCTCACCGTGATCCGTAACGCCTCGCCGAACTACATGGTCCAAGACCTCTGCTTCTACCTTCAGAGCCTGGGCGTCGAGATCGATGGCATCGGGACGACGACCCTGCGGATCCGCGGCCGCTCGCGCATCGAGCAGAACATCGACTACTTCCCCTCGGAAGACCCCATCGAGGCGATGAGCCTCATCACGGCCGCGATCGTCACGAACTCCGAAGTGACGATTCGGCGAGTGCCGATCGAGTTCATGGAGATCGAGCTCGCGACTCTCATGCAGATGGGCCAGAAGCTCGAGATCTCGGGCGAGTACATGGCCCGCAACGGCCGCACGCGGCTCGTGGACGTCACCACACTGCCCTCCGAACTCGTCGCCCCCACCGACAAGATCCACCCGATGCCGTTCCCCGGGCTCAACATCGACAACCTGCCATTCTTCGCCGTCATCGCGGCAAACGCGACCGGCCAGACCCTCATCCACGACTGGGTCTACGAGAACCGGGCCATCTACCTCACCGAGCTGAACCGCCTGGGCGGGCAGATCCAGCTCCTCGACCCGCACCGCATCTATGTCAACGGCCCCACGAAGTGGCGGGCCGCCGAGGTTGGATGCCCGCCCGCGCTCCGGCCGGCGGCGTGCATCCTTCTGGCCATGCTCGCCGCGCGCGGCACGAGCGAGCTGCGCAACATCTACGTGATCGAGCGCGGCTACCAGGATCTCGCCGAGCGACTCAACTCGATCGGGGCGCGGATCGAGTACTTCCAGGACTGACGTCCAGGGGTCACCTCCCGACGGTGCGGGCCCGTTCGTTGGTCACCTCCCGACGGTGCGGGCCCGTTCGTTGGTCACCTCCCGACGGTGCCGCGGCATTCAACTCTCACCTAGGGTGGGTTGAGGTGCCCGCATCAAGGGGAGGGAACGCTCCATGAAGGCAATCATGTACAACCGCACGGGGAACTCCTCGGTCCTTGAGCTCCGGGAGCGTGAGATCCCGGAGCCGGGCGACGGCGAGGTGCGCGTCCGAATCGCTGTTTCCGGCGTCAATCCCACAGACTGGAAGGCCCGGGCTGGCGGGACCTACGGCAAGCTCGAGGGCTGGCACGTCCCGAATCAGGACGGCGCCGGCGTGGTCGACGCCGTAGGCCCGGGGGCCGAGGGGTTCGAACCGGGCCAGCGGGTCTGGCTCTGGGACGTCGCTCACGGCAGCTCCGAGGGGACGGCCCAGGAGTACGTCGTTGTGCCCCGCCACAAGGCGGTCCCGCTTCCGGACGGCGAGACGTTCGACGCCGGAGCATCAGTCGGGATTCCGGCTCTCACCGCCCACCGTGCACTCACGGCGAGTGAGCACGGCCCCGACCAGCTCGCGCCGGGAGCGCTCGAGGGCCACACCATTCTGGTCACGGGCGGTGCGGGAGCCGTGGGCCACGCCGCGATCCAGCTCGCGAAGTGGGCAGGGGCGAGGGTCATTGCGACAGTCAGCGGGGAAGCGAAGGCCGATCTCGCGCGCAAGGCGGGCGCCGCCGTCGTCCTCAATTACCACGAGCAGGACGTCGCCGAGGAAGTTCTCAAGGTTGCCGAGCAGGGCGTTGACCTGATCGTCGATGTTAACGCCGCTGCCAACCTCGAATCCGATCTGAAGGCGCTCAAGAACGGCGGGACGGTCTCGATCTACGCCTCATCGAAGAACGACGAGGTACTCACCGTCCCGGTGCGGCCGAGCATGAGCAAGAACGTGCGCTTCCAGTTCATCCTCACCTACACCGTGACCGACGGGCAGAAGCGCGCAGCGGTCTCTGCCGTCTCCGCCGCGCTCGCCGATGGCGCGCTCGCTGTCGGTGCTGAGCACGGCCTTCCGCTGACCCGTTTCCCGCTCGACCAAACCGCTGCGGCGCACGACGCCGTTCAGGAGGGGACCGTGGGAAAGGTCCTCATCGATGTGGCTGGCGAGCGCGTCGGAGAGGCGCCTGTGGGCTGAGGTTGTTTGCCTCCCACCGTCGGGAGGTGACGATCAAACGGCGGTGCACCGTCGGGAGGTGACGATCAAACGGCGGGGGTGAGCTCCGCCATCGACTCGAGGGCGTCCCACGCGAAGCTCGCGAGCCAGTGGGTCGACATGAAGTCCTCGCTGCTGAGGGCCGCGAGCCCGGCGCGCAGAAGCGGCTCGAGCGCGCCAGCCAGCACAGGCTCTGCGGACGAAGCCGCCGAGGCGCCCTTGAGCGCCCGCACCACCCGGGCGATCTGGCCAGCGCGGCTGAGGTTGAGGCCGTGGAGGTGCACCATGTAGCCATCGGACTCGTCGGTCACTCCCACAACGGCAAGCATCCGCGAGTCGGCACGCAGAGCCGGGAGGAATCGCTCGAGCCACGCTGCGAATTCGTCGGCCGGAAGCACCCGCTGCATGAGGTCAGCCTCGCTGAGCCCGGCCGAGAGGAAGTCCTGCCCGCTGAGCTCCCACTCGCTGGCCCAACCGGCGTCGGACGCGAACCAGCCCCGGGCTGCGGCCTCGCACGCCTCCACGGCGTCCGCCCGGCCGAGCGCGCGGAACGCGTCGAGCAGGAGGGCGACGCCGAACGCGGAGTTCGTGTGCAGCCCGTGCCGAACGGGGTACTCGGCCTTGGCGAGCCACTCCTCGACAAGGCGGGCGACGACGTCGACGCACCCTTCGAGGTTGCGCCCCCAGCCGCGGATCTCCTCGTCGGGCGAGCCCGCGCACGCCGCCGCGAGCCGGACGAGCCAGGCCCAGCCGTACGGCCGCTCCCACGAAGGGTTGTCCGCAAGATACGAAGCCTCGACGGCGAGCTTCTCGGCCGTGAGGTTCTCGCCCAGGGCGCCCCTCAGCTGGGCCGCGGTCGCCTCGTCGAGGCCACGGCCGCCGTCGTCCGCTGCGCCTGCCTCGCGCCCGGCTGCCACCACGGAGTTCAGGACGCTCACGCCCAGCCAATGCATGTGGACGCACGAGTGCCAGTCGAACGACGTGTAGAACGAGGGGTGCAACTCGGACGGCGTGGGGCGGTCCTCGGCTGAACGCTGGGTGTGGTGCGCCGAGTACGGGTAGGCGCGGCCCAGGTTGTCGAGGACGACGCCGGCGCAGTGCTCGGCGGCCGAGGGGAAGATGTCGAGTTCCATTCAGACGCTCCTAGAAGGCGAGGAAGTACATGAGGGCGGTGTTGACGACGAGGAGCGGGAAGGCGGTGCCCAGCTGCGCCCCGATGACTCCGTACTTGTTCTTCATTTCGAGGAGCGCCGACGGCACGAGGTTGAAGTTCGCCGCCATCGGGGTGCAGAGCGTGCCGCAGAAGCCGGCGAGCATGCCGATAGCGAAGACGATCGGCGGGTTCCCGTGGAACTGCTGGACGAGCACGGGCCAGCCGATCGCCGCCGTCATGATCGGGAAGGCCGCGAAACCGTTGCCCATGAGCACCGTGAACACGAACATCCCGACGCAGTAGACGATCACGGCCGCTAGGAGGGAGCCCTTCGGCATGACGCCCGTGGCGAGCGTGCTCACTGCAGTGCCCACGCCGGCCTTGGTGAAGAGGATCCCGAGAGTCGAAAGCATCTGCGGGAGAAGGGCTGCCCAGCCGATGGACTCAAGGATCCGGCGGCTTTCGAACACCGGCGTGAGCGGGTGCTTCGGCCGGAGGATGAGGAGGGCGACGACGGCGGCCACGATTGCGCCGATGGCGAGGGCCACGAGGGTCGTGTTCTTGGGGTCCAGGATCGGGGTCTTGCCGATGTTGAGCACCGGCGCGAGCAGCACGAGGATGACCGTGACGACCGGCAGCGTGAGCGCCGGGATGAAGAGCTTGTTCCCGAAACGCGCAGCGAAGGCCTCGCGCTGTTCACCGGTCGAGGTCTTGGCCCTGCCGTCCGCGAGCTGACCGCTCGCGGCGAGCGCCACGAGCACGAGGACGGCGATGCCGAGGATCCAGCCGGGAGCGGTGCCGGCCTGGACCCACGTGCCGTAGAAGAAGCAGAGGCCGAGCAGGCCCCAGAAGGCGGAGCTTCCCCAGCGGCGTGGATGATTCGGGTCCCGCATGATGAGCGCGGCCCACGCGATGAACAGGATTCCGATGAACCAGTAGACGGCTTCGACGTTGATCACTTGGCTTCTCCTGCGACGGCGGGCTCCGTGGCCTCGAGCTTGCGGTATTCCTTGTCGAGCGACTTGTCCAGCCGCAGGAGCCGGAAGCCGTGGATGAGGAACGCCGCGAGCGCGGTGGGGATGGCCCAGAGGGCGAGCTGGAGCGGCTCAAGGTGGAGGTGGTACGTGGTGTCCACGAAGGTCGTGATGAGCAGGATCGAGCCGACCGCCACGAAGACGTCCTCGCCGAAGAAGACGCCCACGTTGTCTGCGCCGGCCGAGTGGGCCTTGATGCGCTCCTTGATGTGCTCCGGGACGTGGCCGTAGCGGCGCAGCGCCGCACCCTCGGCCATCGGGAAGACGAGCGGGCGGACGGTCTGCGCGTGGCCGCCGACGCTGTTGAGGCCGACGGCGGCCGTGATCTGCCGTACGGCGAGGTACCCGAGGAGCACGCGGCCGGCAGTGAGCTTTGCGAGCTTTCCGATGAGGGTCTTGGCCTGCTCCTGGAGGCCGAAGAACTCGATGATGCCGACGACGGGCAGCACCGCGACGAAGATCGTCACGGAGCGGCTGCTGGCGAAGCCGCTGCCGAACGCGTCGAGGATCTGGACGGGATTGAGGCCACCGAGGAGAGCGGTGACGATGCCGGCGACAGTGACGACGACAAGTGGGTTCAGGCGGATGGCGAAGCCAACAATCACCAGAAGAACCCCGATAAGTACGAGCATGATGATCCGTTCCGGAGGGAGTGCTGTCCTGGGAAGGGGAGTGCCGAAATGGCGTGTGATCTAGAGCATAACCTTTTGTTCAACAATCAAGCAAGAGCTTGTTGAACAATTCTGGTCAGCGGACTGGGCGACCCTTCCGACCTGCTTTGGCCGAAGACATTCCGACCTGCTTTGAGCGCGCAAAACGGACGACGGCGGCGTGGCGAGCGGCGCGTCGCGGGAACCGGGGGTGAAAGAAGGTCGGGAACGTCCGTGAATCAGCCGCGGACGGCCGCGAGGAGCTGCTCTTCGGCCCGGTCGAGGTAATCGGCCATGAGCTCCGCGGCCTCCGAGGCGTTGCCGGCCTCGAGGAGTTCGACGATGCGCGCGTTGTCCTCGACATACGGCGCGTGGAACCTCGGATCGGAGCCCATGCTCGCGAACACGAGGCGCATCTCCGCAAGGATCTGCTCCATGAGGCTGTCGAGGCGCTCGCTGCCGGCGCGCGCGACGAGGGCCCTGTGGAACTCCTGGTTCGCATTGGCCATGGCAGGCACGTCTCCGGCTTCGGCGGCCTTCCGCGCCTCTCGGACGATTTCGTCCAAGCGCTCGGTCGGGCCCGCAGGAGACCACAGGAGCGAGGCTGGCTCGACGAGCCTGCGGGCGCGGTAGATCTCGCGGATGTCGTCGGCCGTGGGGTGGGAGACGAAGACACCGCGATTGGGGATGCGGGTCACGACGCGCTCGGCGTGCAATGTGGCGAATGCCTCGCGGAGGGTGTTGCGAGATACGCCGAGCGCCTCGCGCAGGGCTTCTTCGGCGAGTTTCGCGCCCGGGGCAAGGTCGCCGTCGGCAATCCGCTGGCGGAGCTGCGCGGCGACCCACGTGCTCGTCTCGGCGTGCTTCGTGCTCCGGGCCTGCGCACGCAGGCTAGCCAGGACCCCCTCGGATGTCATGGCTCAACCCTAACGGCGCCTCGAAGGGTTCTTATTGCTCCAGCACAGCGGGCTTCCAAGCCCGCCCTGTCTCGATGAGGATCTTCCGCATGGCGGTCCCGGCAGGGGTGAGTCGTTCTCCCCTCCTGTGGGCGAGGACGATACGCCGGGACGGTGGCCTCGGCGAGACGATCGTGAGCACCTTGGTGTCGTTGCGCAGGCTGTAGAGCGAGAGCCGGGGAACCAAGGCGATGCCCATGCCGACGGCGACCATCGCCTGCGCCTCCTGGTAGCTGCGCGCTTCGAACGTGACGATCGGATCGAAGCCTGCCGCTTCGCAGGCTGTC
This sequence comes from Sinomonas humi, assembly GCF_000802235.1. Taxonomy (GTDB): domain Bacteria; phylum Actinomycetota; class Actinomycetes; order Actinomycetales; family Micrococcaceae; genus Sinomonas; species Sinomonas humi. Next base: position 27,686 of record NZ_JTDL01000118.1, read on the forward strand.
TGGAGCAGGGCAAGGACGTTTGGCGAGGTGCGGATGATCCACGGCTCGTGACGGAGTTCGTCCATGCGGACCGATCGCCGGTCGGCGAGAGGATGGTTGGCGGGTATCAGGAGGACGTTAGGGTCGCGGAAGATCAGCTCGCTGTTCAGCCCCGTCCCCGAGCTGCTGTCGGGTTGGTCCCGGTCCCAGGTAATGGCCAGTTCGATCTCCCTGGATTCGAGGAGATGTTCGAGGCCCGAGAGCTGAGCGCTGTGGATCCGCAGGTCAACCCCCGGGTGATGTTCCCGGAAGGCGGAGATCGCCGTCGGAAGGAAGGACTCGGTCACCGTCGGGACCGTGCCGAGCCGCAGCGTGCCGGTGTTGAGCCCTGCGAGGTCGCGAAGCTCCTCGTGCGCAGCGGAGACGATCCGTTCGATCTTCTCGGCATGGCGCACGACGGCGTGCCCCGCCTCTGTCAGGGTCACTCCCCGAGGGCGACGCTCGATGAGCGGTTGACCCGCCTCGTCCTCCAGTTGGCCAACTTGCTGCGAGACGGCCGAGACGGTGTAGTTCAGGCTCGCGGCCGCAGCAGTCAAAGACCCGGCCCGGGCTACTTCGACCAGAACGAGCATGCGCCTGATGTCCATTCCCACGCATCGATCCTACAGCAGGGCTAAAGGAGGCTTCAGAAACTTTAGCTGGTTCAAATCCTCCTCCCGCTCCACGCTTGATGTTGAACGGAAGGAGTTCAGGTGAATCCGAGTCCAACAGAGGCCACGCTCGACATCGCGGGAGCATGGGTGCGAGGAGGCACGAGCAAGTGCTGGATCTTCGCTGCCGAGGCGGTGAAGGCCGCGCATCTCGAGCTCGACGTGCTGCTCGAAAACGCCCTCGGTTCGGGCGATCGCCGGCAGGTCGACGGCGTTGGCGGCGCGACCTCAACCACGTCGAAGGTCGCGGTGGTCTCGCGGTCCACTGAGCCCGGTGCGGACGTGGACTACCTCTTCGGCCAGGTGGGAATCGAGGACCGCGTCGTCGAGTGGGGCAGCAACTGCGGAAACTGCGCCACCGCCGTCGGCCTCTATGCAGTCCAAGAGGGCCTCGTCGCCATCTATGGGGAGACGACGACGGTCCGGCTCCGCAACGTCAACACTGGCGCCGCCCTGCAGGTCGAGGTCGCGACGCCCGGCGGGCGCGCCCCTCGCGCGGGGGATGCCCTCGTGCCCGGCGTCGAATCCGGCGGAGTGCCGGTCGAGCTGACCTTCCACGGGCCGTTCGACTTCGGCGACGCGTTCCCCACGGGCCAGGCGCGCGAAGTCGTCAGCGCCGGCGGGGTCGCCGCCCAAGCGACCATCGTCAGGGCCGGGGCGCCGGCGATCCTGGTCGACGCGGAGAGCATCGGGATGACCGGAATCGAGAACGCGGAGGACATCGCAGAGCGGCTGCCGATCCTCACGGCCTTCCGGGCCGCCGGTGCCGTGCTGCACGGTCTGGTCCAGCCCGGCGAGCCCGCCCCCAACGCGGTGCCCAAGACGGGAGTGATCGGACCCGCAAGCGACTACCGCGCCTCGGACGGGAGCCTCGTCCGGGCGCGGGACTACGACGTCGCCGTCCGCATGCTCTCCATGCACGCAGCCCACCCGGCGATCGGGCTGACCTCGGCGGTGGCGGTTGCCACGGCCGCGGCCACGCCGGGGTCCGTCGTCCACTCGTACGGAGGCGGTCACCGGAACAGCCTGCGGATCGGCACCCTGTCCGGAGTGGTCCAAGTGGAATGGAGGACCTCGCCGGACGGCAGCATCGAGGGTGTTTCCCTGCACCGCGCCGCACGCAGGCTGGCCACCGCAGTCCTGCATGTTCCGACGGCGGGAGACCCCCGCCTGATGAGAGCAGCGGCAGGGGATCCCAACGCATCCGCGGCCAGTCTCGCAGTCCCGGCCTGAAACGGCTTCGCCCCCCAGCCGACTGCGCAACCTTCAATCCATCACGCAGCCATCAACCCATCGGCGGGAACATCCCCTGCCGTAAGGGCTAGCCCTAGGCGGCAACGAAAATGTCGCCGACCATTATCTATCAAGGAGGATAGATTGCTCACTCCATCAATGACGGCAGCACGGCTGGACCGTCTGCCGATCACCAAGGCGCACAAGATCGCCCTGGTGACCCTTTCCTTCGTGTTCCTCTTCGAGTTCGGAGACCTGAACACCTTCGCGTACGTCGCCCCCGCGCTGGTCAAGCACCTAAGGTTCTCCGTGCAGGACATCGCCGTCGTCACCTCGGCCGCGTTCCTCGGCATGGCCGTCGGCGCCATCTTCGGCGGCCGGGTCTCGGACCTCATCGGACGCAAACGGGCCCTCCTGTATTCGACCCTGATGTTCTCGGTCTTCTCCCTCGTCAACGCGGCTGGCGTCAACGTGCCGACCTTCCTCGTCTTCCGCTTCCTGACCGGGGTGGGCCTCTCGGCGATGGTCGTTGCCGCAACGACCTACATCTCAGAATTCATGCCGGCCTCGAAGCGTGGGCGCATGCAGTCGGCAGTCATGGCAGTGGGCCTGGCCGGGATCCCGTTCATGTCGTTTTCGGCTAGGGGAATCGTTCCTCTGGGCAACGAGGCGTGGCGCCTGGTCTTCGTCCTCGGCTCCGCTGCGCTGCTGGCCGTTCCGGCACTGTTGGTCCTGCCCGAGAGCCCCCGATGGCTCGTCCACAAGGGCCACCTGCAGGCGGCCGAGAAGATCATCGCGCGGCTGGAGCTCATGGCCGGCCCGCTCGCACCCCTCAAGGAGACCGTTGGGACCGCTGAAACCCAGGCCAGCCTCGGGTACCGGCACCTCTTCCGCGGCCGGACGGGACGCACCACCCTCTTCCTCGCCGTCGTCTGGATCTTCCAGACTCTCGGCTTCTACGGCTTCGTGGCCTGGGTCCCCACCCTCCTCGCGCAGCACGGCTTCAGCGTCGCGGAGTCTCTGGGATTCTCCGCTCTGACCACCATCGGCGCCGTTCCCGGTGCCCTGCTCGCCTGGCCCGTCACCGATCGCCTCGGGCGGAAGGTTCCCCTCGTCGTCGTCTCCCTCGCCACTGCGGCGAGCGGTCTGGCCTACGGGCTGACCTTCAACCCGATCGCCATCGTCGCCTTCGGCTTCTGCGTGAACCTCCTGATCCAGACTTTCGCCACCCTGCTCTACGCCTACAGCCCCGAACTGTTCCCGACCGGGCTGCGGAACGCGGGCCACGGCCTCGTCTACGGAACAGGACGTCTGGCGAACATCTTCGGCCCCATGATCGTCGCAGCGATCTTCGCAGGCTTGGGCTATCAGGCCGTCTTCGTCTACATCGCAGCCTGCTGGCTCGTCGTCGCCCTCGCGATCGCCTTCTTCGGGCCCCGCACCGGCAAGCAGCCGCTCGAGGCCCTCTCACAGGAGGCCGTGGAGACGGTCGAAGCACCGAAGCCGGGCGCCCGCGCGGAATCCTCCCCGGCCTGACGCCTCGACAGCACCAATCATCATCTGAAAGAACACCTATCCGGCGCTGCCACAGCACGGCAGCGCCGGATGCAATGAAAGGCATTCCCCTTGAGCGAGTCCAACGGAACCAAGAACCAGAACATGGTCGCGGACGTCATCGTGGTCGGCGGAGGCAACGCCGCCTTCACGGCCGCGCACGCAGCGGCCGTGCGCGGCCGGAAGGTCCTGTTGCTGGAGAAGGCTCCGCGGGAGCTCTTCGGCGGCAACAGCTATTACACGGCCGGCGCCACCCGCATTGCCCACGAGGGCCTGGATGACCTGACGGACTTCATCGAACCCGACGAACGGCACGCGCTCACAGAGGTCCCGCCCTACACGCCGGAGGACTACGCCCGGGACATGGAGAAGGTCACGGGCGGCCGCAACGACCCCGACTTGACTCAGGCGCTGGTCAACGAGGCCGGCCCCGGGCTGCGGTGGCTGAACTCGCTCGGCCTGAAGTACCGGCTGATGTACGAGCGCCAGGCCTACGAGCGCCACGATGGCACCTACCTCTTCTGGGGCGGTCTGCACGTCGGGAACGTCGGCGGCGGCGAAGGCCTCATGCATGATCACGTCAAGGTCGCCGAGCGGCTCGGCACAGAGGTCCGCTACGGCCAGGACGTCTTCGACCTCATCGTCCAGGAGGGGACCGTCAGGGGAGTGAAGGCTCGGCAGCACGACGGCACCGTCCACGAGCTGCGCGCAGAATCCGTGGTCCTGGCCGCCGGCGGCTTCGAAGCGAACCGGGAACTGCGCCGTGAGCACCTTGGCCCCGGCTGGGAGAACGCCAAGGTCCGGGGCACGCCCTTCAACACTGGCCAGATGCTCATGGCCGCCCTCGAACTCGGAGCGGCCAAGGGCGGGGACTGGGCATCCTGCCATTCCACCCAGTGGGACGCCTTCACCCCGGGGAACGAATCGAACCGGGAGCTGACCAACAGGCTCACGCGGCAGAGCTATCCGCTCGGCATCATCGTCAACAGCGGTGGGGAGCGGTTCGTGGACGAGGGAGAGGACTTCAGGAACTACACGTACGCGAAGTTCGGCAGGAACATCCTTGAGCAGCCCGGCTCGATCGCCTACCAGATCTTCGACGCCGGCCTGCGCCCGATGCTGCGCGCCGAGGAATACGAGATGCCCGGAGTCTCCGTCGAGACCGCTGACAACGTCGAGGAGCTCGCCGAGCGGATCGGGGTGGACCCGGAGGCACTCGCGAAGACCGTCAACGACTACAACAACTCCATCGACCCCTCGATCCCCTTCGACCCGAACGTCAAGGACGGGAGGAAAGCGAAGACGACGCCGGTGAAGAGCAACTGGGCGACGCCCTTGGCGGCTGGTCCCTTCTACGCGTACCCAGTCACCTGCGGCATCACGTTCACCTTCGGGGGCCTGAAGTCTGACGCCCACGGGCGCGTCCTCGACACCGCCGGCGAGCAAATCCCAGGCCTCTACGTGTGCGGGGAGATGCTCGGCGGCCTCTTCGCGGGCAACTACCCCGGAGGCTCGGGACTCGCGGCAGGAGTCGTCTTCGGCCGCAGGGCAGGCTCGATCGCCTGAACAAGACTTCCGGCGTCGGCATGCATGGGAAAACTCGCAACAAGCACCTCGAAAGCCGAGGGCCGGCGCCGGAACTCCCTTCTCAACGAGCACTGCTCCACACCGTTTCGGGTACAGATACTCCCGACTACCCGATCGTGGTCAGGACGTCGCCCGCGGCCACCGTGTCGCCGGGGGCGGCGGCATGCTCGCCGAGCGTCCCGGCGCGGTGCGCTTGGACGGTCGTTTCCATCTTCATCGCTTCGACGACGACGACGCCGGCCCCCGCCTCGACTGCCTCACCGGGGCTGACGAGCCATTTCACCACGGTGCCGCCCATGCCGGCCGTGAGCGCAGAGGGCGACGACGACGCCGAGCCGCCCGCCGTCGTCGTCCGCTGCCCATTTGAGGCGGAAGGGGACGCCGTAGCCCCCGCCGCCAAACCGGCGAACAGCGCTTCCGGGACGCCGAGCGTGACCCGCCGCCCGTCGATATCGACGGCGAAGGTGCGCCGACCGCCGTCGGGTGCGGCCGCGCTGAACTCCGGGTTCGCGGCGAGCTCTGAGGCGAACTCGGACTCGATCCACGTCGTGTAGATGCCGAGTTCGTGCTCCGCGGCGAACGCGGGGCTGTCGACGACGGCGCGGTCGAACGGGAGGACCGTCGCGAGGCCGTGGATCTCGAACTCGCGCAGCGCCCGCCGGGCGCGTCGGAGCGCCTGCTGCCGGTCCGCGCCCCACACGACGAGCTTTGCGAGCAGCGAGTCGAACTGCCCCGGCACCACGGAACCGTCGCGGACCCCGGAGTCCACGCGCACGCCGGGCCCGCTGGGAGCTGCGAAGCGCGTCACCTTCCCGGGCGACGGCAGGAAGCCGCGTCCCGGATCCTCGGCATTGATGCGGAACTCGATTGCGTGGCCGCGCGGTTCGGGGTCCTCGAGGACCGGGAGTTGACCGCCGTCGGCAATGACGAGTTGCGCCGCGACAAGATCCACTCCGGAGGTCTCCTCCGTGATCGGGTGCTCGACTTGGAGGCGCGTGTTGACCTCGAGGAAGCTCAGGGTGCCGGTGCGGTCGAGGAGGTACTCGACCGTCCCCGCGCCGAAGTACCCCGCCTCGCGGCAGATCGCCTTAGCCGATTCGTGGATCCGGGCCCGCTGCTCCAGGGTGAGGAATGGCGCGGGGGCCTCCTCGACGAGCTTCTGGTGCCGGCGCTGCAGAGAGCAGTCCCTGGTGCCGACGACGATGACGTTCCCGTGAGTGTCCGCGAGGACCTGGGCCTCGACGTGGCGCGGCCGGTCGAGGAACTTCTCGACGAAGCACTCCTCACGTCCGAACGCTGCCCGGGACTCGCGCACCGCGGAATCGAAGCTCTCCTCGATCTCGGCCATCGTCCGGGCGACCTTGAGCCCCCGGCCGCCGCCGCCGAACGCGGCCTTGATCGCGACCGGAAGGCCGTGTTCGCGGGCGAACTCACGCACTTCCTCGGCGCTAGCCACCGGCCCGTCGCTGCCCGGCGCGAGCGGCGCCCCGGCGCGGACGGCGACTGCGCGGGCGCTGACCTTGTCGCCGAGGAGCCGGATGGTCTCGGGGGAGGGGCCGATCCACGTGAGGCCCGCGTCGAGGACGGCCTGGGCGAAGGCTGCGTTCTCGGAGAGGAACCCATAGCCGGGGTGCACCGAGTCGGCGCCTGAGCGCGCGGCGACTGCGAGGATCTTCTCCGCGTCGAGATACGTATCGGCTGGGGACGTCCCGCCGAGCGCGTACGCCTCGCTGCAGGCCGTGACGTGGAGGGCGTCGGCGTCTTGGTCGGCGTATACAGCGACGCTCTCGAGGCCCGCATCATCGCAGGCTCGGGCCACGCGGACGGCGATCTCGCCGCGGTTGGCGATGAGGACTTTACGCATCGGTGCTTCCTGTTGGCTGGGTGGAAGGGAGAAGGGCTGAAGCGGTCATAGGGGCGGCGCGACCATTTTGAACTGGACGCGCGCACCGGGCGGGAGCTGGGCGGCGAGGTCGAGGTCCGCGTTCACGACGACGCCGATCACCGGATAGCCCCCGGTCACGGGATGGTCCGCGAGGAAGAGGACGGGCTGCCCATTCGGCGGGACCTGCACAGACCCGAGCACGGTGCCCTCGCTCTGGAGCTCGCCGTCGCGGGTGCGTTCGAGTTCGGGGCCCGAGAGGCGTAGGCCCACCCGGCTCGATTGTGGGGTCACGGTCCATTCCTCGGAGAAGAAGACCTCGGCCGAGGCGTCCGTGAACCAATCCTGGCGCGGGCCCGGGACCACGCGCAGCACGGCCGCGCCTTCGGGCAGCGGCGGCGCCGTCTCGGGGGTTCCGACGACGCTCACGCCGCGCGCCGGAAGGACTCCGAGCTGCGTCCCGGGGCGGATGGGCTCGGGGCCGATGCCCGAGAGTGTGTCGGTCGAGCGGCTGCCGAGGATCTCGGGGGCATCGAGCCCGCCGCGGACCGCGACGTAGCTGCGCAGCCCCGCGGAGGGCGCGCCGAGCGTGAGGGTCTCCCCCGCGAGTAGAGCGAAAGGGGCGTCGAGCGAGGGGCTGCGTTCGACGGCGGGTGGTGACGCGCCGTCGTCGTCCGCGCACCCAGGCCCGCCGCGGACGATGCTCAGCGGCACGCGCGCGCCGGTGACGGCGAGGACCTGGTCGCGCTCGGCGCGCAGGACGAGCGCGCCGAACAGCACCTCGAGCACCGCCGCGCCCTCCGGGTTGCCGGCGAGGCGGTTCGCCCGGCGAAGGGACGCGCGGTCCACGGCCCCGGCGGCGCTCACCCCGAGTGCGGCGAGCCCTGGCCGGCCGAGGTCCTGGAACGTGCTTTGCAGCCCGGGGGAGACGACCACGAGACCGGTATCGGCTGCGGGGGCCGCGGTGCCTGCGGTCGACGGCGTGGGCGTCGTCGTGCGCTGCTCGCTGGGCTCGGTGAGCCGGGCGCTCTCCCGCACCGGCTCGAAACGCACCCGATCACCCGGCCGGATGAGCGCCGGGTTCGGGCGCTCGAGGTCCCACATGACGGCGGACGTGCGGCCGAGGAGCTGCCACCCGCCCGGCGACTCCCGTGGGTACACGGCTGAATAGGTGCCCGCGATCGCGACGGACCCGGCCGGGACCGCCGTGCGCGGGGACGATCTGCGTGGGACGTCGAGGGCGCCGTCGCCCGCGAGGTACGCGAAGCCCGGCGCGAAGCCGCCGAACGCCGCGTTCCAGACCTGCCCCGAATGCACAGCGACCACTGCCTCGCGGCTCAGCCCGGTGAGCTGGGCAACCTCGTCGAGGTCGGCGCCGTCGTACACGGTCTCGATTACTACGAGCTCGCCCTGGCGTTGCGCGCCCGACGTGAGGTCGAGGGTGCGGACGCGCTGAACGATCGCCTCGAGGGCCTCCGGGGAGTCGGCGGCCACGAGGACCGTGGTTGCGGCTGCGATGACATCGAGCTGGCCCGGGAGCGGCTCGGCATCCAGCTCGCGCGCCAGGCTGAGGACGGCGTCGAGGGAGGAGAGCTCGATGAGGACGGCGCGGTCGCCGGCGGGGCGGAGGCCGACGACGGCGGGCTCCCGGGGCGCCGATGCCGGGGCGGCTGGCGCGGCCGGGGGTGGTGCGTCGGTCTGCTTGAGGGCCATGGTTACGCGAAGCTCCGGATCTCGACTCCGGCCTCGGTTATGGCTTCCCTGATGCGGGCCGCCATAGCGACCGCGCCCGGCGTATCGCCGTGCACACAGATGCTCTCGGCGCGGATCGGGACGATCGTGCCGTCGATCGCTCGGACCTTCCCGTCGAGGATGCGGAGCACATGCTCGACGATCGCATCCAGATCGTGGAGCACGGAGCCCGGCTCGCGCCGGGACACAAGGGTTCCGTCCGGGTTGTAGGCGCGGTCGGCGAAAGCCTCGATGACGGGGCGGAGGCCGATCCCCTCGGCGACGCGCTGGATCTCGGAGCCGGGGAGGACGAGGATCGGCAGGTTGGGGTCCACTGCGTGGACGGCGCGGGCGACGGCCTCAGCCTGGGCTGCGTGGTGGACGATCGTGTTGTAGAGGGCGCCGTGCGGCTTGACGTAGCGGACCTCCGTGCCCGCCGCGCGGGCAAGGCCCTGCAGGGCGCTGATCTGGTACACCACTTCGTCCGTCAGCTCCCGCGGGTCCATGTCGATGAACCGGCGGCCGAACCCGGCCAGGTCTCGGTACCCCGGATGCGCGCCCACGGCGATGCCGGCGGCGGCCGCGGCGTCGCACGTCTTGCGGATGTGGTGCGGGTCCCCCGCGTGGAAGCCGCACGCGACGTTGGCGCTTGAGACACTCTTGAAGATCGCCGCGTCATCGCCGAACGTCCAGTTGCTGAAGGATTCGCCGACGTCGCTGTTGAGGTCTATTCCTTCGCGGGCGATTCCTTCGCCGTCGATGCTTGCCAATGTGACCTCCGTCGCAGATGTGATGCTTCAAGCATGCACGATCGCGGAGGATTGTTCAACAAAATGACCCCTCTGATGGTCACCTCCCGACGGTTGGCGCCTATCCATTGGTCACATCCCGCGGTGCGCACCGTCGTTAGGTGACCCTTGGACGGCGGGTTACGCCTCCACCCTCACGTCCTTCGGCTCCTTGTCCGGCCGCCAGCCCCGCCACACGGGGTGGCGGAGGCGGCCGGCGTCCGTCCATTCGCCGTAGCGGACCTCGCCGACAAGCTTCGGCTGGACCCAGTGTGCGTCGAGGGTGTCCTCGCGGGGGATGTCGCCGAATGGCGTCGTCTTGCGCTCGATCCGGTGCAGCTTCTTCGCGATCTCGACCAGGTCCCGCTCCGAGAAGCCGGTGCCGACCTTGCCCGCGTAGCGCAGCGCGCCGTCGTCGTCCGGGATTCCCAGGAGCAGGGAGCCGACCGTGCTTTCCCGGCTGCCCTTCCCCTCGCGCCAGCCCCCGACCACAACTTCCTGCATCCGCTCGTGCTTGATCTTGAGCCACGCGCCCGAGCGCTTGCCCGCCTCGTAGCGCGCCGAGAGCCGCTTCGCGACGACGCCCTCGAGCCCGTGTTCTGCTGAGGCCTCGAGCACCGAGTCGATGTCGTCGTGGAAGATCGGCGAGAGCCGCACGTTCTCGGGGAGGCCGCCCTCGGCCACGAGTTCGAGGGCCTCGCGGCGCTCGCGGAACGGCAGGGGAGTGAGGTCGCGTCCCTCGAACTCGAGGAGGTCGAAGAGCACGATCTGAACGGGGTATTTATGCCGGGCAGCCGCGACATCGGTCGGGTCAGTGAGGCCCATGCGCTGCTGGAGCCGGGAAAACGAGGGGCGTCCGCGAGAGTCCATCGCGACGATCTCTCCGTCGAGGATGGCCGGCCCGAGCTCGGCGAGACCCCCGAGTTCGGGGTAGGTCCCTGTGGTGTCGAGGCCGCGCCGGCTGATGAGCTTGAGTTGGTCGCGCGCGTCAACGATCGCGCGGACGCCGTCCCACTTCATCTCGAGGGCCCAGTCGTCGCCGTGGACCAGACCGGGTGCGCCGATCTGGGCGAGCATGGGCGACGGCGCCGGGCCGCCTTTCGTGGCCGCGCCTTTTGCAGCCGCGCCTTTTGCAGCCCCGCCTTTCGCAGCAGCGCCGTCCTGGCCGGGCCGGCGCGAAGTCGCGCCAGCGGCGGGCTTCGCGTCGTCGTGCTCCTCGCCGTCGTGCTCCTCATCGTGCCGCGCGCCCTGCCGCCAATGGCCCTTCGCCTGGTCCTTCATGAGGTGGATGAGCCAGTTCTTCTGGTCGCCGCCGCTTCCCGTCTGGATGAGCGCGATCCGAACCGGCCTCCCGTCGGCGATCGAGGCGAGCCCGCCGCCTTCGCGACCGTGCAGGATCACGATGATTTCCTTCTCACGCCACTTTTCGAGCTCATAGGTGCCTGTGTCCCAGATGAACATGTCCCCGGCGCCGTACTCGCCCTTCGGGATGCTGCCCGAGAACGTGAGGTATTCGATGGGGTGGTCCTCGGTGTGCACGGCGAGGTGGTTTCGCCCGGTGTCGGACGGGACTCCCTTCGGCAGCGCAAATGAGGCGAGCACGCCCTCGTGTTCGAGCCGCAGGTCCCAGTGGAGTCGGCGCGCGTGGTGCTCGTGGATCACGAAAGTGTTGCCCTCGCCCGGGGTCGGCGCCTCCATGGGCACGGGCTCCGGGGTCGCGGCAGCGTCGCGCTTCGCGCGGTAGGTGGCGAGGGAGTCGCTCCCGCCGGTCGCCTTGGTACCCCCCTTGGAAGGCGCGGACGACGGCGCCGCGGGAGCGCCGTCGTCGTCCGCGCCTTTCCTGTGGTCTTCGGAACTGCGGTCCGCGGTTACGGCGAGCAGCGGGGCGAACAGGTTCCCGTACTTCTCAATGCGCGCAGCCATCTGGTCGTAGCGCACGTGTGCTAGGTCGGGCGCATCGATCTCGGCCCACGTCCTCGGCGCCGCAACCATCGGCTGGGCGCGTCCGCGCAGGGAATACGGTGCGATGGTCGTCTTCTGCCCGCTGTTCTGGCTCCAGTCCACGAGCACGCGGCCCTCGCGCAGCGTCTTCTTCTGGTCGCTCACTACGAGGTCGGGATGATCGGCGGCGAGGGAGCGCGCGAGCTCGTGGGCGACGGCCGAGACCTGTTCCCACGTCTGGCTCATGTCGAGCTTCGCGTAGAGGTGGATTCCCTTGCTCCCGCTCGTCACAGGCACGGTGACCATGCCGAGGTCGTCGAGGATGGGCTTGATGAGATGCGCGACCTCGACGCATTCCGGCAGACCGGCTCCTGGCCCGGGGTCGAGATCGAGCACGAGCCTGTCGGGGTTGAGCATCTTGTCGTCGCCTGCAACGCGCCATTGGGGCACGTGGATCTCGAGGGCGGCCATCTGGCCGAGCCAGATGAGGGTCGCGAGGTCGTTGATGAGGGGATAGGTGTTGGTCGAGTGGCGGTGGTGCAGCGTGACGCGCTTGACCCAGGCCGGAGTGGACTTGTCGAGGTTCTTCTGGAAGAAGACCTCGCCGGGCTCGTTGCCGGTTCCGACGCCATGCACCCAGCGCTTGCGGGTCGCGGGCCTATCCCGCACGATCGGGATCATGAGCGGCGCGACCAACCGCAGGTAATCCAGGATCTCCGCCTTGGTGACGCCGGCCTCGGGGTAGAGCACCTTGTCCAGATTGGAGAGGCGGACCTCACGGCCTTCGACCTCGACGATCTCGCGATTCCGTGCCATGCCGCCACCTTTCCACGCGGCGCGGCAGGAGTGAAGGGCTGCCTGAAAACGCCTCCGCCCTGTTTGAATACCCCGAATCGAAGCAGGATATCCGCATGGAGCTTCCTGTCATGCCGCCCGTCGAACCGATGCTTGCCAAAGCCGTGCCGGAGATCCCCGACGTCGGCCACAGCGAGCCAAAATGGGATGGCTTCCGGACCATTGCTTTCAAGGACGGCGACGAGATCATTCTTGGCAGCCGCAATGACAAGCCGATGACGCGGTATTTCCCCGAGCTCGTCGAGGAGCTTAGGCGGGCTCTTCCCGAGAAATGCGTGGTCGACGGCGAAATTGTTCTAATCCGCGAAGGCCGTCTGGATTTCGACGCCCTTCAGCAGAGAATTCATCCGGCCGAGAGCAGGGTCAAGCTGCTCTCCCGCCAGACTCCGGTTTCCCTCGTCGCGTTCGACATTCTTGCCTTGGGCGATTCGAATCTCATGCGCAGCCCCTTCGAGCAACGGCGCGAGACGCTCCGGGAAGCTCTCCAAGGGGGAACGGAGTCGGTCTTCATCACGCCCTCTACAGACGATCTTGAGCAGGCCAAGAAATGGTTCCGCGAATTCGAGGGAGCGGGCCTCGATGGAATAGTCGCAAAGTGTCTCGACAAGCCCTATGAACCCGGCAAGCGGACAATGTTCAAGGTCAAGCACGAGCGGACGGCCGATTGCGTCGTCGCCGGATTTCGGTGGCACAAGACGGGAGGCGTGATCGGCTCGCTGCTGTTGGGACTGTACGACGGCGAGGGTCGGCTTCACCACGTTGGCGTCGCCGCGTCGTTCCCCATGGCGAAGCGACGGAGCCTCGTTGCCGAGCTCGAACCGCTCATCGAGACAGACCTCGCCTCTCACCCGTGGGGCGATTGGGCGAACCAGGAGGCCCACCGAGGGACCAGGATGCCCGGCGCCGTGAGCCGCTGGAGCGCCGGGAAGGACCTTTCGTTCGTCCCCTTGCGGCCTGAGCTCGTCGTCGAAGTTGCCTACGACCACATGGAGGGCGACCGCTTCCGGCACACCGCTCAGTTCCGCCGATGGCGCACGGACCGCGACCCCGAGAGCTGCAACTACGCGCAGCTGGAGACCACCGCCGCATTCGACGTGGAGAAGATCCTTAGGCCGTAGGCTGCGGACTGAACTCTCCGGACACCGCTCGGCATGATGGGGTGAGCCAGTTGCTATCTCGGGTGGCCGCGACCAGAAGGGTTGCGAGGAAGGTGGCCGCACGGAGCGGTCTCGAAGGGGCGGCTCTTTCCGGATAGTCCTGTTCTAGGTATTGTTTGTCTGACAATCTGCATGAGGAAGCGAGGTGCACAATGGCAGACGCAATCTTGCGTGCCGCTGCGCGTCTGTCGCCGGTCGCCTCGGTGTCGAGGCGGGACGGAGTGATCAACGAGATCCGGCGCGCGGTCGTCGTCGGCTCGATCAAGCCCGGCGACAAGCTCACAGAGGCCCAGCTCTCGGAGTGGCTCAGCGTCAGTCGACCGACTGTTCGGGAGGCGCTCAACCAGCTGGCGCAGGAGGGCCTCCTGGTTCAGGAGCCGTATCGCGGACTCCGCGTCGCGACCCTCGATCCGGACATGATCATGGACCTCGCCCACACTAGAGTGGCCTTGGACATGCTCGCCGCCGAGGCGATCTGGGCGGATTCCTCGGGACGCCGAATGCAGCTCGTGGAGCAGGCGTGGGCAGAGTACAAGGGGCTCGAATTCGACCCCGATCCCATCGTGAAGCATGAAGCACACGTGGCCTTCCATCGCAACATCTGGGCCGCCTCTGAGAACGCAATGCTGCTGCGCCTTTGGCCCGTCACGGAGGCCCATCTCACGATCGTCCTGGCCCAGGACCAGGCCACGCGGGACGATCCCGTCCGCGCTCACGACGTGCACGAGCGTCTGGTCGAGGCCCTGAAGAGCGGGGACATGGGCGTCATCCGCGCCGGATTCGAGGAGCACACGGTTGCTAGCGCCGAAGAGCTGATCGCCATGTTGGAGAGAAAGGAACCGAAGATATGAGGATTCTCGTGATCGGGGCTGGAGGCCTTGTCGGAAAGGCCGCTGCAGCTGCCTTGGGCATGCGACACGAAGTGATCGAGGCTTCGCGCTCTGGGGCAGTCGCAGTCGATCTCGCTGATCCCGAGACCATCCCACCGATGTTCGAGAGCGTCGGCGCAGTAGACGCCATCGTCTCCTGCACGGGGACCGTCCCGTTCAAGCCTCTCGCGGAGCTCAGCCTCGGGGACTTCCGGTCTGGATTCGAGGACAAGGTCCTCGGCCAAGTGGCTCTCGTCCAACTGGGCGTCGATTACGTCCGGGACGGCGGCTCGTTCACGCTCACGAGCGGGATCCTCGCCCGCGAGCCGATCCTGACGGGGGCCGCAGCTTCCCTGACCAACGGCGCCTTGGAGTCGTTCGTCATGGCCGCGGCGGCCGAGCTTCCACGGGGCTTGCGAATCAACGCGGTCAGCCCGACGGTTTTGGAGGACGCGACCGGCTACCACGATTACTTCCCAGGGTTCTCGAGGGTCTCCTCCGAGTCCCTCGGCCAGGCGTACGTGAAGTCGGTCGAGGGCGTGCAGACCGGCCAGACCTACGCCGTAGATTGAGCTTTTCTAGGTGGAAGGCTTTCTGCCGCACGATGCAGGGCCGTCAGCCTGAAAAGGCTGGCGGCCCTGGCTGTCCCCGGCACCCTTTTGGGGCTGCTTTCAGCGGCCGACGGCGGTGAGTGCGGCGTCGTAGATTTCGACGGCGCGGCGCACCTCGTCGCCCGTGACGATCGCCGGCGGGACGACGTGGATCCGGTTGTCGGAGGTGAAGGGCAGGAGGCCGCGGGAGACGAGCTCGGTCTTGAGCTGTCCCATGAGGGCGGCCGAGACGGGTTCCTTCGTGGTCCGGTCTTCGACGAGCTCGAGGGCCCAGAAGACGCCGGTGCCGCGGACCTCGCCGATGATCGGGTGTTCGGCCGCGAGGCCGAGCAGGCCGGGCTCGAGGTGGTCTCGGCCGACCCGGGCGGCGTTGCCGATGATGCCCTCGTCCTCGAAGGCTTCGATGGAGGCCACGATCGAGGCTGCGGCGAGGGGGTGTCCGGAGTAGGTGAGGCCGCCCGGGAAGACGCGCTCGTCGAACGTTGCCGCGATCTCCTCTGAGATGATGACCCCGCCGACCGGCACGTAGCCGGAGTTGACGCCCTTGGCGAAGGTGATGAGGTCGGGGCGGACGTCGAAGGCGTCCAGG
>NZ_JTDL01000119.1 GCF_000802235.1 Sinomonas humi
TCTCCCAGGTGACCTGGTTGAGGTCGTCGTTGTGCAGGACGGCGATGATCAGGCGGGGGTCGGCCCATTCGTGCCAGTAGCGCTTGATGGTGATGAGCTCGTTGAGCCCGTTCATCTGCATCGCCCCGTCGCCGACGAACGCGATCACGGGCCGGTCGGGGTGGCCGATCTTGGCCCCGATCGCGTAGGGGACCCCGGGGCCCATGGTGGCCAGGTTCCCGGAGAGGGACCCGCGGACGCGGCCGGTGAACTTCAGCTGGCGGGCGTACCAGTTCGCCGAGGAGCCCGAGTCCGCGGTCACGATCGCGTCGGCGGGGAGCCGGTCGGAGAGCTCGGAGAAGACCCGCATGGGGTTCACCGGGTCGGCGGAGATCATGGCCTGGGCGCGCATGGTCTCCCACCAGCGGGCCACGTTGGACTCGATGCCCTCGCGCCAGGAGCGGTCCTCCTTGCGGCGCAGGTGCGGGATCAGGGCCCGCAGCGCGGCGGCGGCGTCCGAGACGATGTTGACCTCGTACGGGTACCGCATCCCGATCATGCCGGGGTCGATGTCGATCTGCACGCCCCGGGCCTGGCCCTCCTTGGGCATGAACTGGGTGTAGGGG
>NZ_JTDL01000012.1 GCF_000802235.1 Sinomonas humi
TCGAACGCGTCCACGAGACAGCCACCGCCTGGAAGGACCACGACCCCACGGCCCGCAGCGCGGCCGAGACGATCCGCGACCAGGTCCAGCGCCGCTACGGCCGCCCCGARATCCTCGGCCTCTACGACGGCCTCGAGCAGTCCATGGACGAGGCCAAGGGCATCAAGCCCAACCTCGACTACCCCACCGGCCCCGCCTACCACCTCATGGGCTTCGACATCCCCACCTTCACCCCGCTGTTCGTCGCCAGCCGCATCGTCGGATGGACCGCCCACATCATGGAACAGCTCGAGAACAACTCCCTCATCCGCCCCCTCTCGGCCTACAACGGACCCGACGAACGCCACATCGACTGAATCTGGCTCAGCCCTGCCCCTGATGGTGAATGGGGGCGTTGCTGTGGTGCCGGAGTCCGGCGTGCAGCTGCGTGGCGGTCGTGATGAGGGCGAAATGGCTGAAGGCCTGCGGGGTGTTTCCGAGCTGGCGCGCGGCCTGCGGGTCCCATTCCTCGCTGAGGAGTCCGACGTCGTTGCGGAGCCCGAGGAGCCGGTGGAAGAGCTCCTCGGCTTCGGGGCCCCGGCCAGCGCCTAGCAGAGCCTCCACGAGCCAGAACGAGCAGGCGACGAAGATGCCTTCGCGGCCCGGGAGCCCGTCGTCGCTCGCCTCAGGCTTGTAGCGAAGCACGAACCCATCTTGGGTCAGCTCGCGCTGGATGGCGTCGATTGTGCCCAGAACCCGCGGATGACGGCGCGGGAGGAACCCTACGCGGGGGATCAGGAGCAGACTCGCGTCCAGCTCCTTGCTCCCGTACGACTGGACGAACGTGTTGCGCTCGGTGTCGAAGGCCTTCTCCATGACCTCGTCGTGGATCCGATCGCGTAGGTCCTCCCACCTGTCGGCCGGCCCCGTCAGGCCCGATTCGCGCACCGCTTTGACCATCCGATCGGCAGCGACCCAAGCCATGACCTTGGAGTGGGTGAATTGACGGCGCGGCCCGCGCATCTCCCACAGTCCGTTGTCCGGCTGGTCCCAGATCTTCTCGAGATGCTCCATGATTGCCGTCTGCATGTCCCACGAGTCATCGGGCTGGCCGATGAGTGAGTTGCGGGTGAGGGCGAGACCGTCGAGGACCTCGCCCCACACGTCGAGCTGGAACTGGCCTGCCGCCGCGTTGCCGATGCGTACGGGCTTCGAATTCTCGAATCCCTTCAACCAGCCGATCTCCGTCTCGGGCAGCCGCCGTGCGCCGTGGAGGGAGTACATGATCTGCAAGTCGGCGGGGTCACCGGCCACCGCCCTCAACAGCCAGTCGCGCCAAGCCGCTGCCTCATCGGTGTATCCGCCCGCGATGAGCGACTGGAGCGTCCACGTCGCGTCCCGTAGCCAGCAGTATCGGTAGTCCCAATTGCGAGGACCGCCGATCTGCTCCGGAAGCGAGGTCGTGGCTGCGGCCACGATTCCCCCGGTAGGCATGTAGGTCAGCGCCTTGAGGGTGATGAGCGAGCGCTGGATGGCGTCCCGGTGGGGCCCGGCAGCCTTGCTCTTGGACGACCACTCCGTCCAATACGAGGTAGTCCCCTCGAGGGCCTCTTCCGCGTCCACCGAGCGGGGACGCGGAAGGTGGCTCTGCGCCCAGGTGAGGACGAACGGCACGCGTTCGCCAGCCTTGACGGTGAACTCGCTCACGGTGCTCATATGTTCGCCGTGGACCTTGGTGGTCGTGTCGAGGTAGAGAGCGTCGGGCCCCGCGACCGCATGGACGCCGGTGTGGTTGCGGCGTACCCAAGGGACGATATGACCGTAGTCGAAGCGCATGACGAGCTCTCCGCGCATCTTCACTTCGCCGCTCAGGCCCTCGACGATCCGGACCACGTCCGCGACTTCATCACGCGGGGGCATGAAGTCGATGACGCGGACGGCCCCGCCGTCGAGCTCCCACTCGGTTTCGAGGACGAGGGTGTCCTCCCGATACTGCCGCCGGGTGCACTCGCCCCCGCCCTCGGGGGCGAGCAGCCACCGCCCCGCCTTGGGTCCATCGAGGAGGCTCGCGAAGCAGGCCGGCGAGTCGAAGTTCGGCAGGCAGAGCCAATCGATCGAGCCGTCCGTGCCCACGAGCGCGGCGGTGTGCAGGTCACCGATGATCGCGTAGTCTTCGATCCTGCTCATCTCAACCCGCCTTGATCTCGAGCACGACCTTCACATCCGTAGGCTGGCGCTCGAAAGCCTGCTGGTACTGCTCCAGCGGGACGCGGCGCGTGATCAGGCGCCCGAGCCAGTCCTTGTCGGCCTTCTTGAGCGCCTCCGCAGCAGCCTCGTAGTGGCCCCGGTTTGCGTTGACGCTGCCGAAGACCACGTCATTGCCCAGGACCGCCTCGCGGTTCACCCCGCCGACATCGACTTGGAGCTCCTTGCCCGTCGAGGAGACCCCCGTGAGGCAGGTGATCGCGTCGAGACCGTGTTTGGTAATGGCCTCCATGACCACCGATGGTACGCCGGTGCACTCAAGGAGGACGTCGGCCAGCACCCCTGACTCGGTGAGCGTATCGGTGTGGTAGGTAGCGCCGAGGCTCCGCACAAGGTCCGGCTTGGGGCCGTCCTCGACCCGGTCGTAGACGTGGACCTCAAGACCGCGCTGGACGCCGAGCAGTGCCGCGAGCAAGCCGACAGGCCCAGCACCTGTGACGACCGCGACCTTCGGATCGAAGAAGGCCCGCTTGCCGATGCGCTCGATGTGCTCCCATGCCTTCGCGACAATCGTGGTGGGCTCAAGCAAGACCCCGACGCCGGTCAGGGCCGGGTCGAGCCGGACCAGGGCATCCGCGTCGGCCCGGTACTGCTCGCGGGCAAAGCCGTGCCGTCCCTTGATGCCATGCTCGGTATAGAGGCCGTTGCGGCACATGTCCCACTGCCCAGCCGCACACGCCTCGCAGGGAACCGGGTCGGGGCGCCGCACGATGCCTACCACGAGGTCGCCTTCCGAGAGGCCGGAATCCTTCGGCGCCGAGATGACGCGGCCGAGGTTTTCGTGCCCGATGACGAGGTGCTTGCTGCCTTCGGGCGCCTCGCCGTACTGGCCGGTGATGATCTCGATGTCTGTCCCGCAGAGCCCGACGTCAAGAGCTTCGACGAGGACGCTCCCATCAGATTCCGCGGGCTCGTCCATCTCCAGCAGTTCCAGCGAATCCTTCACGCCAGGGGTCACGGCCAATGTCTTCATGAGTTTCTCCTTAACGGTCGTTTCCCTCATGGGGGAGGAATTCTTGGGCTTTGGTCTTGATGCCTTCGCGGAGGACGCCCCAGACGCTGTCGTCGCCTTTGAGCATGGCTTTGGCGCTGTTGAGTGCCTGTTCGAGGGTTGCGTGTGGGGGGATGGGTGGGATGTCGGGGTCGGTGCGGATGTCCAGGAGGGTGGGCCGGTCGGCGTGGAGGGCGTTCTCCCAGGCGGTGGGGAGCTGGTC
>NZ_JTDL01000120.1 GCF_000802235.1 Sinomonas humi
CCGTCGGGAGGTGACGCTTGGACGGGTGGGCACCGTCGGGAGGTGACGCTTGGACGGGTGGGCACCGTCGGGAGGTGACGCTTGGACGGGTGGGCACCGTCGGGAGGTGACGCTTGGACGGGTGGGCACCGTCGGGAGGTGACGCTTGGACGGGTGGGCACCGTCGGGAGGTGACCCTTGGATGTAGCGTGGGGCCATGGACGACGGCGCCCCCTCCCCGAGCCTGACGCTGCCCCTCGGATCGCTGCGCACCACCGACCTGCCGCGGGCCGGAGGAAAGGGAACGAACCTCGGCGAGCTTCTTTCGGCCGGTCTTCCAGTCCCGCCTGGCTTCGTCGTGACGACGGCGGCCTACCAGGCTCAGGCGGAGGCCGCGGGCGTCGTGCCCGAGAGGGCTGCAAAGGATCCCGCCGCGGCCCGTGCGGCGCTTGAGGGCGAATCGCTCGACCCGGCTCTCCGCGACGCCATCTCGTTGGCGCTCGCCACGCTCGGGCCTGCGGGGACGCGCGTGGCCGTCCGCTCGAGCGCCAACGCCGAGGACCTCCCCGGCGCGGCTTTCGCGGGCCAGCAGGACACCTTCCTCGACGTCGAAGGTGACGAGGCAGTCGTGGACGCGGTCCGTCGCTGCTGGGCATCGCTGTGGACCGACCGCGCCGTCCAGTACCGCGAGCGGCAGGGGATCGCTCCGGCGGACGTGGCGATCGCCGTCGTCGTTCAGCGCATGGTCGACGCCGAAGCCGCCGGAGTGCTCTTCACCGCCAATCCCCTCACCGGTCGCCGGTCAGAACTCGTCGTGGATGCGGCACGCGGACTCGGCGAGGCGGTGGTCTCGGGCCAGGTGACGCCCGAACACCTCGTCCTGAACCGCGACGGCGAGATCCGCACGCGGGTGCCAGGTCAGGACGGGCAGCCCGTGCTGCCCGAGGACTCGGCCAAGGAGCTCGCGGCGCTCGCCGTCCGTGCGGAACAGCACTTCGGCACCCCGCAGGATATTGAATGGGCGATGGCCGGCGGGCGGATCATGCTGCTCCAGGCGCGCCCGATGACGGCGCTTCCGCTCGAGCCTCCCACGCTCGACGGGGTCCAGCGCGTCGTCGCCCCGTTCTTCCTCGAGATGTTCACGGTGCGCCCGTATCCACTGGACATCACAGGCTGGCTCGGTCCCGGCATCCTCCGCATGCTCGATCTCATGGCGGGCAGCGTCGGTGTGCGGTTCCCGCCGCTCGCGGAGCTCCTTCGCGAGCGTGACGGCGTGGCGCTGCAGCTCGTTCCGCCCCAACCACGCCCGACCCTCAGCACAATCGGCGCACCGCTCGCCCTGATCCGACGGGTTCGGCGGTACCGGTCTGAGCGCTGGGCCGAAGACCCGATGGTCCGGGACTTCGCCAGGGCGGTCGAGGAACTCGACGCCGAGGATCCCTCGAGCCTGACCTGGCGCGAGCTCCTCGACCGAGTGAACAGCTGCAACGAGGCGATGGTCTCGGTCGGCCTGCTCCGCGCGGCCTATCTGCCCGGCGCACTCCTACCGCTCGCCCCGCTGCGGGCCCTCCTCGCCGTCATTGGGCTCGGCCGGCTTGCCTCGGCACTCGTCGCCGGCGCTCCGACGAGCACCCGTGCCGGCAACGATGCGCTCGAGGCGCTCGCCGCCGTCGTACGCGGCGACCCGACGCTCGCGGACGCGGCCCGGGACCTCAAGCCGAATGAACTCCTCGAGGCGATCCGCACGCGTCCCGAGTTCGCGGGCTTCAACGCCCAGTTGACCGCGTTCCTTGCCGAGTACGGGCACCGGGAGTCGGTGAGCGTCGTCATCGCGACGGCCCCGTCCTGGCGGGACGACCCGACGCCGGTCGCGGCCCTCATTCAATCCCTCGCCCAGACGCCACCCCCCGAGCCCGCGGCGCCGGGGGAGGAGGCCCTCCGTGAACTCCTCGCGCACCCCCTCATGCGAGGCCCCGCAGCCCGCTTGGCGAAGGAGCTCGTCGAAGCCTCGCAGCGCGGGTTCGCCTTCCGGGAGGACACTCACGCCCTCGCGACCAAGGTCATGCCTCCCCTGCGCGCCACGTTCCTCGAGCTGGGGCGCCGGCTGTCCGATGTCGGAGCACTCGCCGCACCTGAGGACGTCTTCCACCTCCGGCTCGAGGAACTCCGGGCACTGCCGGAACCGCAGGCGACGGACGACGGCGACCGGTCCCGTGTGCGCGAACTCGCCGCGCGCCGCGCCGCGCTTCGGCGAGAATACGCGCATGTGCCGCTGCTCGATCTGGCGGCCGTCCTTCCCTGCGGGGCCGGGCAGGGCAGTGCAGGCGCACTTCTGACGGGCACCGCCGCGAGTGGTGGGGTCGCGGAGGGGCCGGTTCGGATCATTCATGGGCCAGCGGAGTTCGGCGAGCTGCGTTCGGGCGATGTGCTTGTGTGCCCGAACACGAACCCGTCCTGGACGCCGCTGTTCGCGCGGGCGGCTGCCATCGTCGTCGACACTGGCGGGCTTGGCTCACACGCGGCGATCGTCGCGCGAGAGTACGGGGTGCCAGCGGTCATGGGAACGGGACGGGGAACATCTGTGCTCACGGACGGGCAGCGGGTTCGGGTGGACGGAAGCAGAGGAAGGGTGGAAGCCGCATGACGGAACGCATCGGGGTGGTCGGGGGCGGCATCGTCGGCATGGCGATCGCAAGGGCGCTCGCGCTCACAGGCGAGGCCGACGTCGTCGTCCTCGAGAAGGAGCGCCGGGTAGCGGCGCACCAGACGGGGCACAACTCCGGCGTCGTGCACGCGGGCCTGTACTACCAGCCCGGCTCGCTCAAAGCCGTGCTGTGCGCGCGCGGCCGCTCGCTGACTCGCGAGTACTGCCAGGACCGTGGGCTCCCGTACCGGGAGGTGGGCAAGCTCGTCGTCGCCGTGACGCCGGAGGAGGTGCCGCGGCTCGACGACATCGAGCGCCGAGCCCGCGCCAACGGCGTGCCCGACCTCGCTCGGATCGGATCCGAGCGGATGCGGGAGATCGAGCCGCATGTCGCGGGAGTGGCCGCCGTGCATTCGCCGCACACCGCCGTCGTCGACTACGCCGCAATCACCGAGGCGATGGCCGACGACGTCCGCCGCTCGGGCGGCCAGGTCCTCCTGGGCACCGAGGTCACCGGAGTTCGGGCGGGGGAGCGCACGACGGCGGTCGCCACCACCGCGGGGAGCCACACCTTCGATCGCCTCGTCGTGTGCGCGGGGCTGCAGTCCGATCTTCTGGCGCGCATGGTCGGAGCCTCCCCGTCACCCCGGATCCTGCCCTTCCGCGGCGAGTACTGGACGCTTGCGCCGTCCCGCACAGACCTTGTGCAGGGGATGATCTACCCCGTGCCGGACCCGCGCTTCCCGTTCCTCGGGGTTCACTTCACGCGCGGCGTGTACGACGACGTGCATGTGGGCCCCAACGCCGTGCCAGCTTTGGCGCGCGAGGGCTACGGGTGGGGCGACGTGTCGGCGCGGGACACCTTCGGCTCCCTCGCGTGGCCAGGGGCGCCCGCGCTGTTCCGCCAGCACTGGCGGATGGGAGTTCGGGAAATCTCCGCGTCGCTGCTCAAGCCTCTGTACTTCCGGCAGGCTCGCGCGTTCGTGCCCGAGCTTCGGCCCTCGGATCTGGCGGAGAAAGCCGGCGCCGGGGTCCGCGCACAGGCGTGGGCGGCCGACGGCGCACTCGTCGACGACTTCGCCGTGGACCAGGTCGGTTCCGTGACGCTCCTGCGCAACGCGCCCTCGCCCGCCGCGACGTCGTCGATGGCGATCGCCGAGTACGTGCTGCGCGAGCACCTCGGCCTCCCCGTTTGATGGTCACCTTCCGCGGGTGCGTAGAGGCGGAAGGTGGCTCTTGGATGGAGCCCACTGTCGTTAGGTGACCAACGGACGACGACGGCGCCGCGCCCTTCTCGCCGCCCTTCCATCCATTGGTCACCTTCTGCGGGTGTGCGCTCGTTCAGACGTCACCTCCCGCGGGTTGAACCCGCGGAAGGTGACGTCTGGATGGTGGGGCACCGTCGGGAGGTGACCCTTGGATGGCTAGGCGGCGGGGGCCAGCTCCTCCGCACGGACGGCGAGCTCGCCGCCGTCGGAGCCATGCTCGACCGTGACGGCGACCCGTCCGCCGTCGCCGACCGCGCCCGCTACGAGGAGGTCCGCCACGCGGTCCTCGAGCTCGCGCTGGATCACGCGGCGCAGGGGCCGCGCCCCGAACTCGGGCTCGTAGCCGCGCCCGGCGATCCAATCGACGGCGGCCTCATCGACGTCGAGCTCGATGCCCTGCGCCGCGAGCCGCGCCTCGGTCCCGCGGAGCTGGAGCCGCACGATCTCGTGCAGCTGCTCACGCGTGAGCTTCCGGAACAGCACGATCTCGTCGATGCGGTTGAGGAACTCTGGCCGCATCGTCTCGCGCAGGCGGCCCATGATCCGCGCCCGCAGCTCACTGTCCGAAGGCCCGCCGTCGGCCCCGCCCGGAGCGAAGCCGAGCGAAGCGCCGCGGGTCGCGAGGAACTCGGAGCCCAGGTTCGAGGTCATGATCACCACGGTGTTGCGGAAGTCCACGGTGTGGCCTTGGCCATCGGTGAGCCGCCCGTCGTCGAGCACCTGCAGGAGCAGGTTGAACACGTCGGGGTGCGCCTTCTCGACCTCGTCGAGCAGCACCACGGAGTACGGGTGACGCCGCACGCGCTCGGTGAGCTGCCCGGCCTCGGAGTAGCCGACGTACCCGGGAGGGGCACCGACGAGCCGGCTGACCGTGTGGCGCTCGCCGAACTCGCTCATATCGAAGCGCACCATCGCGGACTCGTCGCCGAACAACGACGCCGCGAGGGCCTTCGCGAGCTCAGTCTTGCCCACGCCCGTCGGGCCGAGGAACAGGAAGCTGCCCACCGGGCGACCGACGTCGCCGAGGCCGGTCCGGTTGCGCCGCACGGCCTTCGCGATCGCGGTCACGGCGTCATCCTGCCCCACGACGCGCCCATGGAGCTCGTCCTCGAGGCGCGCGAGCCGCTCGCGCTCGCCTTCCGTGACGCGCGCCGCCGGAATGCCCGTGGCGCGGGCGACGACGGCGGCAATGTCCGGCTCGTCAACCACGGCGTCCGCTTGGGGCGCCTGAGATTCGGCGGCGTCCGCAATCTTGAGCGCGACCGCCTCGATCGCGTCGCGAAGCCGCGACGCCTCCTCGTAGTCCTCGCTGGCCACCGCGGCAGCCTTCTGCTCTTCGAGGCGAGCCGCCTCGGCGTTCAGCGCCTCGAGGTCGTTCCGCGGTCCGCGCGCGAGGCTCTTCCGGGCACCGGCCTGGTCGATGAGGTCGATCGCTTTGTCGGGCAGGTACCGATCCGTGATGTACCGGTGGGAGAGTTCGACGGCGGAGCGGATCGCGGCATCCGTGTAGGTGATCCCGTGGTGCTCCTCGTACCGGGACTTGAGCCCGTCGAGGATCGCGACGGCGTCCTCGACGTTCGGCTCGCCGACAGTCACGGGCTGGAACCGGCGCTCGAGGGCCGGATCCTTCTCGATCTTGCGGTACTCGTCGAGCGTGGTCGCACCGACGAGGTGCAGCTCGCCCCGGGCAAGCCGTGGCTTGAGGATGTTGCTCGCGTCCATGCCGCCCTCGCCGCCACCGCCCGCGCCGACGACCGTGTGCAGCTCGTCGACGAACGCGATGACATTCCCGTCGGCCGCGATCTCGTCCATGGTCTTCGTGAGGCGCTCCTCGAAGTCGCCCCGGTACCGGGTGCCCGCAAGCATGGCCGGGAGGTCGAGCGAGATGACGGTCTTGCCGTGCAGCTGCGCCGGGACGTCTCCGGACGCGACGGCCTGGGCGAGGCCCTCGACGATCGCGGTCTTGCCGACGCCAGCTTCGCCGATGAGGACGGGGTTGTTCTTCGTGCGCCGAGCGAGGATCTCAATGGCCTGCTCGATCTCGGAGGCGCGACCGATCACGGGATCGAGGCGCCCCTCGCGGGCGAGTGCCGTCAGATCGGTCCCGAACTTGCCGAGCATGCTCTCCTTGCCGCGCCCGCCCCGGCCTTGGCCGCGAGCGCCCGGCGCATCGGTCCGGGCGCGCCGGGCGCGCTGACCCGCAGCGGGGGCTGCGTCGTCGTCCGCGGGCTCCGGCTCCGCCCCGCCGTCGCCGGCTTGGAACGACTGCGGAGTGATCCCGTGAGCCGCGAGGATTTGGCCCGCGGGAGCGTCCGAGGCGAGGACGAGCGCAAGGAAGAGGTGTTCGGGGTCGATGTAGGTCGAGCCGAGCGAGCGGGCGACCTTGTAGGCGTCGAGCAGTGCGTGCTGCGCGGATTGGGTGAGCTGCGGCATCGCGCCGTCCTCGTCGCCTGTGGAAGCTCCCTCAGGGAGCCGCTGCTCGGTCGCGGTGACGATATCTTCAGCGTGAATGTCGGCTGCGGCACCGGCGAAGTCGATCATGCCCGCGACGGACTCCGTCTCGGCGAGGGCGCGCAGGAGGTGCAGCGCGTCGACTTCGCGGTGCCCATGTTCGAGCGCGTAACGTCCAGCGGCGCTCAGGACCTGCTGACTTCCGCGGCTCAAGAGCCGTGTGAGGTCGAGGGGACGACCAGTCCGGCGCGACCCCTGGCCCTGCAGGTAGCGGGCAAGGAAGTCGTCGAACGAACCGTTGCCAGCAGTCGGGCCGAAAAAGATAGGCAAACTATCCTCCAGAAAGTTGAGTGACTGTCACTCAAGTCTAACGCTGTGGCGAACGAGATATTCCCGAGAGCTATCCCCGGGCCACAGACCCGGGCTAGCGTGACGGAATGACGACCATCGCGCAGAACATCGTCGATACCCTCGCCGCCAACGGAATCCGCCGCGTCTACGGCCTGCCCGGAGACTCGCTCAACGGCTTCACCGACGCCCTCCGCGGGACGCCGAGCATTGAATGGGTCCACGTCCGCCACGAGGAGGCCGGCGCCTTCGCCGCCGCCGCCGACGCCGCCCTCACAGGGGAGGTCGCCGTGTGTGCCGGCTCCGCTGGCCCGGGAAACCTCCACCTCATCAACGGCCTCTACGACGCGAACCGTTCGCGAGTACCGGTCCTCGCCATCGCCGCCCACATCCCAAGCGGTGAGATCGGGTCAAATTATTTCCAGGAGACGCACCCGCAGGAAGTGTTCCGCGAGTGCAGCGTCTACGCCGAGCAGGTCACCGACCCCGCCCAGATGCCGCGGATTCTCGAGATCGCGCTGCGCACAGCCATCGAGAAGCGCGGCGTCGCCGTCGTCGTCCTCTCGGGCGACGTCGGGCTCACCCAGGTCGAATCGGAGCGCATCGCCCTGGTGCGCCGCACGACGCCGCATGTCGTCCCGAGCGACGACGAGCTCCGCGAGGCCGCGGGGATCCTCAACCTGGCCGGGAAGGTGACGATCCTCGCCGGGGCGGGGGTGGAGGGCGCGCATGACGAGGTGATCGCGCTCGCCGACGCACTCGGTGCGCCGATCGTGCACGCACTGCGGGGCAAGGAGTTCATCGAGTACGACAACCCGTTCGACGTCGGCATGACCGGCCTGCTGGGGTTCAGCTCCGGCTACCGGGCGATGGAGACGTGCGATGCGTTGCTCATGCTGGGGACCGATTTTCCGTACCAGCAGTTCTATCCGGACCACGCCAAGATCATCCAGGTCGACCTGCGCGGCGACCAGCTCGGACGGCGCACCAAGCTCGATCTCGGGCTCGTCGGCGACGTCAAGGACACCGCGACCGCCCTCCTGCCACTGCTCAAGCGCAAGCACCGGCGCACGCACCTCGAGGCGTCGCTCAAGCACTACGCGAAGGCACGCGCGAAGCTCGACGACCTCGCCACGCCCACCAAGAAGGGGCAGGCGCTGCACCCGCAGTACATCACGCGGGTCATCGATCAGCTCGCCGCCGACGACGCGGTCTTCACTGCCGACGTCGGCACGCCCGTCATCTGGGCGGCGCGCTACCTCACCATGAACGGACGACGGCGGTTGGTCGGCTCATTCACGCATGGCTCCATGGCAAACGCCCTCCCTCATGCGATGGGTGCGCAGGCCGCCTACCCGGGGCGGCAGGTCGTGGCGCTTGCGGGAGATGGCGGTCTCTCGATGCTCATGGGCGAGCTCCTCACGATCGTGCAGAACAAGCTCCCCGTCAAGCTCGTGGTGTTCAACAACGCCTCGCTCAACTTCATTGAGCTCGAGATGAAGTCCGTCGGCTTCGTGAATTTCGGGACGGGACTGGACAACCCGAACTTTGCCGGGGTGGCCGAGGCGCTCGGGATCAAGGGGGTAAGGGTCAACGACTCGTCCGAGCTCGAGCAGGGGCTCAAGGAGGCGTTCGAGCACGATGGGCCGGCGCTGGTCGACGTCGCCACCATCCGCCAGGAGCTCGCCATGCCGCCCACGATCACTGCACAGCAGGCCGGGGGCTTCACGCTTTACGCGCTCCGGACCGTGCTCTCGGGCCGTGGGGACGAGGTGCTCGACCTCGCCAAGACGAACTGGCGGCGGGTCTTCTAGCTCCTCTTGCCAACCCCGATCGGTCTCGGTGCCCGAACACCGAGACCGATCGGCGTCTCCACGTACTCCGCTTCCCCTCTGGTCGACTAGAGCAGTTGGCGGGGTACCGGTGGAGGATACGTATGGGTTTGCAGGCTCGCATCAAGTTGGCACGCGCCGAGCGCCAACGACGCCGAATGCGCGAGGGCCGTCAACCTCCAAGCCTCGAGGTACTCCCGCTGAGCGGCGCTCCTTCCATCTACTACCTTTCGCCTCACTCCGAACGGCCGACTGGGGGCATTCGGGTGATCTACAGGCACGTCGACCTTCTCAATGCGCTCGGAATGAGCGCCGCAGTATTGCATTCTGAGGGCTATGCCCGGATGACGTGGTTCGAGCATGAAACGCGGATCGAGACGCCGAGGAGCATACGTCTAAAACGCGATGATTTGCTGGTGGTTCCGGAGTACTACGGTCCGGGACTGGACTCGCTGCCGAAGGGCGTCGGCAAGATCATCTTCAACCAAGGCGCTCACCATACGTTCGACAGACTCGACTTCGAGGCGACCGCGCCTGGGGCGCCCTACCGAGACTTGCCGGATCTGCGAGGGATTCTGACCGTGTCCGAAGATTCACGGCGTCTTCTCTCGCTCGCGTTCCCGGATCTCTCAATTTCGATGGTCCGCAACGTTGTCGACCAGAAGATTTTCCACGCTGGTGCCCAAGAGCGAAAGCGCCAGATAGCCTTCGTGCCCAGCCGGCGCTTCGAGGAATTCGAGCAACTGCGCCATGTGCTTCGCTCGCGTGGGCTGGGCTGGGAGCTCATGCCTATACGTGGGCTTGCGGAAGTCGAAGTCGCCCGAGTCCTTCGCGAGTCCGCCATCTTCCTGAGCCTGAGCGACAGGGACGGCTTTGGACTACCAGCGGCCGAGGCGATGGCGTGCGGCTGCTACGTGGTCGGCTACACGGGCGGGGGAGGAGACGAGTTCTTTGATCCGGCGTTCTCAGCACCGGTTTCCGGATTCGTCGAACTCCTCGAGAATCTCATCAGGGCCACCGAGCAGCCTCTCGAGGTGCTTGCGGATCGCGGCCTTCAAGCTTCTGCCGCAATCCTCTCTCGGTATACCGCGGAGGGGTTGAGGGGCGACTTGATGGAGTTCTACGGCCAGCACCTTGGGAGCTGATCGCGCCATGGCCTATGTTCCGGCCTTGGACGGGCTGCGTGCGGTCGCGGTCACGCTGGTTCTCATGGCCCATATCATCGGGGACGACTGGCACGGCGGAATGCTCGGAGTTGACATCTTTTTTGTGCTCTCGGGATTCCTCATCACGCGAATCCTGCTGCGGAGCCTCGAAGCAACCGACACTATCCGGCTTGGCCGGTTCTACCTTCGCCGACTCGTGCGCCTGTATCCCGCATTGCTCGCCAGCTTGGCAATTTTCGCTGTCCCGGGACTGATGTTCGCCCCGCTTGCACGATATTTCGTGCTGGAGAACGTGTTTGCGCTCAGTTACACGACACCGTTCTTCATGGAGGCGGGCTGGAATGTATCGAAGGCATGGAGTCACACGTGGTCGCTGGGTGTCGAGGAATTGTTTTATCTTGCTTGGCCAGCGGCATTGCTCATTTGGCGAAACACGCTCTTGTGGTCAAAGGCCCCCGCCGTTCTTGCTGCGATTGCGGGAGCGATGCTGACCGTGAACGTCGTCGTCGATTCGCTCGATTACCGCGCCTCGTGGTTCCTCCGGGCGGGTGGTCTTCTGCTCGGTTGCGCTCTCGCGATTGCCCAGAATCGAGGGTCTCTCCTTCGCGTGCCCGTGCAGGGAGCCATCTGTGGGACCGCTCTCCTGATCGCGGGGTTTGGGTGGGCGTCCTCGTCGCCGACGAACGAGGTTGGGGGCCCGGCCCTGCTCGGCGCATTCGGTGCAGTATTGTTCATCGGCCATGTGGGCTCGGCGGAGTCGGGCCCACTGGTAGGCCTGCTGGGCTGCGCGCCGCTGGTCTTCCTCGGCACGATTAGCTACGAGTTGTATCTCGTGCACTACCCCTTGGTGATCATCGTCGAGTGGGCCTTCGGTTGGGATGCTCCGTTGCCGTGGCTGGCAGGAGTCTCGGTCGTCCTTGTTTCCGTTCTGCTCGCTGCCCTCGTGCATAGGGTTCTGGCTCGGAGCGTTGAGAATTGGAAGGCCCGATTTGCTTCCTGAGGCCTAGTCCGTCGCAGCGTCGAAGGCGTCCCGCGCCGCGAGGATCTTGTCGGCGTGGCTCTCGGCCCATTCCCGGACGGCGTTGAGGGGGTCGAGGAGGCTTTCGCCGAGCGGAGTCAGGCGGTACTCGACCCTCACGGGCACCTCCGCGAAGACCTTGCGGAGCACGAGTCCGTCGCGTTCAAGGGCGCGGAGCGTCTGGGTCAGGACCTTGGGCGTGATGCCGCCGACCGCGACGCGTAGTTCGCTGAAGCGAAGTGGCCCGTCCTTGAGAGCCTGGACGATGAGAGGGGTCCACTTGTCGCCGATCCGCTGGAGCACGACGCGTGAGGGGCACGCGGGATCCATGACGTCGAACGGGATGCTTTCCACCGGGTAACCATAACACTTTGAAGTACTTGGTATCTTTTGGATACTCTGACGGACACCAGCATCGAAATGGTGCACAACGGGATCGACAGGGAGCTTTCATGAAGATTGCCGTCTACGGGGCCACCGGCATGGTCGGGAGCCAGATTGTTGCCGAGGCAGGGCGCCGTGGTCACGAGGTGACCGCTCTCAGCCGGAAGGGCGCCACAGTGGAGGGCGCCGCCGTCGTCCGCGCCGCTGACCTGGCCGACCTCGAAACGTACCGTTCCGTGGCCGAGGCGAATGACGCCGTCGTGCTCGCGACGTCTCCTGACCGCGCCGGCGGCTCCCGCGAGCCCTATCTCCAGGCACACCGCGCGATCGCGGAAGTCCCGACCGATGCACGCCTCTACCTCGTGGGCGGTTTTGGGAGCCTGCAGGGCCCGGATGGGGCTCGGATCAAGGACCTCCCGGACTTCCCTGCGGAGTACAAGGCCGAATCGGACACGGTCTTCCGGGCGTATGAGGCGCTGCGTGATTCGTCCGCCGGTCTCAACGTCACCGTCCACGCACCGGCCGCGGTCATCCAGCCGGGCGAGCGCACCGGGAAGTACACGACGGCCGTAGGCGTCCCTGCTGGGGACTTCATCTCCGCCCAGGACTACGCCGTCGCCGCGGTCGACGAGCTCGAGAAACCCCAGTTCCAGGGGAAGATCTTCACGGCTGCGAACTAATGCCGAGAACTAGCCCGCCTGAGCTAGCGCGTCGCTAGTATGTCGTCGCATTCGGCAGGATGAGCGGCGGCGAGGGCTTCTGGCTGAAGTCGAAGTCGTTCGCGAGGTTCCCCAAGAGCGGATTGTCCTCGCGCACGTCGGGGCGGGGATCTGGGCGGCCGTCGGTCGCTGGGTCGAGGCGCTGGCCGTGGAGGAAATCGTCTTCGATGAACTTCACGTACGCGTCTTGGCTCAGCGTCTGATGATCGATGTATCCCTTTTTGGCATACGGGCTGATGACGATGCCTGGGACGCGGAGCCCGTAGCCGTTCTGATCGACGACGGGAGGTGCCACGTGGTCGTAGAACCCGCCCCAGTCGTCCCACGAGACGAAGATCGCGGTGCTGTTCCAGTCCGGGCCTGACATGATCGAGTTGATGAGTCCGGTCACGTAGGCCTGCCCCGAGCTGACGAGCGCCGGCGGGTGCTCGCTCACGGCGCTCGTCGGGTCGATCCAGCTCACCGAGGGGAGCGTGCCGCTCTTAGCGGCCGAATAGAAGTTGGTCAGCGACTGGATGTTCCCGAGCTGACCGTCCTGCTTGACGGTATCGAAGTACGGGAGCGGGTTCCAGATGCCCGG
This sequence comes from Sinomonas humi, assembly GCF_000802235.1. Lineage (GTDB taxonomy): Bacteria > Actinomycetota > Actinomycetes > Actinomycetales > Micrococcaceae > Sinomonas > Sinomonas humi. The sequence goes on from NZ_JTDL01000120.1 coordinate 12,390, forward strand.
CGTCTTCGCGTTCTGCTTGACCGGCGCGCAGGTCATGGCTGAGTCGTTCTCGCAGTCCGGCTCGGTTCCGTTGAACACGTAGTAGCCCCACGAGACCTTCTGCTGGTAGAGGAGGTAGGTGAGGTCCGTCCAGGCGTAGTCGGGTGCTGGCCTTGGTGGGGCTGTCTTCTTGCCGAAGTCGGGTGGGAGCTGGGGGCCCTGAGGTGCGTTGGTGCAGGACTCGGCATCGCCGGGGATGCTGCACTTGGCGGACCACTCGGAGACCATGTAGAGGTGCGAGGGCAGGCTCCATGAGGCATCGGACTGGAACAGGTGGTCCTGGAGCGTGAAGTCCTTCGCGTACGTCCAGTAGTTCGGGATGTCACGGGCGTCGTGGTAGCCCATGACGTCGGTGCCCTTCGTCCCGGTGCAGTTGGGATCGTTGGCCGCGCAGTTCGACGACGCGTGCTCGGCCTGCGCGATGAACCCGTTCATCTGGCCGCCGTTGACGTCCGCCTTCGCGTTGGACTGGCTGTGCGGACCGCCGGCGTTGCGGTCCGCCGGATCGTAGTACGGGCGGACACATGCGTGCTTCTCTGGGTCAGGGACGCATACGGTCGGGACGCCGTTCTGCATCGGAATGCCATCGGCTCCCGGGAAGGTGCCGAAGTAGCTGTCGAACGAGCGGTTCTCCTGCATGATGATCACTACGTGCTTGATCTTGGAGATGCCTGCAGGCGTAGCACTTTGGGCAGGGCGCCCGACGGCGCTGCAGGCGGCGGCGATGAGAAGGACGACGACGGCGAGTGCGGCACTGACTGCGAACCAGCGGCGCATTGCCACAGCCTGCTCCTCCATCACTCGCATCCGAGGGGGCACCTGCCGATGAGGGCACGATACCCCCTCGGAGCGAGGGCAAGCTGTGACTTTGCTCCGGCCCGATTGGCCGAGCTCGCCTCGGCCGGCTCAGTTGGCCGAGGCGAGCCAGAGGTCGGGGCCGAAGACCTCGTAGTGAATGCGCTGGGCGGGAATCCCGAGCGCGATCGCCTCGGAGCGGATCTTCTGCATGAACCCGAGCGGGCCGCACAGGTACAGGTTCGCGTCCGCCGGTACGTCCACCTCGGACAGGCTCATGTAGCCTTCTCGTGCCGCGGTCGCGCCCTCAACGGGCCCGGCCGCGGGCTGCTGGAGCCAAAGGTGAAGCTCGGCGTCGTCGATCTTCTCGATGTCGCCCAGCATCTGGTCGCTCAGGGCCCACGCTTCGAGGCTGCGCTCGGCATGCAGGACGAGGACTTCTCGGTCCGAACCCGCGTTTGCGAGGGAGCGGAGGATCGACGCGCTCGGGGTGCAGCCGATGCCCGCCGAGGCCAGGACGAGGGGGCCGTCGCTGTCGTCGAGCGTCACGTCCCCGTAGGGGTTGGAGAGCTCGACGACGTCGCCGACCTTGACCTTCTCGTGCAGGATCGGGGAGACCTCGCCGCCGTCGTTGTACTTCGTGGTGAACACACGGCGCTCCGTGGACTCCGCGTCGGCCGAGAGGGAGTACTGGCGAACCTGGAGGAGGCCGTCCTCGACGGGCACGCGCACGCTCAGGAACTGGCCGGGCTGGCCGGGAGTGACGGGGCTATCGTCCGCGGGCTCGAGGACGAAGGTCACCGTGGTGGCGCTCGAGGCCTTCTTCTCGACAACCCTCCACGGTGCCCACATGACGTTGTTCGCCTGCCGTGCATAGAGGCCCGACTCGATCTTCATGAGGGCCTCCGCCATGAGCCAGTAGACCTCGGACCAGGCCGCGGCGACCTCGGGCGTGACAGCCTCGCCGAGGTCCTCGGCGATGGCCTCGAACAGGTACTTGTAGACGATCTCGTACATGTCCGGTGTGATGCCGAGGGACGCGTGCTTGTGCGCGATGCGGGCCAGCACGGCCTCGGGGAGCGTCCCGGGGTTCTGGACCAGATGCGTTGCGAAGGCGGCGATCGCCCCCGCGAGGGCCTTCCGCTGTTCGCCGTTGGCCTGGTTCGCGCGGCTGAACATTCCGTTCAGGAGCTCGGGATGGGCCGCGAACATCTTCTCGTAGAAGAGCGGGGTGATCTCCCCGATACGGCTTCCGACCAGCGGGAGGGTCGCTTCGATGATGGGGCGGGCTGTGTCCGAGAGCATGGGGACTCCTCAGGGTTGGAGGTTAATCAAGCATGATCCGTACTTGATTAACTCCAAGTCTTCTACGTGTCGTAGAAAACGCCAAAACGAGGAGGAGTGGCGTTGGCCACAGATGTCTAGACCGGGTCGGGCTGAGGATCGACGCTGTGACATGCCGGGGCGGCAGGAGCGGTCGTGGCGCTCTCCTCGGAGGGCCCGAACGCCGCAGGCTCGTACGACGCGGCAGACGGCGGCAGGCCGAGTTGCACTAGAACTGGCCCCATCTGGCGGGGGTTCGGAAGGGAGGAGATCTTCACTGCGTCGAGTTCCCGGTAGAACGCCTCTCGCGCTCGGCGCAGGGCAGAGCGTAGGCCGCACTGGGCTATGAGCGGGCAGTCGCCCGCTGCTCCGCCCTCGCAGTCGGGGAGATCCCGGCGCGTATCGAGCGCCCGCAGGACAGAACCGATCGTCGCCTTGCGGCCCGCGTCGCTGAGTTGGACGCCCCCGGACCGCCCGCGGGTCGCCTCGATCAACCCGAGCTCACGGAGCTTGAGCACCGCCTTGCTGACGTGGTTGTAGGGCGTACCGACGCCCTCGGCAATGGCACGCGTCGCGAGGGGCTCGGAGCCGTCAACAGCGCTCAGGAGCATGAGGGCTCGAAGGCTGACGTCCTCGAAAGCGGTCATGCGCATTTCGCCAGTGTACGCCGAAATACCAAAACATCCGTTCGCCGAATCGGCGTCTCAGTGGCGCCCTCAATCGCGGCGGCGGACGCCAGTAGCTCGGGGGCCCGGGCTAGGCAGTGAAAATGAGAGCCTCGTGCCCGTCGGGTTCGATGTCTCCGTAGACGTAGCCGGTCGCGGTCATCTCGTACGGGAGGACCGCGGCGAGAAGGCCCTCGTCCCGGTGCTCTGCCGCCGCATGGATGCCGTCCGTGCCGTTCTCGGGGAGGGTCACATCGCTTGCGATGGCGAAAGCCCGGATCTGTTCCCGGCCCTGCTTGAGGAGCTCGACGAGATCCTCAAGCATCGTCTCGGCGTCGAAGTCTGCTTCGGAGTCGAAGTCCTCCGATGACGGTGGTGTGACGAGGACGAGCCGCAACTCGCCGTCGTCGTCCAGCGTCACCGCAAACGGGAGGAAACCCCCGTTCTGTTCGAGGTGCTCCTGGGCCATGCCCAGGGCCGTGCCGAGAACGTCGTGGAGCTCACGGAGGATGGACTCGCCGTCCGAACCGGTGCCTGCGTTCATGCGCGCACGATCGCAAGCACGCTGTCACGCACCGAGGCGAGCGTCTCGCGGTCCTTGGCCTCTCCGTTGAACCGAAGGTACGGCTCAGTGTTGGACGGGCGAAGGTTGAACCACCACGAGCCGTCGGCGGCCGAGAAGGTCGTGCCGTCGAGCTCGTCGATCGCCACGTCTGGGCCCTCGTAGGCCTCCCGAACGCGCGCCACGGCGGCCGCCTTGTCCTCGATCTCCGAATTGATCTCCCCGGACGAGACGTACGGTTCGTATTCGGCGCCGAGCTCGGAGAGCGGTTGGTCCTGCCCACCGAGCGCGGCGAGAACGTGCATGGCTGCGAGCATTCCCGTGTCAGCGTTCCAGAAGTCGCGGAAGTAGTAGTGGGCGGAGTGCTCGCCGCCGAACACCGCGCCTTCCTCGGCCATGACCGCCTTGATGAACGAGTGGCCAACGCGCGTGCGGACGGGCCGGCCGCCGTCGTGCTCGACAAGCTCCGGCACCGCGCGGGAGGTGATGAGGTTGTGGATGATGATCGGCTCGTCCTCGCCCGCCGCCCTCGCGCGGGCGATCTCGCGCCGTGCAACAAGCCCGGTGATGGCCGACGGCGAGACGGGGTTCCCGTTCTCGTCGATCACAAAGCAGCGGTCGGCATCGCCGTCGAACGCGAGTCCGATGTCGGCACCGTGCTCGACGACGGCCTTCTGGAGGTCGCGAAGGTTCTGCGGCTCGAGCGGGTTGGCCGGGTGGTTCGGGAAGGTGCCATCGAGCTCGAAGTAGAGGGGCACGATCTCGAGGGGGAGCGCAGGCAGGAGCGAATCGCCCAGGACCGCCGGCGTCGTCATGCCTGCCATGCCGTTGCCGGCGTCGACCACGACCTTGAGGGGGCGAATCCCCGAGAGGTCGACGAGGCTCCGGAGGTGGGCCGCGTAGTCGGCGAGGACGTCGCGCTCAGCGACCGTGCCCCGGTTCTCGGCCTCGGCAACGGATCCGGCGGCGAGATACGCCTCCGCCGCCTTCTGGATCTCCTTGAGCCCTGTCTCCGATGACACGGGCTGTGCCCCGGGCTTGGCGAGCTTGATCCCGTTGTACTGGGCGGGGTTGTGGCTCGCCGTGAACGTTGCGCCTGCCGCCTTGAGCGCGCCGCAAGCGTAGTACAGCTCGTCGGTCGAGATGAGCCCGATCTTCTCGACGTTCCCCCCACGCGCCGCCGCTCCACGCGCGAATGCCTCGATGAACTCGGGCGACGAGGGGCGCATATCACCGCCCACGAGTACGGTCTTCCCGGCGAGGCCGAGGACATCCACGAACGCGGCCCCCACCGCCTCCACGATGCGCGCATCGATCGTCTCGCCCACAATCCCGCGCACGTCGTACGCCTTGAAGGATGCCGAAAGGTCGATCTGGGGCGCCTGGCCTGCAGGGGTGCTCACGTTGCTCACGGGCCGATTATGTCAAATGCCGGCGGACAGAGCGTCAGCTGATTGTTGGCGGGCCTCAAATCCGGGGCGTGGCTCCGCCGACGGGAGGCATTTTCGCCGGTGGTCGACAAGCGGACGACGGCGCGTCCCCGCTCACGTGGGGAACGCGCCGTCGTCCGTCATTGCCTGGGTGAAGGGATCTGCCGAGCCGGCCTCAGTAGGCCTTGACCCGCTGTTCGACGATGAGGTGGATGAGGGCGAAGGTGCCGTCCTGGTCGATTGCGCGGAGGGCGGCGTCGATCGCGGCGGGAACGTCTGCATCGCGCTCGACGCGAACCCCGTAGCCCCCGAAGGCCTGGGCCATGAGCGCGAAGTCCGGGTTCCTCAGCTGAGTGCCGGAGACGCGGTGGGGGTACTGGCGCTCCTGGTGGGAGCGGATCGTGCCGTACTCCTGGTTGTCCATGACGATCACGAGCGGGGTTGCGCCGTACTGGGCGGCGGTCGCGAGCTCCTGGCCGTTCATGAGGAACTCCCCGTCTCCCGCGATAGTGACCACGCGTCGGCCCGGGTTGGCGAGCGAGGCCGCGATCGCGGACGGGATCGAGTAGCCCATCGAGCCGTTGCGCGCGCTGATCATGGACGCATAGCGCTGCGTGGGGAAGTAGCGGTGCGCCCAGTTCGTGTGCTCGCCGGCGCCGAGGGTGATCATCGCGTCCTCGGGCAGGGTGGGGACGAGGTTGGCCATGAGGGTGTCCATGCGCGCCGGCCCGTCGGTGGGGGCCGCGGGCGGGAGGGCAGCGAACTTCTCCTGCTCGCCCCGCATGCGCTCGGTCCAGGCGGTCCACTCCTCGCGCACGGGCAGGTTGATCATGACGAGGTCGCGGACGAAGACGTCCGGCTTGGCCACGATCTGGTACGAGACGGGGCCCGAGCGGCCGCGCAGGGACGGATCGATTGTGACGAGGAAGTTCTTCTTCCCCCAGTCCTGCCGCACGAGGAACCCGTCCGTGATCACGTCGCCTGGGACCGTGCCGACGAAGATCAGGAGGTCGGTCTCCTCGAGGAGGTTGTAGGTGGGCTTGGGGCGGCCGTAGCCGATCGGGCCCACATACGAGGGCGAGTCGAAGGGGATGGTGCCCTCGCAGCGCCATTCGGCGGCCGCGGGAATGTTGTGCTCCTCGAGCCAGTTCGTGAGCGCGGTCGCGCCTTCCTGGGTCCAGTCGTTGCCGCCGACGACGAACAGCGGCTTCTCCGCCGCCTGCAGGGCGGCCTTGAGGGCCTTCCAGTCCGTGACCGTCATCCCGCCGGTCGCGACCGGGATCTTGGGGTGGATGGTGGCATCGATCTCCTGCTGGATGATGTCCTCGGGCAGGCCGACGACGACGGGGCCGGGCCGGCCGTTCATCGCGGCGAACATCGCCTCGGCGACGATCTCGGAAGCTCGCTCGGCGTGATCCAGGACCATGACGCGCTTCGCGCCCGTGTCGAACCAGGACTTGATGTCGAACTCCTGGAACGCCTCCCGGTCGCGGTGCGCGAACGGGATCAGGCCCACGAACAGGACCATCGGCGTCGAGTCCTGCCACGCGGTGTGCAGGCCCACGTGCGCGTTTGCGGCGCCGGGGCCGCGGGTGACCATGGCGATGCCGGGGAGCTGGTTCATCTTGCCGTCGGCCTCTGCCATGTACGCCGCGCCACCCTCGTGGCGGCACACAATCGTCTCGATCGGCGAATCATGCAGCCCGTCCAGCACATCCAGGAACGACTCGCCCGGAACCACGTAGCTGCGCGTGACGCCGTGGGCTACGAGCGAGTCGACGATGACGTGACCCGCGGACTTCTTCGTGGGACTTGCGGCCGGAGCCTGCGCGGCATCCGGAGCAGAACTCGATTCTTCGGGCAGGTTCGATTCAGAGCGGGGCGGCGCCGTTGCCGTCATGGAGAGACATCCTTCTGTTGGCACTGAGAATGGGTGTGTTTCCACCGTATCGGGCCGCCGGAACTCGCGGGAGCCAGAAGTGTCAGACGTCACGGGGATACTTGAAAGCATGGTCCGGAGTTCCAGTCACATCGCGCCCGCCGAAGGTTCTATGACGTTTTCTGACAGCGACGCTCCCGGCTCTGGCGAGCTGCGCGCCCAGGCGCTCGAGGTGCTCCGCAAGCTTGTGGGCCGCGAGGACGCCGCATTTCATCCGGGGCAGTTCGAGGCCATCGAAGCGCTCGTGGCGCATCGTCGTCGGACGCTCGTCGTTCAGCGGACTGGCTGGGGCAAGTCGGCCGTCTATTTCGTCGCCTCGCTGCTCCTGCGGGCCCGCGGCGCTGGCCCGACTCTCATCGTCTCCCCGCTCCTCGCGCTCATGCGGGACCAAGTCGAGGCAGCCGCCCGCGCCGGGGTACGCGCCGTCGCCATCAATTCCGCCAACCGGCTCGAGTGGGACGAAGTGCACGCCGCGCTCGCCGAGGACACGGCCGACGTCGTCCTCATCTCGCCCGAACGCCTCACCAATCCAGCGTTCCGCGAACAGCACCTCCCTGAACTCCTCGCTCGGACCGGCCTGCTCGTGGTGGACGAGGCGCACTGCATCTCCGACTGGGGGCATGACTTCCGGCCGGATTACCGGCGGATAGCAGCGCTCATCGAGGAGCTTCCGCCGTCTATTCCGGTGCTTGCGACCACGGCGACAGCGAACGCGCGCGTGGTTGCGGACGTCGAGGAACAGCTCGGAGCAGACGTGCTCACACTCCGCGGTCCGCTCGGCCGGGACTCGCTGCGGCTCGGGGTGCTGCGGATGCCAGACCCGGGCCACCGGCTCGCGTGGCTTCTTCAGCACCTCGGTGACCTGCCCGGGAGCGGCATCATCTACACGCTCACGGTCTCGGCCGCCGAGGACACCGCGCGGCTCCTGGCCAATGCGGGATACCGCGTTCTCGCGTACACCGGGAAGACCGATACCGGCGAGCGTGAGGAAGCCGAGCGGCTCCTCAAGGGCAACGAGGTCAAGGCCCTCGTGGCGACGTCCGCGCTTGGGATGGGGTTCGACAAGCCTGACCTCGGCTTCGTCGTGCACTTGGGGGCGCCGTCGTCGCCCGTCGCCTACTACCAGCAGGTGGGCCGCGCGGGCCGCGGTGCAGTGCATGCCGATGTGCTCCTCCTCCCTGGTGCCGAGGACCGGGAGATCTGGCGCTACTTCGCGACCACGTCGATGCCCGATCGTGCCAAGGCCCAAGCCGTCCTCGATGCACTCGCGGCGGCCGCGGGCCCACTCTCGACCGTGGCGCTCGAGGCGCAGGTTGAGCTCCGCCGCACGCAACTCGATCTCCTGCTCAAGGTGCTCGCGGTCGACGGGGCTGTCGAGCGGGTCGGCGGCGGATGGCGGCACACCGGCGCGCCATGGAAGTACGACGACGAGCGGTATCGCCGGATCGCTGCTGCCCGGGAGGCGGAGCAGGCTGCGATGGTCGCGTACGAGGAGACGACCGCGTGCCGGATGGAGTTCGTGACGACGCAGCTCGACGACGAGACGGCTGCTCCCTGCGGGCGGTGCGACAACTGCGCCGGCCGCTGGTTCCCCGAGGAGGTGGAGCCAGGGGTACTTGAGCGGGCGGGTGAACAGCTCCGGCATGCAGGTGTGCCTATCGAGCCGCGTGCCCAGTGGCCGAGCGGGATGGACAAGCTCGGCGTTGCCGCCAAGGGCCGGATTCCTGCTGGTGAGCAGCTTTCGGAGGGGCGGGTCCTCGCGCGTCTCACTGACCTCGGGTACGGGGGAGCGCTGCGCGAGCTCTTCGCGCCGTCGGCCCCAGACGGGGAGGTGCCAGCGGGGTTGCGGCCCGCCGTCGTCGAGCTCCTCGCGGGTTGGGCCCGCGGGGACGGGGCGGCCGGGCCTTGGAGCGGGGCAGGTCGGCCGGCGGGCGTCGTCGCGATGCCGTCTGCCACGCGCCCTCGGCTCGTTGATTCGCTCGCGCGGGGCATTGCGCAGGCTGGCCGCCTGCCGTACCTCGGCGCCGTGTCCAGGACGGCTTCCGCGCGGCCGGGCCAGGCCGGTGGCAATTCGGCCTTCCGGCTCGCATCGGTGTGGTCCGCGTTCGACGTCGGGCCCGAGCTAGCGGCGGCTTTGGCCGGCTTGGGAGGGGCTCCCGTGTTGCTCGTCGACGACCTCGTGGACAGTCGGTGGACCCTGACGGTCGCGGGGCGGCTCCTCCGCCTCGCCGGCGCCGGTCCCGTGCTGCCCCTCGCCCTTGGGCAGGCGGGCTGACCTTATGCCTTGTGTGGCTTCTGGGGTGGCCTCTGGGTAGGGGTTGCGCCGGCTCGCCGGTTGCGCGCGCCCGCTTGCGCGGGTCCGCGGGTTCGCTTTGCGTCCGTCCGGTCGTTCTAGGTACGCTTGGGGAGCTAGCGATAGCAAGGAGACGTGCCAGAGCGGCCGAATGGACTTCACTGCTAATGAAGGGTCCGGGGAAACTTGGACCGGGGGTTCAAATCCCCCCGTCTCCGCCGTGTGAACGCCCCCGGTCTTTGAGCCGGGGGCGTTCTACTTTTCTTCGGGCACCCACGTGAAGTTTTTCTTCGGGCACCCACTTGAAGTGCGGTTCTCGCCAAGCAGTTCGCTGCGAGTGCACTTCTCTGCGAGGAGGGGCTACGGTTCCTCCGCAGTCCGCCTATAGGGCGAGCGACCTCCACAGGAACGCTTGGCTCCGCGCCTGGAGGGCGGCGGCCTGGCGGTTGTCTGAAGCACCGGCATGGCCGCCCTCGAGCGCCTCGTGGTACCAGACGTTGGGGATGCCCATTGCGAGCATGCGTGCCGCCATCTTGCGTGCCTGCACGGGCCCGACTCGATCGTCCGACGTCGCGGTCCAGATGAACGTGTCGGGATAATCCACGCCGTCGCGGAGGAGGTGGTACGGCGAGAACGTCTTGATGAACTCCCACTGCTCGGGGACGTCCGGGTCGCCGTACTCCGCGATCCAGGAGGTCCCTGCGGACAGCTTCGTGTAGCGGCGCATGTCGAGGAGCGGAACTCCGCACGAGATCGCTCCGAAGAGGCCGGGGTAGCTCACGAGCATGTTCCCGACGAGCAGGCCGCCGTTCGAGCCCCCTGTGCAGCCCAGATGTGCGGGCGAGGTCACCTCGCGGCGGATGAGGTCGCGCGCGACGGCGGCGAAGTCCTCGTAGGCGCGGTGCCGGTTTTCCTTGAGGGCCGCCTGATGCCAAGCCGGCCCATACTCGCCCCCGCCGCGAATGTTGGCCACGACGTACACGCCCCCGCGCTCGAGCCAGGCTCGGCCGATCACGCCGCTGTACGCCGGGGTGCGCGAGATCTCGAAGCCGCCGTAGCCGCTCAGCTGGGTGGGGTTGCTCCCGTCGAGCTCGAGGTCCTTGGGCCCGACTTGGAAGTACGGCACCTGCGTCCCGTCCTCCGAGACCGCAAAATGCTGCTCGACGGTAAAGCGGCTCTCATCAAAGAACGACGGCGCCCGCTTGACCTGCTCGTGGCCCCCGCCGATGCTGCCGCGAAGCAGGGTGGTTGGCGTGAGGAAACCGGTTGCGATCAGCCAGTAGTCGTCGCCCGCCTCGGGGTCCTCGTCGTCGACCGCGTAGCTCTCGACGAGGTGCAGCGGCGGGCACGCGTCAAGCTCCTCGGCAGCCCATTCGGCCTGAGGAGAGGCCGGCGGCGTGAGGACGCGGATCTCCGACGACACGTCGCGGAGCAGATTCACCAGCAGATGATTCCGCGTCCAGCTCCACGACTGAAGGGACGTGTGCGCATCCGGGGAGAAAAGCAGCGTGACGTCTCGAGAGCGGCCCATGAAGGCCTCGAAGTCGGCGGCGAGCAACGATCCAGCGCGATGCACTGTCCCCTCGAGGTCCCAGTCGCGCTGCGGCCGGAAGAGGAGCCACTCGCGGTGGAGGTCGATATCGACGTCGGTCGGTACAGGAACGAGCTGCCACCCGCCGTCGCGCCACACCGAGTGCTGCACATCGAAGAAGCTGATCCGGTCGCTTGCGAGGAGCCGTTCGAACCCGGGCGTGTCATCGAAACCTGCACTCGCCATGAGGTGGTCGGCAGGCACCTCGAAGATCACCTCGGCGTCCTCGAGCGCCGTTCCGCGCGGCACCTTCCGCACGATCCGGGGGTACGAGGAGGTTGTGACGGCATCGGCGCCCAGCGTCGACGAAACGATGAGGGTATCGGTGTCGAGCCAGTCGGCGCCGCCCTTCGCCGCGGGCAGCGAGAAGCCGCCGTCGTGCGGGGAGACAAAGGCGCGGTCTTCGACGTCGTACTCCCGCAGGGCGGACGCATCGCCGCCGTCGGGGGAGAGCCGCACGATGCAACGCCGCCACGACTTCCCGTCGGCCGGCCGGAGGAAGCTCGCGCCGCCCCAGACCCACTCGACTCCCTCGCCCGCGGCGAGCGCATCGACGTCGAGCAGGACCTCCCACTCAGGCGATGCGGTCGCATAGCTCTCCCACCGCGTGCGCCGCCACAGCCCCTTAGGGTTCTGGGCGTCGCGCCAGAAGTTGTAGTACCAGTCGCCCCGCTTCGTGACCATGGGAATGCGGTCCTGCGAGTCCATCACCTCGAGGATCTCGGCCTCGAGTTCGGGATAGTCCCCGGTCTCGAGGAGTTCCTCGGTCCTCGCGTTCTGCTCCCGCACCCAATCGAGCTGCTCGGCCCCGTGGATGTCCTCAAGCCAGAGGTTCTCGTCCACCGGTTCCTTGGGGACAGGGGTGAGGGTCTGCGCCGGATCCGTCATGCTGCTCATCCTCGCACGGGGCACCGACAGCGCAAGAGGTGCGGCCTATGCATCGCCTGTGACGCCCGGAGGAGCGGCCTGACGAGCGGGCTAAGCTCGAAGGATGATCCGAGGAGGTGCACGAAGGCAGCTGCGCATCGCCGTCGTCGGCGGGGGCCCGCGCGGTGCGTCCGCCGTCGAACGCCTCCTGGCGAACTGGGCGACAGCCGATCTGGCCTCCCGAGGCGAGCGCGACCGCGAGCTTGAAATCGCGGTGTTCGACCCGTTCGAACCGGGTCCGGGCAAGGTCTGGCGGACGGAGCAGCCGCGCGAGTTCCTCATGAACACGCCGTCCTTCTTCCCCACGCTCATCCCGTCCGAGCCAGGGCTCGCCGAACCGCTCGCTGGCGCCAGCTTCGACGCGTGGCGGGAGGCACGCCAGACGGAACTTCGCCAGGGGGTGCCGACCGGGCTCGACCCCCAGGAGGAGGCCGAGCTGGCAGCCCTCGAACAGGCCGACTTCCCGCCGCGCGCGCTCTACGGGCGCTATCTCGCCGACACATTCGCCGCCGTCGTCTCCGGAGCCCCGCCCGGTGCGAGCGTCAAGCATGTCCGCGAGGAGGTCGTGCGCCTGGGCCGCACGCCCCACGGGTGGGCCCTCACCACCCGCGACGGCCGCGCGCGCGAGGCGGACGCGGTTGTCCTCGCGCTCGGCCATGTGCCCTCAAAGCTGAACCAGACCCAACACGCCCTCGCCGAAGCCGCAGCTCGGCTCGGCCTCATGTATCTGCCGCCTGCAGCCCCTGCCGACGTCGACTGGGACGCCCTTCCGGGCGGCAGCACCGTCCTCGTGCGGGGGATGGGGCTCAACTTCTTCGACGTCATGGTCCGGCTCACTGAGGGCCGCGGCGGGCGGTTCAAGGAGGCGCCAAACGGCCAGCTTGAGTACGTCGCGTCGGGGCGGGAGCCCCGCCTTGTTGCTGCCTCACGACGCGGGGTCCCGTACCGGGGCAAGGCCGAACTAGGGGCCTACTATGCACCCGGCGTCCGCCTGCGCTGGCTCACCCGGGCCGCCGCGCTGGCCCCCCGCGAGGCGGGCCTCACGCCGTCGTTCGACGCCGACCTCTGGCCCCTGCTGCACCGAGACACGCTGTGGGCGTACTACTCGACGCTCGCCCGGGTCTCCCCTGAGGAGGTCACGCCCGGTTTCCTCGATGCCCTCGACGCCGCGCTCGCAGTCCCGGGACCCGCCTGGGAGGAGCAGACCGAAGCGGTTGTCGAAGGCGCCGTCCGCGCGGAGCTCCGCCTCGACCTGCGCGGCCTCGGGGCCCCACTCGCCGGCCGTCACTTCGCCGACCGTGCCGAGCTCGACGGTGACGTCCTCGCGTACCTAGACGACGACGCCGCAGGCTCGGCCCGTGGCGAGGACGATCCCGTAAAAATGGCGATCGCGGCTTTGCATCGCGGCCGCGCGGTCCTCAAGGAGGCAGTCGCGGACGGGGGGATCACCGAGGAATCGTGGGTCGCCGGACTGCGGGGTTGGTTCGAAGGCCTCGTGGAGGGGCTCGCGAGCGGCCCCCCGCCCCTGCGCATCCGCCAGCTCGCGGCGCTGATCCGGGCCGGCGTGCTGAGCACCGTCGGCCCCGAACCCCGGTTCCGGGTGGATCGCGGGGCGGGCTGCTTCGTCGCCGAATCGCCTTGGGTCGGGGGGCCGCCCGTCTACGCCGCGGCCATGGTCGAGGCCCTCGCGCCAGCGAATGTCGTGGCTGCAGCGGACTCCCCGCTGCTCGCGGGGCTCCTCGCGGACGGGCTCGTGCGCCCCAAATATCTCGCCGGAGCCGACGGCGTTCCCCGACCGGCGAGCGGCCTCGACGTCACGACGCCGCCGTATCACCCCCTCGACGTCAACGGCCACCCCGTCCAGGGCCTTTACGTCCTCGGGCTCCAGCTCTCCGCCGTCCAGTGGGGCACCGCCATCGCTGCCGAGGCGCACCCTTTCGGTGCTCCCGGCGAGGCGGACGACGGCGCCCCTTACCCCAGCGCGCAGCGCACCCTGCGTGATGCGGACGCCGCGGCGAAGGACATTCTGGGGATCTAGGCGGCCCTCCTTGGCAGGACGTTTGGCCTACCGCTTAGGCCTGGCCCTCCGCCGAGGCCTGCGAGAGGTCCTGATGGATGAGGAAGACGGCGCCGAGCGGGTCGGTGAGCGTCGCGATGCGGCCGAATGGTGTGTCCTCGGGGTTGCGGACCACCTGCCCACCGAGCCGCTGCGCCGCCTCGACGGCCGCGTCCGCGTTCTCCACGCCCCAGTAGATCTGCCAGTTCGAAGGGACGCCCTCCGGCAGGATCCCCTCCGCGTCCATGACGCCGGCTTTCGCCTCACGGCCGCCCCCGAGCGTTGTGTAGCGGAAGTCGTCCGTGTCGCTCATCGTCTCGGTCTCCCAGCCCAGCACGTCCTGGTAGAACTTCACGGTCTGGGGGTAGGCGCGGGAGAGGACCTCGAACCAGACCGGCGAACCGGGCTCGGCGAGCTTGCCGAAGCCCGTGTGTGCGGTGGGCTGCCAGCCCCCGAAGGCCGCGCCGCCGGCGTCGCCGAACATCGCCATGTGCCCCTGCTCAGGGACCTCCATGGGCGGCATGAAGACCTGGCCGCCGCCTTCCTGCACCATGACCGCGGTCTTCTTGATGTCCTCGGTGAGGAGGTAGACAGTCCACACGTCCGGCATGGTGTCCTGTTCAGGCATCTTCGGCATGATGCCGGCTACCTGCTCGCCGTCCTTGAACGCGGTCGTGTAGCCGCCGTACTTCTCGGGATCGCTGCCCTCGAAGGTCCAGCCGAAAAGCTCGCCGTAGAAGGACTTGGCCTTCTCGAGGTCGCTTGTCATGAGGTCGGCCCAGCACGGGGCCCCTGGGGTCAGATCTGGCTTCGGCATTGCTGCTCCTTGCAATGGTTTTTGCAATGGTTGGTGGTGGTGGATGGCGTGTGCTCCCGACCTTGCCGACGCTATTCGTGCCCACCGACAGTTTCAAGGGGCGGCTTCAAGGGGCGGCTTCAGGGGGCGGCTTCAAGGGGTGGCCGGGCCGTAGGAGGCGCACCCTGCTCAGCGAGTGAGCAACAGACGAGGCTTCAGCGGCTCCCTATTCGCATTTGCTGCTCACTCGTGGAGGCTGTGGATAACTTCCGACGCCATCTGCTGAAAGCTGGCTCAATGAGCTCATGACTCGAAAACACCCTTTGCCCCCAAGATTCGCCTCGGCTTCGTTCACCGTGGCCGACGCGAAGGCCGCACAGTTGTCGCCGTCACGTCTCCGCGCCAGTGACCTCAGCCGCCCGAGTCGTGGGGTCCGCGTCCCCCGGGGCGCCCGTCAGAGCCTGGCCCAGCGGGCGGCGCCCTACCTCCGTCTCTCGCCGTCGGCGGTCCTTTCGCACGGCACTGCGTTACGGTTGCTCGGGTTGCCGCTTCCAAGGGTGATTGGCGATGATCAGCGCCTCCACCTCGCGACCCCGGGGGGCCGAGCGCAGATCCGGCGTCGGGGAGTGGCTGGCCATCGCGCGACCCTCGATGGAGGAGACATCCAGCAGTGTGAGGGGCTTGCAGTCACTTCGCACAGTCGAACCTTCCTTGACATCGCAGCTACCGACGGCGTGCTGCCAGACGAACTCGTCGTGCTCGGGGATGCCCTCGTGAATGAGCATCGCAGGTACGCCCATGCCCGAGAGCCGAAGATCTCGCTTGAAGAGCTCAAGGCCTATGTCGAAGCGGCTCGAGGGCGGCGGGGTGCGGCGAAGGCTCGAGCGGCGCTTGCGCTGGTCCGCGTCGGAGCCGACTCGCCGATGGAGACGCGGCTTAGGCTAGCTGTCCAGCGGGCCGGACTGCCCGATCCTGAAGTCGATTACCCGGTGATCGACGAACTCGGTCAGCCTGTCTTCGTCGAGCTTGCATTTCCCGAGTACCGTCTGGCCGTGCAGTACGACGGCGGCCATCACCTCACGCCTGAACAACAGCGTTTCGACGCCCTCAGGGCGCAACGTCTCGCCGGCGCGGGGTGGCGGCAGGTGATCATCACGAAGCTCGACATGGGCCGCGGAGCTGAGATCGCCGTCGTCCGTATCGCGGAGGCGCTCCGGCGGCTCGGGTGGGAAGACCTCCGGTGACTTGTGAGTGAGCAGCAGGCGCGAGTCGACGTTGCTGTCACTCGCGCCTGCTGCTCACTCACGAACCCTACGGAAGGGTGTGGCGGAAGGTAAGGGATTTGAACCCTTGGTACGGGGTTACCGCACACTGGTTTTCAAGACCAGCTCCATAGGCCGCTCGGACAACCTTCCTTGTGCCTAGTAGTGTTTCATAGGCATCAGACTTGACGAAACCGACGGCATCCGGAACCGATGCCGGATGCCTCGGGAGGAAGCATGAAGGCCGTGTACATCGCCGAGCCCGGCGGCCCGGAAGCGCTGCAGGTCCGCGAGGTCGAGGACCCCGTGCCCGGACCCGGCGAGGTGCTCATCGACGTCGTCGCCGCGGGGATCAACCGGGCAGACGTCCAGCAGCGGCGCGGTTTCTACCCTCCGCCCCCGGGCGCCTCCGAAATCCCAGGCCTCGAAGTCTCGGGCCGCATCTCAGCATTCGGGCCCGACGTCGTCCGCCCATTCTCGGCGGGGGACAGGGTCGTTGCGCTTCTGTCTGGCGGAGGGTACGCGCAGAAGGTCGCTGTCCCTGCCGAGCAGGTGCTCCGCATCCCCGAGGGCGTGGACCTCGTGACCGCGGCGAGCCTGCCCGAGACCGCAGCGACCGTGTATTCGAACCTCATGATGACGGCGCAGCTCCAGCAGGGCGAGCTCGTTCTGATCCACGGAGCCACGGGCGGGATCGGCACGATGGGGGTCCAGATGGCGAAGGCCTTCGGTGCGCGGGTTGCGGCGACGGCCGGCAGCGAGGAGAAGGTCAGCACGGCGAGGGCCTTCCTCGGCGTCGACGTCGCGATCAACTACCGCGAGCAGGACTTCGTCGAGGCCGTGCGCGACGCGACGGACGGCCGCGGCGCGGACGTGATCCTCGACGTCGTGGGTGCGAAGTACCTCGAGCGGAATGTCGAGGCGCTCGCCCCGTACGGCCGCCTCATCGTGATCGGGCTCCAAGGCGGGGCGAAGGCCGAGCTCAACCTGGGTCTTCTCCTCAACAAGCGCGCGGCGATTATCGGCACGGCTCTGCGGCCGCGGCCTGTGGAGGAGAAGGGCGTCATCATGTCCGCGGTGCGGGAGCACGTTTGGCCGCTCATCGCGGACGGCCGGATCAAGCCCCTCGTAGACAAGACCTTCCCGCTCGCCGATGTCCAGAAGGCCCACGAATACTTCGACTCGGGAGAGCATGTGGGCAAGGTCCTCCTGACCATGTAGGCCCGGCATTTCGACCTGAGTTCGTTCGCTTCGCGCGAAGCCTTCCGGCCCTTGGCCCGTCGGAGCGTCATGAGAGGATGGGCAGCATGAGCGAAGCGCACGGGAGCACGGCGCCACACGGCGGCCCACACGAGGAGCCTTTTGTGGGAACCACGCTTGACGACGACGGCGCCCAGTCCGATGGCCGTGCCGGCGACGGCGCCGCTCATCACAGCGAGCAAGGCGAGCGCCCGAAGCGGACGAGCGTTCAGGAACTCGTCGACGAGCCCGCGAAGGTCATGCGGATCGGGACGATGATCCGGCAGCTCCTCGAAGAGGTGAAGGGAGCCCCGCTCGACGAGGCCGCCCGGACCCGTCTGGCCGAGATCCATGACCGCTCCATCCACGAACTAGAGGACGGACTCGCTCCCGAGCTCGTGGACGAGCTCCACCGGATCTCCCTGCCGTTCTCCGACGACGCCGTCCCCTCAGAATCGGAACTCCGCGTCGCGCAGGCCCAGCTCGTGGGGTGGCTCGAGGGGCTCTTCCACGGCATCCAGACGGCCATCGCTGCGCAACAGGCCGCGCACCAGCTCGCGGCGGCGCAGGTGCAGCTCCGGCAGCTCCCGCCCGGGACGATGATCGCGCCTGGTGTTGTGATCGGCGAGAATGGCGAGCCCCAGCGTTCCCCCGTGGCCCCTGAACACGAGCGCCCGCGTTCCGACCGCCCGGAACACGGTCCGGGCCAATACCTCTGAGTTCTTAGGTGGGAGTTCTCGGTAACGTTCTGCGGGGGCGGCGGGACGACGCAGAGCTAGGCAAGGGCCTGTGGCGGCGTGCGCACGACCGCTTCCAGCGCGGGCTCGATCGTTACCACCAGGTGCTCGAAGGGGTCGACGACGACGCCCTCTACGCCGAGCTCGTGGTCATTGCAGACGCGCTATCGGACCTGCTGCCGCGCGTGCGCACAGTGTGCATGACGTGCCAGCGGCGCGCACCGAGCGACGGATTCGAGGTGCCGGGGGAGCTGGCGCCCGTCCATCGCGCGCTCTCGAAAGCGGGGAATGCGTTGGCGACGACGGCGGAGGCGGCCGCGATGCTCAGCCTCGCCGTCGGACCCGTGCCCGTCGGCGCGCTGTCAGTGCAGCGGCGCGCGGCGAGCGTTCTGGAGCAGGTTGAGCTGGCCGAGCGGTACGTTGCCGAGTGACTGGCCGTAGGTTGGCGGGGCTGTGCCTGAGGGGACGCTGCCTGTGGAGCCGCGTAGGCTGGCAATCATGAGCGAGGAGGCCGGCCCGGCTCAGGCCGGTGGTGAGGGGGCCGGCGTCGTCCTCTCTTGGGCCTCGACGCCGGCGATCAGGAAGACGATGCTCGGCAACCGCTCGCGCGACACCGCACCAGAGCTTCTGGTCCGCCGCGCTGTGCACGCCATGGGGCTGCGCTACCGCGTAGCGGCGCGCCCCGTTCCGGAGCTCCGCCGCACGGCGGATCTCGTCTTCACACGGGCGCGAGTCGCCGTCTTCATCGACGGCTGCTATTGGCACGGCTGCCCCGAGCACTACATCGAGCCCAAGCGCAACGTGGACTACTGGCGGCCCAAAATCGCGCGCAACCGTGAACGGGACCTGGAGACGACGGCGGAGCTGGCCCAGCGCGGATGGCGGGTGCTCCGCTTCTGGAGCCACGAGGATCCGCTCGTGGTGGCCGAGGCAATCCGGGACACGGTGACTGGCCGGTAGAAGGACCTTCACGGTGGTTAGAGGGCCTTTCGGCGGGTAGTGGGGTGATACCCGATCGAGGAGGGTTTCCGTGAACACCAGTCAGATCGTGTGGCTCATCGTGGCGATCGTTGTGTTCATCGCCGTGATCGTCGTGGCGCTGACCTTGACTCGCCGCCGCACCGCACGCCAGCAAGATCAGATGAGGGAGCGAGCCCGTAGCATGCGCGACGAGGCGGCTCAGAACGAGCTGGACCTCCGGGAGCGCGAGGCCCAGGGTCTTGAGGCTCGCGCCCGGGCCGAGAAGGCCCAGGTCGAGGCGGAACGACTGCGCCGTGAGGCTGAGGAGAAGACGGGCACGGCGCGCGAGGGCCGCGAACGCGTTGAAGAGCAGCGCCGCCGCGCCGACGAGCTCGACCCCGACGTCGAGGACCGCCCGGGCAGGAACAATGACTCGCGTGACGAGGGTGTGCGTGACGGCGGCGCTCGTGACGTGACCCGTGGTCGTGATCGCGGAGCCCACGTGCGCACGGAAGGCGTGGAGGGAGAGGCGGCCGGTTCCCAGGACGGCGATCAGAATCTGCGAGATGCGCAGTACCCAGACACACAGTACCGAGATGCCCAGTACCCAGACACACAGTACCGAGACGGGCAGTACAGGAACGCGCGGGATGCGCAAAACCCGAGTGAAGGAAGGTCATGACCGACACTGTCAACCCGATCCAGATCCAGAAGTTCCTCCAAGGCGTGGACTACCCCGCTGACAAGCAGGCCCTCGTCTCCGCGGCAAAGGACAACGGGGCAGACAGCAACGTGGTCCGCGCCGTCGAGGGTATCCCCGACCGCACGTACGAGAAGCCGACCGAGGTGAGCGAGGCGATCGTGGAGGCCGGGCGCCATCCCGAGGGCGGCAGCATGGGCCACGGCGGGGCGCCCGGCGGCGACTCCGATGACGACGCCGAGCGCGGGGACGAGCGCTTCGACGCCGGGTAAGCCACGGATCACCTCGTTCACGAGGATCGTCCAAATTCACGAGGATCCATCCAAAAGTCACGTCCCGCGGGTTGAACCCGCGGGACGTGACTTTTGAACGAACGAGAACCGTCGGGAGGTGACCATCAGACGGTGGGGGGCGGTGGGGCTCAGGGGTCAGGCGACCCGGTATTGCTCGGCATCCGCAGTGCGGAGTTCGAGGCCGTTGCCGGGTCGTTCGGCGTCCGGGGTGATGGTGCCGCCTTGGGGGTCGAGGGTCCCCTCGAAGAGCATCCCCTCGAGCCGGACGTGGTCGTGGAACCACTCGAGGTGCCGCAGGCGTGGAGCGGCGGCGGCAGGCGCGGCCGTGATCGCCGGTGCGCAGTGCCCCGAGAAGTCGATGCCGTGGGCGTCGGCGACGGCGGCCGCGCGCAGCCAGCCCGTGATGCCGCCGCAGCGGGTCACGTCGGCTTGCAGGCAGTCGACGGCGCCGGTAGCGCACATGCGTTCGACGTCGGCGGGCCTCGTGAGGTACTCCCCGGCGGCGACGTCCGCGGCGACCGATTGACGCACAAACCGGAGCCCCTCGAGGTCCTCGCTCGAGACCGGCTCCTCGAACCACGTGAAATCCGCGTCGCGCGCGGCCTGGGCGACACGGACGGCCTGTTTCGCCGAATAGGCGCCGTTCGCGTCAACGAACAGCTCGGCGTCAGGCCCCACCGCCTCGCGCGAGATGAGCATCCGTTCGATGTCCCGGGACTCGTCAGTTCCGCGGTCCTGGCCGATCTTGATCTTTGCGCGGGGGATGTTCTGCCCCAGGACCCACCCCGTGAGCTGCTCGGTGAGCCGCTCGTAGGAATAGGTCGTGAAACCGCCGCTCCCGTACACGGGAACCTCCGACCGGGCGGCCCCGAGGAACTGGTACAGCGGCAGGCCCGCGAGCCGTGCCGCGAGGTCCCACAGGGCGCAGTCGACGGCGGACGCCGCGTAGGAGGCCGCGCCCGACTGGCCGGCGTTGCGGAGCGCGCGGGCCATCGCCTCGGCGCTCGCCCTGACCATGAAGGCGTCGGTCCCCTTGACGGCGGGCTCCAACATGTCGGAGACGAGGCCCACGAGCGCCTTCGGCCCATAGGTGTAGCCGATTCCCGTCTCGCCGGCCGCCTCTGCGTGGACGACGACGATCGTGGTCGAGTCCCACGCGAACGTGCCGTCGCCTTCGGGCCCGTCGGTCGGCACTGTGTACGCCGCGGCGCGGATCGCCGTGACGGGAGACGTTTCGCCGCTCACTTCCGATGCCCCGGCAGGATCTCCTGGGCCTTCGTCTTGAGGCCTTCCTTGATGTAGCCCCATCGATGGGGATCGCCGTGGACGACGCTCTTGGCAGCGTTGAGCGCCTGTTCGAACGTCGCATGCGGCGGGATGGGCGGGACGTTCGGGTCCGTGCGGACGTCGAGGACTGTGGGCCGCGACGCGGTGAGCGCCTCGTCCCACGCCGAGCCGAGGGCATCCGGGTTGTCGACCGAGATCCCGCCTAGGCCGAGCCCCGCGGCGAAGCCCGCGTAGTCCACGCTGGGAATCGCCTGCGTCATCGGGACCGTCGGCGAGCCGCTGAAGGCCCGGAGCTCCCACGTCACCTGGTTCAGATCGTCGTTGTGGAGCACGACGACGACGAGCCGGGGGTCCTCCCACTCCTCCCAGTAGCGGGCGATGGTGATGAGCTCGGCCATGCCGTTCATCTGCATCGCGCCGTCGCCCTCGAAGGCGATGACGGGCCGGTCGGGATTCCCGAACTTGGCGCCGATCGCGTAGGGGACGCCGGGCCCCATCGTCGCGAGGTTGCCGGAAAGGCTTCCCCGGACGCCGGAGGGGAACCGGAGCTGCCGCGCGTACCAGTTGGCGGCGCTTCCCGAATCGGCGGCGATGATGGCGCTCGCAGGCAGCCTCTCGGAGCACTCGGAGAACACGCGGAGCGGATTGATCGGCTCGGCCTCGACGAGGGCCTCGTCGTGCATGGTCTCCCACCACCTCGAGACCTTGTCCTCGAGGTCGTCGCGCCAGCCGCGGTCCTCCTTGCGGACGAGGAGCGGGATGAGCGCTCGGAGCGCAGCGCCGGCGTCGGAGACGAGGTTGACCTCGTAGGGGTACCGGAGGCCGATCATCGTGGGGTCGACGTCGATCTGCACCCCGCGGGCCTGCCCCGGCTCGGGGAAGTAGTTTGCGTAGGGGAAGCTCGAGCCGACCGTCAGGAGCGTGTCGCAGTCCCGCATCATCTCGTAGCTCGGCCGCGTGCCGAGGAGCCCGATCGAGCCTGTGACGTAAGGCAGCGTGTCGGGCAGCGCGTCCTTGCCGAGAAGTGCCTTCGCGACACCCGCTCCGAGGAGTTCCGCGACCTGCTGGACCTCGGCCGCCGCGTGCCGGGCGCCCTGCCCGATGAGCATCGCGACCTTCTTGCCCTCATTGAGCACCTCCGCGGCCCTGCGCACCGCTGCCATGTCCGGCTGGATGTCAGGCCACTCGATGCCGAGGCTCGAGGGGACCATCTTCATGGAGTGGCTCGGCGCCGAGTATTCGAGCTCCTGGACGTCCGCAGGGATGATGACGGCGGTCGGCGCGCGCCGGGCGCACGCGACCCGGATCGCGCGGTCGATCACGTTCGGGAGCTGCTCGGGCACGCTGACGAGCTGGACGTAGTCCGAGGCGACATCCTTGAACAGGTTCGGGAGGTCGATCTCCTGCTGGAAGGATCCGCCCATCGAGGTCCTCGCGGCCTGCCCGACGATCGCGACAACCGGCACGTGATCGAGCTTCGCGTCGTAGAGGCCGTTGAGGAGGTGGACGGCTCCCGGGCCCGACGTGGCCATGCAGACGCCGACCCGGCCCGTGAATTTCGCATAGCCGACGGCCTCGAACGCAGCCATCTCCTCGTGCCGGGCCTGGACCAGCCGGGGCCCTTCGCCCTTGCCGAGCGCGGTCACGATTCCGTTGATGCCGTCGCCGGGATAGCCGAACACCGTCTCGATGTCCCATGCTCTCAGACGCTCGAGCAGAAATTCGGCGACCTTCTGTGCAGCCATATCAGCTCTCTTTCTGGAGTGTGAACGCTTCGGTCGGCCGGCGAACACCCTGACGGGCGCCCGCTGCGAGCCGTGCCGCCGTCCTCGCGGCGAGGGCCATGATCGTCAAGGCGGGGTTGGCGCTACCCTGGGTGGGGAAGACGCTTCCGTCCGTGATGAAGAGGTTCGGAACGGCGAACGTACGGCAGTCGGCGTCGACCACGCCGTGCTCCTCATCCGCCGCCATCCGGGCGCCGCCCACGAGGTGGGCATAGCGCTGGATGGTCATCACCTCGCTCGCGCCCGCCGCGTGGAGGATCTGCTCCATCGTCTCTTGGGCGGCCTTCATGAGGCGCTTGTCGTTGCCGCCGCGGCTGTACGTGACGTGCGCGACGGGCATCCCGCGCCGGTCCTTCTCCGAATCCAGCGTGACCCGATTCTCCGGAAGCGGCAGGAACTCGCACAGCGCGCCGAGGCACGCCCAGTGAACGAAGTCGCTCATGCGGCGGCGCAGATCCCTGCCCCAATGGCCCTGTGCAGCGATGTGCTCGGCCCATGTGATCGGCAACGGCGAGACCGTCTGGATCGAGAAGCCGCGCTTGTACGGCTTGGACGGATCCGTCTCGTAGAACTGCTCGGTGCTGACCTCGGGCGGCGGCGCCTTGTACATGCGCACCTCGTCCTCGAACCTTCCGCCGGTCTGCGGGGCTCCCTGGACCATGAGGTAGCGGCCCACGAAGTCGAAGTCGTTGCACAGCCCGTTCGGGAAGCGCTGCGACGAGGAGTTCAGCAGGAGCCGCGGCGTCTCGATCGAGTAGGCCGCGACCGCGACGTTCCGGGCGCGCTGGAAGCGCTCGACGCCGCCATGGACGAAATGCACGCCCGTCGCCAAGCCGGTGCGCTCGTCGACCTCAATGCGGGTCGCGGTCGAGTTGGCGCGGATCTCCGCCCCGTGCACGATTGCGTCGGGGACGTGGGTGATGAGCGGGGAGGCCTTCGCATCCACCTTGCAGCCTTGGAGGCAGAACCCTCGGTAGATGCAGTGCCGCCGGTGGCCGAAACGGCCGTTCGCGATAGCGACAGGGCCGACTCGGGCCTCGATCCCACAGTTCTCCGCGCCGCGCAGGAACACTTCGCCGTTCCCGCCGACGGGGTGCGGGCTGTGCGGATAGCTGTGGGGCTCGCCCCACGGCCAATCCTGGCCCGCGACCGGGAGCTCCTCTTCCATGTCCTCGTAGTAAGGACGGAGATCCTCGTAGTCCAAGGGCCAGTCGGCGCCCACGCCGTCGAGCGTGTCGGTGTGGAAGTCGCTCGGGTGCAAACGCGGCGCGTAGCCGGCGAAGTGCACCATCGATCCGCCCACGCCCCGGCCCGAGTTGTTGGAACCGAGAGGAACGGGGTCCTCGCCGTCGATCACTCGGGGCTCGGTCCAGTAGAGGTGGTGCGACCCGGCCTCGTCGCTCACCCAGTCGCGCTCCGGTTCCCAGAACGGCCCTGCCTCGAGGACGACGACGGACCACCCTTCACGCGCGAGCCGCTGCGCGACGGTGGACCCGCCTGCCCCGCAGCCGACGATCACGAGGTCCACCTCGTCGTCGTCCTCGTAGCGCCGCATGCGCTCGGTGACATCCGGGCTCGAGACGGGAAGCAGCCACGCGGACTCGTTGCGCGCCTTGATGCTCGCGAGCGTCCGGGCGGTCGTGAGCGGGTTCGGGCCCCTCATGCCTGCTCACCGGGATGTGCATCCCGAACCTCGAAGTGCTCGCGTCGGCCGACCCCAAGGTTCGAATAGCCGCGGGGGTAAGCCGGCCCCGGGAAGCCGATCTCGTCCCACGCCCAGGGATGCGCGTAGAAAGCGGTGCACGCGTAGCGAAGCCAGAGGTTCCACACGTGGCCGGCCGGCATTCCGTGCCATTGGCCCTCGGTCCGATGGACCGCCTCGAGCACGGCTTCCTGCTGGGCCGCCGTCGCGTCCGCGAACCCGACTCCGTAGCGCTCGCGCGCGTCCTCGTCGATGAAGCGGACAGAACGGCGCCACACCTCCCCGTCCTCGGGCAGGTCCGCGTAACGCCAGCCGTCCGTCTCTCCGGCAGCGAGCCGGGCGTCGACGACGTTGACGAGCGGCACACGCGGCTCGCCTTCTTGACCTACGAGCTGATCGAGCATCGCCGCCGCGATCCCTTCCTCCTCGGCGTTGAAGAAGCACACGTCCGGCGGCCGCCCCACACGGGAAAGGATGAGCGAGGATGTCGCCTCGTCCCAGTGGTCCCTCAGCTCAAGCGTGCGCAGACCCGGAAAGCGGCCGCCGCCGTCGTCCTCTGGTAGTGGGAGGGTCACGATTCCCTCCTCAGAACCGACGCCAGAAGCCCCATTCCCCCGACGAGCGTCACGAGCAGCGGTGCGAGAAGCGGCGGCCCCATCTCCGAGTTGTAGCGGAACTCCTTGAAGCCGCCGGGACGCTGGGCGATCCCGCGCAGGTGGAGGTACGTTCCCTGGAGGCCGTTGGCGATGATCGCGACGCTCGCGAGCGGAAGCGCGGTGTGCGCCATGCGGGTGCTCACGACGCCGGCGACCCCCGCCGCTGCCCCTACCGGGCCGAGCACAACGGGAGCCCACATCCACGGGTCGCCGAAGCTCGCTCTGTCGTGCTCGAGATAGATCTCCGCCGCGGTCACGAGAGCGCCGGCGGCCGTGAGGCCGGAGAGCGTTCGCTCGAAGCGCCCCGTCTCGACGTTGCGGACGAGCCGTTGGATCCCTCTGGGTGCGGGCGTTTGGGCAACCAATCGGCTTGCGGGACCCCGGGAGGGGATGAGCTTCATGGGCTTCCTTTCTTCTAGAAGGGCTGTCCTCCTGTTACCGGGACGACTGCGCCCGATATGTACGACGCTTCGTCCGAAGCGAGCAGAACGTAGGCGGGAGCGAGCTCCGCAGGCTGCGCGGGGCGGCCCAAGGGGCTGTCCTTGCCGAACTCCGGCACGTGGCCCGGCCAGCCCGTGGACGGGATGAGCGGTGTCCAGACCGGCCCCGGAGCGACGGCGTTGATCCGGATTCCCTTCTCGCCGAGTTCGGGGGCGAGAGCCTTGACGAGCGCGACCTGGGCGGCCTTGGTCATGGCGTAGTCGAAGAGGCTCGGCGAGGGCTGCGCAGCCTGGATCGAGCTCGTGATGATGATCGATGCGCCGGGCTGGAGGTGCGGAAGCGCTGCGCGCAGGATCCAGAACTGGCTGTAGAGGTTCGTCTTGAGCACGCGGTCGAACTCCGCGGTCTCCACCGTGTCGATGCCATCGCGCGCCTGCTGGTAGGCGGCGTTGAGCACGAGGACGTCCAAGCGGCCGAACTCGTCGAGGACGCGGCGGGGGAGTGAAGCGGCGTAGTCCTCGTCGCGGAGATCGCCGTCGAGCGTCAGGGCCTTGCGCCCCGCATCCTGCACGAGCGAAGCCGTCGACTCGGCGTCCTCGCGCTCCTTCGCCACGTGCGTGAGCGCAACGTCCGCACCCTCGCGTGAGAACGCGATCGCGACAGCCCGCCCGATACCTGAGTCGCCACCAGTGATGAGTGCTGCGCGGCCTTCGAGCCTCCCGTGCCCCTCGTACGTCTGTTCGCCGTGATCCGGGCTCGGCTCGGTCTCAGCGGTGGTGCCGGGGGCGTCCTGGTCCTGCGGCGGCTTCTGCTCAGCCGGGTGCACTTCTTGGGGGTTGTCGGGTTCGTTGGTGCGGTCGGACATGCGTGCGGCCTCCAGAATGGTGGAACGCGGACATGGACCAACGGCTTGATCCACGGCTCACGATACGCCCGGGGACGGGGTCGCGGAACCCGCCGTGCGCCCTCCGCGCAAAGTGGTTGAACCGCGAAAATCCGGGGTAAATGCGGCCAGTGGCTCGCACTCATAGATCACTCCGCACCGCTTGGACGCGGCGCCGCGCGGGCCGTGGCTTCAGCTATTTGGACGAGAACGGGGAGCGTCTTCCGCCGAGCGAACTCGAGCGTGTCCGCTCGCTCGCGATCCCGCCTGCGTGGCGGAACGTCAGGATCGCGGCGTCGCCCAAGGCGAAGCTGCAGGCCATGGGCGTCGATGCGGCGGGGCGAACCCAGTACCTCTACAACGCCGCGTGGCGCGCTCGGCAGGAGGCCCGCAAGTTCGACCGTGCACTCGCGCTCGCGCAGCGGCTGCCGCACATCCGGCGCGCCGTGACCCGTGACCTGCGGGGTGACCGCGGAGCTCGCATCCAGGCCCTTGCGGCCGCAATCCGGCTCATCGATCGGGCCGGGGTGCGCGTCGGCAGCCGGCGCTATGCGCGGGAGAACGGCACGTACGGCGTCACGACCATCCAGCGGCGGCACGTCAAGGTCGACGAGGGACGGATCGCCTTCGACTTCCCCGGGAAGTCCGGGAGCACGTGGCGCTTCGAGCTGAGGGACCGGGAACTCGCTGCCTACTTCGAGAGCCTTCCGCGCCGGCGCCCGGGCAGGCCGGCGATGGGGTACGACGACGGCGGGGGCTTCCAGCGCATTGGCGCCTCCTCGGTCAACGAGTATCTCCGCGACATCGCGGGGATGGAGGCGAGCGCGAAGGACCTCCGCACGTGGCGGGGGACCGCCACGGCCGCCGCGTCGCTCGACGCGAGCCACGCCGCGGGGCGGAACGCGGAGGCGGCGTGGAAGAAGGCGATCGACGACGCCTCGAGCTGGCTCAACAACACGCCCGCTGTAGCGCGGGGATCCTATGTGGACCCCCTGCTCCTTGAGGCTTACCGCGCAGGCAGGACGGCAAGGACCGACGCCGCTGCCGCGCGCTTGCTCACCGAGATGCGGGAGCGCAGTACGTCCTTGGCCCAGCGCGCCTGAGCTGGCCCCGCACATAGGCCGGGCGCACATGAGCTGGCCCCGCACGCTCAAGCGGCGGGGCCAACGAGGCTGTTTTTCAACTGGGCAAAAGGTGACGGCGGAGGGAGCCCCAGCCTCCGCCCCGCCGTCTGTCTTAGGGATCCCGGAATGTCCGGGTCGTCCTGCCCTGGTCTCCTACCCGTGGTCGGGGAAGTCGTCCTTGGTGGTTCCTTGCTCATCCTCCGCGTCCTTGGGCTCGAGGTATCGCTCGCCCTCGTCCGTGCTGACGACGTCGTATTCTGCGGCGACTGCTTCCATCGCTGCCTGGTCCGTCTCGTTCGGGGCCTGAACCGGGCCTGGGTGAGGCGTCCGTTCGGCGTCTCCCCAAATCGCGCCGACGCCTTGCGAACTTGGGGTGACGTCATTGCGGGCGGGGGCGCCCTCGTCTTCGGGCTCACGAGGCACCGGCTTGCCGGGCTCGATGTGGTGCCGGTCCTCGAAGCGCTTATCGCGTTCGGTCATGTCAGACCTTTCATGTCAGAGGCCTCTGAGCATGCCCTCTTTGAAGCACGTGGGGGAGCTTTGAATCACGTGCGCGAGCGGCGGGTCACTGCACCGTAGATGAGGAGCACGATGACCGAGCCCACGATCGCGACGATCCACGTCTGGATGCTCCAGAAGTTCTGGAGTCCGACGCCGAACAGCGCACCGCCGATCCAACCGCCGAGAATCGCGCCGACGACGCCGAGCAGGAGGGTAATGAACCATCCGCCGCCTTGCCGTCCTGGAATCAATGCCTTAGCAATCGCTCCGGCAATCAAACCGAGAATGAGAAAAGCCAGGAAGCTCACAGTTCTCACCTTTCGTTGCGGACCGGACTGTCTTTCCGACCCTGCTGCCGGGTCTGTTACCCCACCGACCTGCCCCAAAACGCCGGACGATACCTTTCGTGAGAAGCGTTATTTTCTGCCGCCGGGGGGTAACGGCCGGATGACGTGAGGAGGACTATCCTTCGTATTTTCGGTGTACGAAATGCTAAATTATTTTCTTGACCCTGCTTGCGGTGGAATACCGAGAGCGGACATCCCTGACCGCACAGTCGCAGAGACTGTTGACCGACGGAGTGGATCGATGCCTGCTAATGCCCGGCTCAGTGGCCGGCGCGTCCTGATCACCGGCGAAGACGAGATTCTTACGCAGCGGCTCGGGAGAGTGCTGACCTTCTCGGAGGCGGTGGTTGCGATCAGCCCCGCCGACGGTCCCGACAGCACCCGAATCGTGAGGTCCGCGGTCAGGGAGCTTGGCGGCGTGGATGTGCTCATCAATACGGGCCCGCCATGGATTCCAGAAGAAGGCCCCAATCCCTGGGCCGTGCGGCGGGGCGTCGAAAAGGCCCTCCAGCGTTCGATGTCCGTCCTCGTGACCGCAACCGAGGCGGCCCTTCCCTCGTTGAACGAGAGGGCCAGCATCATCAACACCGTCGCGTTCTCGACTCCCGGGCTGCTTCTCACCCGCGGCCAGGAGGCCCTCGCCACTGCCGTCCTCGAGACCACCCAAGGCTGGGCACAGACACTCGGACCCCGTGGGATCCGCGTCAATGCGGTGGTCGGCGGCCCCCGGTGGGATCCCGAGCTGGAGCCACTTTTCGACGGCGGACACCACCACGAGCCCGCCATGACCGATTTCGAGGAGCTCGACGCGTTCGTCTATCTGGCTTCTGAGGAGTCGTGCCACGTCTCCGGCTCGGTACTCGCCGTCGCACGGCCCTTGGCTCCCGAGGAAGTTGGGCCCGGCTCCCGCGGGTAAGTCCGCTAGCCGTGGGAGTTGGCTAGTCCTCGGGATTCGCGCTGACTCCTACCCCCGCGGCGACTGCCGCCGCGGTCGCCGCCCACGTCGGCAGCGCGGGCCGCGCCGCTCGGGCCGCCGCCCCGAACGCTTCCCGCTCATTCGCATCCGTCAGCCACGACCGCAGCAGTTCGCGGAGGGCTCCGACGTCGCGCAGCTCGCCGACCGTGCCAGCCAGTCCCGCGCCGCCTGCAAGCGAGAGCGCGAGCGCCTCTTCCGCGCCCGTTCCCGCCGGAACGAACGCTGGCACGCCGTGGGCGAGGGACTCGACGACGGACATCCCGAACGTCTCGTGCGCGCTGGGGAGGACACTGAGATCGGCGGCGTCCCACGCGGCTTCGAGCGCAGGGCCCCGCAACTCGCCCGTGAGATGGACCCGCGCCGAGAGCTGTGGTGAGGCGGCGGCCTGCCGGACGGCGCGCGCATAGGCCCGATCCGCCTGGTCCGAACCGACGAGAGAGGCAGTCCACGGGAGGTCGACGAGGCTGTCGAGCGCCTCGAGGAAGACGAGCTGCCCCTTGGCCGGGAGCAGCGCCGCGACGCATACGAGATGCGGGGGCTTCGACCCGCGGGCCTGCGGTGCGTGATCCACCCCGGGACGGGCGACGACGGCCTCCACCCCATAGCGCGCGACCAGGGTGGCCGCCGCGAATCGGCTCGGGGCGAAGGCCCCGGAACACGCCTCGAGGGCGGCCCGTTCGAGGCCGGCGAGCCGGGCGGCCTCGGATGCGGGGACCGAGTGGGTCCCCACTGCGAGGTCCGCGAGCGAAACGTGCACGAGGAGCCAGACGGCAACGCCTGCGCGCTCGGCCTGCGCGATCTCGTCGGGGCAGCCCAAGCCCACGAGGCCGTCGACGATGACCACGCGCCCGGCGTCGCCCGCAAGGCCGAGCAGGAGGCTCGCGAGCCGCTCCCGATCCGCGGCGCTTCCCTCGGGCCAGTCCCCTGTGAGGCTGTAAGCGTGAACCGTGATGCCGGAGCCCCGAAGCGCGGCGATGAGCCGCTCGTTGTACATGCTGCCGCCCGAACTCCAGCCCAGCGGCGCCGCAGCGACGAAGTCGATACGCGCAGGGGTCACGGGAGGTCCAGGCTGTAGCCCGCCCACGCGTCGGGGTGCTCGCGGAGAACGACCGAGAGCCCCACGAGGCGATCGGCGGTGCCCCCTGCCGCGGTGCCCCCAGCGCCAGCGCCAGCGCCCCCAGCCCCTGCACCCGTCAGCCGCCCCGCGACGTCCTCCGCGAGGTGCCGCGCAACGGCTTCGGTGGTCGAGAGCTTCCCCTCGAACGCAGGGTGCTCGTCGAGGTTCTGGTAACGCAGGCCCTCGAGCGCCTCGCCGAGCACACCCGAGAGCGCGCCGATATCCATGACTGTCGCGTTCTCGTCGAGTTCGCGTGCGCGGACGGTGAGTTCGACGACGAACGTCGCCCCATGCAGGCCTTGGGCCGGGCCGAAGGCGGCGCGCGGCAGGCTGTGGGCGATCATGACATGGTCACGGACGGTCAGCGAATACATAGTCTCCCTTTGCTCCCGGATACCGGATACCGGATGACGTGGCACAGGCCTGTCTGGATCCCCGCGCTCTCGGACTTCTCCGAGGCTAGCCCGTCCATCGCCTCGGGAAGGTCCTCGAAGTCGGTGGGGCCGCCGAGGAACGCGTCGAAGATGGGGTCCTCGAGCAGCTCGAGGGCGAGCGCGAGGCGTTGCGCCGTGGTGCGCCGATGCCGGCGGGGGAGCGCGACTTGGCCGACTTGGCTAGCGCGGAGCGAGAGCCTGCGCGCGTGGAAGTCCGCGCCGAGGGGAACGCTCACCGGCTGCTCGCCGTACCAGGAGAGCTCGATGATCTCGCCGTCGTCCCCCACGAGCTCAAGGCACCGCGCGAGGCCCGCTGCGCTCGCGGAGCAGTGGACGACGACGTCGCAATCGTCGTGCGCCTCGTCCGGGGACGCGAAGTCGACACCCAGCCGCTCGGCGAAGCTCGCCTTCGCGGGGTCGGCGTCGACCGCTTCGAGTCGCGAAAGAGGGAAGCGGCGCAGGAGCGCGAGGACCGCCCCGCCGACGAGGCCGCAGCCGACGACGGCGATCCGGTCACCGATGCGCGGGCTCGCGTCCCACAATGCGTTGACCGCCGTCTCGATCGCCCCGGCGAGCACGGCCCGGTGCGGGGGCACGCCGTCGGGGACGACGGCGAGCTCGGACGCGGGGACCACGTACCGGTCCTGATGGGGGTAGAGGCAGAAGACGGTGCGGCCCACGAGCTCCGCAGGCCCCTCCTCGACCACCCCGACCGAGAGGTACCCGTATTTAACAGGGCACGGGAAGCTGCCCTCCTGATGCGGGGCCTCCATGAGGCCGGCCACACGCTCGGGCACGCGGTTGGCGTGGACGAGGCGTTCCGTGCCTCGGCTCAGTCCGGAGTACAGCGTCCGGACGAGGGCCTCGCCCTCCCGCGGCGGGGCCAACTCCTCGCGCCGCAGCTGTCCCTGCCACGGCCCGACCGTCCAGTATGCGGTTGCGAAGCGGGGCTCCCCAGAATCCAGACCGACCACCTCCTCGCAACTCCTCCTGAACAGGATCCTTCACCGTAGGATCCTTCACCGTCGGCCCGTACCCGTCCAGAGAAGCAGCCAAACGCTACGGCGCCGCGAGGTGCCTCGGCGCCTCGGCCGTCCCGCGCTCCTCGAGGCGGGAAACGGCGTCGAGCACGTGCCCGGGCCACACGGCGAGCATCGCCGGGTCCGGGAGATCAGCGAACGGGTCCCCGTGCCGCACAGCCGGGTCGGTGAGCACGACGTGCGGGCCGTCCTCCGGCGGACCCCACTGCTCAGGGGCAGCGGGGCCGAAGATGACGACGGACGGCGTCCCGTACGCCGTCGCGATATGCCCCGCGGACGTGTCCGCAGTGACCACGAGGCGCGCGGCGGCCACGGCCGCAAAGAACTCGGAGAGGGTCCAGCGGCCCGCGACGACGGCGGAATCCGGCAGCCCGGCGCCGTGGGCGACGGCGGCGGCCCGGCCCCGGTCTTCCTCGCCGCCGGTCAGGAGCACGTCGTGGCCCTTGAGGCGGAGCTCGTGGGCGACGCCGGCGAAACGCTCGACGGGCCAGCGCCGGCTCCCGTAGGCAGCACCCACGTGGACGAGCGTCGCGCCCTCGACCGGTGCTGGGACCTCAGGAAGGAGGAGGCGGTAGTCGTCGGCCCGGCCGGGGAGCCCGTGCCAGGTCAGCAGCCGCACCCAGCGCTCACGCTCATGAAGCGCGTCGTCCCACTCCGGGCCGGCCCAGCCGGGGGCACGGTGCCCGATGCGATGCTCCGGGGCGAGCTCCTCGAGCCGCGTCCGGCTCTCGATCCCCTTGCCGTGGAAGTTCACGGCCACATCCACAGGCCGTCCGGTGTAGGGGATGGGTCCGTCGAGGCCGGGGGTCGGGAGATGACGGTTGACGGCTCCTATGAGCGGAATGACCGGCTCAAGCCACTGGGGCGCGGCGAGCACTAGCTCGTGGTCGGGGAACCCCGCGCGCAGGCCGCGCAGGCCTGGCACTGAGACGAGCAGATCGCCGAGCTTGAGCGCTCGGAGCACGAGCAGGACAGGCCGTTCTGAACCCGCTGTCACGGCAGCCTCCATGATCGAAAGCGACGATGCCCTTGGCTTGAGCTAATCGAAAGTCCTCCCGCGGCCGAGGGAAATGGCCCCGGGGGAGAAGTTGCAGGAGAAAAGAAAGTTTATTGTAGCTTCTCCCGGGGCAGATTCCCGTCATGGAAGCAGACCGTCTTGACCAGCCACGGACGCCCTTTCCGGCCGCCGTGCTCTTCGACCGGGACGGTACCCTCGTGGACGACGTCCCGTACAACCGAGACCCGCGAAAGGTCCGCCCGGTGCCCGGGGCCCCAGAGGCCCTGGCCCGGCTGCGCGCCCTCGGCGTGCGGACAGGGGTCGTCACGAACCAGTCCGGTGTCGGGCGCGGCTTCATGGGCTCCGTCGACGTATACCGGGTGAATCGGCGTGTGGACGACCTGCTCGGGCCGTTCGACGTGTGGCGCGTGTGCCCGCACCATCCGGAGCAGGGCTGCCGCTGCCGCAAGCCGCGGCCGGGCCTCATCCTCTCGGCTTGCCGCGCGCTCCGGGTTGCGCCGGCGGACGTTGTCTTCATCGGGGACATCGGTTCCGACATGGAGGCGGCTCAGCGCGCGGGAGCGCGTGGCATTCTCGTTCCGACTCCCGTGACCCTCCCCGAGGAAGTCGAGGCCGCACCCGCCGTCGCCCCCGACCTGCTCTCCGCCGTCCTCTTCGCCCTCGGCGAATCGCTCGAACCGGCGAGCGTGGGGCCCGCAAGCGCGGGGACCGGGCCGTGAGGCGAGTCCTTGTCGCGCGGCTCGACAGCCTGGGCGACGTCGTGCTCTCGGGGCCCGCGATCCGCGCGGTCGCGGCCAAGGCGGAGGTTGTCCTTCTGACCGGCCCCCGCGGCGCGGCGGTCGCGACGATGCTCCCCGGCGTCACCGAGCACCTCGTATGGGACTGCCCTTGGATCGCCAACCCGGCCCCGGCGGCAACCCCTCGGCACGTGCGCCGGCTTGAGCGGCTGCTCGACCACGCGGGCATCGACGAGGCCATCATCCTCACGTCCTTCCACCAGTCGGCGCTTCCGCTCGCGTTCGAACTGCGCCTGACAGGCGTCCCACGCATCACCGCTCTCTCCGAGGACTACCCTGGGAGCCTCCTCGACGTGCGGCTCACGAGCCGCGACCTCCCATGGAAGCTCCACGAGGTGGACCGTGCGCTCGGAATCGCCGCGGCTGCGGGCTTCCCCCGCCCAGCGGACGACGACGGCCTGCCCGCCCTCCTGCCTCAGCCGAGGACTTCGGCGCGGCCCTCGGGCGAATATGTCGTGGTCCACCCCGGGGCTGATGCCCCCGCGAGGACCTGGCCCGCCGAGCACGCGGCACAGCTCGTCTCGATGCTCGCGGCCGAGGGCTTCCGCGTCGTCGTCACCGGGAACGACGACGAGCGGGAACTGACCGCGCGCGTCGCAGGCTCCCACGGGATCGACGCGGGCGGCGCAACCGACCTCCGGGGCCTCGTCGACCTCCTCGCGGGTGCGAGCGCCGTCGTCGCCGGGAACACCGGCCCCGCGCACGTGGCCGCGGCCGTGCGAACTCCCGTCGTCAGCCTCTTCTCTCCTGTTGTCGCGGCCGGGACGTGGGCCCCTCGGGGTTCCGCCGTCGAGGTCCTCGGCGACCAGTCGGCCGCCTGCGCCGGCTCGCGTGCGCGTATCTGCCCCCTGCCTGGGCATCCGTGCCTCGCCGGGGTCACCCCGCACGAGGTGCTGCGCGCCGTCGAACGACTCGTCTCACACAACACGAAGGCGGTGCCCGTCTGATGCGGATCCTTCTCTGGCACGTCCATGGCGGCTGGACCGACGGCTTCGTCCGCGGAGAACACGAATACGTGCTCCCGGTCGACGCCGAGCGGTCCGCATGGGGCTTGGGCCGAGGCGGACGCGAGTGGCCGAACGCCGCCGAGGTCCCGCTCGAGGACCTCGCAGCCATCGCGGGCACGCTCGACGCCGTCGTCCTCCAAAGGCCGGACGAGGCGAAGCGGGTCCACGAGCTCACCGGCCTGCGCCCGGGGAAGGACCTCCCCGCGGTCTACCTCGAGCACAACATCCCGAAGGGCGCAGTTCCCGAGACGCGGCACCCGCTCGCGGATCAGGACGAGATCCCGATCGTGCACGTCACCCACTTCAACGCCCTCATGTGGGACAGCGGCAAGGCGCCGGTGTACGTCGTCGAACACGGCGTCGTCGACCCGGGGCTCTCCTACACGGGCGAGCTTGAGCGGCTCGCCGTCGTCGTCAATGAGCCCGTGCGGCGTTGGAGGGTCGCCGGCACCGATCTGCTCGGCCGCTTCGCCGACGTGGCCCCGCTCGACGTCTACGGCATGGGCGGAGACGGCCTGGTCGAGGCCACCGGGATCGAGGCCGCGCGCTTGCGCTGGGCGGGCGACGTCCCGACAGCGCGCCTCCACGCCGAGCTGGCCCACCGCAGGGCGTACCTGCACCCGTTCCGCTGGACCTCGCTTGGGCTCGCGCTCATCGAGGCCATGATGGCCGGTCTGCCGGTAGTCGCGCTCGGGTCAACAGAGGCCTGGCGCGCGGTGCCCCCGGCGGCTGGCTGCGTGAGCTCGGACATCCATGAACTCGTCGCTGCCGCGCACCGCTTCATCGCCGACCCTTCTGCGGCGCAGGAGGCCGGGCTCGCCGCGAGGGAGGCCGCGCTGAACCGCTACAGCCTGCACCGGTTCCTGAGGGACTGGGACGAGGTGTTCGCGGACGTGCGGGGCGGCCCCTTGGTGGCGGCTGGCGCAGCACGGGAGGCTCCGACAGTTCCGCGAGGGACCGTCCTGTGAAGGACCGCCCAGTGAGGACTATTCGATGAGGAGAGAGAACACAATGAGAATCTCGATGGTGTCCGAACACGCCAGTCCGCTCGCCACCGTGGGCGGAGTCGATGCAGGCGGGCAGAACGTGCACGTGGCCGAGCTCTCCGCCGCTCTCGTGCGACGAGGCCACGACGTGACGGTCTTCACCCGGCGCGACAGCGAGCGGCTCCATTGGGAGCAGACGCTCCCGAACGGAGTGCGGCTCGTGAACGTCGACGCCGGGCCCGCCCACGCCGTGCCGAAGGACAAGCTCCTGCCGTACATCCCCGCGTTCGCGGAGCAGCTCGCCAACTACTGGACTGACAACCCGCCCAACATCGTCCACGGGCATTTCTGGATGTCCGGGATCGCGAGCATCGAAGCCGTCGGGAAGCTCCAGAAGCAGCTTCTCCCGCCGCCAGTCGTGGCCGAGACGTTCCACGCGCTCGGCGTCGTGAAGCGGCGGCATCAGGGCACGGACGATACGAGCCCGGCCGAGCGCGAGTTCCTCGAGCCGTGGGTCGCGCGCAGCGTGGACCGCGTGATCGCAACGTGCCCGGACGAGGCGTTCGAGCTCCGGCAGCTCGGCGTGAACCGGCGGCGGATCTCGGTCGCGCCGTGCGGCGTCGACGTCGAGAAGTTCACGCCGGAGGGCCCGGCGCGGGCGCGCGGCAAGCGGCTCCGACTCGCCGTCGTCGGCCGTCTCGTACCGCGCAAGGGCGTTGACATCGTGGTCTCCGCGCTCGCGCTGCTCGCCGCCTCCGGACGGCGGGACATCGAACTCCTCGTGGTCGGCGGCACGAGCGGCAAGGACCGCATCGCGTCAGACCCCGAGGCGCGCAGGCTCCGCGAACTCGCCGATTCGCTCGGCATCGGCAGCCAGGTCATCTTCGTCGGCCAAGTCCCACGCGACGAGATGCCCGAACTCTTCCGGAGCCTCGACGCCGTCGTCTGCACGCCCTGGTATGAGCCGTTCGGCATCGTCCCGCTCGAAGCGATGGCATGCGGCGTGCCCGTCATCGTCTCAGCCGTCGGCGGGCTCCAGGAGTCGGTCGTCGACGGCGTCACGGGCATCCACGTGCCGCCCAAGCACCCAGCCGCGCTCGCGGACGCGATTGCGATCCTCGCGGATGACCCCGAGCTGCGGGCGCGCTTCGGCGCGGCGGGGGTCGAGCGGACTCGCACACGCTACACCTGGGACCGCGTCGCGTCCGATACGGAGAGGATCTATCGCGCCATGCTCGATCACTGGGACCAGCCCGAAGCTGATGTGGCGGCGTCCAGGAGCCGCCTTCGGCGCGTCGGAGAGGGGGCTCGATGAAGATGACCCGCGCGCTCCGCGAACAGTCCCTCACGGCCACACCCGCCGGAGGACTCACCGCTATCCGCTCCGGCGGCCCCCTAGGCCCCGGAGGATTCCGCGTACTCCCGCACGAGCGGCTCTCCGACGGCGTGCTCGAGCACATCGACGATGCGAGCCAAGCGCTTGAGTCGCTGCGGCTGCAGTCCGCCGTCCTCGCGCGCTGGGCGCAGACCCTCGCGCATCGGCTCGCCTCGGGCGGCCGCCTGCTCGCGGCCGGCAACGGCGGCTCCGCTGCGGAGGCGCAGCACCTCACCGCGGAGCTCGTCGGGAGGTACGACGGCGAGCGGCGGCCCTTCTCGGCGATCGCCCTCCACGGGGACACCTCCGCGATGACCGCAATCGGCAACGACTACGGCTACGACGAGGTGTTCGCCCGCCAGGTGCGCGCGCACGCCCGGCCCGGCGACGTCGTCGTCCTGCTCTCTACGAGCGGCAAGAGCCCCAACCTCGTCGCGGCCGCCCAGGCCGCCCACGAGGTCGGTGCGCTCACCTGGGCCCTCACGGGGCCCGGGCCCAACCCGCTCTCGGCCGCCGTCGACGAAGCGCTCACGCTCGAGGGCCGCAACTGCCACGTCCAGGAAGCCCAGCTGATCGCGATCCATGCCCTGTGCGAAGGCTTCGACGCGTGCGTGGCGGAAGAGGAGGACTGATATGAAGATTGCCGTTGTCGGCGACACCCTGCTCGATATCGACCTGGTCGGCCATGCCGACCGCCTCTGCCCTGATGCCCCCGTGCCAGTCCTCGACGTCGACGACCGCCTCGAACGTGCGGGCGGTGCCGGCCTTGTCGCGACGCTCCTTGCGGACGACGGCCACGAAGTCGATCTCGTCACCGCCCTTGCGGACGACGACGCCGCGGCCCGCCTCCGCGCGTTGCTCGGACCGGTTCGCGTTCACGCCGTCCCGCTCGGCGCGCCGACTCCGGTGAAGATGCGGCTCACGGCAAGCGGCCAGAGGATCGCGCGCGTGGACGAGGGCTGCGGGACGCCCCCGTACGCCGAGGTCGACTTCGCGCTGCTCTCCGTGCTCGAGGAAGCGGACGCCGTCGTCGTCGCCGACTACGGGCGCCGCTTCACGAGCGTCCCGACGGTCCGCGCGGCCCTCGAGACGGTAGCGCGCCGCATCCCGGTCGTGTGGGACCCGCATCCCCGCGGGGCGCGCCCCATCTCTGGGGCGGCGGCCGTCACGCCGAATCTGTCCGAGCTCCTAGCGTTCTCGGGCCGTCAGGTTGACGAACCGGGCGCCCTCGCCGTCGCGGCGGGACGCTTGCGGCAGCGCTGGGGCGCGCGCGCCGTCGTCGTGACTCTCGGCGAGCGAGGCGCGCTGGTGTGCGAGCCCGACGGCGATACCCACGTTGCGGTGCCGTCCGCCGGGTTGCGGATCGAGGACCCCTGCGGCGCTGGGGATCGCTTCGCGTCGTCGCTCGCCGTCGCGCTCGCCCACGGTGAGCAGCTCGGCGCGGCGACCGAGGGAGCCGTTGCGACCGCCGCCGCGTTCCTCGCGGCCGGTGGCGTCGCGTCCCTGCGCCGCGGCGGGCAGCCGGGGTTCCCGGAAGCGGAGGGAACGGGTGCCGCTGGGGTGTCCTCGGCCGTCGCCCTCGCGCGGCGCGTCCGCGCTGCGGGCGGCACGGTCGTCGCCGCGGGCGGTTGTTTCGACCTCCTGCATGCGGGGCACCTTCACCTCCTGCAGGCTGCCCGCGCCTTGGGCGACTGCCTCATCGTGTGCCTCAACTCGGACGACTCCATCCGCCGGCTCAAGGGCCCCGAGCGGCCCGTCATGAACGAGCACGACCGCGCCGAGCTGCTCCAGGCCCTGAGCTGCGTGGACGCCGTCGAGATCTTCACGGAGGACACGCCCGAGGCTGTGCTCGCGACCCTGCGTCCCCACGTGTGGGTCAAGGGCGCGGACTACAACCCAGATGAGCTCCCCGAGTCGAAGCAGCTCCGTTCGTGGGGCGGCGAGGTCGTAACCGTGCCGCTTCAGCCGGGACGCTCGACGACGGGCCTTGCTGCGGCGATCGCGAGCCTCGGCTAACGCCGTTTGTTGGTCACGTCCCGCGGGTGCGGCGCCGTTTGTTGGTCACGTCCCGCGGGTGCGGCGCCGTTTGTTGGTCACGTCCCGCGGGTGCGACGCCGTTTGTTGGTCACGTCCCGCGGGTGCGACGCCGTTTGTTGGTCACGTCCCGCGGGTGCGGCGCCGTTTGTTGGTCACGTCCCGCGGGTGCGACCAGCAGGAGGTGACTCTTGGACGAACTTTTGGACGACGAACTTTTGGACGACAGAGAGAGGAACGGATTGATGACACAGAGCATGGACACCATCCCCCAGACGAGGACCGACGAGAGCCATCCCCTCAAGGGGGCGCGGGTCCTGGTGACGGGCGGCGCGTCGGGACTCGGTGCGGCCGTGGTCGAGGCGCTTGTCGCCGAGGGCGCTCTCCCGCTCGTGCTCGACCGTCAACCTGTCGAAGCGCCTGCGCGTGGTTGGGTCGTAGACCTCTCAGGACGTGAGGCCGCCGAAGCAGCCGTCGCGCAGGTGGCTGAGGAAGCCGGTGGGATCGACGCGATCGTGTGCGCCGCCGGCATCGACCGCTGCGGTGAGCTCACGGAGGTTCCTGCCGAGGAGTGGGAAAAGGTGATCTCGGTCAACCTGCTCGGCACGGCCGCCGTCGTTCGCGCGGCGCTCCCGCACCTCCTGCGGAGCCACGGCCGGGTTGTGACGGTTGCCTCGACGCTCGGGCTGCGCGGTGCGGGTGGGGCGACAGCCTACTGCGCCTCGAAGTTCGGCGTGATCGGCTTCACCCGGGCTCTCGCGGCCGAACTGAAGGGACGGGTCGGGGTGACGACGCTCATCCCGGGCGGCATGGACACCGCGTTCTTCGACGACCGGCCCGAGGAGTACAAGCCCCACGATCGGACCAACCTCAACCGGCCCTCGGACACCGCGCGATCGGTGATCTTCGCGCTCTCCCAGCCTCGCGGCTGCGAGGTCCGCGAGCTTCTTGTGATGGGTTCGATGGAGGACTCCTGGCCGTAAGCTCGGGGCCCGCGAGGTAAGGGGCGGGAGCCGACGGCGGTGCGAGCCGAGCAATCGGTGCGCTCGTGCCACGAGATGACAGCTAACGGACGAGACCGCAGGTGAATCCCTGCGGTCTCGTCCGTTTGCTGTGGTCTCGCGGGGAGGGAGCGGGATTCGCGCGGTGCGGCGGTGCGAGGTGGTCGCGAAGGCGGACTCTCGTTCCGAGTGTGGACGTTTGTGCCGAGTGCGGACGTTTGTGCCCGAGGGCGGACGTTTGGGCACGCAGAAACGTACGCGTTCGCACCGAACGTGCGCCTTCGGCAAGGCGTGGGGGCGCCGTGGCCGGGCTGAGTCGAGCCTCGGGATCCGGGTGGCGCCCGGGCTGCGTCGAGCCTCGGGATCCGAGTGGACGGCGGAGGTCGCGAGCCACGAGGGCCGAGCCAGGCGACGGAGCATCGGACGAGGGGGGCAACTGCCGCGGGGGCGCGTGCCGCGAGAGCCGAGCCAGGCGACGGAGCATCGGACGAGGGGGCACTGTCGCGAGGGTGCGAGCTGCGAGACCCGAGCTAACGGACGAGACCGCAGGTGAATCCCTGCGGTCTCGTCCGTTTGCTGTGGTCTCGCGGGGACGGAGCGGGATCCGCAGGATGCGGCGGTGCATGTTGGTCGCGAAAGCGGACTGTCGTTCCGAGTGCGGACGTTTATCCCGAGGGCGGACGTTTGGGCGCGCAGAAACGTACGCGTTCGCACCGAACGTGCGCCTTCGGCAACGTTTGGTGGCGCCCGGGCTGCGTCGAGCCTCGGGATCGGAGCGGACGGCGGGGGTGCGAGCCACGAGAGCAGAGCCAGGCGACGGAGCATCGGACGAGGAGGCGCTGCCGCGAGGGCGCGGGCTGCGAGACCCGAGCTAACGGACGAGAGCGCAGGTGATTCCATGCGGATTCGTCCGTTTGCTGTGGTCTCGCGGGGACGGAGCGGGATCCGCGGGGGGTCGCGGGGCATGTTGGTCGCGAAACCGGACTCTCGCCCCGAGTGCGGACGCCCCCGCGACCTCACCGCCCCCCGACTCAGTCGCCCGCGACCTCACGCCCCGCGACCTCACCGCCCGACGGCTTTACCGCCCCGCCAAGAGGTCCTTCGCGTCCTGGAGCACAGCTTCGGTCGGCACCGCGCCCACCCAGGTCACGGCGTGATCGCAGTGCCGGCCGAACGGGTTCGTGCCGTCGGAGCCGCACACGGGGCAGTCGCCCCGCCACGCGATCTGGACGCGGTGGCGGCGCCGGCCCTCGGGCCCCGCGTTGATGAGGTTCCCCACCCAGTAGACGGACGCCGTCGGGGTCCCGAGCGCCTGAGCGAGATGCCGCGGCCCGCTGTCGTTCGCGACGACGAGGCGCGCGTGCGCAAGCAGCCCGACAAGCTCCCTCACGCTCGTGCGTCCGGCCGCGGAGGAGATGAGCTCCCTGGCGCCCGGCGCGAGATCCGCGGCCTTCTCCGCGATCCCGTCGGCAAGCTCACGCTCGCTCGGGTCGCCCACCACAATGACCTGCCAGCCGTCGATAGCCAGTTCCGCGGCCACGGCGGCGAAGCGCTCCGCGGGCCACCGGCGGCGCGGGTCGGTCGCGCCCGCATGCACGACGACGAGCCCCGGCGCCCCGGGCACGAGCCACGGTTCGGCGGCTTCCGCATCTTTTGACGTGGCGATGAAACGCGGTTCATGGTCGACGGCGTCCGCTCCGGCGAGCGCGACGACCTCGAGCCACCGGGCGGCTTCGCGCTGGTAATAGAGGTGCGGGAGGACCCGCTCGAGCGGCTCCGCGTCCGGCGTTGCGCAGCCCACCGTGTGGCGAGCCTCGAGAGCGTTCACGAACGGGTTGGAATTGCGCCCACCGCCGTGGAGCTGAAGCGCGAGGTCTATGCCCTCGGCCCGCAGCTTCTCGATGACCTCAATGGTCTCCGGGTGCTCGCGCCAGCCGCGGCCGTCGGGGGCGGTTGCGTCGGGGAAGACAGGCACGACGACGGTGCGGTCCACCGGCCCCGGCCGATCCTCGAGGAGGCTCGCGAGGAGCGGGGTCGTCAGCATGATCTGCTCGGCTGTCGGGTAGACGGCGCGGATCGACTCGAGGGCGGGCAGCGTCGAGAGCAGGTCGCCGATCCCGCCTCCGCGCAGGATCGCGATGCGCTCGACGTTGTCGAAGAGCTCCGGGGGGCCTGTCACCGGGGTGTCTGTCATGGTGGAGGGCTACCCTCCGGGATGACGCGGGAAACGGCGCGCGGGTAAACGCATCCCCATGCTTGGGGCGACGGTGCGCGGGTAACCCCTCGATGCACTCAATCAGGAGGATTTGATGAGTTCCGCTTTGCCCGCCCGGGCAGCCCAGTCACAGCCTCTCAGCGAGGCCACCACCCCCTCACCGGCCCAGACTTCCTCACCGGCCCAGACTTCCTCACCGGCGCTGGCCCCCGC
The DNA here is from genome assembly GCF_000802235.1 of Sinomonas humi. GTDB lineage: Bacteria > Actinomycetota > Actinomycetes > Actinomycetales > Micrococcaceae > Sinomonas > Sinomonas humi. The sequence continues at coordinate 54,935 of NZ_JTDL01000120.1, forward strand.
CGACGGAGGCCAGCGCCGGGACCCCCGCACTGGCGGCCTGCTTGCGTCCGTGCCGTTCAGTGGGCCGGACCGTGCGGAGGCGGTCCTCCGTACAGCGCGTCAGGCGTGGATCGAGTGGCGGCGCTCGCCCCAGGCCGATCGGGCGGCTGCCCTGCGGGAGCTCGCCGCGGCGGTTGACGACGCCGCCGAGGACCTTGCCGATCTCAACGCCCGGGAGACGGGGCGCGTCTTCGCGGACGCGCTCGTCGGGATCCGAGCCGGTGCCGAATCGCTTCGCCGTTACGCCGAGCTGAGCCTCCTTCGCTCCGGTCCGAGCCTCGCAGGCGTTGTCTCCGGCCTCGACTTCACGGTTTTCGAGCCGTACGGCGTCGTGCTCGGCCTCACATCGTGGGACGATCCCGTCGCGACCGCGTGCGCCGTCGCGGGGGCCAGCATCGCGGCGGGCAACGTCGCAGTCCTCAAGCCGAGCGAGCGGTGTCTGCTCGTGGCCCGCCGGCTGGGGGAGGTCTTCGAATCGGTCACCCCGCCCGGCGTCCTCAGCACGGTGCTCGGCGATGCGGAGCTCGCGGAAGCCCTCGTACGCGACCGGCACGTCGACGCCGTCGTCCACGTTGGGGGAACCGACATATCGGGGAGCCTCGCCGAGGCCGCCTACCGCTCCGGAGCCCGCCTAGTGCGCGTCCCGGCAGGGAATGGAGCCGTGATCGTAGACCGCGGCGTCGACGTCGAGTGGGCGGCTGCGTGCGTCGCCGAATCCGCGTTCCAGCACGCTGGGCAGCTCCGATGGTCGGCGGGGCGGGTGTTCGTGATGGACGACGTCGAAGAGTCCTTCCTGGGGGCGCTCGCCGGCCAGGCGCTCGCCTGGGGCGATCCTCGGCGCGTGGGACCGCTCGTCGACGATCAGGCGCGTCGCTCCGTCCACGCGTCGGTGACCGCCTCCGTGGACGGTGGAGCGATTGCCGTCACGGGAGCGAGCATCCCCGAGGGGCCGGGCTCCTACTACCCTCCGACGGTCCTCGGCGCGTGCACGCCCCTCCTTCCCGTAATGCACGAGGAAGTGCGCGGGCCGGTTGCGGCCGTCATGGGCGTGCACAGCTTCGAGGAGGCGCTCGCCGAAGCCGCCGAACCGCCGTCGGGCCCCGCGGCGACTGTTCTCACCCGGGATATCGGCCACGCCCAGCTCGCCGCGGCCGAGCTTCCCGTAGCCGCACTGACTATCAACGGGATCCCCTCCGGCTCTGACGCGCCGAACGTCCCCCAAGCCGGGATGCCTGCGGGTTTCGGACCGAATCTTCTCGACGAGCTGAGCCGGCCGAAGGCCGTCCACCTCGAACCCCCTGTCACTGCGCGAGCAAGGAGACACTGAGTATGGGAGCGGAGCACCTGATCGAGACCCTGCGCGGCAAGCGCCCGAGCGTCCTTGTTGTAGGGGACATCCTGCTCGACCGGCGCTGGGAAGGCACGGCCGAACGCCTGTGCCGCGAAGGCCCGGTCCCCGTGCTGGACGTGGATCGCACGCTGGACGCGCCCGGCGGTGCCGCGAACACCGCGATGAACCTCGCGGCCCTGGGGGCGCGCGTCCGGCTCCTGGGCGTAGCGGGCGACGACGAGCCCGGCGATGCGCTCGTCGCGAGGCTTGCGGAGGCAGGGGTCGAGACGGAGTCGATCGTCCGGTTCCCCGGGCGCACCACCTCGGTCAAGGCCCGGCTCGTCGCCGACGGCCAGCTGCTCCTGCGCTCCGACTTCTGCCGCCCGGCGGACGACGACGAGTCCCGGGAGGCCTGCGACCGCGCCCTCGCCGCGTTCGGCGAGGCAGACGCCGTCGTGCTGTGCGACTACGGTCTCGGTGCGCTCGCGGCCTTGGACCGCCCGGCCGCGCGCGAGAGGGCCCGCGCCCTCGTGGTCGACGCCCGCCACCCGGCGGGCTGGGCGAGCCTGCACGCGGATGTTGTGACGCCGAACGCGAGCGAGGCCGCCGAGCTCCTGGGCTCGCCGGTACCCCGCGTCGACCGGGCCGCGTGGGCGGCCGAACACGCCGAGGAGATCAGCAGGGCGACCGGGGCTCGGCACACTCTCGTGACCCTCGACCGCGACGGCACGGTCCTGCTGAGCGCCGACGAGACGGGCCCTGTCGGCCACACGACACGCGCACGCCCCGCGCCGGAGCAGAATGCCGTCGGGGCGGGGGACACTTTCGTCGCCGGCCTCGCGCTCGGCCTCGCCGCCGGGCTTGCGATCGACGAGGCGGCCGACGTCGGCCAGACCGCCGCCGACGTCGTCGTCGAATCCCCGGGGACTTCGATCTGCACGGCCGAGCGGCTGCTCGCCGAGCTCGCCGGTGCGCCAGTCCCGGAGGCAGCCCGCGGTACGGGCAGCGACATGCGTACGACGGCGGGTGAGGAGCGAGCGCTCAAGCGGCCCACCGCTGTGCGCACGTGGGAGGAGACCCGACGCGCGGTCGAGGAGGCGCGCGAGGCGGGGTTCGCCGTCGTCCTCACGAACGGCGTCTTCGACGAGCTGCACCGTGGGCACACCGCGTTCCTCGACGAGGCAGCACGCCACGGTGGCCTGCTCGTGGTCGGAGTCAACTCCGACGAGTCCGTCCGCCGGCTCCGCGGCGCACCGCCGGTGGTGGGCGAGGAGGACCGCGCCGCCGTCGTTGCGGCGCTCGGCTCGGTTGACTGCGCCGTCGTCTTCGACTCCGAGACCGCGGTGCCGCTCATTCGCGAGCTTCGCCCTGACGTCTATGTAAAGGGCGGCGACTACCTGCCCGGGATGCTCGCGGAGCAGTCGGCCGTGCGCGAGGTGGGAGGGCGGCTCGAGGTGCTCGGCTACGTCGAGCGGAAGACCGCCCCGCGCGGGCGCCATGCCCTCAGCAACTCCGCCGATCGGGGCGAGCTCTCATGACGGCCCGCGGCCCGGAGGCCTGGGGGGAGCGGCCGGGACGCACGTGGCCCTCGCCGCCTCCGCTCGAGATCCTCATCCCGACGCGCAACCGACCGGCCGAGCTCGCGACCACGCTCGCGGGGCTCGCAGCGCAGACCGACACGGACTTCGGCGTGATCGTGAGCGATCAGAGCGACGCCGAAGCGAGCTGGGAGCACCCCGCCGCACAGGCAATGCTCCGGGTCCTCGAGGCGCAGGGCCGCCGGGTCGCGTTTCATCGGCACGAGCCGCGCAACGGGTTGGCGGAGCACCGGCAGTTCCTCCTCGAGCAGTCGGCCGCGCCCCTCGTGCTGTTCCTCGACGACGACGTGTGGCTCGCCCCCCACGGCGTCCGCACGCTCCGGGAGGCCCTCGAGGGGACGGGAGCCGGGTTCGTCGGCATGGCCGTCCAAGGTCTCTCCTACCTCGACGATCGGCGGGAACGGGAACTGGAGCCCTTCGAGCCTTGGGACGGCCCTGTGGAGCCCGAGCGGCTCGGGCGGGACGAGCCCGGCTTCGAGCGGTGGACACTGCACAACGCCGCCAACCCGGCGCACCTCGCCGCGCGCGCACGCGCCGACGGCCGGCTGCGCCCGGGTGGATGGCTCGCCTACCGCGTGGCATGGGTCGGTGGCTGTGCACTGTTCCGGCGGGACGCGCTCGTCGAGTGCGGCGGCTTCGAATTCTGGCGTGACCTTCCGCCTTCGCATGCGGGGGAGGACGTCGTGGCCCAATGGCGCGTTATGGAACGGTACGGCGGGGCGGGCGTGCTGCCTTCGCACGCTGTTCACCTCGAGAGCCCGACGACGGTCCCGGACCGTGACACCGAGGCCACCGAAGTCTTGGGCAGCGGGGTGGGATCGGGGGAGCGATGCCAAAGGTGAGAGACCTGATGACACGCCGCGTCGAGTGCATCGGTGCGGACGAGACTCTCGAGGTCGCGGCGCGGAGGCTCCGCGACCTCGACGTCGGCGCGCTCCCCGTGCTTGCCCCTGATGGGGACCTGGCTGGAATGCTGACGGACCGAGACATCGTCATCCGAGGAATCGCCGAGGGCTCGGACGCTCGCTCGGAGCGGGTCGGCGCGATCGCCGCGCGTCCGCCCGTCACGATCGATCCCGAGGCAACGATCGAGAACGCGATAGCCCTCATGGAGGGACGGCGCGTGCGCCGGCTCCCGGTCATTCAAGAGGGCCGCCTCGTCGGCATCCTCGCGCAGGCAGACGTGGCCCGCTACTACGCGACCTACCGGGTCGGGGAGCTCATCGCCTTCATTTCGCAGTGACGTCATGTCTGGGACACCTCGAATCGGGAAAGAACTGAGTGTCCGAGTAACCGAGACGCCGTGAGGAGGACCATGTCTGCAGTCATGACTGTGACGTCCGAGACCACGCTCCCACCGGAGGAACGACCAGAACCTTCACCTGACCCCGTTCCGGGGTTGCCTCCGGAGCAGCCGGAACCCGGCCGCGGACCCGACGGGCCACCTGACCCCAACCAGCCGTTCCCGGGCCCGGGAGGACCCCCGGACCCGTTCGGCCCAGGTGGTCCAGCTATACCGGACGACTGAAAGGAATCGACCGGACCGCTGGCGGCACAGCCGCCGGCGGTCCGGGCGATCCAGCGGGTCAGGTCCAGCAGGAAGGAGTGGCGGAGTCCGATGTCATCCGACACCACCGATCTGGACGGGAAGGGCGAAGGCGACCGGAACGGCGTGCGCTACGCGCTCTACCACCGGAACGAGACGTATGCCGAGAAGCTCGACAGGAACTGGGCCGAAATCCTGCAGGAGCTCCGCATCCTGCAGACGGGCCTCCAGCTCATCGCGGGCTTCCTTCTGACCCTCCCGTTCCAGAACCGCTTCTCGGTGCTGGACTCCTACGAGAAGACCCTGTACTTGGGGCTCGTCATCATCGCGGCGACCGCGCTCTCTGTCGTCCTCATGCCGCTCGCGGTCCATCGCCGACTGTTCCGTCGGCAAGTGAAGAACCGCCTCGTGACGAGTGGCGCGTGGGCAGCGAAGGTCGGCCTAGGGCTCGCGGCACTCCTCATCGTCGGGACGGCAGCACTCATCTTCGACGTCGTCCTCGGCCGATTGGAGTCCTGGATCGTGGCGGGCGCCCTCGCCGCGCTGGTCGTCGTCATGTTCCTCGCCGTGCCCGCCGTCGTCGTCCGCACCCCCGAGCCCGCGCTCCTGCCGGAGCCGGAGGAAATCTCCCACGGCCCGGACCAGCCGGTCCCGGAGGACGCCCACGGCGACCTCGTTGTGGAGGCCAAGAAGAGTCCCGAAGACGAGTGAAGACTGAAAGAGAGCGAATGGACCAGAGCGAAGCACCCCTTCTCGCCGCACTGGAGGAATACAAGAACTGGGATCACTACGGCTTCACGCCCCCAGGGCACCGCGAGGGCCGTGGGGTGGACGAGAAGACGCTGCACGCGATCGGCGCGGAGGCGTTCCGCTCGGACGTCCTCATGACGGGAGGCCTCGACGACCGCAAATCGTCCCGCGGAATCCTCAAGCAGGCCGAAGAGCTCATGGCGGAGGCGGTCGGCGCGGACCAGGCGTTCTTCTCGACCTGCGGCAGCTCGCTCTCCATCAAGGCCGCGATGCTCGCCGTCGCAGGAGGCAAGGGCCAGCTCCTGGTCGCGAGGGACGTGCACAAGTCGGTCGTCGCGGGCCTCGTGTTCGCGGGCCTCATGCCCCGATGGGTCTCGCCCTCGTGGGACACCGAGCGGCACATCGCGCACCCGCCGTCGCCCGAAGCGGTCGACGAGGGCTTCGCCCGCTACCCGCGCGCGGCGGGCTGCCTCATTGTGAGTCCGACGCCGTATGGCACGTGTGCGGACATCGCCGGCATTGCCGAGGTCTGCCATCGCCACGGCAAGCCGCTCATCGTCGACGAGGCGTGGGGCGCTCACCTTCCGTTCCATGAGGACCTCCCGCGGTGGGCCATGGACGCCGGCGCCGATGTGTGCGTCGTGAGCGTCCACAAGATGGGGGCGGGCTTCGAGCAGGGCTCCGTCTTCCATCTGCAGGGCGATCTGGTGGACAGCTACCGCCTCTCGGCGTGCGCCGACCTCCTCGGCACCACGAGCACGAACGTGCTGATCCTCTCGGCGATCGACGGGTGGCGGCGCCACATGGTCGGCGAAGGGCACCGCGTCCTAGGGGACGCGCTCGACGTCGCCCGCAAGCTCCGCCGCGAGATCGACGCGCTCCCTGGCTTCCATGTGCTCGAGGACGAACTGCTCGGCGCAGAATCCTCGCACGACCTCGACCGACTCCAAATCCTCATGGACATCTCCGGCCTCGACGTGAGCGGCTACGACGCGGGGGACTGGCTGCGCGAGCACGAGGGCCTCGATCTGAGCCTCTTCGACCACGACCACATCCAGGCGGCGCTCTCGCTCGCGGACACACCGGAGACGGCGGATCGCCTCCTCGCCTCGTTGGGTCGCCTCGCCGATGCGGCGCCGACTCTCCCGCGCCCCAAGCCGGTCGACTTCCCGTCTCCCCATGAGCTCGAGCTGGAGCCCGCGATGCCGCCTCGCGAGGCCTTCTTTGCCGAGGCCGAACTCGTGGACGCGCAGGACGCCGTCGGCCGGATCGCCGCCGAACAGCTCACGCCCTACCCGCCGGGAATTCCTGTCGTCGTGCCGGGGGAGAACATCAACGAGGCTGTCGTCGACTACCTGCGCAGTGGCGTCGAAGCCGGGATGGTTGTCCCCGGCGCTCAGGACCCGTCGATGCAGAAGATCCGCGTTGTCGCCCACACCCGGCTGCCGTGGGCGGACCAGCGGGCGCCCAGGATCTAAACCCGTGCTTAGCATGCGTTTTTTTTGGGTACACCCTAGGCATGGAGTCAACGAGCCCTACAAACCGCCGGCAGCCCGGGGCGGAGGCTCGGAACGACGATCTCGGACCGGAGAACTCCGAGCTGGAGTACTCCGAACTGCACCGGCTGCTGCTTGAGCACACAAGCTTGGAGGACGTGGCCTACGGCTTGGCCCAGTGGGCCTCGGACTCGCTAGCCGAGCACGCGGTGGCGTGCGGAATCGCGGTGCAGCGTCGTCGTCGTCCGATCCTCGTCGCCGCGAGCGACAAGTCCACCGAGCACGTCATGCACACGTGGCTCGCGCGCAAGTCGAGCCCCCTCCTCTCCGTGCTCACCGAGTCGGTCTCCGTGATCGGCCCGAGCCCGGAGGGTCCCGCCAACCCTGCAGCAAGCCCCAGCAAGCCGGCAACCGATCAGCTGCTGATGGCCCTCCCAGTCCCTCTCGAGGACGAAGCTCAAGCCGCGCTCGTCCTCCTCGGGGCGGAGGCGGAGGCTGGCTCGCATGCGCTCCTCGGCGCCGTCGGCCGCTGCCGGCGCGGGGTGTCTTGGGCCCTGCGGCTCGCAGCACGGTACGCGCACCAGCAGGAGCTCGCCGAGCACCGGGCGGCCGCAATGCAGAATCGCACCGTGATCGACATCGCGATGGGCGTCGTCATGGGCCAGAACCGCTGTTCGCCCGAGGAAGCGTTCGAGATCCTCAAGCGGGCGAGCAACGCCCGCAACGAGAAGCTCGCGGACGTGGCCCGTGGCGTCATAGCAAGCGTGACGAACTCGGACATCGAGACCAAGTTCGACGCCTGAAAGTCCGGCGCCTGAAAGTCCGGCGCCTGAAAGTTCCACGCCCGGAAAATAACGCCCAGTCCGTTACCTTATGTGCCCTTTACAGCATGGGTTCGTGCGTCGTGTACTGGAAGTGGCCAGCGGCCTCGGCGCGCCGGCGCGGAAGCACCGACCACCAACCACTGACCGGCTCCTTCGGGAGGCCGGAGGAGCAAGTTGTTGGGAGGAGTAACCAAATGACAAAGTGGACACGCTGGGAGGACTACGTAGCAGGGCTATGCGGCTTGTACGCCGCGCTGGCGATCTTCTGGACCAACCAGACCAGCTCGTCAAAGTCCCTCATGCTCATATTCGGCATCCTGTTGATCGTCGCGGCGGTTCTCAATCTGTCCATGCCGGGCACTCCGTGGCTCGAGTATGCACAGTGCGCCTTGGGGATCCTGCTGTTTATCTCTCCGTGGATGGGCGCCTACTACGACCACACGGGCGCAGCCTGGACTTCATGGATCGCAGGGATCATCGCAGCCGGAGTCACGGCAGCGGCGATCAAGCCCGCCATCGACACGCATCACAGGACGATGCCGTCGCACTGACAAGAAAGTCCACTCGATCCGGCCGCGGCGCAGAGAGCGCCGCGGCCGTTCTATGGCTTCTCGACCCTGAGCCACGCGAAGGACTGCGGCTCGAGGGTGAGCCCCCCGCTGAGCGGCACCCGTGCCCCGGTGAAGAGGTCGACGGCGGTGCCTCCGAGCCCGGAAAGCGTCGCCGCTTCGACGTGCTGGGGTGAGTCGCCGAAATTCGCGAGGACGACGACGACGCTCGCCTCGCCGGGCCGCTGGTCACCGGGCCGCTGGTCACCGGGCCGTTGGTATCCGAGCACGTGGGGGTTGTGCGTCTGGAAGTCGACAAGGCGGTTGCCTGCGAACTCCGGCGTCCGCCGGCGCACTTCGAGCATTTTGCGCATTCCCGCATAGACCGCGCCCTCGGGCGTCGACGGATCGTTCCGGTGCTCATAGCGCTCCGCCGGCAAATGGGGGCGGTGGACCCAGCGGCTGTCCGCCTCGTGTCCGGGCTCCTGACCGTACGAGTAGTCGTTGAGCTGCCCCACTTCATCGCCCAGGTACAGGAGCGGGATGCCGCCTGTGCTCATCGCGACCGAGTGGACCAGCAGGATGCGGCGGATCGCCTCCGGCGAGCCGTCCTCGAGGCCGCACAGCGACGCCGTCGTGCCTGAGATCCGGCAGTCGCCTGTACGGGGGTTGTCCTGGAAGGCGACGCCCCGCGCGAAGCTCCCGGGGAAGCGGTTCACGTAGAAGGCGTTGAGGAAGCGGCGATGGTCGAAGCCGTTGATCCCGAGTTCCGCCGCGTCCTCATCGGCAAAGGTCCAGCCGATGTCGTCGTGGCTGCGCACATAGTTGACCCATGCAGTCCCTGACGGGAGGTTGTGGCGGCGCTCAAGCGCCTGGGAGAGGAGCCGCGCGTCCCGGGTCGCAAGCGCCTCCCATGTGAGGGCCATTTCGAGGGGGTTGTACGAGAGCTGGCATTCGGCGGGATCGATGTACTGCACCACCTCGTCGGGGTGGACGATGGCCTCCGACTTGAAAAGGAGCGACGGCGCGGCGAGGCGGCACACCGCGTTGAACGCGCGGAGGAGTTCGTGCGCTTGGGGCAGGCTCTCGCACGCAGTCCCGAGCTGCTTCCAGATGAAGGCGACGGCGTCCATGCGCAGGATCTCCACGCCTTGGTTCGCGAGGAACAGCATCTCGGCGGCCATGGCGCGGAAGACGGCGGGGTTCGAGTAGTTGAGGTCCCATTGGAAGGTGTGGAAGGTGGCCCATACCCAGCGTCCGTCAGCGAGCTGAACGAACGAACCCGGGTGGTCGTCGGGGAAGATCTCGCGGACGGTGCGCTCGTAGGCGTCCGGCATGGTGCGGTCCGGGAAGATCCAGTAGTAGTCCTCGAACTCGGCCTCGCCGGCCACAGCACGCTTGGCCCACTCATGCTCGTTCGAGGTGTGGTTGAAGATGAAGTCGACCACGAGGCTGATGCCGTGTTCCCGGAGTTCCGCTGCAAGGTCCCGGAGCTGCTCCATCGTGCCCAGACGGGGGTTCACCTCCCGGTAGCTGGAGACGGCGTAGCCGCCGTCCGAGTTCGGCTCGGGCGCGAGGAAGAGCGGCATGAGGTGCAGGTAGGTCAGGCCGAGCTCTTCGAAGTAGGGGATGCGCTCGCGCACCGCGTCGAGGTTGCCCGCGTAGCGGTCCACATAGCAGACCGCGCCCAGCATCTCGCGTGACTGGAACCAATCCGGCTCCGCCTCGCGGCGGGCGTCCAGGGCCTTGAGCTCGGCGGGGCGTTGCTCCCACGATCTTGCACACTCGAGGATGAGCGCGGTGAGTTGTTCAACCCAATCGCCCCGCGAGCCGTAGAGCGAGTTGAAGAGCTGTTCGAGGTCGGGGAAATGGCGATCGAATCGGCGCTCGAATTCCTCGCGGTCGGGGCCGCTCAGGCCGAGTTCAGGCTCCCCGTCCAACGCTTGAAGGACGCTTGCCCTAAGGGCGCGATTCCGGGTTTCCTGGTCGCCGCTCGCAATATCCGGCACGGGGCCCCTTCCGCAGCGTGGCGTTCACGGTCCAAGTGAACCGTGACACATAGGTTAGTGCTGGACGCTGGCCCGAGGTACACGTTGACTCTTTAGTCTCGGAGCGTGACCCCCTAATTAGTGGGGTTTCTTTGGCGTGTCATATACCAGTAATATTGGCGCTGACTTGCGTCAAGGGGAGAGGACTGGCATGGCCAAGCGGATAAACAAGGCACCTCGGGGCCGTGCAGCGATCGTCTCGGCGCTAGCCGCTGTCTTCCTCGCCGCCCTGCCGGCGACGGCGGCCGTCGCGTCTCCAGGTGCTGCACCGGCCGCGGTTGCCGCCCCCGCAGCGGTCCAGCCCGCGCTTTCGTATCCGCAGCGCACAGCCCAGATCAGTGTCACGCTCGTGACGGTCCAGACGACCGATCATGCGACCGCGACTTACGACACGACGGCGATGCAGAATTCTTTCCAGTCGGCCGTCAGCTACTGGCAGACAGTCTCCGCGGGGCACATTTCACTTGTTCAAGCGGGAGCCGTGCAGAGCACCTCGATTAACTACGCTTCGACCGCGGATTTCTCGACCATCATGAATGCGGTCGCCGCGAACCTTCATTGGACGGACGCGCCCGACAAAGTGCTCATGATGATGATCCCGAACGCGAATGTCTCGGTGAGCGGGGTCTCGGGCGCCCTCGGCGTTACCTGGCAGATGGGCAACGCGTTGGGCAACGAGTACGGCCGGATCATCGTGGCCCAGCAGTCAAGCTTCACGGGCCCGGTCATGACCCACGAACTCGGCCACATCCAAGGCCTCGGCCACTCGAACATCCTGCAGTGCACTGATGGTGCGATGGACTCGCAGATCGTGGGCAGCGCCTTCACCGACTCGGCGTGCTCGTCCCGTGAATACGGCGACAACAACAGCATCATGGGCATCTCCCAGTACAACTGGCCCTACCTCGACTCGGTCCTGTTCCAGTACGGCGGGTTCGGCAACGGCAACGAGATCCAGAACGCCGGGACCGCGGGTACCGCGAAGACGTACACGCTCACCCCATGGGCCGGCACGGGCGCGAGTCGCGCAGTCCAGTTCACCGACCCGGCAACGGGCGAGGTCTACTACCTCCAGTACAAGGCCCCCGTCGGTTACGACGCCCCCACGGCCACGGGCGGCAACGAGGGGATCCAGATTCTCAAGACTGACATCGACCCGGCAGAGTCGCTCCTGATTCCGCCGAGCACCCAGCCGTACAGCGGCTACTACTCGTACAACCTCTCGTGGCAGCCAGGGCAGACGTTCACGACAGACGGCGGAACCCGGGTCACCGTCAATTCGGTCTCTTCGACTTCGGCGACGGTGACCATCACGGCGATGGCAGCGATCATCGGCCCGCAGATGGACGCAAAGGCCGCGCAGTGGGGCCTCGGATCGGCGACGGGTTCGATCACTCCCATCCGCGATGGCGGCTACTACCGCAACTACCAGGGCGGCGCCGTCATCTGGACGCCGGCAAACGGCGCGATGGTCTCGCATGGAGCCATCCGCTCGCGGTGGTCTGCCCTCGGATTCGAGAATGGTGCCCTGGGCTACCCGACCACCGACGAGGTGGGGGGCCTCCGGAACGGAGGCGTCTACCAGAACTACGAGGGCGGAGCGATCATCTGGTCTCCGTCGACCGGTGCTCATTCGTCCATGGGCGTGATCCGCCAGCGGTGGCAGCAGCTAGGTTTCGAGGGCGGTGAGCTCGGTTACCCCACGACCGAGACGGTCACGGGGCTCCGCAACGGCGGCTCCTACCAGAACTTCGAGAACGGCGCGATCATCTCCTCGCCAACCGCGGGGACGCACGAGTCGCTGGGGGCGATGCGGACCCGGTGGCAGCAGCTCGGCTTCGAGGGAGGAATCCTCGGCTACCCGACGACCAACGTCGTGGCGGGCCTCGTCAACGGGGGCTCGTACCAGAACTACGAAGGCGGCGCGATCATCTCCTCCCCGACGGCCGGGACCCACGAGTCGTACGGTTTGATCCGGCAGGAGTGGCAGCAGCTCGGCTTCGAGCGAGGAATCCTCGGCTACCCAACGAGCAACATCGTCGCGGGTCTCATCAACGGCGGCTCGTACCAGAACTACGAGAACGGCGCGATCATCTCCTCCCCGACGGCGGGCACGCACGAGTCGTACGGGCCCATCCGCCAGGAGTGGTCGACCACCGGCTTCGAGACGGGCGTGCTCGGCTACCCGACCACCGAGGTCGTCTCCGGCCTCGTGAACGGCGGGACCTACCAGAACTACCAGGGCGGCGCGATCATCTGGTCGCCGACCACGGGGGCGCACGAGTCGTACGGGCCGATCCGTCAGGCCTGGCAGTCGACCGGCTTTGAGCGCGGCAAGCTCGGGTATCCGACGAGCGAGGTCTACACCGTCACGACACCGGCCACGCCCACCCCCACCCCAGGGGCCACGACCGGAACAACCACGACCGGAACCACGACAAGCGCGATCGAGCAGGATTTCCAGGGCGGCAAGATCGTCTACAGCAACGGCGCCGCGACGATTAGCTATAACTCTTGATGACCGTGTAGACTGACCAGAATGCCTTCACGGGCATATCATGGCTGCTGGCGGTTTCCGGTGGCCGAATCAAACAGAAAGTTAAGACTGACTATGGCCACTGGCACCGTCAAATGGTTCAACTCTGAGAAGGGCTTCGGCTTCATCGCTCCCGATGGCGGTGCTCCCGATGTGTTCGCGCACTACAGCGCGATCGTCGCCCAGGGCTTCCGCTCGCTCGAGGAGGGCCAGCAGGTCGAGTTCGACACCGAGCGTGGTCCCAAGGGCCCGCAGGCCACGAACATTCGCCCTCTCTGAGCGAATAACGACTTGAGGGGTCAGTCGTCGTGAACGACTGATCGACGGAGCCGGCAGGCGGATCGTCCCCAGGGGCGCCGCCAGCCGGCTTCCACTCTAAATGGGGTGACCACAATACAGCGTGGGTAACCCGCAATTCGCAATTTACGTCCAGTGAACAGGTGCCTGATCGCCACAGTCTCTAGCCCCGCACTTCCTTCCTCTTCCGGTCGTCAGACCTACGCGGGCACGGAGACCTACCCTCCGCTGACCAGGGCCTACCTCAGCCTCTCCCAGACGGTGCGCCAGTCGGGCCTCTTGCGCCGCGCGCGATGGTTCTACGCGCTCGTCGGCGGAATCCTCCTGATCGGCTTGGCAGCCTGCACTGCGGGCTCGGTACTGCTCGGGCAGAGCTGGTTCCAACTCCTCATCGCCGCCGCACTCGGCATCCTCTTCACGCAGGTGGCCTTCCTTGCACACGAGGCCGGGCACCGCCAGATCCTGGCGGGCGGACCCGCGAATGACGTACTCGCCCGAGCCCTCGCCGTCGTAGCCGGGGTGAGCTTCTCGTGGTGGGACTCCAAGCACACGCGCCACCATGCCAACCCAAACCGGGTGGGCCGCGATCCTGACATTGAGGTTGACACCATCTCCTTCCTCCAGGAAGACGCGGCGAAGGCAAGGGGCTGGCGCGCCCTCATCACGCGCAGGCAAGGATGGCTGTTCTTCCCTCTGCTGACGCTCGAGGGGATCAACCTCCACTACCTAAGCTTCCGGCACCTGTTCTCCCGGGGCCCTGTCAAGGCGCGTTGGACAGAGCTAGGGCTGCTCGCCCTGCGCTTCGGCCTGGTTCTGGTACCACTCTTCTGGTTGCTGCCCCTCGGAATGGGGTTCGCGTTTCTCGGTGTCCAGCTCGCGGTGTTCGGGCTCTACATGGGGGCTACATTCGCCCCGAACCACAAGGGCATGCCCGTCATCGCGCCGGATGCGAAGCTGGATTTCTTCAGCAAGCAGGTGCGCACGTCGCGCAACATCTCAGGCGGCTGGTGGGCCACTTGGCTTATGGGGGGCCTGAACTACCAGGTGGAGCACCACCTGTTCCCTAGCATGCCTCGGCCCCACCTCGCGAGGGCTCGGAAGCTCGTGCGCGAGCAGTGCACCGAGCTCGCGGTCCCCTACGCGGAGACCAGCATCTGGCGCTCCTACGGGATCGTCATCTCCTACCTCAACCGGGTTGGGCTCGCTGCCCGGGACCCTTTCGACTGCCCCGTCATCGCTCGCTTCCGGCGCGTTTGAGAGCATCCTGGAGAGCATGCCTGAGTCGACCGCATTCCAGCGCGGTACTCAGGCGGTTGCCTCCTCCAGCCCGCGGCGGGCGGTGACCAGACCGCCGTCGTTCCTTGCGCCGTCGTTCGTTGCGGCATCGTTCATTGCGTCCTCCATCGGGGCGCTACCTGCCCCGGGCACCCTGAGGACCACCGTGAGCCGGGGGTCCACGCGGAGCGCCGCGCCGTTTTCCTTCTCGGCGAGCAGGAGCGCGCCGTCGCCGCTGGGCCCGATGACGGTGCCGAGCGCGTGGGAGCCTTGGAAGAGGACGACGACGGCGTCCCCCGGCTCGAGCGCGTCAGCGTCGGTGACCCGGTGCGTGCGGGGAGGCATAGACGCATTGTACTTGTCTAATGGTGTGGGGCCCGGGCGCCGGGGGTAAGGCGCGGCCATGAAGGCTGTCGTGTACCAAGGTCCGTTCAACGTTACTGTCGAAGAGGTCGAGGATCCTCGCATCGAGGAACCCCTGGATGCAATCATCCGCATCACGACCTCCAACATCTGCGGTTCCGACCTCCACCCCTATGAAGGCCGGGCAGAACTCGAGGCCGGCATGGTGATCGGCCACGAGAACATGGGGATCGTCGAGGAGGTCGGGCCAGCGGTCAACCGCATCAAGGTCGGCGACCGAGTCTCGGTGCCCTTCAACATCGCGTGCGGGACGTGCCGCAACTGCAATGAGGGCTTCACGTCCGCTTGTCTGCGAGCGAACCCCACCGGTACGCCGGGCGCGGGCTACGGCTACCCCAACATGGGCGGCTACTGGGGCGGCCAGGCAGAGCTTCTGCGCGTCCCTTGGGCCGATTTCAACCTGCTCAAACTGCCGGAGGGCAAGGAGCACGAGAGCGACTTCACGCTGCTCTCCGACATCTTCCCGACCGGCTACCACGGCTCGGAGCTCGCAGGCGTGAGCCCGGGGCACTCGGTCGTCGTCTTCGGCGCGGGTCCCGTGGGCCAGATGGCCGCCTACAGCTCCCTCATCCGGGGAGCCTCGCAGGTCTTCGTCGTCGACAAGGAGCCGGATCGGCTCGCGCTCGCGGAGCGTCTCGGAGCGAAGGCGATCAACTTCGCGAGCGAGGATCCCACGGAGGTCGTCATGGAGGCGACAGGCGGCTTGGGCGCGGACTGCGGGATCGAGGCCGTGGGCTACCAGGCACACGACGCGACCGGGCAGGAGCACCCCGAAATGGTGCTCGACAAGCTCATCGAGGCGGTCCGCGCGACGGGCCACATCGGCGTCGTCGGCGTCTACATGCCGGAAGATCCGGGGGCGGCGACCGAGCTCGCGAAGCATGGCCGCGTCGCCTTCGACTACGGCACGGCGTTCACGAAGGGCATCAGCATCGCCGGGGGCCAGTGCCCGGTGAAGAAGTACAACCGGTACCTTCGTGATCTCATCATCGCGGGCCGCGCCGAGCCCTCCCTCATCGTTTCGCATGAGGTCGGGCTCGACGAGGCGCCGGATGCCTATGAGAAGTTCGACAAGCGCGTCGACGGCTACACGAAGGTGCTCCTGCACCCCTAGGCGGAGCTCGTCAGAGGGTCGACGTGTCGATCACGAAGCGGTAGCGGACGTCGCTCGCGACAACCCGCTCCCAGGCCTCGTTGATCTTCTCCGCTGGGATGACCTCGATCTCTGCGCCGAGCCCATGCTCGGCGCAGAAGTCGAGCATCTCCTGGGTCTGGCGGATGCCGCCGTTCTTCGTTCCGGCGAGGCGGCGGCGGAAGCCGACGAGGGAGCCGGGGCCGAAGCTCATCGGGTTCTCGGGCAGGCCGGCGGCGACGAAAGTCCCGTCGAGCGCCAGGAGACCCAGGTACGCGTCGAGGTCCAGATCGGAGGAGACGGTGCTCACGATCAGGTCGAAGCGGCCCTTGAGGTCCTCGAACGTGCTCTCGTCCGAGCTCGCGTAGTAGTGGTCCGCGCCGAGCCGGAAGGCGTCGTCCTGCTTCTTGAGGGACTGGCTGATCACCGAGACCTCGGCGCCGAGCGCGTGGGCGATCTTGACGCCCATGTGCCCGAGGCCGCCCATCCCGACGATCGCGACCTGCTTCCCCGGCCCGGCTTCCCACGTCTTCAGGGGTGAGTAGAGCGTGATGCCCGCGCACAGGAGCGGCGCGGCCACGTCGAGGTCGAGCCCGTCTGGGATCCGCAGGACATAGTCCTCCTCGACGGTGATATGCGTGCTGTACCCGCCAGCGGTGGGCTTCCCGTCCCGGCCGATCGCGTTGTAGGTGCCTATCTCGCCCTCGAGGCAGTACTGCTCCTCGCCGGCGAGGCAGTTGACGCACTTGCGGCACGAGTCGACATAGCAGCCGACGCCGACCCGGTCACCGACGGCGTACTTCGTCACCTCGGAGCCGACCGCCTCCACGACGCCCGCGATCTCGTGGCCAGTGACGATGGGGTAGGAGATGGCGCCCCACTCGCCGCGGGCAGTGTGGATGTCGGAGTGGCAGATGCCGGCGAACTTGATCGCGATGAGGACCTCATGCGGGCCCGGCTCGCGGCGTTCGATCGTGGTCGGGACAAGGGGTTCGGTCGCGGACGGAGCCGCGTAGGCACGTGCTGTAGGCATGCTTCCACCGTAGGGACCGGTCCCAAGCATGTCAGCCTGCAGCCCACCCCCTGCTCTTCCTAGGACTCACAGACCTACCCTGCACGGGAGATTGAACTACAAAACGGGACTAATCGGGCGCCGCTCGTAGTTCACCGTTTAGGACACGTTGGCCATTCGCGCCACTCACCCCTTTCACAGAAGAGAACGAAACACATGACGAAGACGCACGCCGAAGGAGTGGGCTTCCGCTCTGAGCGTGGCCCCATCCTCATCGCGCTGATGCTCACGACCGCCTTGGTCGCGATTGATTCGACGATCGTTGCTACTGCGGTGCCGTCCATCGTGCACGACGTGGGCGGATTTTCGTCCTTCCCCTGGCTCTTCTCCGGCTACCTGTTAGCGCAGGCGGTCTCGGTGCCGGTCTACGCGAAGCTTTCCGACATGGTCGGGCGCAAGCCGATCGTCCTCGCCGGCATCGGCCTCTTCATGCTCGGCTCGATTCTCTGTGGCGTCGCGGTCAGCATGCCGGCCCTCATCGCGTTCCGCGTCCTGCAGGGCCTCGGGGCTGGCGCCGTCCAGCCCATGGCGATTACGATCGCGGGCGACATCTACTCGCTCGCCGAGCGCGCGAAGGTCCAGGGCTATCTCGCGAGCGTGTGGGCCATCTCCTCGGTCGTCGGCCCGACGCTGGGCGGCGTCTTCTCCTCGCTCGGCATCTGGCGCGGCATCTTCCTCATCAACGTCCCCCTGTGCGTGCTCGCGGGGTGGATGCTCATCCGGACCTTCCACGAGAAGATCGAGCGCGCCCGGCATCACATCGACTACGTAGGCTCCGCGCTCCTCACGGGGGCGATGACGCTCATCATCCTCGGAGCCCTCGAGGGCGGTCAGGCTTGGGGCTGGAACTCGCCAGTGGGCATCGGCGTCTTCGTGGTCGGCGTGGTCCTGCTCGTGGCCTTCGTCTTCGTGGAGCGGCGCGCTAGCGAGCCGGTCCTTCCCCTCTGGGTCGTCTCGCGCAGGCTACTGCTCACCACGACGCTCATCTCCTTCGGCGTCGGCGCAATCATCCTCGGCCTCACGTCCTACGTTCCGACGTTCCTCGAGGGAGCCCTCTCGGTCTCGCCCGTGCTCGCGGGCCTCGCACTCGCCGCGTTGACGATCGGATGGCCCATCAGCGCGTCCCAGTCCGGGAAGCTCTACCTGCGCATCGGGTTCCGCAACACGGCCCTCATCGGGATCGTGATCTCGGTGGTGGGCGCGAGCGTCCTCGCCATCACGGCTCAGACCCCGAACGTCGTGCTCGTCGCGGTGAGCTGCTTCGTCGTCGGCCTCGGGCTGGGGCTCGTGGCCACGCCAACCCTCATCGCCGCCCAGTCGAGCGTCGAGTGGAACGAACGCGGAGTGGTGACGGGCACCAACATGTTCGCCCGCTCGATCGGGAGCTCTCTCGGCGTCGCGGTGTTCGGCGCCGTCGCAAACGCGATCTACGCGCGGACGGCGAATGGCAGCACGAACCCCCACACGATCATCTCGGCCTCGGACACCGTGTTCTTCGCGGTCCTGATCGGAACCCTGCTCACGGTCGTCGCCGTCGTCGGCATGCCTCGGGTGGGGCGCGAGGTCGCGGCGCCAGCGGAGCAGGCCGCGGCCACCTCCTAGGAGGCGCGCGGCGAGCCGCCGAGCCTCCGCGTCACATCCGCGGCGGTCTCGGCGCAGGCCTTTCCGAGGTCCGTGACCTGCTCGGGGGAGATGCGGAAGCGCGGGGCCGAAATGAGCACTGCGGCGACGATTTCGCCCCGGTGGTCGTACACGGGCGCGGCGACCCCGACTTCCTCTGACGATGTCTCGCCATAGTTGACGGCGTATCCCCGCTCCGACACTTCGGCGAGCCGGGCGAGGTAGGCCTCGAGCTCCTCATCGGTACCCCCGAGCGCCTCACGCACGCGCTCGGCCGTCTCGGCCGCGAGGAAGACCTGGACGGAGGCGGAGAGAGTGGTCGCGTAGCGCGTGCCGAGGGTCGTGGTGTGCTTGACCTGATGGCGGCTCGGAATTTGTTCCACGGACACCGCCTCGCTCCCGTTCCACAGAAGGAGCGCGCTCGTCTCGCCCGTGCGCTCGGCGAGTTCGCGCAGCGCGGGGTAGGCCACGCGGCGCTCGTCGAGGTCGGCGAGGAGAGGGCCGGCGATTCCGATGATGCCGAGCCCCAGCCGGAAACGGCGAGTCGGCTCGTCGCGCTCGACGAGCCCCTCCGATTCGAGAATCGCGAGGATCCGCGACACGGAGCTCTTGTGCAGGCCGATCCTGGCGGCGATGTCCGTGACGCCGAGCAGCGGTTCGTCGACGCTGAAGCAGCGCAGCACGGCCACGGCGTTCGAGATGGGGGAGGGGCCAGTCATGAATTCCACCTTAGGGGCGGGGTCCGTCAAAAGGGACGACGGCGGCGCGGCACCACGGGTGTCGTGGCGCCGCGGCGTCGGGGCGGGCAAGGAGCCTGTCAGCGTCCTGTCAGGCCTCGATGATGTTGTTCTCGGGCCCGAAGCCGAACTTGGTGATGTTCTCGGCCCCGTCCTCGCCCACCACGAGGATGTCGTGCTCACGGTAGCCGCCGGCCCCCGGCTGGCCCTCCGCAACGGTGATCATGGGCTCCATGGAGACGACCATGCCCGGCTCGAGCACGGTCTCGATGTCCTCGCGCAGCTCAAGGCCCGCCTCGCGGCCGTAGTAGTGCGAGAGGACGCCGAACGAGTGGCCGTAGCCGAAAGTGCGGTTGGGGAGCAGGCCGTGGCCGATGTAGATCTCGTTGAGCTCGGCCGCAATGTCCTTGCACACCGAACCGGGCTTGATGAGCTCGAGGCCGCGGCGGTGCACCTCGACGTTGATCTCCCACAGTTCGAGCGAGCGGGCGTCCGGCTGGCCCAGGAACATCGTGCGCTCAAGGGCGGTGTAGTAGCCGGAGGTCATCGGGAAGCAGTTGAGCGAGAGGATGTCGCCCTTCTGCAGCTTGCGCGTGGTGGCCCAGTTGTGCGCGCCGTCGGTGTTGATGCCGGACTGGAACCACACCCACGTGTCGCGGATCTCGGAGTGGGGGAACGTGCGCGCGATCTCGTGGACCATCGTCTCGGTGCCGATGAGCGCGACCTCGTACTCGGAGATGCCCTCGCGGATCGCGGCCTTGATGGCCTCACCGCCGAGGTCGCCGATGCGGGCGCCGTGCTTGATGACCTCGATCTCCTCGGCCGACTTGATCATGCGCTGCCGCATCGCGGCCTGCGAGACGTCCACGAGAGCCGCGCCCGGGAAGGCCGCGGCGATGCGCTCGCGCTGGAGCTGGGCGACGGTGTCGTCCTCGATCCCGAGCCGCTTCGCCGTGATGCCGCGCTGACGCAACGCCTCCTGAAGCCCGAAGTAGAAGTTGTCGCGCCGCCAGTCCGTGTAAACGATGTTCTCGCCGTAGCTCCGGCGCCATGGCATGCCCGCGTCGATGTTCGCCGTCACCGTGACCTGGTCGTCTGGCGTGACGACGAGAGCGTACGAGCGGCCGAAGTACGTGAAGAGGAAATCGGAGTAGTACTTGATGCTCTGGTAGGAGGTGAGGACGACGGCGTCCAGCTCCTTCTCGGCCATGATCTCCCGCAGCCCGGCGAGGCGGCGCTCGAACTCGGCATCCGAGAACGTGAGCGGCTGCTTGGTTCCGTTGTGCAGGACCTTGAGGCGCTCAAGCTCGGAAACCGAGGTCACGGCGGAAGTCGTGTCGATGGACATGGTTCTCCTTAACTAAGGGGTTGTTGTGATGGTTCAGAGGAAGTAACGGGGCCCTCGGCTACTGCGCGAGGGGCTTCCTGAACGTCTCCTTCGCGCACAGCACGGCGATGAGCGAGACGAGCGCGGCGGCCACGAGGTACCACGCGGGAGCGAGCTTCGTGTGCATGACTCCAATGAGGAGCGTGGCGACGAACGGCGCGGTGCCGCCGAAGAGGGCATTTGCGACGTTGAAGCTCACCGCGAAGCCCGAGTAGCGGATCCGCGTGGGGAACAGTTCGGCGAGGAAGCTCGGCAGCGTCCCGTCGTTGAGCGTGAGCATGCCGCCCAGGAAGATCTCGACGAGCAGGATCACCCCGAAGTTGCCGGCATCGAGGAGCATGAACGCGGGGACCGTGAGCACGGCGAACAGCACGGACGCCGTGATGAGCACCCGCTTCCGGCCGAAGCGGTCCGACGCGAGGCCGGTCAGGAAGATGAAGCCGATGTACGTCACGAGCGCGATCGTCGTCGCCACGAAGGACTCCGTGGCGCCGAACCCGAGCTCGGTCGAGAGGTACGTGGGCATGTACGAGAGGATCACGTAGAAGCCGACGGCGTTGAGCAGTACAGCGCCGACCGCGAGCACGAGCGCGCGCCAGTGCCGCGTGAACATGTCCTTGACCGGGGCGTGATCGACCTTGTCCTCATGCGCGAGTTCGCGGAACACCGGGGTGTCCTCGAGCTTCGTCCGGATGTACCGCCCGATGAGGCCCATCGGCGCGGCGAGGAGGAACGGGAGCCGCCAACCCCAGTCGGCCATCTGCTGAGCGTCCAGGACGACGGAGAGCACCGCTGCGAGGAGCGAGCCCAGCAGGAGGCCGGCTGCCGTCGAAGCGGGGACGACGGCGGCGTACATCCCGCGGCGATGGGCCGGGGCGTACTCGACGAGGAACGCCGAGGCTCCCGCGTACTCCCCGGCCGCCGAGAAGCCCTGGATGACGCGGATGACGAGCAGGATGATCGGCGCCCCGACGCCGATGAGGCTGTACGAGGGGATGAGCGCGATGCAGAACGTTGCACCGCTCATGATCAGGATCGAGATCGACAGGGCCGTGCGGCGGCCGAGCCGGTCGCCGATGTGGCCCCACACGAAGCCGCCGAGGGGCCGGACGAAGAATGAGATGGCGAAGACCGCGAACGTTGCGAGCAGCGCCGTCTGCTTGTCCGAGTCGGGGAAGAACGCCGACGCGATCGTCGAGGCGAGGTAGCCGTAGACGGCGTAGTCGAACCACTCGACGAAGTTGCCGATGAAGCTGCCCCAGAGAACACGGCGGCGGGCGTCTTTGCCGAGGCCGGAAGAGGGGGAGAACTGGCTGTTGGAAGAGATATCGGGTGCTGCCAGAGGAGAGTCATCAGTGCTCATGGGAACCACCAGGGGGATCTGGGTTGCTGTAAATGCAACGCTGTTGCATCAGGATACGAGTGCCCCAGATCACGGTCAAGGGCTAAACTCGCTCATTGCAACATCGTTGCGCTCATTCTGTTCGCGAAGGCGGACTCGACCGCTTCGGCGAGCGCCGTCGTCGTCCGTTCGAGCAGGAGGCGACCCGCTTGGGCGGAGGCTCGCGCCGCCGAGGAGAGGCAGCCCGAGGCGGGCGTGAGCTCGGGGCGGACTGGCAGCAGATCGTAGGGCGGCAGCTCCGCGGGCGGGAGGTCCATGACGCGGCCGAGGTCCACGAGCTCCGGGTGGAGGTGCAGCATGAGCGACGTCTCGAGGACCCCGCCGTGCTCCACTTCCCACCCGGGGAAGCTCCCCGCGTACACCTCGTCTAGAGTCGCCGCGTCCACGAAGTCCCAGTAGGAGACGAGCATGGCCTCGAGGTCATTGCCCTGGGCCGCGAGCTCCCTCGTCGCGAGCTCGACCCCCTCGTACAGGAACTGGTAATTCTCGAAGTGGCCGTTGAGGAAGACGACACGTTCGGCTCCATGCCGCGCAAACTCGTGGGTGAGGGTGCGGGCGATGGCGATCATCGTCGTCGCGTCGAGGCTCGTCGTGCCTCCGAGGTGGTTGCCGCCGCCCGAGCGCTGCTGCGACTTGTAGCCGTAGACGATCGGCGCGGCCACGAGCGCGCCAACCGCCTCCGCGAGCCGGCCGCTTACTGCCCGGGCGAGCAGGACATCCGTTGTGAGCGGAAGGTGCGGGCCGTGCTGTTCGACCGATCCGACGGGGACGATCACGAGCCGACTCCCCGTCGCGAGGCGCTCGCGGTAGGTGAAGGCGTCGAGGTCTTCCATGAAGACGCTGGCGGTCATGATGCCTCCTGAAGGGTGGATGCGGCCATGAGAGGGGCGTCATGCGCGATGCGGGACCGGAATCGCGCATACCCGAGGGCGAAATAGACCCCTGCCGAGGTCACGGTGCCCGCAAGCCACGAGAGGTCGACGCCGCCCATGGCCGTGGCGATCGGACCCTGGAAGATCGGAAGCGTTCCGTACATGAACATCCACGTCATGACGAGGCCTGCCCCGAAAGCGATGAGTGCCGACGCGTTGACCGCCTTGAGGCGAGTGTCCCGCGGGCTCACGAACAGGTAGCTGTAGTCGGTGTGCCTGCGTTCGAAGATGAAGTAGTGCACGGCCATGATCCCGCCCCACGTCGCAACCCAGGCGACGATCGTCCCTAGCCAGTTGTCGAGCAGGGTCGCGAAATCCTGGGCGAAGAGGAAGAGGACGACGGCGGCCATCGACAGGCAGCCGACGAGGATCGAGAGCTTCTTGCGGGAGATCCGGATGTCGAGAGCCTGAGTCGCGACGCCGAACGTGTACAGGTTGATGATGTTCGTTGCGACCGGGCCGTGGATGACGAGCAGGATCACCGGGACGGCGAGGACGCCGAAGCTCTTGACCACGAGTTCGCCGGGATCGGCCGTGCCGTTCATCGTCGCGAGGCTCGCTCCGAGGAGGCCGAGCCACACGACAGGCAGGAACTGGCCGAGGACCGAGGTGAGGTAGAGCTTTGACTTGGGGATGCTCTTCGAGACGAATCGGGAGTAGTCCGGGGCGTAGGTGAACCACCCGATGCCCCATCCAATACCGATGACGGTCATGATGCCGGACATCGCGGCGAAGCGGGCATCGCCGGTGAGGATGTGGCCGGGCTGCCCCTGGTAGCCCCAGTCGATGTGGAGCTGGGTCCAGGCGATGACGGACATTGCGACCAGGACGAGGAGCGTGGGCGGCATCGTGATGCGCTCGAACTTTGCGATAGCCCCATAGCCGCGATAGCAGATCGCGACCTGGACGCTCATGATGATCGCCGCCACAATGACGCGCCAGACGAGGTTCTGCTGGTTCGGATCGACCCAGCCGAGCTGGCCGAAGAGCGCCATGACGAGGTCGAGGATGACCCACGTGTTGACGGCGGACCAACCGACGGCGACGATCGCCTGGATCGCGGCCGGGAGGTAGGCGCCGCGCCGGCCGAATGCCCCGCGGGCGAGGATCAT
This sequence comes from Sinomonas humi, assembly GCF_000802235.1. Lineage (GTDB taxonomy): Bacteria > Actinomycetota > Actinomycetes > Actinomycetales > Micrococcaceae > Sinomonas > Sinomonas humi. The sequence continues at coordinate 79,039 of NZ_JTDL01000120.1, forward strand.
GCCGGTCGCGCCGGTCTTCTGGCCGAGGAGGACGAAGAAGCCGAAGCCGAGCATGCCGATCACGTTGCCGATGACGAGGACCGTCATCGTGTCGGCGAGCCCGAGGCCGAGTTGGATGCCAAGGGCGCCCAGGATCCAGTTGATCGGGGCGACATTCGCGCCTGCCCAGATCCAGAACTGCCCCGACACCTTCGTCGTGCGGGCGGACTCGGGGATAGGCTGCAGGACGTCTTCGACGCTGTGCGTCGCGCTCTCAGAGCGCTGGTTTTCTAAGCTCTGGGGTTCGAGGCTCATGAAGGATGCCACTTTCTGGGGGAGTCAAGCGGGGGAGGGCCGGCCTGAGATCCAGCGTAGATGTGGTGGCGGACACACCCTAGACTCATTTCGTCACCCCTTGCTCCTCTTGTGGGTGACGGACCGTCACCCTCGGAGGCTCTGTGTCCATCCCCCTCGATGAAATCCTCACCGGCGAGGCATTGCGCTTCGGCGATCCCGCCGTCGTCGGCGGCGCCTCGACCGTCCCCCTGCGCCGCGTGCGCTGGGTGCACTCGAGCGAGGTCGTGCAGATCGCCCCGCTCCTGCGCGGCGGCGAGCTCCTCCTCACGGGAGGCCAGGCCTTCCTCGCGCTCCGGCCCGGCGCCCAGCTCGAGTACGTTCGCAGCCTCGCCGAGCGCAGCGTGGCCGGCGTCGCCGTCGAGACCCTCGGCGGTCGCCGCCTGCCCGACGAGGTGCTCGCGGCCGCCGACGAACTCGGCCTCCCGCTCATCGAGCTGCGCCGCGTGGTGCCATTCGTCGAGGTCGCCGAGGCCGTCAACCGCAGGATCGTCTCCCGCCAAGTCGAAGCGCTCCAGACTGCTGATGCCCTGTCCCAGCAGCTCACGGAGAAGATGGCCGTCTCCGGCTCGTCGCTCGGGCCGCTTCTCGCCCTCGCCGCCGAGGCGCTCGGTGCGGCAGTCGTCGTCGTCGACACTTCCGGCGCTGTGCTTGAGGCTGCGGGGCTTGAGGCAGCGGGACTCGAGACTGCCCGGGATCCCAGCGAGCAGGGCGAGAGCGTCGTCGCTAGCGTCCCGCTCGGCGTGGGCGGAGTGGACGTGGCGCGGCTCGAGTTCCGTGGCGGTGCACGCGTGGACGCCTCCCTGATCGAGACGGTCGCCCCGCGCGTCCGCGGCATCCTGGCCCTTGCGCTCGCGCAGCACCACCGCCCGAGCCTCGCGCGCATGGCCGACGACGCGCTCCTCCGCATGGTCCTCGCCGGCGGGGGCGGCGATCAGCTTCTCGAGCTGGCGGAGGCCACCGGGCTCGGGCTCGAGACCCCTGTGGCCGCCGCCATCTTCCGGTCGTCGTCGGGCGCGCCGCCGTCGGCCGCCGTCGACCGCGCGCTACGGGGCCTCCGTGCAAGGGCTCGCCTCCATGCGGACGGCGACACCGTCGTCGCGCTCCTCGCCTTCGCCCCGGGGCAACAGGCGGTCGAGCGGGGCGAACTCGTGATTGCGCTCCGCGACGCGCTTGCCCGCACCGGGACAGTTGGGGCGCTCGGCCCGACCATGCCGAACATTCGGGGTGCGTCGGCGTCGCTCGTCGAGGCCCGCACGACGCTCCGCCTCGGACGTGCCTCCAAGTGGGACTACGCGGTTTACGACAGTGCGGACTTCGTCGTCGAACGCTTCGCCGAGCGCGAGCTCTCCCGTCAGGCGGCCCAGGCCTTCGTGCAGGAGACCCTCGGCCCGCTGATCGAACTCGAGCAGAAGAGGGGAGGCGAGCTGGTCCGGACCCTCGACGTCTGGATCACCGCGGGCTGCAACACGGCCGACGCCGCGCGCACCCTCTTCCTTGAACGGCAGAGCCTGCACAAGCGGCTCGCGCGGATCTTCGACGCCCTCGGCGGCGACCCGCGCGGCACCGGGCGCCTCGGCGCGCTCGCGTTCGCGGTCAAGCTCGCGCGGGGGAACGCCCAGCTGCGCGACGGCGCCTGATGAGTCACAGTGGATCCATGCAGCCTCAGCTCATCCAGTTCCTAGCCGCGCTCGTGAACGGGCGCTCGCGGGCTCGCTTCGCCGAGATTGTCGGGGGAGGGGACGACGGCGTCGCGGCGGACGAGCGTCAGGACCGCCTTCTGAGCGGGGCGGGAGTGCTCAAGCAGCTTGTTGACGGGCGGGTGGCGGTCGACGACGCCGCCCTCCGCGCGCTGCTCGACGGCGCCCGCGCGGCGTTGCCGGAAAAGCCCGGGGGCAAGCTGGAGCAGCTCCCGCGCCAGCACCGGCTGCGACTCGAAGTGCTGCGTGGTCTCGGCACGGAGCTCTTGGGCGCGGACGAGGAAGTCTCGGAGCCCGAGTTCAATGCCAGGCTCGCGGAGCGGGTCGACGACGTTCCAGGGGTGCGACGCGCTCTTGTCGACGAGGGCGTCGTGGACCGCAAGCGCGACGGCAGCAGGTATTGGCGCGCTTCCTAGGAATGCGAGTCCTACCCTTGTGCGTGGAACGCCACGCCTCGGTGGGGCCAGAATGGAACCCATGGGTCAAAGCGCTGAGTTCGGTCGGTTCCTCAAAGCGATGCGGTCACGGCTCACGCCGGAGCAGGTCGGGATCGCTGTGACTGCGGGCGGACGGCGCGTGCCCGGGCTCCGCCGCGAGGAGATCGCGCTGCTGGCCGATGTGAGCACGGACTACTACACCCGCCTCGAGCAAGGGCGCAACATCCACCCCTCGCGCGCGGTCCTCGACTCGGTGGCCCGCGCCCTCCGTCTGGATGCGGCCGAACGCGCCCACATGATGGACCTCCTCGAGCATTGCGCCAACTCGCAGCGCTCCCCCTTGCCAGCCCAAGGAGTCCGCCCGGCGCTTCGCCAGCTCTTGGACGCCGTCGGCACTGTTCCCGCCCTCATTTTGGGGCGCCGAACCGACGTCCTCGGGGGAAACCGGCTCGCGTTCCTTCTGCTCGCTGATTTCCCGAGCATGCCAGTGCACGAACGCAACCTCACCCGCTGGATCATCCTGGACCCGCGCGCCCGCGAACTCTTCTCCGACTGGGCGGCGGTCGCGGCCGAGGCCGCCGGAACGCTCCGCGTCGATATCGGCCGGCATCCGAGCGACCCGCAAGCCAACCAGCTTGTCGGCGAGCTTGCCGTGCACAGCGAGCACTTCCGTCAATGGTGGGCCGGGCACCGCGTCGTGACCGAACACGCCGGCACCATCCGGATGCGGCACCCCGTAGTCGGCGAGCTGGAACTCAACTTCGAAGATCTCGCGCCGCGCGACGACCCCGACCAGACCCTGCGGCTGTTCACCGCGAAGCCGGGATCGCCGTCGGCCGATTCGCTCTCGATGCTCGGAAGCTACGGCGCGGAGGAATCGTTCAGTGAGCCTCCGTCGTCGACCACGGATCCGGCTCAAGCGACCATGCGAGGCGATGAAGGGCATTCGCGAGCCCACCGCGGGCTTTCCTGAGCCTCTCGCCTCGGTTGGCCCTGCCATCGTCGACGATCGGTGCATTCGGTAGCGCACTGCGGCTCTCTGGGTTGGCGATGCCGACGAGTGCGATGGCCATCAGGGCCGTCTGTTCCATGTTCCTCTTCTTGCTTCTCACTTGTTCCCGAGCGGGTCGCGGGGACGCTGTGCCTCTCTGGAGGCGGCCGCGGGTGCGGGCGCGACTGGCTGCACGCTCGGCATGGGTGGGGGGTGGGCAGCGAGTCGAGGGGGTACTCGTCGGGCGACGGTCTCTCGGTCCTGCCGCCCCGGTGCGGTACACACCTAAGGCTACTCGAAGTCGACTCTCAGCTCGCTCCGTCAGACGTGCCCTCTGCGTCCTAGGAGCGGGAGGCCTAGGTTGCACTCCTCGCCTGGCGAACCTGCCTTCGAGGGTTCTTCGTGCTCCGGGTTCGCCTCGGTCTTATTTTGTCGGAGGCCCTCCGTAGGCTCGGATCAGGGTTTCGGGGAGCGGGACTCTCGGGCCGATGAGGGGGTGACGGGCTGATGGACGAACCGCTGGATGCGGGCGGACCCGGCCTGTCGGAGGACCGGCCGGCGGCCTTGCCGGCGGACTTGCCGGACGGGTGCCCTGCGCCGTGGACGGAGGGCTGGGCCGAGGCGGGCGGCTGGGACGACGGCGCTGTCGGCTCGGGGGGTGTGGCTGGGGTGGGGGATGGGGGGCCTGGGGTTTCGCTTGTGGT